>NZ_JBITHK010000001.1:0-618704 GCF_044457925.1 Nocardiopsis sp. NPDC050513 | reverse complement strand
TTCAGGGAAGCGGTCTGACGAACCGCCGGATGCGTGGTCCGCATGTCCGGTGGTGTGGGAGGCGGGTCGGGCGACCCGACCCGCCTACCCGATTGCGATCCCCCGGTGACGGGACGGAGGCCGTGTGCGACCATGGTCCGGATTTGGGCGTCACATGACCCGACCATGACCGGATGTCGTCCCGACACTGGAGGACCGAATGGCTGACCACGAGCGCGGTGGTTCCGGGCGAAGCGGCCCGATCGCCGCCGTCTGCGCGACCCTCGCCGTGTGCCTGCTGCTCACGGGCGGGGTCGTGTACACGGTCGACCGGATCTCGTCGAACCTGGGCGGATGGGACGCCTCCGCGCCCGTGGGGGAGATCACCGACGGGAGCATCCAGACACCGCCCGCCGCCGACCTGACCGGGCCGCCGACCTCCCCGGACGTCGTCGCCGAGGGCGGAGCGCGGGAGGCGGCAGGCGGCGCCGGGGCCGACGACGGCGCCGACGAGCAGCAGAACCCGGGCGCGGGCGTCGCCCGGCCCACGGCGGAGTGGCTCGACGAGGTGTCGGAGGCGACGCGGATCCCCCGCCGCGCGCTGGAGGGGTACGCCAGCGCCCAGCTCTCGATGGAGGAGCGGCAGCCCTCGTGCCGTCTGTCGTGGCCGACGCTGGCGGGGATCGGGTACGTCGAGTCGCGGCACGGCACCTACGGCGGGGGCGAGATCGGGCCGGACGGCGCCACGACCGTGGACATCATCGGCATCCCGCTGGACGGCGGCAACAACACCCGGGCCATCGCGGACACCGACGGCGGTGAGCTGGACGGCGACGACGTGTGGGACCGGGCGGTCGGTCCGATGCAGTTCATCCCCGGCACCTGGGCCCGGTGGGGCACGGCGCTGGAGGGCCGCGTCGCCGACCCGCAGAGCATCGACGACGCCGCGCTGTCCGCCGCCCGCTACCTGTGCGACGGGGGCCGCGACCTCACGGTGGCGGCGGACTGGGAGAGCGCGATGCTCGAGTACAACGAGTCCAGGACCTACCTCGCCGACGTGCTCGCCTACGCGCACGCCTACGCCGACGCCGCCTGACCGGCGCGGAGTCCGCGCCCTCGGGCCGCTGGTCCGGGGGCGCCGGGGCGGTCCGGGCGGGCGGGTCTAGGGTCGAGGCGTGAACACGCGTACGAGGCTGCTGCGCCGCATCAGGGTCTGGATCGTCCTCTTCATCGCGGGCCTGGTGGTCAGCGGAGTGACCGCCTTCCCGCTGCCCGCCGAGATCCGGCTCCTCGCGTCCCTCCTGCACGGCCCGTTCGCCCCCGTCGCGGAGGCGCTGCCGGGGCTGGTCCACTGGGTGGAGCGGGTCCGGGAGGGGCTGGACACCGTTGAGCGCGACCACCCGTTCGTGCTCTACGGGACCGACTGGCTGGCCTTCGCCCACCTGGTGATCGCGGTGGCCTTCTACGGCCCGTTCCGGGACCCGGTGCGCAACGTGTGGGTGATCCAGTTCGGGATGATCGCGTGCGTGATGGTGATCCCGCTCGCGCTGGTCTGCGGGCCGATCCGGGGGATCCCGTTCTTCTGGCAGCTGATCGACATGTCGTTCGGGGTGTTCGGGATCGTGCCGCTGGTGATCGTGTACCGGATGATCCGCCGCCTGGAGGCGCTCGGGACGGCGCCGGTGCACGGGACGGCGCCGGTCAGTCCCGCTCCAGCCGCTCCAGCAGCGTCCGACTGATGTCCAGGAGTTGGGTGCGCTGTTCGGGGCTGAGCAGGTCGAGGAGGTTCTCGCGCATGCTCCGGACGTGGCGCGGACCCGCCTCGTCGAGCACCCTCTGACCTTCGTCGGTCAGGACGGCGAACACGCTGCGCCGGTCGGTCTCGCAGTGGACGCGCTCCACCCAGCCCGCCTCGCCGAGCTTGCGGACGGCGTGCGAGATCCGGCTGGGCTTGGTGTGCGTGCGTTCGGCCAGCTCGCTCATCCGCAGTGACCGGTCGGGGTCCTTGGAGAGCATGACGAGCAGTTCGTAGTAGGTGAGCGGCAGGTCGACGGCCTCCTGGAGGTCCTGTTCGACCCGTTGGTCGAGCAGGCGGAAGGCCAGCGTCGCCGCGTCCCAGGTCCGTTCCTCCGTGGCGTCCAGGCAACCGTCGTGGCTCATGGTGAAATGCTACCACGCTGGAATGTTGCGCGCTGAAGTAAATTCCTCTACTCTCGTGCTCAATAGTTCAGCGCTGGAATATTCAGCGCTCGCGCACCACCCGAAGGAAGGGCCGCCATGCCCCCCGAGTCCGACCCGTCCCCGACCGCCGCCGCGGACCGCCCCCGGGGCGCCCGCCGACCGCGAGCCGCCCTCGCGGTCCTGGCGCTGGCGCACTTCACCGTCTCGGTCGACTTCAACATCGTCTACGTCGCGCTGCCGGAGATCGGCGACGCGCTCGGCTTCACGTCCCGATCCCTGCCGTGGGTGGTCAACGCCTTCGCCCTGGGCTTCGGCGGGTTCCTGCTCCTGGGCGGCCGCGCCGTCGACCGGCTGGGCGCCCGCCGCATGCTCGCCCTCGGCGCCGGTCTCATGGCCGCCGCCTCCGTGGCCGGCGCCCTGGCGGGACACCCCGGCGTGCTGGTCGCCGCCCGGGCCGCACAGGGACTGGGCGCCGCCGCGCTCTTCCCCGCCACACTGGCCCTGGTGAACTCCGTCTTCGCGGCCGGTCCCGAACGCACCCGGGCCATGGCGGTCTGGGGAACGGCCGGAGCCTTCGGCGCCCTGGCGGGCGGCGCGGTCGGCGGGCTGCTCACCAGCTACCTCGGCTGGTCGTCGGTGTTCTGGGCGCTGGTCCCGCTCGCCCTCGCCGTCGCGCTCGCGGCGCCGCGCCTGCTGCCCCGGGACGGGCGCGCGCCCGGCACCGGCGGGTTCGACGTCCTGGGCGGCGGACTGGTGACCGCCGCGTCGCTGCTGCTCGTGTTCGGGGTGTTCCGCACCCAGGAGGCGGGCTGGTTCGCCCTGGAGAGCACCGGTTCCCTCGCCCTCGGCCTGGTGCTGCTCGGTCTGCTGACCGTCGTCGAACGCCGCTCCGCCGACCCCCTGCTGCCCACGGCGCTGCTCACCGACCGGACGCTGCTGGTGACGATGGCGCTCATCCTCGTGCTCATGGGCGTCGTGAACACGCTGCACTACGTCTACACCACGCACGTCCAGTCCGTCCTCGGGCTCGGCCCCCTCGTCGCCGGGCTGGGCTTCCTGCCGCAGGGACTGTTCGCGATGCTCGGTTCCATGCTGGTCCTGCCCGCCGTCCTCCGGCGGTGGGGGACGCGCGCCGCCCTGTTCGCCGGCGTGCTGTCGGTCGGCGTCACCTCGCTGGTCTTCGCCCTCGCGGTGACCGGGGAGAGCTACTGGCTGACCCTCCCCGCCGTCGTGCTGCTCGGGATCACCGCGGGAACGACCTACCCGCTGGTCTTCGCCTCCGCGGGCAGCGGCGTCGCCCCGGAGCGGCAGGGGGTCGCTTCGGCCATGGTGTCCACGTCCCAGCAGGTGGGCGGGGCGCTCGGACTGGCGGTGCTGGTCGCCGTCGCCAACGCCGGGGGCGGAACGGAGCCCACGTCGGGCGGGCTCGCCGCGGCCTCGCTCGCCGGCGGCGCGGTGACCGTCGCGACCGCGTTCCTGGCCCTCGCCGTCCGGCGCGCGTGACGGGCGGGCCCAGCGGCTCAGGGCCGTGCCGCCCCGGCTCCCCGCGCGTCCTCGCGCGGGGAGCGGCTCATGCGCCGGACCACGACGCCGAGGATCTGGTGCTCCGGACAGGGGCCGTGGTGGCGGGAGTCGATGCTCCCGATGTTGTCGCCGAGCAGGGCCACGTGGGCGGGAGGGACGTTCCCGTCGAGGCCGACCGCGTCGGGGTAGCGCTCCCCCGCGGTGGCGGCCACGCGCTTGATGTACCACCCCTCCCCGGGGACGTCCGGGCCCAACGGCGCCGACCCGCGCCACCCGGACTCCGCGGAGGGCAGCCCGACGACCACCACGGCGCCCCGCTCCACCCCGTCGCGGCCCCGCCGCACCAGCACCCGGTCGCGGGGGGCGAAGGCGGGCGCCATGCTCTCCCCGTCCACCGTGACGACGACGTACCCGCGGCGCAGACGCCACGCCACGGCGGCCGCCGCGACGACGGCGACGGCGAGCACGGCGGCCGACGCCGCCCCGACCCACACCGGAACGTTCACACGATCGCCTCCTCGGGAGCGTCGGGACGGCGCCCGGCGCCGTCCTCGGCGTACCCCTCGGCCTGGAGGGCGAACAGCCGGGCGTACTCACCGCCCCGTGCCATGAGTTCCCCGTGCCGCCCGACCTCGGTGATCCGCCCCTCCTCCAGGACCGCGATCCGGTCCGCCTCGCGCACCGAGCCCATCCTGTGGGACACCATGACGGTCGCCGTGCCGCGGCGCAGGGTCCGCAGCCGGTCCTGGACCTCCCGCTCGGCCTGCGGGTCCAGCCCGGAGGTCGGCTCGTCCACGATCAGCAGGTCCCGCCCCTCGCGCATGAGCGATCGCGCGATCGCGAGCCGCTGCCACTGCCCGCCGGAGAGGGTGACGCCGGACTCGTCGTCGTCCTCCCCCTGGTAGAACACCCGCGAGAGCACGGTGTCGTATCCGTGCGGCAGGTCGGCGACGAAGCCGTCCGCGCCCGCCGCGCGGGCCGCGGCGCGGACCCGGCCGTCGTCGTCGGCGGCGTCCAGGGCTCCGAGCGCGATGTTCTCCCGCACGGGCAGGTCGTAGGACATGAAGTCCTGGAACACGGCGCTCATGCGCGAGCGCAGTTCGCCGACGTCCATGCGCCGGATGTCCACCCCGTCCCACAGGACCCGTCCCCGCGTCGGGTCGTACATCCGGCACAGGATCTTGACGAGGGTGCTCTTGCCCGCGCCGTTGAGCCCCACCAGCGCCAGCGAGCCCCCGGCCGGGACGGTCAGGGAGACCCCGCGGAGCACCCAGGGGCCGTCGTCGGTGTAGCGGAACCACACGTCCTCCAGCCGGACCTCCCCGCGCAGCGGCTCCACGGGATCGGGATCGGCGGGGGAGGGCAGGTCCGTCGGAGTGCCGACCACGTCGTCGTAGTGGCCCATGAGCAGCAGGGACTGGTAGGCGCGGGAGAGGGTCTCCACGATGCCGGCCAGGGCGCCCTGCACCCCCGCCACCGCGGCGACGAAAGCGGACACGTCGCCGATCGTGAACGCGCCCCGCACCGCGGCGGTCACCATCCAGACGAGGCCTCCGGCGGAGACCAGCGCGCCCAGCAGGGCCAGCGGCGCGTGGGTGGCCACCACCCGCCGGTCCACCCGTTCCTCGGCCCGGTTGACCTGGACGGTCTCCTCCCTCATCCGGCCGAGCAGGAAGTCCCCGGTCCCGAACAGGCGGGTCTCCTTGATCGCCGCCACGTTCAGTGTGAGCGCCCGGTAGAACACCTGCCGCCGCATGCGCGGGCTCATCCGCCACATCATCCCGGCGCGCTGGCGGTTCAGCGCGAGCTGGACGACCAGGGACGGAAGGGCCGCCGCCACGGTGACGGCGGTGACGACGGGGCTGACGGTCACCAGGATCCCGAGGAAGCTCGTGATGGTCAGAGCGGTGGTCACCGTCCCGAACAGGGAGCCGATGATCTCCTCCGGCGCGGCGGTGGCGGAGGACTGCGCGAGGCGCAGCCGGTCGAGGAACGCGGGATCCTCGAAGCGGCGCAGACCGTCGATCCGGTTGACCGCCCCGTACAGGCGCTGCTCCACCAGCAGGCCCACACCCCTCCGGACCCGGGAGTTCAGGTAGGTGGCCAGGTGGTCCGCCAGGGCGCCGACGAGGGTGCACGCGCCCAGCAGGACGACGACCAGGACCGGTGCGCCCGCCAGCGCACCGGGCACGCCGGGGGCCGGTCCGCCGAACTGGAGGGTGTCCAGCAGCCACTTGGTGAGCAGCGCGCCCGCCGCGGGCAGCAGCCCGGTCGCCACGGTCAGCGCGCCGTACGACGCCAACGACCAGGGTGCGGCCCGCCACGCGATCTCCAGCGAGCGCAGGGCCCGCGCGCACGCGGCGCGCGGGCCCAGGCGTCCGCTGGCGGGGGACGGGCCCATCACGCCCCCACGAGGGCGTCCTCGAGGTCCTTGACCGCCACCGCGGAGCGGACCACCACCCCCCGGGCGTCGGCGAAGACGAAGGCGGGGATTCCGGTGAGCGAGAACGCCTGGCCGACGTCGTCGTGGACCTTCTGCATGACCACGGTCACGTGTCCCTCCAGAACGGAGGTGTAGGTCCGCGCCTCGCCCCGCGGGTCGCCGACGAAGGCGATCACCTGCTCACGGGACAGACCCACCTGGCGCGCGAAGTCCACCAACGGCTGGAGCTGCTCCTTGCACGACCCGCAGGCGGTGTCGAAGAACGCGTACAGGGCCATGCCGCCGAGCCGGTCCGCGGAGGAGACGGTGACCCCGTCGGTGCTCTGGGCGGTGAACTCCGGGACCGGCGTGCCGGCGGGGACGTCCTCCAGATCCGGGGAGGGGACGGACGGCCCGCCGCCCGGGGAGCTCTCCAGCTGCCTCAGGCGACGTACGAGCGCCATGGTCAACAGCAGGTTGAACAGGGTGAGGGCGGTCAGCAGCACGACCGCCGCGATGAGGATTCCCACGGTGTTCTCCAAACTCACGGACGGGGGAGCCGCGCGGTCGGCCGTCCTCCCGCGCTGGAGCCGAAGAGGTCGACGAGGTCGTCGTAGTAGAAGGTCACGGCCGTGACCGCGACGGCGCCGACGACGGCCAGGCCGACCGCTCCCAGCGGGGCGGGAAGCCCCGGTCCGGCGGCGGTCGCGCAGGCCAGACCGGTCGCGGCCAGGCAGGTCAGGGCGAGGTTGCGCCACACGTGCGGCCACCCGAGCGACGTCCGGGTCTTGCCGAAGCAGGAGCAGGGAACGGCGTTCCCGGCACGTGCGGAGTACAGGGCCAGCAGGGTGAACGCGGCGAACAGGCCGGTGGCCGCCGCGAGGGCGGGCCCGCGCGCCCAGGAACCGGCGAGCAGGGCGGTCCCGACCACCAGTTCGACCGCGGTGTGCGCGACGGAGGCGGCGCGGACCGGGAAGCGGACGGCGGACAGGGGAAGACGCGCGGCCAGGACCGACCAGGTCTCCTCGTTGGCCGTACCGCGGGCCTTGGAGAGCCCGGAGGCGAGGAAGACCCCGGCGACGGCCAGTTGCAGGAAGAGGGCGGTGAGCGAGAGCAAGGAACCGGTGCCTCACGGGTGGGGGGTGGGCCGGGGCCGGTGGCGGAACGGCGGAACGCGGTCCGCCACCGGGGGAGGGGAGGGTCAGCGGCAGCAGCCGACGGGGTCCCAGCGGTAGCTGCCGTCGCTGCACTGGTACTTGTAGTCGCGGGACAGGAAGTAGGCGCTGCCGCCGCAGTACGGGAGGCGGCACCGGTAGGTGGTGTAGCTGCACTCGAACTGGTCGGCCTTGGCGGTGGCCTTCGGGGCGAGGCGCTCCAGGATGCGGTCGCCGAGGCGGGCGAGGGGGGTCGCCGTCATCACTCACATCTCCTTGTGTCGTGGATCACTCCCTCGTGGGAGCGGTATCACACTAGGACGGCGGGTGCGTTTTTCGAATGCGCCAACGGGCCAATTGAGCAAGATTTGAGCCTTGTGTGGAAGATGTTTCCCAGGCAACCGATCGGTTCCATTCCTCCGACCGGAGAATGCCCGGGCGACATGCCGTGAGGTGCGAATACGCGTGTCCCGGAGAACCGTCCGCATAGCCTGGGAGCCTCTGGCCGGTCCGATGGACAGGGGCTCCGGGCGGGTATCTGCCTGGGAGGAGCACCATCGAGACGGAGGACGACGGATGGCGACCACGTGGTTGGGACCGGACGCGCGCACCGAGGCGCTCGCGTCGTTGGCCGACGAGGAACTCGACGTCCTCGTCGTGGGCGGGGGCATCGTCGGGGCGGGTGTCGCGCTGGACGCGGTGTCGCGCGGTCTGTCCACCGGGCTGATCGAGGCGCGGGACTTCGCCTCGGGTACCTCCAGCAGATCCAGCAAGCTCATCCACGGCGGACTCCGCTATCTGGAGCAGTTGGACTTCGAACTGGTCCGCGAGGCGCTCACCGAACGGGGGCTGCTGCTCACGACGATCGCCCCGCACCTGGTCCGCCCGGTGCCCTTTCTTTTCCCTTTCTCCCACCACTGGGAGCGGTTCTACATCGGCGCCGGAGTGACCCTTTATGACGCCCTCGCCCTGACGTCGAGAAACAATCGCGGGCTGCCCGCGCACCGGCACCTGACCAGATCGGGCGCGCTGCGGGTCTTCCCCGCGCTCAGGAGGGACGCCCTGGCCGGCGCCGTGCAGTACTGGGACGCCCAGGTCGACGACGCCCGCTTCGTCACCACCGTGCTGCGCACCGCCGCGGGGCTCGGCGCGCGGATCGCCTCGCGCGTCCAGGCGGTCGGTTTCCTGCGGGAGGGGGAGCACGTGGTCGGCGCCCGCGCGGCCGATCTGGAGACCGGTGCGGAGCTGCGCGTCCGCGCCCGCCAGGTGGTCAACGCCGCCGGGGTGTGGACCGACGACATCCAGGAGATGGTCGGCGGTCGCGGCCAGATCCACGTGCGCGCCTCCAAGGGCGTCCACCTGGTCGTTCCGCGCGACCGCGTCCAGGCGTCCTCCGGCATGATCCTGCGCACGGAGAAGAGCGTCCTGTTCGTCATCCCCTGGGGGCGGCACTGGATCATCGGCACCACCGACACCGACTGGGACCTCGACAAGGAGAACCCGGCCGCGAGCCGTGCCGACATCGACTACGTCCTCGACCACGTCAACCAGGTCCTGCGCACCCCGCTGGGCAGGGACGACGTCGAGGGGGTCTTCGCGGGACTGCGCCCGCTGCTGTCCGGGGAGTCCGAGGAGAGCTCCCAGCTGTCCCGCGAGCACACGGTGGCCCATCCGGTGCCGGGCCTGGTCCTCATCGCGGGCGGCAAGTACACCACCTACCGCGTCATGGCCAAGGACGCGGTCGACGCGGTCGCGCACGGCCTCGGCGGCGGCGTCCCGGCCTCGGTCACCGACCGCCTGCCGCTCGTCGGCGCCGACGGGTACGCGGCCCTGCGGAACCAGCGCCACGCGCTCGCGCGGAGTTCGGGCCTGCACGTCTCGCGCGTCACCCACCTGCTGCGCCGCTACGGGTCCTCCGTCCACGACCTGCTGACGCTGATCCGGGAACGCCCCGACCTGGGCCGGCCGCTCGCCGCCGCCGACGACTACCTGCGCGCGGAGATCGTCTACGCCGCCCTGGCGGAGGGCGCCCGCCATCTGGAGGACGTGCTGAGCAGGCGGACCCGGATCTCCTTCGAGACCTGGGACCGGGGGATCGCCGTCGCCGAGGAGGCGGCCGAACTGCTCGCGGTGCCGCTCGAATGGAGCGAGGAGCAGGTCAAGCGGGAGGTCGAGTTCTACCGCAAGGGGATCGAGGCCGAGCGCGCC
Organism: Nocardiopsis sp. NPDC050513; assembly: GCF_044457925.1. Classification (NCBI taxonomy): domain Bacteria; kingdom Bacillati; phylum Actinomycetota; class Actinomycetes; order Streptosporangiales; family Nocardiopsidaceae; genus Nocardiopsis; species Nocardiopsis sp. NPDC050513. The sequence continues at coordinate 609,236 of NZ_JBITHK010000001.1, read as the reverse complement.
GCCCAGGAGCAGGACACCGACCAGGAGGCCGACGCCATCCAGCACGGGGCTCCGGAGATCGTCCCGGAGGCCGGGATCGGGCGGCCCGGCGGGGACTGACCCCTCCCGGCGGCGGGCCGGGGACGGCGGCTCCCGGCGCCGTCGCCGCGGCCAGTGTGGCCCGGAACACACGTTTGGCGTTAGGGTGCGGTACCGACATCCCCTCACCCCGCCGCGAAGGACCCCCATGATCACGGTGCTTCTCGTCGAGGACGACGTCAGGCTCGCCGACGCCCTCGCGGGCGCCCTGGAGGGCCACGGGTACACGGTCGAACAGGCCCGCACCGCGAAGGCCGCGCTCGCCGCCGCGCCCGTCGACATCGTTCTGCTGGACCTCGGCCTGCCCGACATGGACGGCATCGACCTGTGCCGTCGCCTGCGCGAACGTCCCGACGGCGGCGACACCGCCGTCATCATGGTCACCGCCCGGGGCGACCGCCACGAACGGGTGCGCGGCCTGCGCTCGGGCGCCGACGACTACGTGGTCAAACCCCTCGCGCTGGAGGAGCTGTGCGCCCGGATGGAGGCGGTCCTGCGGCGCACGGCCCGCCGGGGCGCACCCGCTCTCTCCGCGGGAGCGGTCGCCGTCGACCCGGCCACGCGCACCGCCACGTGCGCGGGCGTCCCGGTCGACCTCACCCGCAAGGAGTTCGACCTGCTCGCCGTCCTCGTCCGGGAGGCGGGGACGGTCGTCCCGCGCGAGCAGCTGCTGCTGCGGGTGTGGCAGACCGCCTGGCAGGGCACGCGCCGCACCCTGGAGGTGCACGTGGGGACGCTGCGCTCCAAGCTCGGCGTGCCGGGGCTCATCGAGACCGTGCGCGGCGTCGGGTACCGCCTGGTCCCGGACGCGCGGCCCGTGGCGGCCGACCGCGTCCCGCCCCCGGCCCGGGAGGGCGAGCCCGCGCCGCCGACCGCGTCCGCCGTCGCGCCGACGGCGCGGACGTGAGCCCGCTCCGACCGTCGGGAGCCTGAGCGGTGCGCCGACGCGTCGTGATCGTCTACGTCACCCTGCTGGTCGCCGGATGCCTGGGACTGGCCCTGCCGCTGTGCGGAAGCATCGCCGCGCGCGGGACCTCCGCCATGCTCCTCGACCGCATCAACGACACCGCGCGCTTCGCCGGGCTGGCCGAGCCGGGCGTGATCACCGGGTCGGCCGGGAGCCTGAGCGGCGAGCTGGTCGCCTACGACCGGCTGTACGGGATCAGGGCGCTCGTGGTCGACCGGGACGGCACCGTGGTCGCCGCGTCCAGGGAGGGCCTCACGCTGGCCGACCTCGACCCCTCCCCCGAGGACGACGCGGTGCTCCCGCCCGAGGTGCGCACCGCGCTCGCGGGCAACCGGATGGGCGCCGACACCGTCGTCTGGCCGTGGCAGGAGGAACCGCTGATCGTCGCCGAACCGATCGGCGGCGCGGGGGAGGTCGTCGGAGCCGCCGTGACCGCCTCGCCGACCGGGGCCCTGCGCGGGGCGACGCTCGTCCTGTGGGGGGAGGCCCTGGCGGCGGTCGCCCTGTTGATGGTCGCGGGCATCGCCGCCGCCGGTCCGCTCACCCGCTGGGTACTGCGGCCCATCGACGACCTGGACGAGGCGACGCGGGCGGTGAGCGACGGCAGCCTGGACACCCGGGTGCACACGGCGGCCGGCCCGCCCGAGCTGCGCCGGTTGGCGGAGTCGTTCAACCAGATGGCCGACACCATCACGACCATGATCGAGCGGCAGCGCCTGTTCGTCGCCTACGCCGGGCACCAGGTGCGCAACCCGCTGGCGGCGCTGCGGCTGCGGGTGGACTCCCTCGCGCGACACCTGCCGCCCGAGGGCCGCCAGGGCCACCGGCTGGCCCTGGACGAGGTGGACCGCCTGTCCCGGGTCTGCGACAGCCTGCTCACGCTGGCCCGGACCGAGGACGCCGACCACTCCACGGTGTGGGAGGACGTCGCCGCGGTCGCCGAGGCCCGGGTGGCGGCGTGGTCGCCGATCGCCGAGCGGGCCGGAGCCGTCCTGGCGGCCGAGGGGGAGCGGGGCGTCCGGGTCAGGTGCGTGGAGGGCACGCTCGACCAGACGCTGGACGCGCTGATCGACAACGCCCTGAAGTTCGGCGGGGAGGGCGTGCGGATCGCGGTGCGGGTGCGGGGCCCGTTCGCCGACCCGGACGGCGCGGGTGCGGGTCACGTGGACGTGCACGTGGTCGACGACGGGCCGGGGCTGTCCGAGGACCAGCTGGTCAACGCCGCCCGTCCGTTCTGGCGGGACGGACACGACGGGGTCGGCGGCAGCGGGCTGGGGCTGTCGGTCGTCGTCACGCTGCTGGAGCTCCAGGGCGCCAGGCTCACCCTCCGGCAGCGCAGCCCGCACGGGATCGACGCCCGGGTGCGCCTCCCGGTCGACGGGACGCGGACCTCGGCCGGTCAGGCGCCCGAACTGTCGTAGGCGTACTTCATCGAGCGGTAGTAGGCCGCCGCCCCCGGGTGCAGCGGCACCGGCAGCGTGGCGATCGCCGAGCGCGGGTTCAGGTGCAGCGCCACCGGATGGACGCCGACCAGGTCGGAGCGCGAATCGAACAGCAACCGGGTCAACTCCCCGGCCACCTCGTCCGGCATCCGCTCGTTGACCACGAGCAGGCTCGGCACGCCGATCGTGCGCACGGCCGGGACGTCCTCGTAGGTCCCGGCGGGGACGGGCATCTCCGTGAAGAACTCGCCGTACTCCTCGACCAGCGCGGGAACGAACTCGGCCAGGTCGATCAGCCGGATCGGCGTACGCGCGGCGAGTTCGGCCACGGCCCGGGTGGGCAGGCCGCCCGACCAGAAGAACGCGTCCACGCGCCCCTCCTCCAACGCGCGCGCGGACTCGCCGATCGGCAGGCGGGTCGGGACCACGCCCGCGGCCCCCGCCGCCCGTTCCTCCTCGGTGATCTCGTCCAGACCCGCCAACGCCAGCAGCCGCTCGGCCATCATCTCGGTGCCGGACCCGCTCGCGCCCATGGACACCGTCGCGCCCTCCAGGTCGGCGATCTCCGTGTGGGGCGCGTCGGCGCGGACCACCAGGTGGGTGTGGTTGTCGTACAGGCGCGCGATCGCCGCGACGGGCATCGGCGCGTCGAACGGGGGCTCTCCGGCGACGGCCAACGCCGCCACGTCGGCGAGGGAGAACGCCGCGTCCACGGCCCCGGCCGCGACGAGCCGGTTGTTCTCCACACTCGCGGCGGTGGGGATCGCGACGATCTCCGTGTCGTCCGGGCGGGCGAGGACGGCGCTCGCCAGACCGGAGCCGTAGTCGAAGTAGACGCCGCCCTCGCCGCCGGTGCCCACCGACAACCGCAGCGGAATCTCGTGCGGCGGAAGAGAACTCGTCAGGAGGGCGCCGACGAGCACGCCTGTGACCGCGGCCCGCATCATCGACCACGAATCGTGACATCCCGCCCACGCCATGGTCAGACGATAGCAACACGGACGGAACCTCAGCTGAACCTCAAAACGCGGCGCGGACACTGTCCGCGGCCGGTCGGTTGTCACTAGGTTTGCGCCTGGAGCGGCTCCCGCCGGAATCGGTTCCGGACCCTCGGGCGATCCCCGGTGGAATACCTCCGGCGCCCTCCTTGCTCCCGAACTGCCCCCCAGAGGATTCCGAGAGGACTCGACCATGCGACGCGCCCTGCCGTCCCTGGCCGCCCTGCCCGTCAGCGTTCTCCTGCTGGCGAGTTGCGCACAGCCCGCCGACCAAGCCGCCCAGGAGGAGACGCCGATCGGCGAAGGCGCGGTCCGCGACCAGCTCAGCATCGTCACCGGCGGTACCACCGGTGTGTACTTCCAGATCGGCGGTGTCCTCAGCACGATCATCGGGGACGAGATCGAGGGCCAGAGCGCCTCGGCCGAGACCACCGGCGCCTCCGTGGAGAACCTGCGCCTCCTCGGCAACGGCGAGGCCGACATGGCCATCGTCCAGGGCGACGCCGCCGGTCAGGCGTTCGACGGCCTCGCGGACTTCGAGAACAGCCCGGTCGAGTCCTACGCGCTCGGCGTGCTCTACCCGAACGTCTTCCACACGGTGGCCCTGGCGGCGACCGTCGAGGAGCAGGAGCTGTCCTGCTTCCGGGACGTGCTCGGCACCCGCTACTCGGTGGGCGCTCCCGGCAGCGGCAACGCGGCCACCACCAGCGCCGTGTTCGAGGCCCTGGAGATGTCCATGGGCGACATCGAGATCGAGCAGCTCGGGTACGCCGAGACCGACACCGCGCTGCGCAACGACCAGCTCGACGCCGGGTCGTGGGTCGTCGGCGAGGGCCACGCCGGGCTCGCTGAGCTGGCCACCACCGAGGACGTCGCCCTCGTCCCCATGTGCGAGGACGAGCGCTCCGCCATCACCGCCGGGTCCAGCAGCTACACCGAGCACACGATCCCGGGCGGCACCTACGAGGGCGTCGACGAGGACGTCGAGACCATCGCGGTGTGGAACTCGCTGGTGGTCGGCGGCGACTTCAACGAGGACCAGGCCTACGACATCACCGCCGCGCTGTTCGCGAACGTCGACGCGGTCCTGGAGGCCTACGCCCCGGCGGAGGACTACCTGGTCCCCGAGACCATCCTGAACAGCCCCGTCCCGGTGCACCCCGGCGCCGCCCGCTTCTACGAGGAGCAGGGCGTCGAGCTGCCCGACGAGCTGGTGGCGGACACCGGCGCGCAGGGCTAGGACGCCTGCGATGGCCGTCCGATCCGACCCGACCGACCGGCCATCCGCGGGCGCCGGAGCCCTCCGGCGCCCGCGGTCCGCGGCCCTGTGGGGCGGCGTGCTCGCCGCCGCCGCTGTCGCCGCCCTGCTGTGGCCCGTGTGGCCCGCCCTCCGCGTGACGGACGACGGAACCGTGATCGGCCACCTCCCGCTCGCCGAGGGCGAGACCCTCACGATCGCCTACGTCCACTCCATCGACGGCCTGCCGATCGAGGAGGACCTGACCGTGCGCGACGGCCGCCTCGTCGCCGTGTCCACCCGCAGCGTCCAGTACGGCGCGGGCATGGGCCAGATCCCCGGGGAGGGGGAGGCCCACGCCGACGGGGAGTGGTGGGTGGTCGACGCCATGGACCGCGACGTCGGCGCCGAGATGGTGCTGCGCCCCGGCTCCGCGGCGGTCGACCACCGCCTGCGCACGCCCCGCACCGAGGTGCGGCTCTCGCCGTGCCTCACCGCGCACCGCGTGGTCGTCGCCCCCGTGCGGGTGTCCACCCTCCGGTCGCTCCTCGGCCGCGTCCCGCGGCCCGAGTGCTGACCCGCCCCGAGACCTCCCGCTGAGAACCCGAGGAATGACCATGGATGAGACCCCGACGGCGGTGCGTCCGCAGGGCGCCCCCGACGAAGCAGGGGAAGGGACCGGCTCCGGAGCCCGGCCCGGACGCACCGGCAGGGCCGCCGACGTCCTCCCGGACGTGGACGGCCGGGACCGCGGCGACGGTCCCCTGTGGCGGAAGGTCGCCGCCGAACGGTGGGGCGAGGGCCGGGCGGCGACCGCGGTCGGCGCGGTGGTGGCCGTCCTCGCGGTCGGTCTGACCCTCTTCCAGCTCTACATCGCGCTCTTCGCCGGGCTGGACGCGCGCCAGCAGCGGATCGTCCACCTGCTGTTCGTCATGGTGATGGTCTTCCTGCTCATGCGCCCCTTCGACCTGGACGCCACGTCCCGGTTCTCGGCGGTCCGGCTCGTCCGGGCGCTGGCGCCCCGCCGCGGGGCCGCCGCGGACGGGGCCCCGGACGGGCGGGACCCGCGCGACACGGCGGCCCGGCGGGTGCTGACCGGGGTCGGCGGGGTGCTCGACCTGGTGCTGCTCGCCGCGGCCGTGGCGGCCAGCGTGTACCCGATCGTGTACCAGGACGAGCTGAACGCGCGCGCGGGCGCCTACACCGAGCTGGACTGGATCCTGGGCCTGGTCCTCATGGTCGTGCTGCTGGAGGCCACGCGCCGGGCGGTCGGGATGATCATGGTGGTGCTGGTCGCCGCGTTCGTCTACTACGCGTGGATCGGCCCGCTCATCCCCGGCCAGTTCGGGCACACCGGCGCGACCATCCAGCGCATCTCCACGCACGCCTACCTGGGCGACGGGATCTACGGCCTCACCCTCGGCGTGGTCGTGACCTTCGTGTTCGTGTTCATCCTCTTCGGCGCGCTGCTCAGCAAGACCGGTGGCGGCAACTTCTTCGTCGGGCTGGCCTACGTGGTCACCGGGAGGATGGTCGGCGGACCCGCCAAGGGCGCGGTGCTGGCCAGCGCGCTGATGGGCTCGGTGTCCGGGAGCGCGATCGCCAACGTCGTCACCTCCGGCCCGTTCACCATCCCGCTGATGCGCAAGGTCGGCTACCGCAGGGAGGACGCGGCCGGCGTCGAGGCCGCGGCCTCGACCGGAGGGCAGATCCTGCCGCCCATCATGGGCGCGGGCGCGTTCATCATGGCCGAGCGCACCGGGATCGCCTACGCCGACATCGTCAAGGTCGCGATCATCCCGGCGCTCATGTACTTCGGCGTGATGTTCCTGTTCGTGGACATCCTGGCGCGCAAGTACGGCATCGGCGCGGCCAGGAGCGAGGACCTGCCCAGACTGCGCCTGGTCCTGGCGGCGGGCTGGCACTTCCTCCTGCCGCTGCTGCTGCTCATCGTCCTGCTGCTCCAGTACGTGCCGCCGACGCAGGCGGGCCTGTACGCGTGCGGCGCCCTGCTCGTCGTGGCGATGCTGCGGGCGAGCAGCCGCCTGTCGCCGAGCGACTTCCTCGACGTGTTCGTCACCGCGGCGCGCAACACCCTTCCGGTGTCGGTGGCGTGCGCGGTGGCGGGCGTCATCGTCGGCATGGTCGGCCTGACCGGGCTCGGTCTGACGCTGTCGAACGTGCTGGTGACGGTGTTCGCCGGCAACCTGCTGCTCACGCTGGTGATGGTCGCGGTGGCGTCCCTGATCATGGGGTTCGGACTGCCGGTGACCGCCTCCTACGTGGTGATCTCGGTCCTGGCCGTGCCCGCCCTGGGCGAGCTCGGGCTGGCCGTGCTGGTGGCGCACATGATCGTGTACTGGTACAGCCAGGACTCCAACGTGACGCCGCCGGTGGCGCTGGCGGCGTTCGCGGCGGCGGGGATCGCGGGCGCCAAGCCGATGCGGGCGGGCGCGGCGGCGTGGAAGTTCGCCAAGGGGCTCTACCTGATCCCGGTCATGATGGCCTACTCCGCGCTGCTGGCGGTGGACGGCCCGGTCATGGACCTGGTGGTCGCGGTGCTCAGCGGGTGCGTGGCGCTCGCGACGTCGGCGATCGCCATCGAGGGGCACTTCCTGCGGCGCACGACGCTCGTGGAGCGGATCGGGCTGGCCCTGGCCTCGGCGTTCGTCCTGGTCGCGCCGGAGTGGAGCGCGCTCGCCGAGGGCGTGTCCGGGACGGCGGTGGGGGCCGGGTGGTTCGTGCTGGTCGGTTCGGTGGCGGGCGTGGTGCTGATCGCGGCGCAGGTGCTCGGCCGCCGTCGCGGTCCGGGCGAGGACGCGGTGCGGGCACGGCCGGACACGGACCGAAGCGAAGCGGAGGCTGAAAGCGAGCACAGCGCCCCCTAGGATCAACACACATGTGGCGATTCCGACGGACTCCTGGACGGGTGCCGACCGGCACGGGCATCGAGGCGGCGCTGGTGTCGGCCGCGTTCGGCACCGACCCCGTCCTCAGGTCCGGGTGCGAGGCGGTGCGCGAGGGCGGCGTCGCGGCGGGGCTGACCCTGCTCGCTGAGGACCGCGACGACCCCGAGGCCCGGGTCCACCGCGCGGAGGCGCTCGGCCGCGCCGCCGTCGGCCGGATCGGGGAGGTCGCCGCCCTGGCCGAGAGCGACGCCGACGAGGCCGACGTCATGCTCTGGCTCGGGTACACCCTGCTCGCGCGGGCCGCCGCCCAACCCGCCGGGGGAGCGGACACCGGCAGGGCCGACCGCAAGGCCCTGGAGGCGGCGCTCGTCGAGGCCCGCGCCCCGCTGGAGGCCGCCGCGCACCTGCGCCCCGACGACGCCGCGCCCTGGGCCGCCCTCCAGACCGCCGCCATGGGGCTGGGCGCGGACCGCGGGGAGAAGGACCGCCTCTGGGGCGAGCTGACCGACCGGGCGCCGCACCTGTTCCCCGCGCACCTGACCCGGGTCCGCACCGTGTCCCCGACCCGGGGCGGCTCGACCGAGGAGATGTTCGCGGTGGCGGGCGCGGCGGCCGACGGAGCCCCCGAGGGCAGCCCGCTGCCCGCCGTCCTGGCCCTCGCCCACGCCGAGCACCTGCGCGCCGAGCACAAGCGGCTGCTCGCCGAGGGCTCCTTCGACTACATCGCGCGCATGTCCCTGGGCCGCCTGCACGGCGAACCCGTCCGCGAGCTGTTCGACGCGGCCCGCGCCTGGGTGACCGCGGCCGTTCCGCACGAGCGCGACGTCCAGGCCCACCACCTGTTCGGCTGGGCCTTCCACCGCGCCGACGTCGCCGAGGCGGCGCGGTGGCACCTCGGCGCGGTCGGCCGGTACTACTGCGACCTGCCGTGGTCGTTCTTCGGCGATCCCCGGGCCGGGGTCGCGCACGCGATGGCGGGGGCCGGAGTGGACCCGCGCACCGCCCCGGAGCACGGGCCGGCCTGACCGCGCCGCCGGAAAAGCGGTGGTCCGGATCGCGGTACCTCGTCCACAATGCATGCGTGCTACTGACGATCACGACCACGGCGACACCGGCGACGGACCTCGGCTACCTGCTGCACAAGCATCCCGACAGGGCGCAGAGCTTCGAGCAGTCCTTCGGCACGGCGCACGTCTTCTACCCCGAGGCGACCGACGAGCGGTGCACCGCGGCGCTCATGCTGGAGGTGGACCCGCGGTCGCTGCTGCGCTCGCGCACGTCGGTGAGCACCCCCGACTTCGCGCTCGCGCAGTACGTCAACGACCGCCCCTTCGCGACGTCGTCGCTGTTCACCGTGGCGCTCGGCCGGGTCTTCGGCAGCGCGCTCAAGGGCCGGTGCGGCGCCCGGCCGGAGCTGGCGCGCACGCCCATCCCCCTCACGCTCAGCCTGCCCGCCGTGCCCTGCCGGGGCGGGGCCGACCGCGCCCGCGCCCTCTTCGCGCCGCTCGGCTGGCGGGTGGAGGCCGAACCCGTGCCGCTCGACCCCGGCCTGCCCGGATGGGGCGACTCGCACTACCTGTCGCTCACCCTGACCGGCACGATGCCGCTGTCCGAGGCGCTCAGCCACCTGTACGTGCTGCTGCCCGCGATGGACGGCGCCAAGCACTACTGGGTGGACGAGTCCGAGGTCGACAAGCTCCTGCGCGCGGGCGGCGCCGTCGACGAGGACGGCGACGGCCGCCCCGGCTGGCTGGCCGGGCACCCCGAGCGGGGCTGGATCGCCCGCCGCTACCTCAACCGGCGCGACCGGTACGTGCGCGCGGCCCTGGCGCGACTGGCCGAGGCCGACGACCGGTCCGAGCCGGAGGAGGCCGACGACCCCGCGGTGGAGGAGGTCGGCGCGGCCCCGGAGCGCGAGGAGCGCGGACCGACCCTCGCCGAACAGCGCGCCGGAGCCGTCCTGGCGGTGCTGGAGGCCGAGCGCGTCACCAGCGTCGTCGACCTGGGGTGCGGGCCCGGCGCGCTGCTCGACCGCCTGGTCCGGGACCGCACCCTGGAGCGGATCACCGGTGTGGACGTGAGCACCGTCAGCCTCGAACGCGCGCACCGCAGGGTGTGCCGGGGCTGCCACCCGGACGGGCGCGGTCGCCACCGCCCCGTCGTCGCCGACGGTGCGCGGGAGGGCGGCCGGCCCGCCCGGCCCGAGCTGCTGGTCGGGTCGGTCGTGTACCGGGACGCGCGGTTCGCGGGCCACGACGCCGCCGTGCTCATGGAGGTCGTCGAGCACCTCGACCCGCCGCGCCTGCCCGCGATGGAGGAGAGCGTGTTCGGGGCGGCCCAGCCCAGGGTCGTGGTGGTCACCACGCCCAACGCCGAGTACAACAGGCACTACGAGGGTCTGCCCGAGGGCGCCTTCCGCCACGGCGACCACCGCTTCGAGTGGACCCGCGCCGAGTTCGCCGCGTGGGCCGAGGGCGTCGCGCGGCGGCGCGGCTACCGGGTCCGCTTCCTGCCGGTGGGCCCCGAACACCCCGAGACCGGAGCCCCGACCCAGATGGGAGTCTTCACCAGATGAGCGAGACCGAGACCACGGCGGCCGCGGAGCCACGCGTGCTCGGCGTCCCCGCGATGGGGCTCGTCGTGCTCGTCGGGGTGTCCGGCTCGGGCAAGTCGACCTTCGCGGCCCGCCACTTCCTCCCGACGCAGGTGGTCGGTTCCGACCACTGCCGCGGGGTGGTCAGCGACGACCCCGACGACCAGAGCGCGAGCGCCGACGCCTTCGCCCTGCTGCACACGATCGTCGACATCCGCCTGCGCCGGGGCCTGCTGACCGTCGTGGACGCGACCAACGTGCAGCGCGGGGCGCGCGAACAGCTCGTGCGCATCGCCAAGGACAACGACGTGCTGTCCACCGCGATCGTGCTCGACGTGACCGAGTCGGTGGCGGTCCGCCGCAACCGCGGGCGCCCCGACCGGTCCTTCGGCGACCACGTCGTCCGACGGCAGCGCCGCGATCTGAAGTCGGGTCTCAAGCGGCTGTCCCGTGAGGGATTCCGTACGGTGCACGTACTGCGCGGCCCGGAGGAGATCGACGCGGCCGCCATCGAACTGGAACGCGCCTGGCCGGACCGCACGGAGCTGACCGGGCCCTTCGACATCGTCGGCGACGTGCACGGCTGCCGCGCCGAGCTGGAGCGGCTGCTCGGCGACCTCGGCTACGCGATCGCGCGGGACGAGGAGGGGCGGCCGGTCGGCGCCCGCCACCCGCGGGGCCGCACCGCCGTGTTCGTGGGCGACCTGGTGGACCGGGGACCCGACAGCCCCGGTGTGCTGCGGCTGGTCATGGGCATGGTCGCCGACGGGGACGCGCTGTGCGTGCCGGGCAACCACGAGAACAAGCTCGTGCGCGTGCTCAAGGGGGCCGAGGCGCGGCTCACGCACGGGCTCGCCGAGACCATGGAGCAGCTCGGGCGCGAGAGCGAGGAGTTCCGCGCGCGCGTGCTGGAGTTCTGCGACGGTCTGGTCAGCCACCTCGTCCTGGACGGCGGGAGGCTGGTCGTGGCGCACGCCGGTCTGAAGGAGGCGTACCACGGCCGCGCCTCCGGGCGGGTGCGCTCGTTCGCCCTGTACGGCGACACGACCGGCGAGACCGACGAGTACGGTCTCCCCGTCCGCCTCCCGTGGGCGCGCGACTACCGGGGCCGGGCCGCCGTGGTGTACGGGCACGTGCCCACGCACAAGGCGGAGTGGCTCAACAACACGATCTGCCTGGACACCGGCTGCGTGTTCGGCGGGCGGCTCACCGCCCTGCGGTACCCGGAGCGCGAACTGGTCGACGTGGCGGCGGAGCGCACGTGGTACGAGCCCGCCAAGCCGCTCGCGCCCGAGGCGCCCGCGTGCTCCGACGAGCGGCCGAGCGGAGTCGTGGACATCACCGACGTGGGCGTCGGCGACGGCCGCCGGGGTCTGCACGTGGACACCGAGCACGGCGCCGTCCGCGCTGACAGCGGCAGCGCCCTCGCGGCGCTGGAGGTGATGAGCCGGTTCGCGGTCGACCCGCGCTGGCTGCTGTACCTGCCGCCGACCATGGCCCCCGCGCCCACCGCCGCCGACCCCGGCCTGCTGGAGCACCCGGCGGAGGCGTTCGCCTCCTACCGGAACTCGGGGATCGGCCAGGTGGTGTGCGAGGAGAAGCACATGGGGTCGCGCGCGATCGCGGTGCTGTGCCGGGACGAGGCCGTGGCCGGTTCCCGGTTCGTGCCGGGGGAGCTGGGGACGGTCCACACCCGGACCGGTCGCCCCTTCTTCTCCGACCCCGCGCTCCAGGCGGAGGTCGTGGACCGGCTGCGCGAGGCGGTCGACGCCGCCGGACTGTGGGACCGGCTCGGCACGGACTGGATCGCCCTGGACGGGGAGATGCTGCCGTGGTCGGCCAAGGCCCGCTCGCTGATCCGCGAGCAGTACGCGTCGGTGGGCGCCGCCGCGCGCGCGGCCCTGCCCGCCGCCGGGGCCGCGCTGACCGCCGCCGCCGGGCGCGGGGTGGACGTGGGCGGCCTGCTGGCCACCGTGGAGCGCCGCACCGGGCAGATGGAGGAGTTCAGCCGGGTGTACCGGCGCTACTCCTGGGACACCGACGGTGTCGCGGGGCTCCAGTACGCGCCGTTCATGGTGCTGGCCTCCGAGGGCCGGGAGTACTCGGGCGCCGACCACCTGTGGCACATGGGCGTCGCCGAGCAGCTCGCCGAGGCCGGGGATCTGGTGCGCTCCACGCGCTACCTGGTCGTGGACACCACCGACCCGGCCGCGTGCGACGCGGCCGCCGGGTGGTGGCGGGAACTCGTGTCGGCGGGCGGCGAGGGCATGGTGGTCAAGCCGGTGCTGGGGGCGCGGGCACGGGCGCGCAAGGGCCTGGCCCAGCCGGGGCTGAAGGTGCGCGGGCCCGACTACCTGCGGATCATCTACGGGCCCGACTACACCGAGCCGGAGCGGCTGGCGGTGCTGAAGGAGCGCCGTTCGCTGGGCCGCAAGACGGGGCTGGCGATGCGCGAGCACAAGCTGGGACTGGAGGCGCTGGCGCGGCACGCCCGGGGCGAACCGCTGTGGCGGGTGCACGAGGCGGTGTTCGCGGTGCTGGCCCTGGAGTCGGAGCCGGTCGACCCGCGGCTGTAGTCGCCGCCGCCGTTCGCGAAATGGAGAAGCCGCCGCTCCTTTTTCGGGCATAAAGCGGCCGATTCTAGGCTAGGGCGGCCCATGGATGCGCATCCATGGGCCGCCCGCTTATTTGAGTAATATTTGAGCTTGGGTTCCCGTGTGACGCTCGGTGATTCTTCCCTGGCGTGGCGGCGTGTCCGCCGGTGGAGCCGTTCCGGAATTCTGGGCGCCGTTCTTTTCCCAGGTCACAGGTGGTGTCCGGGATTTCGTTCCAGGACTGTCGGTCATTCCCTGCGCTACGGGGTTCGGGGATCCGCAGATCGTTCCGGACGGCTTGCGGGCGGTGGGGGCGCGGGGGAGGTGAGCGAATGAATTCTTTCCTCATCTTTCCCGCCTCCTTCGTGAATGGGGTCCTTGATTTTTTCGTACGCCTCTGATTCCATAGCGGTGCTCTCCGGGGATCTTGCTAATTGGATTTTCCGGATTCCGCGTGCAGCGGTTTCCGGGAATGGCGAGAGGATAGGGAATGCAAAAGATGCTCAAGAGGTTCGGCGTCATCGCGGCGGCCGGCGCCGTCGTCGCGACCCTGATGCCCGCGCCCGCCTACGCGTACGTCTACGGCTACCCGGTCACGACGGCGCCGGTGCGCGTCGAGCCGTACGGGAGCGCGCACGCGGTCGACACCGTCGACCCGGGTGAGTACGTCCTCCTCGAGTGCTCCCTGATCAACCGCTACGGGAACCACTGGTACCGCACCCGCGGGGGCCGCTTCTACACCTACGCGGGCCACTACCCGTCGTACAACCTGCCCAACTGCTAGCGGTACCGGCACGAGGGGTCTCCTCGGGCCCCGCCCGCCCGTCGCGGTGGGCGGGGCCTTCGCGCGCCCGGGCTTGGAGGATCACATGACTGACGGCGTCCTGGTTCGTCGTCATATCCCACCAAACCGTGTCGTGTGTCGCCTCCTTTTCACGTCCGCTCTTCCGGGGGGTCATGCGCGGGGGTGATGATGTGCACGCCCACAAGGCAGACAACCCCCACAAACCCCCTCACACCGGAAATCGGAGCAGGCGTGTTCCCCACCTCCCTCAGAACGCCGTCCAGACGTGTGCCCGCGTCGGCCGCCGCCACCGCGGCCCTCCTCCTGACCGCCGCCCTCGGCACGGCCGCGCCCGCCGCCGCCGCGCCCACCACGCCGGTCATCAGCGAGGTCTACGGCGGCGGCGGCAACAGCGGCGCCGAACTGCGCCACGACTTCGTCGAACTCGGCAACCCCACCGACGCCGCCGTCGCCCTCGACGGCTGGAGCGTGCAGTACCTCCCCGCCCAGCCGGGCTCCGGCACCCGCGTCCAGGTCACCGAGCTGGACGGATCCGTCGACGCCGGGGGCCACTACCTGGTCCGCCAGGGCCAGGGCTCGGGCGGCGACACGGACCTGCCCACCCCCGACGCCGACGGCGGCACCGCCATGTCCGCGCGGTCGGGCGCGGTCCTCCTCGTCCAGGGCACCGACCCCGTCGCCTGCCGGACGGCCGCCGAGTGCGCCGGGGAGGAGGGGGTCGCCGACATCGTCGGCTACGGCGACGCGGTCATCCACGAGGGCGCTCCCACCGCCCAGCTGAGCAACACGACCTCCGCCGCGCGCGACGACGCGTTCACCGACACCGGCGACAACGCCGCCGACCTCACCGTCGGCGACCCGACCCCGGTCAACGCGGCCGGGGAGACCGTCGGCGACGACCCGGGCGGTCCGGTCGACCCCGGCGACCTGCGCGTCCACGACATCCAGGGCACCACCCGCACCTCCCCGTTCACGGGGCGGGACGTCGGCGGCGTGCCGGGCGTCGTCACGGCGGTCAGCGCCTTCGGCTCCGCCCAGGGCTTCTGGTTCCAGGACCCCGAGGGCGACGGCGACCCGCGCACCAGCGAGGGGCTCTTCGTCTTCACCGGTTCCACCACCCCCGACGTGGCCGTCGGCGACGCGGTGCTGGTCGAGGGCCGTGTCGCCGAGTACCTGCCCCAGGCGGACGCGCACACGATCACCCAGCTCTCCGGAGCGCGGTGGACCGTCGAGTCGTCCGGCAACCCCCTGCCCGGATCGGTCCGGCTGGACGCCGACGCGGTCCCGGAGACGTACGCGCCCGACCACGGCGGCGACATCTCCGACCTCGACCTGGCTCCCGACACCTACGCCCTCGACTTCTGGGCCGCCCACGAGCACATGCTCGTCCGGGTGGAGGACGCCCCCGTCATCGCCGCGACCGACCCCTACTCGGCGCTGTGGGTGACCACGGATCCCGGCGACGACGCCACCGTCAACGGCGGAACCCTCTACGGCTCCTACGACGACCCCAACTCCGGGCGGATCAAGATCGAGTCGCTGCTCGACCGCGACACCCGCCCCTTCCCCGAGGCCAACGTGGGCGACACCCTCACGGGCGTCACCGAGGGGCCGCTCTACTACAGCCGGTTCGGCGGCTTCGTCATCCGCGCCACCACGCTGGGCGAGCTCGCCGCGGGGAACCTGGAGCGCGAACCCGTCCGCGAGGCCGCGCCCTACGAGACCACCATCGCCACGTACAACGTCGAGAACCTCGACGGCGCGGACGACCAGGCGACGTTCGACGCGCTCGCCCGGGGCATCGTCGAGTACCTGGACTCCCCGGACATCATCGGACTGGAGGAGATCCAGGACGACAACGGCCCGGTGAACGACGGCACCGTCGACGCCGACCTCACGCTCCGGCGGCTCACGCGCGCCATCCACGAGCAGGGCGGCCCCCGCTACGCCTGGCGCCAGATCGACCCCGCCGACGGCCAGGACGGCGGCCAGCCGGGCGGCAACATCCGCAACGTCTTCCTCTTCAACCCCCGCCACGTCCGCTTCGTCGACACCCCCGGCGGCGACGCCACCACCCCCGTCGAGGTCGTGGAGGGACGGCGCGGCCCCGAGCTGAGCGTCTCCCCGGGCCGGATCGCCCCGCAGGACGAGGCGTGGGACTCCAGCCGCAAGCCGCTCGTCGGCCAGTTCCGGGTGCGCGGCCGCGACCTGTTCGTGGTCACCAACCACTTCAACTCCAAGGGCGGCGACCAGTCCCTGCACGGGGTCGTGCAGCCGCCCGAGCGGCCGAGCGAGGTCCAACGCAACGCGCAGGCCCGCCTGGTCAGGGAGTTCACCGACGAGCTGCTCGCGATGGACCCGGACGCCAACGTCGTGGTCATGGGCGACCTGAACGACTTCCCGTTCTCGCCGACCCTCGACATCCTCACCGGGGACGGTCCGCTCGCCAACCCGATGGCGGACCTGCCCGAGAACGAGCGGTACAACTACGTCTTCGACGGCAACTCCCAGGCGCTCGACCACATCCTGGTCAACGCCGCCCTGGCCGACCGGATGGACTACCAGGTCGTGCGGATCAACTCCGAGTTCCACGACCAGGTCAGCGACCACGACCCGCAGGTGCTGTGGTTGGACCTCAGGGGAGGCCGCCGCTAGCGGCGAAGGTGCGCCCGGGCGCCGCCTATCCTGGGTGGCGCCCGCGGCGCGGCGGGCACACCTCGACCCTGGGGAAGCGAGAGATGCACGTACTCCTCACCGGCGGCGCCGGATACATCGGCACCCACACCGCCGTCGAGCTGCTCGACGCCGGACACGACGTCGTGGTCCTCGACTCCCTGGTGAACAGCCACGAGGAGGCGCTGCGGCGCGTCGAGCGGATCACCGGCCGCGCCCTCACGTTCCACCGGGGCGACTGCACCGACCCGGCCGTCCTGCGCCGCGTCCTCGGCGCGCACGACGTCGGCGCCGTCATCCACCTGGCCGGGCTCAAAGCCGTCGGCGAGTCCGTCGAGCAGCCGCTGCGCTACTACCGCAACAACCTCGACGCCCTGCTCACCCTGGCCGAGGCGATGGACGAGCACGGCGTCCGCGACCTCGTGTTCAGCTCCTCGGCCACGGTCTACGGCGACCCCGCGCGGACCCCGATCACCGAGGACGGGGCGCTCAGCGTCACCAACCCCTACGGCGCGACCAAGCTCTTCGCCGAACAGGTCCTGCGCGACCTGGCCGTCGCCGACCCCCGGTGGCGGGTCACCGCGCTGCGGTACTTCAACCCGATCGGCGCCCACCCCAGCGGCCTGATCGGGGAGGACCCGCAGGGCGTGCCCAACAACCTCTTCCCCTACCTCGCGCAGGTCGCCGCCGGGCGCCGCGACCTCCTCCGGGTGTTCGGCGACGACTACGACACCCCCGACGGCACCGGTGTCCGCGACTACCTGCACGTCGTGGACCTGGCCCGCGGCCACCTCGCCGCCCTCGCCCACCTGGCGGACGCCCAGGGGTGGCGCACGTACAACCTGGGCACCGGCCAGGGCACGTCGGTCCTGGAGAGCGTCCGAGCCTTCGAGCGCGCCACCGGCGCCACGATCCCGTACGAGGTGGTCGGCCGCCGCCCCGGCGACATCGCCGTCTGCTACGCCGATCCGTCGGCCGCCGCGCGCGACCTGGGCTGGAAGGCCGTGCGCACGGTCGAGGACGCGTGCGCCGACGCCTGGCGCTGGCAGTCCGCCAACCCGGGCGGCTTCGCGGGGGACGGCGCCGCGCGCTGAGCGGCACGGCACACCCGGTCGGGGCTCCGCACCAAGCCGAACGCGCGGAACACGCCCAGGGCGTGTTCCGTGGATGCTGCCCGTCGCGCAGCAGGGAACGCGTCCGTGGAACACGCCCTAGACTGGGCGTATATCCCTGTTCTTCTGCGGAAGGTCCTCCGTCGTGTCCGTTGGTGCTGACAGCACGTTCGACACCGTCCTCGTCGTGGACTTCGGCGCGCAGTACGCGCAGCTGATCGCACGGCGTGTGCGGGAATGCCACGTGCACAGCGAGATCGTGCCCTCGACCATGCCGGTCGAGGAGATGCTCGCGAAGAACCCCAAGGCCATCATCCTGTCCGGCGGCCCGTCGTCGGTCTACGCGGAGGGCGCGCCCAACGTGGGCGCCGAGCTCTTCGAGACCGGGGTGCCCACCTTCGGCATCTGCTACGGCTTCCAGGCCATGACGCGGGCACTGGGCGGCACGGTCGACCGCACCGACCTGAGTGAGTTCGGTCGCACCGAGCTGACGGCCAGCACCGACTCCCTGCTCTTCGAGGGCGTGCCCGAGGACCTCCTGGTGTGGATGTCGCACGGCGACTCCGTCGTCCGCGCCCCCGAGGGCTTCCGGACCACGGCCAGCACCGCCGGAGCGCCGGTCGCCGCCTTCGAGGACACCGAGCGCCGCCTGTTCGGCGTGCAGTTCCACCCCGAGGTGATGCACACCGAGCACGGCCAGGACGTCCTGCGCCGGTTCCTGTACGAGGGGGCGGGCTGCCGCCCCACGTGGACGATGTTCAACATCGTCGAGGAGCAGCTGGAGCGGATCCGCGAGGAGATCGGCGACAAGCGCGTCATCTGCGCCCTGAGCGGCGGCGTGGACTCCGCCGTGGCGGGCGCCCTGGTGCAGCGCGCCGTCGGCGACCAGCTCACCTGCGTGTTCGTCGACCACGGGCTGCTCCGCAAGGGCGAGGCCGAGCAGGTCGAGAAGGACTTCGTCGCGATCACCGGCGCGAGCCTGAAGGTGGTCGACGCCGAGGAGCGCTTCCTGACCGCGCTGTCCGGGGTCACCGACCCGGAGGAGAAGCGCAAGATCATCGGCCGTGAGTTCATCCGCGTCTTCGAGCAGGCCGCGCGCGAGGTCGTCGCCGAGTCCGGCGAGCACGGCGCCGAGGTCGAGTTCCTCGTGCAGGGCACGCTCTACCCGGACGTCGTCGAGTCCGGCGGCGGCACCGGTACCGCGAACATCAAGTCGCACCACAACGTCGGCGGCCTTCCCGACGACCTCCAGTTCACCCTGGTCGAGCCGCTGCGCGAGCTGTTCAAGGACGAGGTGCGCAAGGTCGGCGAGGAGCTGGGCCTGCCCCCCGAGATGGTGTGGCGCCAGCCGTTCCCCGGCCCCGGCCTCGGCATCCGGATCATCGGAGAGGTGACCCGCGAGCGCCTGGAGATCCTGCGCGAAGCCGACGCGATCGCCCGCGAGGAGCTCACCCGGGCCGGGCTGGACCGCGACATCTGGCAGTGCCCGGTCGTGCTCCTCGCCGACGTCCGCTCGGTCGGCGTCCAGGGAGACGGCCGCACCTACGGCCACCCCGTGGTGCTTCGCCCGGTCAGCAGCGAGGACGCGATGACCGCCGACTGGTCGCGCGTGCCCTACGACGTGCTCGCCCGCATCTCCAACCGCATCACCAACGAGGTGCGCGAGATCAACCGGGTGACCCTGGACGTGACCAGCAAGCCCCCGGGCACCATCGAGTGGGAGTAGGGCCGGTCCCGTCGGCCGGAACGGTCCCGGGGCGACGGGCGGGCCGAGGCGGCACGACGGGCCCGGTACGCGCTGAGCGTGGACCGGGCCCGTTCCGTCGGTCGTCGCGGCGTCAGTCCACCAGGTGCCCGATGGAGATCACCGTGCGGTCCTCGCCGGTGCGGTGCGTCAACTGGACCGCGGTCGGCTCCTCGTCCTCGGCGACGATGAACGCGAGCTCACCGCCGACGGTGGCCCCGGGCGGGACGCCCTCCTCGTCCCAGAGGCTGACCGTCTCACTCTCCTCCTGCGTCGGCCGCTGCGCCGAGTAGGGGCCGTCGCCGCCGCCCGCGACCTGGATGAACTGCTGATCGAACTCGAACCTCAGCCGCTCGTCGCTGCGGTTGGTCATCTCCACCCGCACGAAGCAGTAGCCGCCCCCCTGCACCGGAACGGACCGGGGACGGTACTCGGCGGGATCCCGGTCGCAGTCCACGCCCAGGACCTCGTACTCGACCATGCCGTCGGCGGAGCGGACCGGCACGGTGACGGGGGCCTCGGCATCGGGCACGTCCCCCTTGTCCTCGGACCGGTTCTCTCCGCCGGCGGGCGCCTGCCCGTCCGGGGAGTCCTGGCTCTGGCCGACACCGGCGTCGGCGTTCGACCAGGGCGCGGTCCCGTTGAGCGTGGACACCACGGCCAGGAGCACCGCGATGACGAGGAGGAGCGCCGTTCCGCCCACGGCCAGGACCACGACGAGCCCCCTGCGGCGGCCCGGTGCGGCGGGCTGGTGCGGCGGCGGCGGAACCGGCGGGACGTAGGGCTGCGGGCCGGGGCGCGGGCCCTGCTGGTCGGCGGCGGGCACCATCGGGATCGGTCCGGTGGACGCCGGGTGCGGCTGCGCGGGGCCCGGAGCGGGGCGGTGCGGCGCGTTCTGGCCGCCCTGCTGGGGCGCGTTCCCCTGGGGCGGGCCCGCGGGGTGCGCGGCGGGTCGAACGGGCGGAGGAGCCTGGGGCCGGGGGTAGTTGCCGGTCTGGTGCGCCTGGGGCGGCATGGGGGCGGACTGGTAGTGGCCGGGCGGCGGGGGCCGCATGCCCGTCACGGTCTGCTGGGCGCGGCCCATCCCCGGTCGGGGGCCAACGGGCGGCATGGGGGGCAGGTTCGGCCGCCACGACTGGTGCAGGGCGTGCGAGACCATGTCGTTCGGGTTGGTGCTGTCCTCGCCGCCGGCGAGTTCCAGGAGCAGGTCCTGGGCGGTCGGGCGGCGGCCCGGCTCCTTGGCCAGGGCACGCAGGACGAGCCGGTCGAGCGGGCTGTCCAGGTTCCCGATCTGCGGCTCGGCGAAGAGCACGCGCTTGCCCAGCGTCATGGCGTCGCCGTTGCCGAACGGGTGGGTGCCGTTGCCCGCGAAGGCCACCAGACAGCCCCAGGCGAAGATGTCCGCCGAGGTGGTGACCTGTTCCTCCAACAGCTGCTCCGGCGCCATCCAGCCCGGGCTGCCCATGACGATGCCGGTCTGGGTGTGGTTGGTCGCGGTGTTCATCGCCCGCGCGATGCCGAAGTCGATCACGCGCGGACCGGAGAGCGACAGCAGTACGTTCGCCGGCTTGAGGTCGCGGTGCACGAGCCCGGTGCGGTGGATGGCCGCCAGCGCGGCGGCGACGCCCAGGGCGAAGCCGTGCAGGGTCGAGGAGTCCAGCGGCCCGTTCTCGGCGATGTGCTCGGCGAGCGCGGTCCCGGCGATGTACTCGGTGACCATGTAGGGGCGGTTCTCGAACGTCCCGTGGTCGAGGACCTTGGCGGTGCAGAAGGAGGCGACCTTGCGGGCGTTCTCCATCTCGTCGCGGAACCGCGCCCGCGTCGCCTCGTCGAAGGCGAGCTCGGGGCGGATGACCTTGATCGCTACCTGGTGGTTGCGGTCCGGAGCGCTGCCGAGGTAGACGGTGCCCATGCCGCCGCTCCCCAGCTTCCCGGACAGCACGTAGGGACCGATGGTGGCCGGATCTCCGGCTGCCAGCGGTTCCAGGTTCTTCGGGAGCCCATCCGACGGCAAGCGACCCTCCCCGACGGTGTCCAAACTCCGCCTCGCCCCAAGGTAGCGGTGTTTGTGCCCTGATTCCCACTCGCGCGCCGTTTCGGATCGTTCGGGGGAAGGGCCGTGACTGACATGACAGTGATGACTGATCCCCGATCGCGGTCCCCGGTTCGCGCCGACGGGTGTGATCCCGTCGGCGACGGGCGCGAAACACACCGGTTCCCCCGGCGGGGCAGGTGTTCACGCAAGGTAGGGGGTTCCTTTACGATTGGGGACTCGTGACCGTTAGTACCACCGTAACCGTGCGGGTCCCCGCGAAGGTGAACCTCCAGTTGGCGGTGGGGCCCAGCCGTGAGGACGGGTTCCACGCCCTCGTCAACGTGTTCCACGCCGTCTCACTGTTCGACGAGGTTACCGTCAAGGAGGCCCCTGCGCGTCAGGAGCCGGAACTCGTGACGCTCACGGCGTCCGGTGGGACGCGCGTCGACCTGGGCGGGGTTCCGCTCGACGCCACGAATCTCGCCGCGCGCGCGGCCGCCCTGCTGGCGGAGGAGACCGGCAAGGGGTCCCCCGTCGAGATCCACCTGGACAAGCGCATCCCGGTGGCCGGGGGGATGGCGGGCGGCAGCGCCGACGCGGCCGCGACCCTCGTCGCCTGCGACCGGTTGTGGGGATGCGGACTGCCCGAAACCGACCTTCTGGATCTGGCCGCGCGCCTGGGCAGCGACGTCCCCTTCCCCCTGCTGGGCCGCACGGCCGTGGGGACGGGGCGGGGCGAGATCCTGGAGCCCCTCGCGGCGCCCGGGCGGTACCGGTGGGTGTTCGCGCTCTCCTCGCGCGGCCTGTCGACGGCCCGCGTGTTCGCCGAGTACGACCGGCTGCGGCCGGACGCGCCCGCGCCGCTGCCCTCGCCCGCGATGGAGGAGGCTCTGGCGGCCGGGGACGCCGCCTCGCTGGGCGCGGCGCTCACCAACGACCTGGAACGGGCGGCGCTGTCGCTGCGCCCGGACCTGGCGGGCGTCCTGGCGGCGGGCAGGGCGGCGGGCGCGCTCGGAGCTCTGGTGTCCGGATCCGGACCGACCTGCGCGTTCCTGGTGGGTGACGAGGACGGCGCCGCGACGCCCGGGGTCGAGGCCGCCGTGGTTCGCGCGCTGGAGGCCGAGGGTGTGGACGCGTGCGTGCCCGCGGGTTCCGGTGACGTCCCCGGAACGACCGTGGTGTGACGCACCTCACTTCCCGATCGGCGGCTCCGGACCGCGCCCCGCCCTTGACTTGAACCATCGTTGAGGTTGAACACTGGGCCGCATGACGACCGCAGCCACGCTCTCGCGCTACGCCGACCTGCCCGTGCTCATCGGCCTCATGGAGGGCGACGAGAAGCACAAGGGCGCCGCCAACTCCACCCTCGACGTCCTGTGGGTGCTGTACGACCGGGTCCTCGCCGTCACCCCCGAGACCGCCGAGGATCCCGCCCGCGACCGCTTCCTGCTGTCCAAGGGACACGGGCCGACCGCCTACTACGCCGTGCTCGCCGCCAAGGGCTTCCTCGACGTACCCACCCTGCGCGGCTGGCGGGCGTTCGACTCGCCGCTCGGCCACCACCCCGACCGCGTGCTCGTCCCCGGCGCGGAGATCGGCAGCGGTTCGCTCGGCCACGGGCTGCCGCTCGCGCTGGGGACGGCGCTCGGGCTCCGTGCGCGCAACGTGCGGCGGGCCGACGGACGGCCGCCCCGGGTGGTGGTGCTCGTCGGCGACGGCGAACTCGACGAGGGCAGCAACCACGAGGCGATCGCCGTGGCCGGCCGGATGCGTCTGGAGTCGCTCACCACGGTGGTGGTCGACAACGCCTCGTCCGCCCACGGATGGCCCGGCGGCATCGGCGCCAGGTTCGAGGCCGAGGGATGGGTGTCCCGCGAGGTCGACGGGCGCGACCACGACGCCATGCACACGGCGCTGACCGCGCCCCACCCGTTCCGGCCGCTGGCCGTCGTCGTCCGGGTCCGCCCCGGAAACCGTTAGGAGCACGGCCATGCGAGAGACCTTCGTCACGACCGTCAACGCCGCCCTCGACGACGACCCGCGCACCGCCCTCGTCCTCGCCGAGATCTCCGCCGGGCACTTCCGGCGGGCCGCCCTCCGGCATCCGGGCCGCGTGATCAACGTCGGCATCCGCGAACAGGCCATGATCGGCGTGGCGGGCGGGCTCGCCCTGGCCGGCATGCGCCCGATCGTGCACAGCTACACGCCCTTCCTCGTCGAGCGGCCGTTCGAGCAGATCAAGCTGGACTTCGGACACCAGGACGCGGGCGCCGTCCTGGTGAGCATCGGCGGGTCCTACGACGCGGCCGTCGAGGGCCGCACCCACCAGGCGCCCGGGGACGTGGCGCTCCTGGACACCCTGCCCGGGTGGACCGTGTACGCGCCGGGGCACCCCGACGAGGTCCGCGAGGCGCTCGCCGCCGCCCTCCCCGGGGACCACCGCGTGTACGTGCGGCTGTCCGCGACGGGCAACCGGACGGCGCGGCCGGTGTCGGACCGGCTGACGGTCGTGCGCAGGGGGTCCGGGCGTTCGGCGGGCGTGGCGGTGGCCGTCGGGCCCATGCTCGACCGCGTCCTGGAGGCCACCGCCGACCTCGACGTCACGGTCGCCTACACCGCCACCGTGCGCCCCTTCGACCGCGCGGGGCTCAGCGCCCTCGTCGCCGCGGCGGGCAACGCCGACGTCCTGGTGGTCGAGCCCTACCTGCGGGGCACGTCCGCCCACGAGGTGGCCGCCGCCCTCGCCGACCGCCGCCACCGCCAACTGGGGCTGGGGGTCGCCCGGGACACGGAGGTGCGCGCCTACGGGACCCCCGCCGACCACGCGCGGGTCCACGGGCTCGACACGGAGGGCATCGCCAGGGCCGCACGGGAGTTCTTCCTCGTCTGAGCCAGGGCCCCGGGCCCTGCGTGGTGGCGCCTAGGGGCCCGCCTTTGCCCGATCGGGCGTTTCGCGCCCACGCCGCCCGGGGGATGCCTCCCACTGGACCACGGCGGGTGAGCGGGGAGGCTGCGATGGACACGCCCGGGGCGGAACTGCGGACCGTGGCGGGGGAGTCGGAGCTCCGGTTCGAACGGCGGCTCGCGCACCCCGTCCCGGAGGTGTGGCGGGCGCTCACCGACCCGATCGAGCTCGAACACTGGTTCCCCGCCATCGTGGAGGCCGACCTCCGGGTGGGCGGGTACGTCCGCTTCACGTTCGCCGACGCCCCCGAGGCCGCCGGAGAGGGCGGCGAGGGCGAGGTCACCGAGTACGAACCGCCGCGCGTGTTCGGCTTCCGCTGGGGCAAGGACGCGCTCAGGTTCGAGCTGGGCCCCGACGGGCCCGGATCCCGGCTCGTGTTCACCCAGGGCATGGGCGGCGGCGTGCTGGGCCGCCTGGCGGCCGCCCGCGACGCGTACGGGTGGGACGTGTGCCTGGCCGCCCTGGAGGCCCGGCTGGCGCGCCGGGACTTCGAGGAGCCCCAGGACTTCCTGGGCCCGGTGGAGCGCTACACGGACGCGTTCGGGCTCGGCGAGGGGGAGGTCGAGTCGGCCGACGAGGGCCTCGTGGTGCGGTTCGCGCGCGACCTGATGTGGCGGTCGCTCGACTCGGTCTGGGAGGTCGCCACCGAGGGAGTCGAACCCCGTGTCGGCGCGGCGCCGCCGCCCCGCCTCGCCAACGGGTACGTCACCACGGGCCTGGTCACCGGCTGCGAGCCGCCCCGGGCGCTGGAGTACGCGTGGCTGTACGAGGGGGAACTAGCGGGGACGGTGCTGTGGGAGTTCGCCCACGAGCCGGAGCTGGGCACACGCGTGGAGCTGACCCAGACCGTGCCCGACGGCCTGTCCGGACTGCTGCCCGTGACGCTGGCCGCCTGGCAGACCCACCTGGAGCTGTTCTTCGCGGCGGTCAACGGCGACGTGCGCTGCCCCTGGCCGGAGGACCGTACCGAGGAGCTGCGGCGGCGCTACGACGAACGCCTGGCCTGACGGCGCCGGACGACGTGGCGCCCGCGGGCGGCACAGCGCTTCCTCCGGCTGAACGCGGTGGTCCCTCCAGGAGGGCATCATGGAGGTGATGAATCTGGTCAATCTTCAGGACGTGTCCCTGGCCTACGGGCCGCTCGTACTCCTCGACAAGGTGTCGCTGGGCGTGGACGAGGGCGAGCGCATCGGCGTCGTCGGCCGCAACGGCGGCGGCAAGTCCACGCTGATCTCGGTGCTCTCCGGCCGCACCGAACCCGACTCAGGGCGGGTCGTGCACAACCGCGGCCTGCGGATCGGCTTCCTCCACCAGCGGGACGACTTCCCCGACACCACCGTCGGCGCCTTCGTCCTGGGCGATCGCGCCGAGCACGAGTGGGCCGGCGACGCCCGCGTCCGCGACATCCTGCGCGGCCTGCTCGGCGGCTGGGACCTGGACACCGACATGTCCGGGCTGTCCGGCGGCGAGCGCCGTCGGTCCGCCCTGGCGCGGCTGCTCGTGGGCGACCACGACCTGATCGTCCTCGACGAGCCCACCAACCACCTGGACATCGAGGGCATCGCCTGGCTCGCCCAGCACCTGAACGGCCGTCCCGAGTCGCTCGTGGTCGTCACCCACGACCGCTGGTTCCTCGACGCCGTCACCACCCGCACGTGGGAGGTCGGGCGCGGCGCGGTCGAGCGGTACGAGGGCGGGTACGCCGCCTACGTCCTGGCCAAGGCCGAACGCGAGCGCATGGCCGCGGCGGCCGAGGAGCGCCGCCAGAACCTCATGCGCAAGGAGCTGGCCTGGCTGCGCCGGGGCGCGCCCGCGCGCACCTCCAAGCCCAAGTTCCGCATCGAGGCCGCCAACCAGCTCATCGCCGACGTCCCGCCGGTCAGGGACACGGTCGAGCTCGTCCGCTTCGCCAGCTCGCGCCTGGGCAAGACCGTCGTGGACCTCAAGGACGTGACGGCCGCCGTGCCGGACCGCGTCCTCCTGGACCGCCTGACCTGGCAGCTCGGCCCCGGCGACCGGGTCGGCCTGGTCGGCGTCAACGGCGCTGGCAAGTCCACCCTGCTCCGGATCCTGGGCGGCGAGCGCGCGCCCGACTCCGGATCGGTGCGCACCGGCAAGACCGTCCGGCTCGCCCACCTGTCCCAGAACATCGCCGAGCTCGACCCCGACGCGCGCCCGCTCCAGGCCGTCATGGACGTGCGCGAACACGTCACCATCGGCAAGCGCGACTACACCGCCAGCCAGATGCTGGAGCGCTTCGGGTTCCGCGGCGAACGCCAGTGGACCCCGATCGGCGACCTGTCCGGCGGTGAGCGCCGCCGCCTCCAGCTGCTGCGCCTGCTCATGGACGAGCCCAACGTGCTCCTGCTGGACGAGCCCACCAACGACCTGGACATCGAGACCCTCACCGAGCTGGAGGACCTCCTCGACGGCTGGCCCGGGTCCCTGGTGCTGGTCAGCCACGACCGGTACTTCCTGGAGCGGATCACCGACCGCGTGCTCGCCCTCATGGGCGACGGCACCCTGGCCTTCCTGCCCGGCGGCGTCGACGAGTACCTGGAGCGCCGCGCCGCCACGGCGGAGCCGCCCCCGGTCCCGGCCGGATCCTCCGGGGCCGCCGCCCCCAGGGAGGAGCCCGCGGTCTCCCCGGCCGAGCGGCGCGCCGCCCAGAAGGAGATGCAGCGGGTCGAGCGGCGGATGGACCGCATCGCCGCGCGCGAGGCCGAACTGCACGAGCTCATGGCCGCCGCCGCGGAGGACTACACCCGGCTGGCCGAGCTGGACGCCGAGGCCAAGGCCCTGGCGGCCGAGCGCGACGAGCTGGAGGAGGCCTGGCTCGCCCAGGCCGAACTGGTCGGGGACTAGCGGCACGCACGACGGCGGCCCGGTGGACCGGGCCGCCGTCGTGTCCGGCCGCCCGCTACCAGGTGGTGCCCGCGGGCTCCTGGACGGTGACGTTGATGCGGTTGAACATGTTGGTCAGGCCGATCACGAGGATGAGCGCGGACAGCTCCCGCTCGTCGAAGTGGTCGGCGACGTCGTTCCAGACGTCGTCGGGCACCCGGTCACGGCTCTGGTCGGCGATGCGGGTGGCGTACTCCGACAGGGCCAGCGCCGCCCGCTCGGCCTCGGTGTAGAACGGCGCCTCGCGCCAGGCCACCGCCGACGCGATCCGCTCCTCGGACTCACCGGCCCCGCGCAGGCTCGCGACGTGCCCGTGGACGCAGGCGGCGCACCCGTTGATCTGGCTGACCCTCAGCGCCACGAGCTCCTGGAGCGCGTGGTCGAGGCCGCCCTCCCCGATGGCCTTCACCAGGGTCCCGATCCCCTTCATCGCGGTGGGCAGGACGTAGGCGGGGTTCTTCATGCGTGCGGTCATGGTGGTTCTCCTCGTCTCGGGGGCCGTCGTCGGCGGCCCCGTCCCGTTCGCTCCGACACCCCCCTGACGGTCCGGGTCGGGCGAACGTGACCGCCGCCGGAGAACTTTCCCGGGCCCGCGCCGTCACGTTCGCCGACGCGCGCGCGTCAGTGCGGTGACGCACCCGAGAAAGGACACGACCGTGACCGAACACGAACTCCTGGCACGCCGCTTCGAGGAGCACCGGGGACACCTGAGGGCGGTGGCGTACCGGATGCTCGGCTCGCTGAGCGAGGCCGACGACGCCGTCCAGGAGGCCTGGCTGCGACTCGCCCGCTCGGAGGCCGGGGACATCGACAACCTGGGCGGATGGCTGACGACCGTGGTCAGCCGCGTCTGCCTGGACCTGCTCCGCTCCCGGACCGCGCGGCGGGAGACCGGGTGGGAGGAGCACCTGCCCGACCCGGTGGTGTGCCGTGTGGACGGGGCGGACCCGGAACAGCGGGCGCTGACCGCCGACGCGGTCGGGATCGCCCTCCTCGTGGTGCTGGAGTCCCTCACCCCCGCCGAGCGGCTCGCGTTCGTCCTGCACGACATGTTCGGCGTGCCGTTCGACGAGATCGCCCCGATCGTGGACCGGACCCCCGACGCGGCCAGGAAGCTCGCGAGCCGTGCCCGACAGCGGGTCCGGGGCGCGGCGCCGGTCCCCGACCCGGAACCGGTGCGCCAGCGCCGGGTCGTCGACGCCTTCCTGACCGCCGCTCGCGACGGTGACTTCGAGGGGCTGCTGGCCGTCCTCGACCCCGACGTCGTCCTCCGGGCGGACTCCGGAGCGGGCGCGCCGCTGTCGGTCCGGGGCGCCCGGACGGTGGCCGGACGGGCCTCCGCCTTCCGGCGCCACACCACCGGCCTCACCGCGTGGCCCGCCCTGGTGAACGGGACCGCCGGGGTGGTCAGCACGGTCGGCGGCGCACCGGTGTCGGTCATGGGCTTCACCGTCGTCGACGGCCGGATCACCGGGATCGACGTCATCTCCGACCCGGAGCGGCTCGCCCGGCTCGACCTGGCGGGCTTCGGGGACTGAGCGGCGCTCAGAGGGCGGGGCGGCGCCGCCCCGCCCCTCGGTCAGCCGACCAGTTCCTCGAAGGCGGCGGCGATCTCCTGGGCCCCCGCCCGGTTGGTGTGGATGTCCGGCCCGCGGTCGACGTCGCACATCCAGGTCAGGTCGCAGATCCGCTGCACGTTGGTCGGCATGCCGGTCGTGCTGTCGGCCGGGACGCCGAAGTCCGCGGAGGCGAAGACCCCCTCGACGTCGGCGACCTCGATGTCGGCGCCGGAGTAGGAGTCGCGCAGGGACGCGTTCATCCGCTCCAGGACGCCGGCGGCGTACCCGACCAGGTCGTCCTCCGGTGCGGCCGCGTCGCCGCCGGCCTCCCCGCCGGCACCCGCCTCCTCGGGGGACGCAGACGCCTCGGCGTCCTCGTCGTCCTCCAGCAGCAGGGCGGCGAGGAACGGGTTGTAGTAGGTCATCGCGATGATCGGGGTGTCCGGTCCCGCCGCCGCGCGCAGACGGTTGGCGATCTCGGGCACCTCCGTCCCGATCCGCTCCAGCCCGTCGTCCACGCACGCCGTGTCGACGGCGGGCCCGTCCGGGTTCTCCAGGTCGCTCACGCAGCCGGTGAAGTTGTTGCCCCCGATGGTGACGGTGACCAGTGCGACGTCCCCCCGGTTCTCGACGAGGAACTCCTCCGCCGCCTCCAGCTGGGACCGGCCCCCGTACCGCTGGTCGCAGCGGGGCAGGCCGCCCTCGACGAACGTCGTGGTGTCCTCGCCGCCGCAGCCCATCCGCTCGTGGCCGAGCGTCGAGTCCGCGTCGTACAGCCGCCGGTACAGCACGTCGGTGTAGCCGTCGGCGGTCTCCCCGGGAACCCCGTTCTCGTCGGGCTGCACCCCCACGGTCAGGGAGTCGCCCAAGGACAGGTAGTGACGCTGCTCGACACCCGCGCCCTCGTCCCCGCCGCCGCAGCCCGTGGCGACCACGGCCGCGGCGGCCGTGGCCGCGATCCAGCGGAATCTCACTGTGCTCTCTCCAACCCATGCCTGGAATGTGGTCCGCGCCCAGACAGCGGTCTCCCGGTGAGAGACGGATACCGCCCGGTAACTAGCCTTGCGGACCGGAGGGCTCCCTGTCGAGGGGAGCGAGCAGGCTTCTCAGTAACGATGCGAGTCGGGCGCGGTCC
Source organism: Nocardiopsis sp. NPDC050513 (assembly GCF_044457925.1). Lineage (NCBI taxonomy): Bacteria > Bacillati > Actinomycetota > Actinomycetes > Streptosporangiales > Nocardiopsidaceae > Nocardiopsis > Nocardiopsis sp. NPDC050513. The sequence goes on along the minus strand of NZ_JBITHK010000001.1, from coordinate 579,486 downwards.
TCGTCGGGCATCGGGGCCAGGAGCGACTCCTCGTACCGGACGAGGGAGGCGAGGGCCGCGTCGATGCGCTCGGTGCCCTTCTCCGTGAGCCGGACCAGGACGCCGCGCTTGTCGGCGGGGTCGGGTCTGCGCCGCACCAGGCCCGCCGCGGCGAGCCGGTCGACCCGGTTGGTCATGGTCCCCGAGGTCACGAGGGTGGCGCGCAGCAGGCGGCCGGGGCTGAGCTCGTAGGGCGGACCGGAGCGGCGGAGTTCGGCGAGGACGTCGAACTCCCAGGTCTCCAGGGAGTGTTCGGTGAAGACGGTGCGCCGGGCACGGTCCAGGTGGCGTGCGAGCCGGGAGACCCGGCTGAACACCTCCAGCGGCGTCACGTCCACGTCCGGGCGTTCGGCTCGCCACGCCTCGATCAGCCCATCCACCTCATCGCGCATGGGACCAGCATATCTCTTGACATCAAGATAGTGGGGCCGGTAAGGCGTTCACCGGCCCCACACGTCTTGTCAGGTCAGCCCGACCGGCGTCCGCGCGTGTTCAGCCCGGGCTTGGCCTCCAGCCGGGCGAGCCCGTTCCAGGCCAGGTTGACCAGGTGCGCCGCGACCACCTCGCGCTTGGGCTTGCGCACCTCCAGCCACCACTGGCCGGTCAGCGCCCACATGCCCACCAGCGCCTGCGCGTACATGGGCGCGAGCGCCGGGTCGTATCCGCGTTCGGCGAACTCGTCGACCATGATGTGCTCGACCTGGCTGGCGATGTCGTTGATCAGGCTGGCGAAACTGCCCGTGCCGGAGGCCACGTGCGAGTCCCGGGTCAGCACCCGGAAGCCCACGGTGTTCTCCTCCACGTAGCGCAGCAGCGCCAGCGCCGCCCGCTCGATCTTGTCGCGCGCGTGGTCGGCGGTGAGGGCCTCGCCCATCATGTCCAGGAGGGTGCGCATCTCCCGGTCGACGACGACCGCGTAGATGCCCTCCTTGCCGCCGAAGTGCTCGTAGACCACGGGCTTGGACACACCGGCCCGCGCGGCGATCTCCTCGACGGAGGTCGCGTCGAACCCCCGCTCGGCGAACAGCTCCCGGCCGATCTCCACGAGCTGTTGCCGACGCTCCTTGCCCGTCATGCGCTTGCGGCGCACGCGGGTCCCCTGCTGGCTGTCGGCTGCTCCCATGATGGCTACTGATCCTAGAGGCTGACCCGCTTGGCGGCGAGCCGTTCCGCGTTCGGCCAGCGCACCTTGGTCGCCCAGCCGAACCGCTCGAAGATCCAGATGATCCGGGCGGAGATGTCGATCTGCCCCTTGAGGACGCCGTGGCGGGCGCACGTGGGGTCGGCGTGGTGCAGGTTGTGCCAGGACTCGCCGAAGGACGGGATGGCCAGCCACCACACGTTGCGGGAACGGTCGCGGACCTCGAAGTTCTCCTCGCCGATGGTGTGGCAGATGGAGTTGATCGACCAGGTGACGTGGTGCAGCAGGGCGACGCGCACCAGGCTCGCCCAGAAGAACGCGGTGACCGCGCCCCACCAGGACAGGGTGACCAGACCGCCGATGACGGCCGGGGCGGCCAGCGAGACGACGACGATCGGGACGAAGAGCCTGTCGACGAGGACGACGTCCTTGTCCTTGAGCAGGTCGGGGGTGAAGCGGCGGGGCGAGGTCTTCTTCTCGTCCAGGTACATCCACGCCATGTGCGCGTAGTACAGGCCCTTGGCCACGGACTTCCAGTCGTCGCCGAAGCGCCACGGGGAGTGCGGGTCGCCCTCGGCGTCCGCGTACTTGTGGTGGCGGCGGTGGTCGGCCACCCACTTGATCACGCTGCCCTCGATGGCGAGGCTGCCCGCGACCGCCAGCGCGATCCGCAGCGGGCGGTTGGCCCGGAACGAGCCGTGCGTGAAGTGGCGGTGGAAGCCGACCGTGATCCCCAGCCCGCTGATCAGGTAGAAGACCGCGGCGATGGCGACGTCGACGAGCGTGAGGCCCCAGCCCCAGAAGAACGGCACCGCGGCCAGCAGGGCGATCAGCGGGATGAACACGAAGGCGAACACGGTGTAGCGCTCGGCCTTGCCGCGCGGCTCCGGTTCGATCTCCGGGATCGCCTCGCGTTTGGCGGTCGCGCTGATGGGCGCCTCGGGGGCTGCGGTCATGTCTCCACACCTCGTCACGGGAGCGTTGTCGAGGTCAGGACGGCGTCCGCAGCGCGCGGGGCACCCGTGTCGACGGCCCAACCTATTCCTACGTAACCGTAACCTACGACCCCGTAGGTTTGGCAAGCCCCCCGAGAATGGCGCTATGTTGGTGCCGAGCGTCTGGGTGCGCAGCGATCACGCCCAGTGCGTTCCCGGATGATGTAATCGGCAGCATGTGGGGTTTTGGTCCCCATCGTCCAGGTTCGAGCCCTGGTCCGGGAGCAGTCGATCCCCGTGACGTCACCGCGGGTGCGCCCGCGGCCCCGAACGCGCGACGCGGCGCTTCTCACACCGCGCCCCCGACCGCCCGACGCCGACGGCGTGCCCGCGCCCGTCGCGCGGCCCGCCCTGCCACACCCCCGCGAAGCGGCGGTGACGCGCATGTATCCTTCCCATGTCGGCCGCTGGATCATCCGACGGCCGCCCGTGCGGCACGCGGGCCGGGCCGCCGAGGGGTGAGCCGACAGTTCAACCGCCAGCTATGCACGAGGGGTCTCCTCCAGTGAGCGTGAACCGCCCGGCTGCCGTCATCGTCCTCGCGGCGGGCGAGGGCACCCGAATGAAGTCCAAGCTTCCCAAGGTTCTGCACGAGATCAACGGCCGCAGCATGCTCGGACACGTGCTCGCCGCCGCCCGCGACCTCACCCCCGAGCACACCGTGGTCGTCGTCGGCCACGCCCGTGAGCGGGTCGCCGAACACCTGGGAGAGGCCGCCCCGGAGGCGACCACCGCCGTCCAGGAGAAGCAGAACGGCACCGGTCACGCGGTCCGGATGGCGATCGAGGACCTCGCGGGCAGAGGCGTCACCCTCACCGGGACGGTCGTCCTGACCTGCGGGGACACCCCGCTGCTGCGCGGACAGACGCTGGCCGAGCTCGTCGCCGCGCACGAGAAGGAGGGCAACGCCGTCACCGCCCTCTCGGCGCGCGTCCCCGACCCCACGGGGTACGGGCGCATCGTCCGCGACGCCGACGGCGCGTTCACCGGCATCGTCGAGCACGCCGACGCCACCCCCGACCAGCGCGCGATCGACGAGATCAACTCCGGCATGTACGCCTTCGACGGCGCGCTGCTGTCCGCGGTCGTCCAGCACCTGTCGACCGACAACGCCAAGGGCGAGGAGTACATCACCGACGCCGTCGCCCTCCTGCGCGGGGACGGGCACCGGGTCGGCGCCTGGACCGCCGAGGACTGGCACGAGGTCCAGGGCGTCAACGACCGCGTCCAGCTCTCCGAGGCGCGCCGCATCCTCAACCGGCGTCTCGTCGACGAGCACATGCGCTCCGGCGTGACGGTCGTCGACCCCGCCAGCACCTGGCTCGACGTCCAGGTCCGGATCGGCCGCGACGCGGTGCTGGAGCCGAACACCCGGCTGCTGGGCGCCACCGTGGTCGGCGAGGACGCCGTCGTCGGCCCGGGGGCCACCCTGCGGGACACGGTCGTCGGCGAGGGAGCGCACGTCCGCGAGACCACCGCGGACCGGGCCGAGATCGGCTCCGGGGCCAACGTCGGCCCCTACACCTACCTCCGGCCGGGCACCCGCCTGGCCGAGCGGACCAAGATCGGCGCCTTCGTCGAGGTGAAGAACTCGACCGTCGGCGCCGGGTCCAAGGTCCCGCACCTGACCTACGTCGGGGACGCCGACATCGGCGAGAGCAGCAACATCGGCTGCTCCACGGTGTTCGTCAACTACGACGGGGTCAACAAGTCCCGGAGCACCATCGGCGACCACGTGCGCATCGGCAGCGACAACACCATCGTCGCGCCCGTGACCGTGGGCGACGGGGCCTACTCCGGGGCCGGGGCCGTGGTCCGGGACGATGTTCCGCCCGGCGCCCTGGCGGTCTCCGAGGGACACCGTCAGCGCAACGTCGAGGGGTGGACCCAGCGCAAGCGCCCGGGCACCGCCTCCGCCGAGGCCGCGGAGCGGGCCGAGCGGCGCAGAGCAGTCAATTCCGACAAGCAGTAACCGTGGGGGAGAAGTACGTGAGCGGGATGAAGGCCACCGGGCAGAAACAGTTGATGCTCTTCTCGGGGCGCACCCACCCCGAACTGGCCCAGGAGGTGGCGAAGGAGCTGGGGATCGACGTGGTCCCCACCCGGTTCGACACCTTCGCCAACAGTGAGATCTTCGTCCGCTACCTCGAGTCCGTCCGCGGCTGCGACGCGTTCGTCCTGCAGTGCCACTCGGCTCCGGTCAACGAGTCCATCATGGAGCAGCTGATCATGGTGGACGCGCTCAAGCGCGCGTCCGCCAAGCGGATCACCGTGGTGACGCCGTTCCTCGGGTACGCCCGCCAGGACAAGAAGCACCGGGGCCGCGAACCCATCTCCGCGCGCCTGATGACGGACCTGTTCCGTACCGCGGGCGCCAACCGGATGATGGCGGTCGACCTGCACACGGACCAGATCCAGGGGTTCTTCGACGGACCGGTGGACCACCTGTTCGCCCTGCCGATCCTGGCCGACTACGTGGCCGACCGGGTCGAGCACTCCGAGATCACCGTGGTCTCCCCGGACGCGGGCCGCGTGCGCACCGCCGACCGCTGGGCCGACCGCCTCGGCGCGCCGCTGGCGATCATCCACAAGCGCAGGGACCCGGACGTCGCCAACCAGGTGCGCGTGCACGAGGTCGTCGGCCAGGTCGCGGGCCGCACGTGCGTGCTGGTCGACGACATGATCGACACCGGCGGCACGATCGTGAAGGCCTCCGAGGCCCTGTTCGAGAACGGCGCCGAGAAGGTCATCGTGGCGGCCACGCACGGCGTGCTGTCCGGTCCGGCGGCCGAGCGCCTCCAGAACTCGCGGATCTCCGAGGTCATCATCACCAACTCGCTGCCGGTGCCGGAGGAGCGCTCCTTCGACAAGCTCACGCAGCTGTCGATCGCTCCGCTGATCGCCCGCGCGATCAGCGAGGTGTTCACCGACGGCTCGGTGACCAGCCTCTTCGAGTAGCGGCGGGGCTCCTCGCGCACCCGGCCGCGCCGCTGGCGGGCGCCCCGTGAATGGGGGGTGTCCGCCAGCGGGCCGTGTACGGAGTCGTCGGTGAAGCCAGTAGACTTGGCCGAGTGTCCCCGTGCCCAGCGGAGCCCCTTCGGCTGCGCAGGACAGCGCGGGCAGGGGTGCGCGACGAGTGTTCCCGGGCCGGGCGGGTCCGGTGGCGGCTCGCCGGGCACGCCTGGAACCACGGCGGCCGTGTCCCCACGTGGGTGACCCCGCCGCTTTCCCCGCCCAGTGCGGGAATCGTCGTACTACTGGAGTCGTGTTCCCCGTGCTGCGGGGTTGAACCCGAGGAGTTTTGTCGTGTCCGAGGTACGAATCGCTGCCGAGCCCCGCACGGAATTCGGCAAGGGCGCCGCTCGGCGCGCCCGCCGCGCGGGTAAGGTGCCGGCCGTCCTCTACGGCCACGGCACCGAGCCCCGCCACCTCAACCTGCCGGGCCACGAGCTCATGCTCGCCCTGAAGACCCCGAACGTCCTCATCCGTCTGGACGGCCTCGACAAGGACAACCTCGCCCTGCCCAAGAGCGTGCAGCGCGACGCCATCAAGGGCTTCCTGGAGCACATCGACCTGCTGGTCGTCTCCAAGGGCGAGAAGGTCCAGGTCGACATCCACGTCGAGCTGACCGGCGAGGTCAAGGCCCCGGGCGTGCTCAACCAGGAGCTCGTCGAGGTGACGGTCGAGGCCGAGGCCACCCACATCCCCGAGGGCGTGGCCTTCGACGTGGAGGGCCTGGAGATCGGCGCCACGCCGACCGCCGGTGACCTGAAGCTGCCCGCGGGCACCACGCTGGTCACGGACCCCGAGGCGATCCTGCTCACCGTCTCCGCTCCGCGGGTCGAGGAGGAGGCGCCCGCCGCCGAGGCCGCCGAGGAAGGCGCCGAGGCGCCCGCCGCCGAGTAGGGCGTTCCCCCGCACAGACATCGCACCGAACGCGCGGTTCCCGTCGGGGGCCGCGCGTTCGGCGTGCGTATAGGGTCGTGCACCATGGTGGACCTGTGGCGCATGCTGGGAATCAGGAAGAACGAGGACATGGCTGAGGCTGAGCGCTGGCTGGTCGTCGGGCTGGGCAACCCCGGCCCCAAGTACGCCGCGAACCGGCACAACGCCGGGTTCATGGTGGTGGACGCGCTGGCGTCCGCCGGCGACGAGCGCTGGAAGGCGCACAAGGCGCACGCCGAGGTCGTGGAGACCCGGATCGAGGGCGCCTCGGTGGTGCTGGCCAAGCCGCGGTCCTTCATGAACGTGTCCGGCGGTCCCGTCGCGGGGCTGGCGAAGTTCTACAAGGTGCCGGTCGAGCGCGTCGTCGTGGTCCACGACGAGCTGGACATCGACTTCTCCGCGCTCAAGCTCAAGCGCGGTGGCGGCTCCGGCGGCCACAACGGCCTGAAGTCGGTCACCGCCTCCCTGTCCAGCCCCGACTACGTGCGGGTCCGCTTCGGCGTGGGCCGACCGCCCGGCCGGATGGACGCCGCCGCCTACGTGCTGCGCGACTTCTCCTCCACCGAGCGCGGGGAACTCGACCTCAACGTCGAGCGGGCCGCCGACGCCGTCCGCACGATCATCAAGGACGGCCTGGAGCGGGCCCAGAACATCTTCCACACCGCCGTCTAGCCAGCCCCGGCGGACGCCTCCGGCCCCGTCTCCCCGGTCACCCGGCCAACAGCCGCCACGTGGCCGCGGCGACCGCCTCGGGGCCGCGGTCGGCCGCCGGTCCCGCGCCGGCGTCCGGCTCGCGGACCGCCTCCGCGATCACCCCGACCAGCGCGCCCGCCAGGTAGGCGGCGTGCACGCGCACGGGGACGCCGCCGGAGCCCGGCGGACGCGCCCCCTGTCCGAACCGGGCGGCGAGCACCTCGGTCAACCGGTCGCGGAGCAGGTGCGAGAAGCGGGCGCTGCCCTGGTCGGAGAGCATCCCCCGGTAGAGCACGGCGTCCTCCGCCACCCGTGCGAACAGGTCCACCAGGGGCTCGGGCGGCCGGTCGCCCGGCACGTCCAGGGGGCACAGCTCGGCGCACCGCGCGACGTGGGCCACGGCGTCCTCCATGGTGTCGGCCACGAGCGCGTCCAGGTCGGGGTAGTGCTGGTACACGGTCGCCCGGTTGACCCCGGCGTGCCGGGCGACGGCCGCGACGGTGAGCGAACCCAGGCGGTGGCCGGTGGCCAGGGACCGCAGGGCGGCACGCAGGCGGTCGCGGGTGCGTTGGACGCGGGGATCGTCGGGGTTCATGGCGCCAGTCTACGGGAGCTAAACGACACGTGTTGCATAAACGACAGGTGTTGTTTATGTTGGCCGCATGAGAATCGAGATCTGGGCGGACCTCGTCTGCCCCTGGGGGTACATCGGCAAGCGTCGGCTCGAACGGGGCGTGGACTCCTGGAACGGTGAGCCGGTCGAGGTGGTCTGGCGCCCCTTCCGGATCGACCCCACGGCCCCGGCCGAGGCCGTGCCCTTGGACGAGCTGCTGCGCGACCCCCTCGTCGACACCGCGCTGCGCGCGTGCGCGCCCGGCCTCACCCCGGCCCAGAACCGCGTCCGGGTCGGAGCCGTCGCCCGGGAGGCGGGGCTGGGTCCGACGTGGGGTGCGGCATGGCACGTCAGCAGCCATGACGCGCACCGGTTGGCCTGGCTCGCCCTGGAACACGGCGGGCCCGGGCTCCAGGACGCCGTGGTGGAGGGCCTGTTCCACGCCCACTTCGTGGCGGCCGAGGACATCGGCGCGCCCGGGACGCTCGACCGGATCGCCCGCGACGCCGGATTCGCCGACGGCGGCGCCCTCCTGCGCGACGGCGCGGGGGAGTCCGAGGTCCGCGAGCTCGTCCTGCGCGGCCGGGCGGTCGGGGTGCGGACCTCGCCCACCTTCGTCGTGGGCGGGCGGGCCCTGGCGGGGGCGCAGGAGGGCGGGGCCGTCCTCGACTTCGCCGCCGCGGCGGCGGAGGCGGCGCGGCGGGAGGGCCGGGCCGTGCCCGAGGAGGTCGAACGGTTCCGGCAGGCCGAGGCACTGCTGGGGGCGGGCGATCCGCTCGGCGCGCTCACCCTGCTCGGCCCGCTCCTGGCCGAGCACGGCGGGGACCGGGGCGTCCGGCTGCTCGCCGCCCGCTGCCACGTGCGGTCGGCGGCGCTGGTCAGCGCCCGGCGGATCCTGGAGGAGCTGGTCGAGGAGGCGCCCGACGACGGCTACGCGCACCGGCTGCTGGGCTCGGTCCTGCGTCGGCAGGGCGAGGGGGCCGCGGCCGAGCCGCACCTGCGCCTGGCCGCGGCACTGGCCCCGGAGTACGCGATGTCCTGACCGGGACGCCGCACGCTGGACGGGTCGTCACCCATCGCACGTGGTTTTGGTCACCCGAAGGCGTTTTGGTCTCGACATAGACACGTTCTTAGGACGACCTGATCCAGCTTCCCCAACAAGCCGACACGAGACGCGACTTCTCCACTACTTTTGGTTACTGTTCGGGTCGTCAGTCGTTGATGTCCGACCACACCCCACCCCGCCCTGCCGGGCTTCGTGGTGCCAGGTGTGATTACTCAGTGTGAGGATTCAGGAACACGTCGTACCCTTGGGGGGAAGTGTGGTCACAGCCAGCGGGGTGGAGACAGCTCAGAATCAACGCGTACGGCCGATGGGCACGGCGGCGTACGTCACCGAGCCCCGCGGCGGGTCGTGGACGCGGTCGTACGTGGCGGGGCTCGTCGCCCTCGACCTGCTCGCCGCCGCCGCGGCCGCGGCCGGCGGAACGGTCGTCCGGTTCCACGACACCCTCGGGGCCGCCGAGGCGGCTCCCTACCTGCACCTCTCGCTGCTGCTCCCGGTCGTGTGGGTGGCCTTCGTGTGGTTGGGCGGCGGGTACGAGCGGCGGTTCCTGGGCGTCGGCACCGAGGAGTACCGCCGGGTGGCCGTGGCGGGGGTGTTCCTGACCGCCTCGGTGGCCATCGGCGCCTACGCCGTCGCGTTCGACCTCTCCCGCGGCTACGCGCTCGCCGTCCCGCCGCTCATCGTCACCACGACCCTGGCCCTGCACTACGCCCGACGCAAGGCCCTGCACCGGCGCCGCCGCTCCGGGCAGTGCATGAGCGGCGTCGTCGTGGTCGGCTACCGCTGCGCCGCCGGGGACCTCATCCGCCGCTTCCGCGGGGAGATCTACCACGGCATGCGGGTCGTCGGCGTGTGTCTGCCGCCGGGCGAGGCCGCCCCGGACGGCCTCGGGGAGGGCGCCGTCGAGGGTTGCCCGGTGCTGGGCGACTTCACCGAGGTGGCCCAGGCCGCCTCCCTCGTCGGCGCCGACACCGTGGCGGTGCTCGCCTGTCCCGAGATGGACGGCGTGGAGCTGCGGCGGCTGGCGTGGGAGTTGGAGAAGACCGGGACCGACCTCATCGTCGCCTCCGCGCTCATGGAGGTCGCCGGTCCGCGCACCTCCATCCGCCCCGTGGCCGGGCTGCCCCTCCTGCACGTGGAACACCCCGAACTCGAGGGCGGGCGCCGCCTGCTCAAGGGCGCCTTCGACCGGTGCGCCGCGGCCTTCGCGCTGGCCCTGCTGTCCCCGTTGTTCCTGGTGCTGACGGTGCTCATCCGCTCCGAGGGCGGCGGGCCCGCCCTGTTCACCCAGACCCGCGTCGGCCGGGGAGGGGCCGAGTTCACTGTTTACAAGTTCCGTACCATGGTGGTCGGGGCCGACACGCTGAAGGAGATGCTCAAGCCCCGCAACGAGCACGACGGGGTGCTGTTCAAGATGCGTCGCGACCCCAGGGTCACGTCCGTGGGGGCATGGTTGCGCCGGTACTCGCTCGACGAGCTACCCCAGCTCGTCAACGTGGTCCGGGGGGAGATGTCGCTTGTCGGTCCCAGGCCGCCGCTGCCGGAGGAGGTCGCCCAGTACGGGCACGACGTCCGCCGCCGGCTCGTGGTCAAACCGGGCATGACGGGCCTGTGGCAGGTCAGTGGCCGATCCGACCTCTCCTGGGAGGAGTCGGTCCGGCTGGACCTGAGGTACGTGGAAAACTGGTCGCTGACGTTGGACATCCAGATCCTGTGGAAGACGTGGTCAGCGGTGATCCGTGGGGCGGGAGCTTACTAGCCGGTGAAGAGCATCAGAAACGATCATGAGGTGGCCAGGGACCTGGCGACCGAGGCGGGTCAGCTGCTGCTGCGCCTGCGCGCCAGGCACGGGTTCGCCGAGCCCGAGGTGCTGCGCACCCTGGGGGACAGGACCTCCCACGAGTTCCTCTTCTCCGCCCTCGGCCGACTGCGCCCCAGCGACGCCGTGCTCTCCGAGGAGGGCGCCGACGACCTGTCGCGGCTGCGGGCGCGGCGCGTGTGGATCATCGACCCCCTCGACGGCACCCGGGAGTTCGCCGAGGCGGGCCGCACCGACTGGGCCGTGCACGTGGCGCTGTGGGAGAACGGCGACCTCGTCGCCGGCGCGGTCTCCCTTCCCGCGCAGGGCAGCACCGTCTCCACGGTCGACCCGCCGTGGCTGCCGGACGAGCGCCCCGGCGACCAGCGCCTGCGCATCACCGCGAGCCGGACGCGGCCGCCCGCGTTCGTGCAGCGGATGGCCAACCAGCTCGGCGCCGAGGTGATCCCCATGGGCTCGGCGGGGGCGAAGATCTGCGCGGTGATGCTCGGGATCGCCGACATCTACGTGCACGCGGGCGGCCAGTACGAGTGGGACAGCGCGGCGCCCGTCGCGGTCGCGCGCGCCGCCGGACTGCACACCTCGCGCATCGACGGGTCGCCTCTGCGCTACAACGTGGCCGATCCGCTACTCCCCGATGTCCTTGTATGTCGATCGGAATTGTCGGGTATGTTGTTGGCAAGCATCCGCGACGGTGCGGACCTGGACAGCGCGGGGCCGCACGCGGGGGGCTGACCGAAGAGGCCCTCCGCCGTCGGCCGTGTCGGTATCACAAAGGCGGATTCATGGGTCAGTCCAGTCAGCAGGCGCCCGGGCGCTACCAGCTCTCCCAACTCGACGTGCTCGAGGCCGAGGCGATCTTCGTCATGCGCGAGGTGGCCGCGGAGTTCGAGCGGCCCGTGCTGCTCTTCTCCGGGGGCAAGGACTCCATCGTCATGCTCCGCCTCGCGGAGAAGGCCTTCTGGCCCGGCGCCGTCCCCTTCCCCGTGATGCACGTGGACACCGGCCACAACTTCGACGAGGTGATCGAGTTCCGCGACCGCCGCGTCGCCGAGGCGGGCGTCCGCCTGGTCGTCGCCTCGGTCCAGGAGCAGATCGACGCGGGCAAGGTCAGCGAGCCGACCGGACGCTGGGCCAGCCGCAACCGGCTCCAGACCGCCGCGCTGCTGGAGGCCATCGAGGACAACGGCTTCGACGCGGCCTTCGGCGGCGCCCGCCGCGACGAGGAGAAGGCCCGCGCCAAGGAGCGCGTCTTCTCCTTCCGCGACGAGTTCGGGCAGTGGGACCCCAAGAACCAGCGCCCCGAGCTGTGGAGCGTGTTCAACACCCGCATCGACCGCGGCGAGCACATCCGCGTGTTCCCGATCTCCAACTGGACCGAGTTGGACGTGTGGAGCTACATCAAGCGCGAGCGGCTGGAGCTGCCCTCCATCTACTTCGCGCACGAGCGCCGGGTCTTCGAGCGTGACGGCATCCTCCTGGCCGACTCGCCCATCATCCAGCGCGACGAGACCGAGACCGTCTTCGCCGAGACCGTGCGCTACCGCACCGTCGGAGACCTGACCTGCACCGGAGCGGTCAAGTCCACGGCGGTGGAGCTGGACGACATCATCGCCGAGATCGCCGCGACCCGGCTCACCGAGCGCGGACAGACCCGGGCGGACGACCGTGCCAGCGAGGCGGCCATGGAGGACCGCAAGCGCGAGGGCTACTTCTAGCCGCCGAGCTCCCACCACTTCGACCCTGGACCAGGCAAGCATGAGCAAAGACATCCTGCGGTTCGCCACGGCGGGCTCCGTCGACGACGGTAAGAGCACCCTGATCGGCCGACTGCTGTACGACTCCAAGTCGATCTTCGAGGACCAGCTCGACGCGGTCGAGCGCACCAGCGCCGCGCGCGGCGAGGAGCACACCAACCTGGCGCTGCTCACCGACGGTCTGCGCGCCGAGCGGGAGCAGGGCATCACCATCGACGTGGCCTACCGCTACTTCGCCACGCCCAAGCGCACCTTCATCATCGCGGACACCCCCGGCCACATCCAGTACACCCGGAACATGGTCACCGGCGCCTCCACCGCCGACCTGGCGATCATCCTCGTGGACGCGCGCAAGGGCCTCCAGGAGCAGAGCCGCCGCCACGCCTTCCTCACCTCCCTGCTCCAGGTCCCGCACCTGGTGCTGGCGGTCAACAAGATGGACCTGGTGGACTACTCCCAAGAGCGCTTCGAGGAGATCAAGTCGGAGTTCGCCGACTTCGCCAGCAAGCTCGACGTGTGCGACCTCACCTTCGTTCCGCTGTCGGCCCTGCACGGCGACAACGTGGTGAGCCGTTCGGAGAACATGCCGTGGTACAGCGGGCCGTCCCTGCTGCACCACCTGGAGAACGTGCACATCGCCTCGGACCGCAACCTCATCGACGCGCGCTTCCCCGTGCAGTACGTCATCCGGCCGCACAGGTCGGACGACCCCGAACTGCACGACTACCGCGGTTACGCCGGCCAGCTCGCGGGCGGGGTGCTCAAGCCGGGTGACGAGGTGACCCACCTGCCCTCCGGGCTGAGCTCGCGGATCTCGCGGATCATGACCGCCGACGGCGAGGTGGCCGAGGCGTACTCGCCGATGTCGGTCACCCTCCTGTTGGAGGACGAGATCGACATCTCGCGGGGCGACATGATCTGCCGGCCCAACAACGCGCCGAGGGCGTCGCAGGACATCGAGGCGATGGTGTGCTGGATGACGGACGCGCGCAAGCTCACGCCGCGCTCCAAGCTCATCGTCAAGCACACGACCCGCACGGCGAAGGTCATGGTCAAGGACCTGCGCTACCGGCTCGACGTGAACACGCTGCACCGGGACGAGGACGCCGACCACCTGGCGCTGAACGAGATCGGCCGGGTGCGGCTGCGCTCCACGCAGCCCCTGTTCGTGGACGAGTACGCCAAGAACCGCCAGACGGGCGGGTTCATCCTCATCGACGAGGCCACCAACGCCACCGTCGGCGCGGGCATGGTCGTCAAGGCGGAGTAGGACCGACACGGACGATCCGACCTGGCAGGGGCCGCCTTCGGGCGGCCCCTTCGCGTTGCGGCGGCACCGGCGTCCGGAGGCGCTCGGGGATGATCCCGGCCACGGCCCGGTCGGGCCGCACACGCTGGCGGAGAGGGGGCGAGCCCCGTGCGCCCAGGACGGCGCCCGCTGTCCGATCAGGCCCGTCACTGTGAACACTATGAACAGAAATATTCACAATGATCACAATGTTTACGGGAGGGCAACGCGTGGGTCATTCTCGGACCATCAGTGCACGTGAGACCGGCACCACTGGACCGAGTGGCATGCGACACACGCCACCTCCGCGATCGACACCGGTACCTGTTCGAAGGAACGGCGTGATGCCCTCCATAGCCAAGGCCGAACCGGGCCCCACCACCACCGCCGATCCCGGCGAGTCCCACCGACTGCCCGGGGTCCTCGACAGCGCGCGCACGGCCCGCCGCGCGGTCGACCGCTTCCTGCGCGGACTGGGCCGCCCCGACCTGGTCGAGTCGGCGGCGCTCGTCGTCGGCGAACTCGTCGCGAACGCCGTCGTCCACGGCCGCCCACCCGTGCACCTCGACCTCGCCTGGTCGGTCGGCGACACCCCCGCCCTGCGCCTCGACGTCCACGACCACGGGCGCATCCTCCTCCACGCCGTGGACCGCCACGCCGACGACGAGGCGGAATCCGGCCGCGGGCTGGTCATCGTCGACCACCTCGCCGCCCGCTGGGGCCTGAGCCCGCACCCCGTCCACGGGACCCACGCCTGGGCGGAGATCGCCGCGGCGCACTGACCCCCGCACCCCCCTCCCGGCGCCCGACCGCGCGTCCGACCGGCGCACCTGTCACGTTTTCGCCACGCACGGTGACCCGACGTCCTACGCTTGACCCGTGGATGGCTATCGTCTGGTGTTCGTCGGCGGCATGGGGCGCTCCGGTTCGACCCTGATCGAACGGCTCCTCGGTGAGCTGCCCGGGTTCTGTTCGGTCGGAGAGGTCGTGCACCTGTGGCGGCGCGGTCTTGTGGAGAACGAGCGCTGCGGGTGCGGGCAGCCGTTCGCCGACTGCGGCTTCTGGTCGGACGTCGGCAAGGAGGCGTTCGGCGGCTGGGACCGCCTGGACACCGGCGCGGTGCTCCGCCTCAAGGCCGGCGTCGACCGCACGCGGTACCTGCCGGTGCTCCTGAACGGGTCCGGCGGCGGCGTCCTCGCCGCGCGCGGCGATCGCTACACCGACCTCTACCACCGCCTCTACTCGGCGGTCGCCTTGGTCAGCGGGGCCCACGTGGTCGTGGACGCCAGCAAGCACGCCTCGCTCGCGGCCTGCCTGCGGCTGCGCTACGGGGCCCGGATGCGACTCCTGCACGTGGTCCGCGACCCCCGGGCGGTGGCCCACTCCTGGGGCAAGCGCGTGCCGCGCCCCGACGCCTCCCCGGACAGCAGCGAACCGGAGATGGCGCGGTACTCGGCGGGCCGCGCGGCCGTGCAGTGGATGACCCAGAACGCGACCCTGGACGCGCTCGCCCGACGCGGCACGCCCACCCTGCGCGTGCGTTACGAGGACTTCGTCGCGGATCCGGCGGCCGAGTTCGCCCGGATCGCCGAGTTCGCCGGGTACGCGGGAGCGCCGCCGGCGGTGGGGGAGGGGGACGTCCGGTTGTCGCTGACGCACGCGGTCTCGGGCAACCCGATGCGGTTCGCGGAGGGGCCGCTCGGGGTCCGCCCCGACCACGGCTGGCGGGAGTCCCTGGCGCCGTGGCGGCGGGGCCTGGTGAGCGCGGTGACGGCGCCCGCCCGGGGGCGCTATGGCTACTGACCAGGGAAAGCAAGGAATCGCCATGGGCGGAAAGGTTGCCGCGTGTCCGAATTTTAACGTAAAGTCATTATCCAAGTACTGTACGTAGTTCTGCGTCTGGGGGCGTTGACCGTGAACAGGAGACCGACACGAGGACTGGCGGCGGCGGGGGCCGTGCTCACCGCCCTGACACTGGCGGGGCCGGGAACCTCGGCCGAGGCGCGCGTGCGACCGGTGGACGACCTCCCCGTCGACACGCCCGGAAGGAACACCGCCGCCCTCCTGGGACTGCCCGCACCGGTCGAGTCCGCGTGCACGGTCTCCGAGATCCTCGAACCCTCCTGCGGCGTGTGGTGGGGAGCCAGCCCGAACGAGAACCGAGTCGAGCCGCTGGAGTCCGCCGTCGACCGGGGCATGGACATCGTCTACACCTGGCGCGGCGTCGACCAGGCGGACGTCCCGGGGGACCGCGAGCGGCGGCTGATCGCGGAGGGCCGCTTCGTGCACACCAACATCGAGGCGCGCCGTTTCGAACGCCCCGGCCACCCCGCCGTCGACTACGACGACATCACCGACGGGGACTTCGACGACTCGCTGCGCGCCCAGGCGCGCACGATCGCCGACCTGGGCGTGCCCTACTTCGTCACCTTCGACCACGAGGCCGACGCCGACAAGCGGTACCGGCGGCGCGGCAGCCCCGACGAGTTCGTCGCCGCCTGGCGGCACATCGTCGACCTCTACCGCGAGGAGGGCGCGGACAACGCGATCTGGGTGTGGAACGTGACCGGCTGGCGCGGCAACCTCGACCGCCTGCCCGGCCTGTGGCCCGGCAACGACCGCGTCGACTGGATCAGCTACGAGGCGTACAACATGACCGGCTGCCCGCTCATGCCCAAGTGGACCGACGTGCACACCTTCGAGGACGCCCTCCGGCCCGCCTACGAGTGGTTCCAGAACGAGGGGCCCCGACACGGCATCGACCCCGCCAAGCCGATCATGATCGGCGAGATGGGCACCACCGACATCGGTCCGCGCGACACCCTGCGCTGGTACGCCGACATCCCCGACGTCCTGCGCAGGTACGAGCGGGTGCGCGCGGTCAAGGTCTGGGACGACGAGGTCGCCGGCTGCGACTTCCGGATCGGCGCCAACGAGTACGCCCGCCGCGGCTTCGAACTGGCCGGCCGGGACCCCTACGTCAACCTGCCCGACCGGGTCCGCCGCCTGGCCGCCTACGCCGAGAGCCGGGACTGAGACCGACCGGGCCGAAAACCGGGTGACAGGTGCGGCGCGCCCTCCTAGGGTCGCCGCATGGACCGGAACCTGCTGAACGTGGTCGACGTCGAGGCGACCTGCTGGAGGGGCTCCACGCCGCCGGGGCGGGCCAACGAGATCATCGAGATCGGACTGACCGTCGTCGACCTGGACGCACGCCGACGGGTGGCCAGGCACGGCCTGCTCGTGCGGCCCGCGCGGTCCGAGGTCAGCGCGTTCTGCACCGAACTGACCTCGCTCACCCAGGCCGAGGTGGACTCCGGCGTGGGATTCGCCGAGGCCTGCCGGTGGCTGGTGGAGGAGCACGGGGCGAGGGAGCGCCCCTGGGCCAGCTGGGGTGACTACGACCGCAACCAGTTCACCCGCCAGTGCCGGGTCACCGGAACCGGCTACCCGTTCGGGAGGGGCCACACGAACGCCAAGCGCCTCTTCGGGGAGGCCCTCGGTCTCCCCAGGAAGCCCGGCATGGCCGCGGCGTTGGGAACGGCCGGTCTGCCCCTGGAGGGCCGCCACCACCGGGGCGAGGACGACGCGTGGAACATCGCCGCGCTGGTGCTGTTCCTCGTGGAGCGCGACGCGTGGCCGGGGGCCGGGGCCCGGCAGCCGCGGTGATCCGGGGCGGTCAGACCTCGGAGCGCTGGGGCACCCGCGCCGGGTCCGCGGTGGCCTCGCGGGTCAGGTACTGGGGCACGGGACAGGTGTCGTCACCCGTGTCGTGCACCACGCCGTAGCGGAGGATGCCGTCCTGCGACCCGGGTTCGGCGTTGACGTCCTCGTCGACCCGCCACCAGTCCAGCGGCCGGACGACGAGGTTGTAGTCGGCGCCGCGCTCGTGGTTGGTGAAGGTGACGGTCCCGTCGAGGTAGAAGAACTCGCTCTGCCACATCTGCCGGGCGCCGTCGGGCAGGACGACATACCCCCGCTCGGGGTCGCCCATCCAGGTGGAGCCCGCCTCGTGGCCCGGCAGCGTGTCGTCCATCCGACGGCCGCCACCCGACGCCACGTGGAACAGCCTCCCGTCGAGCCCGGTCCAGGTGGGCATGATCATCTCCCCGGTCCGGTCGCGGCCGATCTGGTAGCGGACCCGGACATACCCCTGACCGGAGAGCGTGACGTACTCGCCCCGGTGCGGCATCACGTGGTTCCCGCCGGGGTCCGCCCGCATACCGTCCACCACCCGGACGCCCGACTCGGGGCGCCGCGGCAGCTCTCCGGGGCGGACGTTCGGCGGGAGGTCCCCCGGCCCCGACACGACCGACCCGTACACCCCCTCGCCTTCGACCGCGTCCTCCTCCGCCGGGGCGGGGCCGCCCGCCGCCTCCCCCGCCGGGGCCGCGTCCCGTCCGGTGTCCGCCTCGGGCCCGGGGTCAGCCGAGGGGGCCGGTGCGGCGGACACGTCGGACTCGGTGGCCGTCACGACCGTCGGCGCGAGCGGCTGCGGATCCTCACGCGGCACGGACACGGTCACCGCCACCGCGGCGACGGCGGCGGCGACCACCGTGGCCATCCCCGCGGCCAGGGGCTTGGCCGCGACCGTGCCGCCGACCGCCTGGAGCCCCAGACTCCTGTGGGCCGCCGCTGCCGCCCCGGCGAGGAGGTCGGGGCGGGCGAGCAGGGCCAAGGGCACGGGCACCAGCGAGAACGAGGCCAGCAGCCGTTCCGTGGGCACCTGGCCGGTGAACGCGTTCCCGCAGGAGGCGCACTCACGGATGTGGCGGGAGAAGCGCTTGCGCCACAGCGGGCCCGGCCGTCCGTCCCAGCGGTCCGCCAGCGGCGCCAGATCCGCGCAGAGCGGCCGTCCGTCGAGGGCCCGCACCACGGCGCGCGCGGCCGACAGCCGCTCCTTCACCCTCTGCACACGCACGGCCGCGTGCGCGTTCGACAACCGGAGCGCGGAGGCGAGCTCGCCCCGGGTCAGCTCGCCCATCGCCTCCAGCCACCACAGGGACAGCAGCCTCCGGTCGTCCTGGTCCAGCCAGCGCGTCGCTTCGGCCGTCTCGCGGCGCTGGCCGGTGAGCTCCAGCCGCAGGACGGTCAGGTCGGCGAAATCGCCCCCCGGATCCGCGACCTCCTCCGACTCCTCCAGAGTCCGGCTGCGCGCGAGCACCCTCTGGCGGGCCCGCCCCCGGTCGGTGATCTGCCGCATCGCGATCGCCACGAGCCAGGAGCGGAAGTCCTCCGGCCGCCGCAGACGGGGGAGGCCCCGAACGGCGCGGACCATGGTCTCCTGGACGACGTCGTCCACGTCCGCGTGGCCGTCCAGTGCCCGCCCCACGACGTTGTAGACCAGCGGCAGGTACTCGGCGACCAGCGCGTCCATCGCCCGCTGGTCGCCGGCCCGGGCCGCGATGACGAGGTCGTGTCCGTCCGTCCGCATCGGGTCTCCACTTCTTGCGCGTTTTTCCGTTAGCCGGGCCGCCCGTGCGGCGTCTCCTGTCCGAACGGCGCCGAACCGGGCGCCGTCCAGTGACCGAAGGACGACGATGTTGTGTGTGAGGAACCTCGGGGGACGGTTCGCCGTGCGCCCCGTGGCCGTGGGTCTGGCGTTGACGACGATGCTCGCGGTGTCCGCGTGCGGGGAGCGCGACGTCGCGGGCTCCGCGCCCGAGCCCGGGCCGGTCGGATCGTCGGAGGAGACCGGAGCCCCCGAGGCCGCCGCGGTGGAGGAGAGTCCCGCTCCGGAGGCCGGCGCCTCCGACCGGGATGAGGACGAGGAGACCGGAGGAGACGAGGATACGGCGGACGGCGGGGGCCCGAGCACCCCCGACAGGTGCGGGGGCCTGTGGAACGGCTAGAGCCGACCCGCTGACCGGCGGTGCCCGCCCCTCGCGGCGGCGGGCACCGTTCGTGTGTCCGGTCGGCCGGTCAGAGGGTGTAGGCGAGCGTGCCGAAGCCGAGGACGTCGTAGCCGCCGCTGGCGTCCCCGTAGTCGCCGCCGCCGCCCTCGGCGCGCTGCTGTTCCGCGATGGCCGCGACGTTCGGCACGTCCAGGCACTGGCGGACGGCGTAGTGGTTGTAGACCATCTCCCACACCGGCCGGACCTGGCCCCGTCCCGCGTCGGAGACCACCTCCTGCACCCGGGGGGCGCAGGTCGTGTGGTGGCCCCACTCGTAGGGGGTGAAGGGGACGTCCTCACCCAGGTTGTACCGGGCCACGTACTCGCACGCCTTCATGAAGCGGTTGTCGTCGTAGCCGTACAGGTCCACGCCCTGGCTCCAGGCCATCTCGCAGATCGAGGCCATCAGACCGATGCCCATGAGCGAATGCGGCTGGTCGCGCCCGCTCTCCTGCCACTGCCCGAGCCCGCCGTCGTGCAGGTGCGGGACGGCGTTGCGGATCGCCCCGTTGCCCTCGCCGGTCTCGAAGTAGTCGACGGCCTGGTCGAACAGGGCCCGCTCGTCGCACAGCACGCCGGTCGCCATGATCGAGGCCATGGTGCACAGGTCCCAGTTGGCCCAGTAGTTGGTGACGCAGGCGCCGTTGTGCTCGCGCAGGAAGCGGTCGTTGAGCGGGTAGAAGCGGGTGAGCAGCAGGTCCTGGCAGCGGGCCAGGTCGAAGCCCTCGTAGTCGCGGATGATCTCCGCCGCGTTGGCGAGCTGGTAGCCGTAGATGCCCGCCGCCAGGTACCGGTCGGCGTTGCCGGTCACCTCGGTCAGCTCCGCCGACCAGGCGTTGAGGATGTCGCGGGCGGTCTCGGCGTGCGCCTCGTCCCCGCTGACCCTCCAGCGCAGCGCGTTCTGGTAGGCGGCGTGGACGTCCTTGTAGAACTGCGGGTAGTTCTGACCCTCACCGCCCCGGACGACCCTCGCCAGCGGGCGCGGCCGCCACGTGGCGTGCGACCGTCCGTTGGCGGTCAGCCGCTCCCAGCCCGACATCCAGGGGTCGGCGCCGTCGGCCACGACCGCGGCCATACGGGTGAAGTCCCCCTCCGTGTGCAGCAGGCCGGGGTGGACGAAGCCCGCCGCCTCCGCGGTGTCCGCCGCACTCTGGGTCGCGGCGGTCGGCGGCGGGGAGCACCCCGCGGCGGCGAGGGTGCCGACCGCGGCGGTGGTCGCGGTCGTGGTGAGCAGGGCGCGCCTGCTCAGCTGCGTGGCCGGGGACGCGGTCATGGATCCGCCCTCTCGCGTGGGGGTGACGTGGCGGACGCACCGGGCGCGACCGCGACGGGCGCGCGGTCGCGGAGCGGGGAGCTTCGGGTGTGCGCCGCGCCGCTACGCTACCCAGGTGCGCCCTGGTCGCCGGGAGGGCGCCGCCGGCCGTTCGGGGCTCCGCGGCGGAGGACGCGCAGGTGGACGCCGCGGGGCCGACGGATAACGGGAATCCGCTGTGGGAAACGCCGCTTCCCGCGCCGGGCCGTCCGCGCCCTCATACCCCCTTGCCGCGCAGGTGGAGCGCGCGCAGAACCCAGCCCGCGGGCACGCCGCACACCACGAGCAGGGCGACCACGGCGCGGCCCTCGGTGAGCCGGTGCCGCAGGGTGGCCCGGATCCAGCGCAGCGCCTCGACGCGTCGGCCGGACGCCGCCTCCGCGAAGGCGATCTGGCCGGCCACGCGCGCGTACCCGCGCGGCACGAGGGAGAACTCGGGGTAGCGCTCCAGCAGCCAGCGCAGCGCCGTGGAGATGGTCCGCCACCGGCCCGCGAAGTGCGACTTGCGGTGCCACAGCACGCGCACTCCGGGCTCGGCGAGGTTGCGGATCGGTCCCCGGCGCGCCATGCGGAGCAGCAGTTCGTAGTCCTCGGCGTAGCTGCCCGGGATCTCCTCGCTCACCGCACCGCACCCGTCGATCATCGCCCGGCGGCGGATGAGGAACGTGGACGGGTGCAGCTCGGTCAGCCGTGAGCCGAGCAGGTCGCCGAACGTGACCGAGGTGCGGTCCAGGACGCGTTCGGCCTCGACCCGGTCGTAGACCACCCGGATGCCGCAGCACACCATCTCGGTCTCGGGTTCGGCCATCATGACCAGTGCCTGGGCCCGGAGTTTGTCGGGCAGCCAGGTGTCGTCGTCGTCGCAGAAGGCGACCAGGTCGGTGTCGGCGGCCAGCACCCCGGTGTTGCGCGCCCCGGCCAGCCCGGGCGTGAGGGTGTTGGTGACCACGCGCACCGGGCGGTCGCCGTCGTCCTCGGCGAGCGAGGTGTCGGGCTGGTCGTTGTCGAAGACCACGATGGTGGTGATCCGCCCGGGGTACTCCTGTTCGCGGATCCCGCGCAGGGTGCGGCGCAGCAGTTCCGGGCGGTCCCGGGTGGGGACGACGACGGTCACCTCGGGCCAGTCGCCGCCGACCGGCGCCGTCACGGTCGCGGTGCGGGGCGCTCCGGGGGCCTCGGTGAGCAGGTCGATGAGCTCGCCGGCGCGCCGGGCGGCGCGCTCGGGCCCGCCGTCCTCGCCGGGGCGGACGCGGAAGTCGTCGGGGGAGGCGAGCGCCCGGTCGATCAGAGCGGCGAGCTGCTGGGGGGTCGAGCAGGACCTGACCCTGCCCGCCTCCTCCAGCCGGGTGACGAACAGGAGCTGGTGGTCGTCGACGTGTTCGTCCAGTTCGGGGTCGCGCGCCACGACGATCGGCAGATGGCCGGTCGCGCGCGCCTGGACGATGGTGCCCGGTCCTCCGTGCGTGACCACGACCCGTGCCGCGCGCATGTGCTCGCCGAGAGCCTCACCCGCGAGGAACGCGGTCCCCGCGGCGCGCTCGGGTGGGCAGCTGTGCCCGTACTGGACCAGCACGCGCAGGTCCCGGTGGCGGCGGGCGTAGTCGTCCGCCCATCGGACCAGCCGGTCGAACGCGTGGTGGTCCGTGCCGAGGCTGAACACCACGTCCGGATGGTCGTGGGCGTCGAGGCTCGGTGTCGTGCGGGTGGTCGGTTCGGTCACAGGAGCGGTCCTACCGTGATGGCGCTGGGCATGAACGATCGCTGCTCCTCCCACTGGGCCAGGAACAGCCGGGTGAAGGGGCGGCAGAGACGGGCGGTGAGGGTGGGGGTGTCGAGCCGGTCGTAGACCTCGATGTAGACCGTCGGGACCCGCAGGAACCAGGCCAGGACGAAGAACGGCAGCGCCACCCCGGCCCCGGTCGTCACGACCGCGATGGGCCGCCCCTCACGCAGCACCCGCATCGCCAGCCACGTGTTCCGTAGCAGGTTGCCGACGTGGCGGGTGGTGGGGTGGAAGGCCCAGCGCACGTTCTCCCCGACGAGGGCGGACTCGGCGTCGGGCGTGCGGAAGGTCACCCACAGTCGCGTCCTGTCCCGCCACCAGGGCCTCAGGGACAGGAGTTGGGCGAGGTGGCCGCCGCTGGAGGCGACCAGGAGAACCGGTCGAGCAGACATGGAGTCATCATGGCATAACTCAACGTAGTGGGTCGGGTGGTCTGGAGAGCCCGTCCGTCTCATCTCCGCAGGCGGAGGTCGAGGTGGGCGCGCAGTCGCCACACGGTGGCCAGGTGGCCCACGGCCCCGACGGCCGCGGACACCGCCAGCGCGACCGTCGCCTGGCCCAGCAGACCCACCGCGAGCAGTGGGACGGCCCCGAACCAGACCACCGCGCTGCCCGCCGCGACCATCACCGGGGCGCCGAACGGGTGCAGGACCACCCTCGCCCGCAGCTGCCACAGCGGGAGCACCTTGCGCACCGCGACCGAGGCCACCAGTGCCACCGCCGCGCCCGTCGCGCCCGTCGACGGCACCAGCCAGACGCACACCGCGAGGTTGGCCACCAGCGCCAGGACGTTGTTGACCAGGTTGAGGGCGCTGCGCCCGGTCATCGCCAGGATCAGGTCGCCCATCCCCAACGCGGACCCGATCAGCTGTCCCGCGCACACGACGACCAGGGCGTCCGCCCCCGCCGCGTACCCGGCACCGAACAGGGCCATCACCTGGGGCGCGAACACCAGCGCCGACAGGTACAGCGGCCAGGTCAGGCACACCAGCCACGACGTCCCCGCCTGGTAGAGCGACCGCACGCCCGCGCGGTCGTCCGTCGCCAGCTGCTCGGCGAACTGCGGCTGCGCGGCGGACAGCACGGCCTGGTTGCCGAACTGGCCGAGCACCATGATCCGCGTGGCGGCCGTGTACACCGCCGCGCCGGTCAGGCCGCTGAGCAGGGCCACGAGCACGACCCCGCCGCGCTGGACGCCCATCTGCGCGACCCCCGCCACCGCGCGCGGCAGGGCGAAGGCCCAGAACTCCCCGGACCGGACCTCGGCGTCGCTCCGGGCGGCGCCGGGGGCGTCGGATCCCGGCGCCGCACGGGACAGGATCCGTCCCAGCCAGAACCACGCCAGCACCCCCGCCGGGAGGTAGGGTCCCGCCCACGCCAGCGCCAGCAGCCCGGCCGAACCGGACAGCGCGACCGCGCCCACCAGCCCCAGCTGGGCCAGCGGCCGGCCCACCTTGTCCACCACGACGGTCGTGGCCATGTCGTGGTGCGCGCGGGTGGCCGCCAGCGCGGTGTCGACCATGACCGCGAACGGCACGAACGCCGCCAGCAGCCGCAGGTACGTCGCGGCGTCCTCGGAGGACAGGGCCCGCGCCATCGGATCGGCGAAGACCACCATCAGCACGCCGGTCAGCCCCGCGACGGCCACGGCCGGGCCCATCGCCACGCGGAGCAGCCGGGCCACGCCGTCGGTCCGGCCGACGACGCGCAGGCGGGCGATGAAGTAGACCAGGCCGTCCGGAGCCCCCGCGCCCGCCACGGTCGCCGCGATGAGGAAGACCGACGTCGCCGAGAACAGCAGACCCGCGGTCTCCTGGGTGAACGCCCGCGTGATCGCCACGATGAGCGCCAGGTTGAGCCCCGCGCCCACGACGGCGCCCGCCATGTTGAGGACGCCGCCGCGCAGGACGCGCCGGAGTCCGGCGCCCGCGGCGTCCTCGGTGGCGGTCACGCGCGCCACGAGGGGGTACGGCCCCACCAGGCGGCCAGTCGGGTGTCGCTCTCGGCGAACCGGGCGGTCAGCTCGGCGCGCAGCGGCTCGGGCATCGAGGAGCGCCGGCGGGCGTTGTGTCGCCCGGGCGGTGCGCCGGGGCCGGGCGGCAGGCCGAGGAACCGCTCGATCCCGGCCAGCGCCCGCGCGGTGCCGTCGAACAGGTCCCCGTAGTCCACCACGTGCAGCCGCTCCCGGCCCAGCTGCCGCTCGAACCGCGCGAGCTGGTCGGCGTACCTCCCGCGGGCCAGGTACGCGTGGTGCTGGTGGGCGAACGAGTAGTACCCGGGATCCGCCAGAAGCCGCTCCTCCTCGCCCGACAGCCGTTTCTCCTCCAGGCCGATCGCCCGCTCGAACGGCTCGGTCTCGAAGCCGCGCGCGCTCTCGTGCGCGTGCGCGGAGTAGGCGCGCTCCACGGGGTCGCGCAGGATCACCACGACCAGCACACCCGGGAGCGTGCTGGCGATCCGCTCCGCTGCCAGCGGGTGGAACAGGTAGTAGGGGCTGGACTCCATCGCGAGCACGCGCGGGCGTCCGCGTCGGGCCCGCAGCGAGGCGCGCATCGGGAAGCACGCCCGGTACCAGTCCACGCCCCGCGCGTAACCGACGTCGAAGTAGTGCACTCCTTTGCGCAGCGTGGGGCCGGTGACCGCCGGATGTCGGGCCAGCGCCTTGAACAGCGACGTGGTCCCCGACCGCTGCGCGCCGCAGATGAGCACGTCGGGCAGGGCGCGCGCGGCGCTGGTCACGCCGCCCAGCCCGTCCGCCAGGGGCAGGAGCACCCGACGCGCCGGGTCGGACAGGTGGCGGAGGGCGGCGGGCGGCGTGTCCACGGGCATCACGGTGTCCTTCGCTGGTCGTGGCGGGAGGCCCGTCCTGGGGCGGGCCGGTCTGGGCGGCACTGGGGCGGTCGGGGCGGCGTCACCCCGTGTGCGCGGCCTCGTGCGTCGCTCTCTCCTGGAGGCCCTCCAGCGCGGGGAGCAGCCAGTCGTCGACGGACGCCAGGTGGCCGCCGCTCTCGTCCTGGCGGTCGTGCAGGTAGCGGGTGGCCAGGTCGATCAGGTACAGGGCCATGACCGTGGACACCGTGTGCGGGCGCAGCCCCGTCTCGGCGATCAGCGGGTCGCGCAGCAGCCGCGAACCGCTGTCCAGCCACCGGTGCACGCCCGGGTGCACCCCCGCCTGGACGCACTCGTTGAGGTCGTAGTGCAGGGCGTCGAATCCGGCGGGCGAGTCCAGGGCCAGCCGCTCCCAGTCCCACACGAACGCCCGGCGGGCGGTGCTGGCGATGTTCCACCTGGTCAGGTCCCCGTGCCAGGCTCCGAAGGGGATGGTCACGTCCGGCAGACGGCGGAGCGCCGCGCGCAGCGGGGCCGCCTCTGGGCGGGACCCCAGGGCCGCGATCCGCTCCTCCAGGGAGATCCGGTACGGGCTGTCGGACAGGCGCCGCTCGCGCACGCGGGCCAGTTCGATGATCTGGGTGACGCAGCGCAGCAGTTGGCGCCGGGTCGGACGGTCGGTCTGGTCCCCGACCGGCAGCGCCTCCTGGACCAGCAGGGGGTGGCCGTTCCACTCGCCCTCGTAGAGCAGGCGCGGGACCGTCACGTCCCGCAGCCGGGCGTCGGCGAGGTGCCGCAGGGCGCGGGTCTCGGCGCGCACCAGCCGCGACGTCAGGTCGTTCACGGCGACCTTGGCGTACCCGATCGTCCGCCCACCCGGCGTGAGCAGGAGCAGGACGGGTTTGCGGTTGGCCCGGGGCGGCCCGAGGTGGATGGCGATCGCCAGTCGCCGGTCCAGGGCGGAGGTGAGCGCGTGCTCGATGCCGGGCCCGGCGCCCACGTACAGGCGGTCCCGCAGCAGCAGGGGCGCGAGCCCGGTCGCGAAGGCGCCGGTGAGCAGGGCGGCGCGCGTGCGTTCGGAGAACGAGTGCCCCCGGCAGAAGGACGCGATGCCCCGGAGGGCCGCCGAGCGGTCGTGCGCTGGCAGGATCACGCGCGGACTTCGCGCGTTGGGGACCGGCAGGTACTGGTTGCCGCGTTCCTGGCGGACGAGGCGCCTGACGCCCCCGTCCCCGGGACCGAGCAGCCCGCCGCACGGCCACAGGACCGCCGCCAGATCCGTCAGGTAGGTCGTCTCGCTGTTCACCGAAGACCCCCGCTCGCGCGCGCCGCGTCCAGGCCGGGCGCCGGTCCCGGGTCGCCGCGCCAGAGCAGGGCGACGGCGACCATGGTGACGGCCAGCGGGGACATCAGCGCGACGTAGAAGAACATGTACCAGAACAGCAACAGCACGGTCAGCAGCGCGCCCTGCCCCGCCGGGGAGGTCGTGGCCCGGTGGCGCCACGCCGTCCAGGCGGGGAAGGCGAGGAAGAACGCGGTGCCCACCCATCCGTTGGCGATGAGCGTGATCCACAGCTGACCGGCGTTGCCGATGACGTGCTGGCCGCAGCCGGGGCAGTCGGCGGTCGGCCCGATGGCGATCGACTCCGAACTGCCCGCCATCTCCCGCGTGGTCCCCCAGCCGACGACCGGGGACAGGTCGGCGGCGGCCACGGACGCGGCGTTGCTCGCCGCTCGGCCGTCATCGCTGTGCGGGTTGTCGGCCCGGGCGCGGACCACGTCGGCCAACGGCGACACGGCCAGCACGAGCAGCGCGGTCGCGCAGGCGGCGGCGCAGGCGCCCACGAGCAGCACGCGGCCGCGGCGCAGCGCTTGGACGGCGGCGTAGGCCAGCGACAGCACCAGCCCGGCCCACAGTGCGCGGTTGAGGGAGTGGACGACGGGGACCACCGACGCGGCCGCGGCGGCCAGGGCGGCCCACCGCGTGAGTACGGACCCCTGGAGCACCCAGCCGACCACGAGCCACACCAGGAGCAGGGAGACCATGTAGCCCCAGATGTTGGTGTACTCCCACGGCGCCTTGGGCCGGGCCGACTCGTACCCGAAGATGTCCATGATCTGGGCGGAGGCGGGGTGCACGAGGGTCTGGAGGTAGGGGTCGGCGGCCAGCGCGCCGGGCAGCAGGTACTCCAGCGGGGCGGTGAACTCGAACCGGGGCGCGAGCATGCCCAGGTAGCCGCCCGCGATCGTGGCCAGGCACAGCACGGACAGCGACCACACGACCGTCCGCGTCGGCAGTTCGCGCTCGGACAGGTTGCCGACGTAGAGCATGACGACGGTCAGCACCAGGTAGTTGGCGACGCGCAGCACCGCGCCCGCGAGCCCGCCGCTGCCGGGAACCGTGTCGGGCACGTCCAGGGGGACCATGGCCAGGCCGAGCACGCACCAGAGCAGGAACAGCGCCCACATCCAGAAGCCCGGGGGCAGGCGCAGGCCGACCGTGCGGTGGCGTCGGACCAGTTCCGCCGCCATCGGCACGGCGAACAGCCAGTAGGCGAACTGGCCCATGCCCAGCGCCCACCAGAGCGGGTACCCGGCCAGGAGCCAGACCACGGGCCGTCCGGCGACCGGGGGAGGGGCGATCGGGACCCCGGCCCCGGGGAGGGGACGCGGGGTGGCGGGAGCCGCCATCAGTTCGAGGCCCCGACGGCGTCGGCGGCGGTGTCCTGCGGGTCCGGCCCGCCGCGGTCGGCGGTCCCGTCCGACGCGGACTCCGCGGTGGTCTCGCCGGAGGCGCCGTCCTCGGCCGCGGTCGCGCCGACGGTGGTCTCCTGCGCGGTGGCCTCGGTCTCCCGCGCGGGGTCCCGTTCCGGGGCGGACTCCGCGGCGGCCTCCCCCCGGTCGGTGGATCCGTTCGGGGCGGCCTCGGCGCGGGCGTCGGCGCGGGGCTGGCGGGGCAGCGCGGCGACACCGGCGACGGCGAGGTCGAACCGGGCGGCCACGGCGACCAGCGACGCGAGGTCGGCGCGGCGGGTGCGGCCCAGTTCGACGGCGGGGACGAGGAGGTCCGCCGAGGCGGCCAGGGCGTGGGCGTCGGCGCGCTCGGCGGCGGGCGGCACGGCGACGACCACGTACTCGGCCCCCTCGCGCAGCAGGTCGAGCAGCTCCGGCATCGCGGTCCCCTGGACGGGGGCGACGGTGCCGGGACGGCCGTACCGCAGGACGCGCAGCCGGGGCGCGGCGTCGGGCCGGACCTCCAGTTCGGCGGGGTCCTCACCGTCCAGGAGCGCCTCCGCCAGGCCGGGGCCCTCCGCCAGGTCCAGCGGGTCGGTCGTGGCGGCGGGCACGGGGTCGGCGCGGACGAGCAGGGTGTCCGAGCCGGTGCGGGCGAGCGCCGCGGCCAGGTGGAGGGCGGCCGCGGGGCCCGATCGGCCCGGGGCGGTGGCGGCCACGAGCAGGACGCCGGGGGAGGGGACGCGGGCGCGCACCGCGTGGGCGCACTGGTTGACGCGCTGACCGGCGGGGCCGTCGTCGGAGGGCGGGCCGTAGGCGGCGTCGCCCGCCGCGGACAGGTCCAGCAGCACGGGCACACGGCCGATCCGCGCGGTGTCCCCGGTGTCGCGGAGGACGGGGTCGAGGCGGTCGCGCGCGAACGCGAGCAGGAGTCCGGCGAGGAGGCCGAGGGCGCCGCCGCCGGCCACCCAGACGGGGAGCACGGGGCTGGTCGGGCCCTCGGGGAGGCGCGCGGGGGTGATGATCCGGCCGGGTTCGACGGTCTCCCGCAGGGCGCTGAGCGGGCTGATGCCGCGGCCGAGGTCGGCGATCTCCGCGCGCAGGGCGTCGGCACGGACGTCGGAGGCGTCGGGCAGCCCGGCCAGCTCCTGGTAGCGGGCCTCCTGCTCCGCGCGCAGGGCCGTCAGGTGCGCGGCGATGAGGTCGCCGACCTCGGCCTCGCGTTGTTCGAGGTAGGCCTCGGCGTAGGCGGCGGCCCCGTCGCGCGCGGCCTCCGGGGTGCGGGCCGTGTACGTGATCTCCAGCACGTTGCTGTTGGGCGGAACGGACAACGACACGCGCTCGCGCAGGTCGTCGCTGCTCGGCGGGGCGGAGTCGGGCCCGGCGAGGCGCCGCGCCGCGGCGGTCGAGACGCGGTCGGAGGTGAGGATCTGCGCCTCGGTGTCGAGGTTGACGTCACCGGCCAGCCGTCCGGAGCGCTCGCCCGTGAACTCGGCCATGCCGGTCGGGCGGACCTGGACGGCGGCGGTGGACTCGTAGGTGGAGGGCAGCGCGAACACCCCGGCCGTGGCGAGGACCAGCCCCCCGAGGACCCCGGCACCGACCATCCGCCACCGGCGGCGCAGCAGGGCCGTGTACTCCTTCAGTTCCGGTCCGGGCGGGCCAGGGGCGTCGGTGTCCATCGGGTCCTCTCCACACACACGTGTGCAACACATTTAGTGAACGATTGCATACTAAGTGTAGTCCCATTGGGGGTGTGTGGTGCTTGCCGAAACAGCCGATTCCGGTGGGGAGACGTCCGGAACGACCGCGTCCCCCGGGTGTGCGCCCGGGGGACGACGCGGAGCGGGAGGGGTCAGCTGGCGAACAGCGGCGACGGCGGCATCCCGGTCTCGGACTCCCAGCTCTCGTCGCACTGCTCCTGCGTGGACACCGTGTGCGCGCGGGCGGAGCAGTCGCGGTAGGCCCGCACCTGCTCGTCGTAGACCACGAACACCGAGGTCACCGCGAGCGACATGACGATGCCGAGCGTCCCGACGGCCACGCTCAGCAGCGCGCCCGGCGCCTGCGTGCTGTTCGCCCGGGCGGCCCGGCGCGCACGGAACCCCTGGACGACACCGAACACGGACAGCACGACGCCGTAGGGCTGGAGCAGGAGGCCAGCCATCCCCAGGAAGAGGCCCCACAGGCCGCCTCGCTCGACCCTGGGCAGCTGCCCGTCGGTCTGGGGCTCCGGGCTCTTGTCGGTCACAGGTTCACTCCTTCGACGCGCCCCGGTCGGGCGCCGTGGTCCGCGTCCGCCCGCGCGGACCGTTCTCGGTGTCAGCGGTTCCGGAGCGCGTCCGGAACCCGGTGGGGTGCGGTTCCGGGCAGCGTAGGCCCGGTCCCCGTGGGTCCGACGCTACCCGGACCGATAGGGTGGGACCACGGACGGGCCGCCATGGTTCGACCGCCACCCGTCATGGCCCCGCGGGCACCGCTCCGCGGGGGGACCGGCGGGCCACTCTCCAGCGACGCCCCTCGGCGCGGCCCGGACCGGGCGCGAGGCCGCACGGGCGCGCGACCTTCCGGATGCTGCGCCGTCCCCCGGCGCCCCCGGACACGGGAGCCCGCTCCCGCACCGCCTTCTACACACTGGGAGAAGCATTGTCCGCGCGAGTGGTCGTCCTCATATCGGGCACGGGCAGCAACATGGCCGCCCTGGTCGACGCGGCCGAGGACCCCGCGTACGGCGTCGACGTCGTCGCCGTCGGCTCGGACCGACGGGGCACCCGGGGCATCGAACTGGCCGAGAAGGCCGGTGTGCCCACGTTCGTCGTCCCCTTCCGAGACTACTCCGACCGCGCCGAGTGGGACACGGCCATGGCCGACCGGATCAGCGGGTACGCGCCCGACCTCGTGGTCTCCGCCGGGTTCATGCGCCTTCTGGGCCCCGCCGTCGTCGGCCGGCACGCCGCGGTGAACATCCACCCGGCGCTGCTCCCCTCCTTCCCCGGCGCGCACGCCGTGCGTGACGCGCTCGCCCACGGTGTCCGGGTCACCGGCACCACCATCCACTTCCTCGACGAGGGCGTCGACTCCGGTCCGATCATCGACCAGGTGGCGGTCCCCGTCGAGGACGGCGACGACGAGTCCAGCCTCCACGAGCGGATCAAGGCCGTGGAGCGGCGGATGCTGGTCGACACGGTCGGCCGGCTCGCCCGCGAGGGCTGGACGGTCGACGGCAGGCACGTGCGGTTCGGCCGCACCGAGCACAGCGTCACGGACGCGACCGACACGAAGGAGCAGCGGTGACCCAGCAGGCCATCAGGCGTGCGTTGATCAGCGTGTACGACAAGACCGGTCTGGAGGAGCTGGGGATCGGCCTGGCCGAGGCCGGGGTGGAGATCGTCTCCACCGGCTCGACCGCCGCGCGGCTGCGCGACGCGGACATCCCCGTCACCCCCGTCGAGGACGTCACCGGCTTCCCGGAGATCATGGAGGGCCGGGTCAAGACCCTGCACCCCAACGTCCACGCGGGCCTCCTCGCCGACCAGACCAACCCCGACCACGTCGCGACCGTCGAGCGCCTGGGAATCGCCCCCTTCGACCTGGTCGTGGTCAACCTCTACCCCTTCCAGGACACGGTCGCCTCCGGCGCGTCCGAGGCCGACTGCATCGAGAAGATCGACATCGGCGGCCCCGCGATGGTCCGCGCCTCGGCCAAGAACCACGCGAGCGTCGCCGTCGTGGTCGACCCCGCCGGGTACGACGCCGTCCTCCAGGCCGTCCGCGACGGCGGGTTCACCCTGGAGGAGCGCAAGCGCCTGGCCGGGCTCGCCTTCCGCCACACCGCCACCTACGACGCGGCAGTCGCCTCCTGGTTCGCGGGCTCCTACGCCCCCGACGACGCGACCGCCGAGTCTGGCTGGCCGGCCTACCTGGGCATCGGGTACACCCGCCAGGACGTGCTGCGCTACGGCGAGAACCCGCACCAGAAGGCGGCGCTGTACACGGTCGACGGCGCCCCGGCGACCGGTCTGGCCGGCGCGCGGCAGCTGCACGGCAAGGCCATGTCCTACAACAACTACGTCGACGCCGACGCCGCCCTGCGCGCCGCCCACGACTTCGACCGGCCGTGCGTGGCGATCATCAAGCACGCCAACCCCTGCGGCATCGCCGTGGGCGCGGACAACGCCGAGGCCCACCGCCTGGCGCACGCCTGCGACCCGGTGTCGGCGTTCGGCGGCGTCATCGCCACCAACCGCCCGGTCCGCGCCGAACTGGCCGAGCAGATCTCCGAGGTCTTCACCGAGGTCGTCGTCGCGCCCGGTTTCGACGCCCAGGCGATGGCGGTCCTGACCAGGAAGAAGAACATCCGCCTCCTGGTCGTGGACACCCCCGGCTTCGGTTCGGGCGTGGAGAACCGCCAGATCAGCGGCGGCCTGCTGGTGCAGTCCCGCGACGCGATCGACGCCGAGGGCGACGACCCCGCGCACTGGACGCTGGCCGCGGGAGAGCCCGCCGACGAGGCCACCCTGGCCGACCTCGCCTTCGCGTGGCGCGCGGTGCGCGCGGTCAAGTCCAACGCCATCCTGCTCGCCTCCGGCGGCGCCACCGTGGGCGTGGGCATGGGCCAGGTCAACCGGGTCGACTCCGCGCGCCTGGCGGTCACCCGCGCGGGCGACCGCGTGACCGGCTCGGTCGCCGCGAGCGACGCCTTCTTCCCGTTCGCCGACGGTCTGGAGATCCTCACCGAGGCGGGGGTGCGCGCCGTCGTCCAGCCGGGGGGCTCCGTCCGTGACGAGGAGGTCGTCGCCGCCGCGAAGGCGGCCGGGATCACCATGTACATGACTCGCACCCGCCACTTCTTCCACTGACGCGAGGAGCCGACATGAGCGCGACGATTCTCGACGGCAAGGCCGTCGCCAAGGCCATCCGCGGGGACCTGGCCGAGCGCGTGGCCAAGCTGAGGGCCAAGGGCGTCACCCCCGGCCTGGGCACGGTCCTGGTCGGCGACGACCCGGGCAGCCACTCCTACGTGCAGGGCAAGCACCGCGACTGCGCCCAGGTGGGCATCGCGAGCATCCGCCGCGACCTGCCCGCCGACGCCACCCAGGAGGACGTGGAGCGGGCGGTCCGCGAGCTGAACGAGGACCCGGACTGCACCGGCTACATCGTGCAGCTGCCGCTGCCGAAGGGCCTGGACGAGAACCGGGTGCTGGGCCTCATCGACCCGGCCAAGGACGCCGACGGGCTCCAGCCCTCCAACCTGGGCAAGCTCGTCCTGATGCAGGAGGCCCCGCTGCCGTGCACCCCGCGCGGCATCGTGGAGCTGCTCACCCGCTACGACGTGCCGCTCCGGGGCGCGGAGGTGGTCGTGGTGGGCCGCGGCGTCACCGTGGGCCGTCCCCTCGGCCTGCTGCTGACCCGCCGATCGGAGAACGCCACCGTCACCCTGTGCCACACGGGCACCCGTGACCTGGCGGAGCACACCCGCCGCGCCGACGTCATCGTCGCCGGGGCCGGTGTGCCCGGGCTGATCACCGAGGACATGGTCCGGCCGGGCGCGGCAGTGCTGGACGTCGGCGTCTCCCGCACGGAGGACGGCCTGGTCGGCGACGTGCGGCCGGAGGTCGCCGAGGTCGCCGGGTACCTGTCCCCGAACCCGGGCGGCGTGGGCCCGATGACCCGGGCGATGCTGCTGGTGAACGTCGTGGAGGCGGCGGAGCGCGAGCTCGCCTGACGGCGGTTCGGTCGCGGGGGCGGGGCGGGCGGCGCCACCGCCCCCGCCGTGTCCGCACGGGGCGGGGACGCGCGGGGCGCCGACGGCGCCCGGACGGGACCGGGCGCGGGCGCCGGCGCGGTCCGGAGTCAGCTGGCCCGGCGGGACGAACCGGTGGTCGGCATCGGGCGCACCAGGCCGAGCGCCACGACCTCGTTGGCGAGGCGGGTCCGGCGGTTCTGGCCCTCGGGGATGCGGAACTTCTGGTAGAGCCGCAGCAGGTGCTGTTTGACCGCGGCCTCGGTCACGACCAGGGCCTCGGCGATGTCGCGGGCCGTGGCCGGGGCCACGAAGGCCTCCTCCGACAGCGCGGGCTGGCACAGGGCGGTGAGCACGTCGAGTTCGCGCCGGGTCAGCTCGGGCGCGGCGCCGCGCCGGAGTTCGATGTCGGGGCTGATCTGTTCGTGGGGGAGCCCGCCCACACGGCAGCGCGCGGTGCCGAAGGTCACCACGTCGTCCTCCTCCAGCACCCGCCGGGCGATGGGGCGGCCGTTGACGCGGGTGCCGTTGCGGGACAGCCCCAGGTCGACGACGTACACGTAGGGCCCGCGGCGGACGAGTTCGGCGTGGAGCAGGGAGACGCTCGGATCGTCGAGCCGGACGTCGGCGCCCGCGCCGCGTCCGACGGTGGTGACCTCGCCGGTGAGCTGGCGGATGTCCCCGGTCTCTTCGACCCGGAGGTAGGGCCCGTCCACGGTGACTCCTCCCGGGCTGGTGGTGTGGCGCGGCCGGTGGGGGTGCGGGTGACGGCGGGGGAGCGGCGGCTGTCGAGTGGTCGGTCGGTCTGCGCGTTGAGTGGGCTTCATGGGGGCTTGTCCTCGCTCACCGTTGCACTCGTCTCAGGTTGGATTACCCGGGTGGTACGCGTTCTACGCGCTTACTCCGGAGTTAGGCGGATACGGCGCGGATACACGCCTGTGTGACCGAACCGGAAGTGGGTAACGGACGTCGGGCCCTCGGGAGCAGGGCCCGACCGATTCCGTGAGCGCTGGGGTCCTGGCGACTCCGATCACTACAATGGGCGGCGTCTCGACCGTTCGGGCGGCGCTGGCCCCCGGCGGACCCCTGCTCGCCACCAGGTCGGTGCGGCCTCGTGGCGGCGTGTGCCGTTTCGGACACGTCGGCGGGTGCGGTGTGGCCGGTCTGGGCCAGGGACGAGCACGTGGACGAGCCGCGCGGCGGCCGGAGGATGTCGGAACGGGTCGGATGCGCGGTGGACATGACGGGGCGGGTGGAGTTGGCGGACACGGACCAGGGCGGCCGGGCGGAGGAGACCCCCGGCGACGGGGAGCACGCCTCGCGGGGCCCGTCCGACGGCGGCCGTGACGACGGGCACGCGGCCCCCGGGGCCGAACCGGAGGCCCAGGCCCGCCCCGAGGTCCCCTTCTGGCTGGCCCAGGTGCCCTACGCGCTCGTGCTCTCGGCCCTGGTCGCCGGGATCGTGGTCGTGGCCGCCGCCCACTTCAAACGGGGCCCCGCGATCATCGCCGGAGCGTTGCTGCTGGCCGCGGCCTTCCGGTCGGTCCTGCCCGGGGACTGGATCGGCCTGCTGGCCGTCCGGCGCCGCTGGATCGACCTCGTCACGTGTGTCGGCCTCGCCGTCCTGCTCATCGTGCTGGCATGGGTGGCGCCGCAACTCTCGGACTGACCGTGGAATAAGCTTGATGTCGAGATACCCCGACACCGACAAGCCGCCGCCTTCCCGGTCAGCACGGACACCGGGCGGGATCAGGGGATTGCCGAGCGTGCGGTGCGGTCACGGCCACGAACCAGCACCGCGCCGGCCGCGTGAGGCGGTGGCACAGACTGAAGGGACAGCCACACAGCCATGGCCAAGATCAAGGTCGAGAACCCCGTAGTCGAGCTCGACGGCGACGAGATGACCCGGATCATCTGGTCCTTCATCAAGGACCGCCTGATCCTTCCCTACCTCGACATCGACCTGAAGTACTACGACCTCGGCATCGAGGAGCGCGACCGCACCGACGACCAGGTCACCGTCGACTCCGCCAACGCCATCAAGAAGTACGGCGTCGGCGTCAAGTGCGCGACCATCACCCCGGACGAGGCCCGGGTCGAGGAGTTCGGCCTGAAGAAGATGTGGCGGTCGCCCAACGGCACCATCCGCAACATCCTCGGCGGCGTCGTCTTCCGCGAGCCGATCATCTGCGAGAACGTCCCCCGGCTCGTCCCCGGTTGGACCAAGCCGGTCATCATCGGCCGCCACGCCCACGGTGACCAGTACAAGGCCACCGACTTCAAGGTTCCCGGCCCCGGCTCGGTGACCATGACCTACACCCCGGCCGACGGCGGCGAGCCGGTCGAGTTCGAGGTCGCCGACTTCCCCGAAGGCGGCGGCGTCGCCATGGGGATGTACAACTTCCGCAGGTCCATCGAGGACTTCGCGCGCGCGAGCCTGAACTACGGCCTGGACCGCGACTACCCGGTCTACATGTCCACCAAGAACACGATCCTCAAGGCCTACGACGGCATGTTCAAGGACGTGTTCCAGGAGATCTACGACACGGAGTTCAAGGAGCGGTTCGAGGCCGCCGGTCTCACCTACGAGCACCGCCTGATCGACGACATGGTCGCCGCCGCGCTCAAGTGGGAGGGCGGCTACGTCTGGGCGTGCAAGAACTACGACGGTGACGTGCAGTCCGACACCGTCGCGCAGGGCTTCGGTTCGCTGGGCCTGATGACCTCGGTCCTGCGCACCGCCGACGGCCGCACCGTCGAGGCCGAGGCCGCGCACGGCACGGTCACCCGCCACTACCGCCAGCACCAGCAGGGCAAGCCCACCTCGACCAACCCGATCGCCTCCATCTTCGCGTGGACCCGCGGTCTGGAGCACCGGGCCAAGCTGGACAACACCCCGAAGCTGGCGGAGTTCGCCAGCACGCTCGAGGACGTCGTCATCAACACCGTCGAGGGCGGCCAGATGACCAAGGACCTCGCGCTGCTGGTCGGCGGCGACCAGGAGTGGCTCACCACCGAGCAGTTCCTCGCCGCCCTGGACGAGAACCTGGCCAAGCGCCTGGCCTGAGCCCGTCCCCGCGTCGGGCCTCCGCCTCGCCTGGGCGATCCGGGTGAGAGGCGCGGCCCGGCGCGGTGGTCCCGGGTGAGACCTTGGCCACGCCCGGGCGTCCCCACACGGGGGCGCCCGGGCGTCGTCGTACGAGGCTGCCCCGAACGTCCCGATCGCGCTGTGGGCGGGCGGTTTGGCCACTCGGGAGGACGAAGTTTCCCGGGGAGTTCTCCGTGTTCGGCGCACATCCGGAGCCGTCGGATGCGAGGATGGAGGGGTCGCACGGGGCGGGTGGCCGCAGGGTGCGACATAGGCCACGCGAGCAGGATTTACACCTTTCGCGAACTTTGACCTATTGTGGAGGAGCGCCGGTGAGAACCGGCAGGCCAGAGAGGGTGTCAACCCCTCTGAGCCACCACGAACCGACGTACCGGCCGTGCGCCCGCTGGGGGGTAGGCGCGCACAGTACGGAACGTCACGAAGAAGGGCCCGTCGCCTCGTGCGGCGGGCCCTTCGCCTTGCTGACGCGTCCTCGCGGGCTCGGCCGGGGCTCGGGGCGTGGAGAACGGGAATCTTCATCCTCGACTTCGCCTGTCGCTCGTTCCTCGCTCGCGGCTCGTCTCGTCTTGCAGATCCCCGTACGCCCCTCGCGCTCCTGCGTCCTCGCGGGCTCGGCCGGGGCTCAGTCCTGCATGGCGCTCTCGGGGATCGGCTCGCCGGCCCGCATGGCCGCGAACATCTCCTCCGAGCGGACCTCGTCCCACAGCACCACGGAGCCGACACCCTCCAGCGTCGGGGTCTCGCCCACCGGGACCGCCGTGGTCTGGGTGCCGCCCCGCATCGCCAGCATCATCGTCACCAGGTGCCGCAGGTGGACGTCCTCGTCGACCATGAACGTGTCCGTGCCCGCCGCCACCAGCGGGAGCGCGCGGAACGGGTTGAACATGGTCGACGGCGCGGACGCCGTCTCGACCAGCACCGAGAAGAACTCCCGCTGCCGCTGGATCCGGTCCAGGTCGGCGCGCGGCGTGGCGCGGGTCCGCACGTAGCCCAGGGCCGTGCCGCCGTCCATCAGCTGGCAGCCCGCCTCGATGTCCAGACCCGCCTTGGGGTCCTCCATCGCCTCCTCCGGGCACAGCTCCACCCCGCCGACCGCGTCCACCAGGTCGACGAACCCGCCCATGCCGATCTCGACGTAGTGGTCGACGCGCACGCCCGAGGCGCGCTCGAAGGTCTCCACCAGGGGACCGGGGCCGCCGCAGACCTCCTCGCCCGCCTCGTTCGTGCCGCACACCGCGTCCGCGAAGGCCGTGTTGATCTTGTTGTCGGCGAAGCCCGGAATGGCCATCGGCACATAGGAGTCGCGCGGGACGCTGACGATGGTGGGCTCCCCGTCGTCGGGGATGTAGAGCACCATGATCGAGTCGGTCCGGCGGCCCTCGGCGTACCCGGTGGCCAGCTCGTCCATCTCCTCGTCGCTCAGGCCGTCCCGGCTGTCGGAGCCGACGATCATGTACGTCGTCCCCGGCTGCTCCTCCGGCCTGTCCTCGTAGTCGCCCAGGGCGTCGACGCGGGTCAGCCGCCCGTCCGCCCACAGGTAGACGGCGGCCGGGGGCACGATCAGGACGACGAGCAGGACCGCCACGACCGTCAGCGCGATGTTGCGGACCCGGTTCCCGCGCCGCTCCTTGGCCCGGCGGGCCCTTCCGGTGCCGTCGTACTCGCGCGCGGCCCCGTGCGTGCGGCGCTGCCGCGAGGACCGCGGCTCGGGCGCGCGTCGCCGGGGCGGCGCCTCCTCGGCGGTCGGGACGCGCCTGGCCCCGCCCAACGACCGCTGCTCCGACTCGCGCTGGCGGTACAACCGCTCGAACTCGTCCGGCTTGCCGGGGTCGCCCGCGCGTCGGAACACGCCTGGACTGTCGTGTTCACCGGTCGGGCCGGACCCGTCCCGGTTCCGTGGGTCTGCCATCGAACCGCCTTATCCGCTCCACGCCCGCAGGTCGACTGCGCCTGTCCGTCGTCTGTGTGATCGCGGAAACTGTAGCGGGGTTCACTCCGGATCCGTCGGGGCGCCCTCGGCGGCCCCCAGCGGCGGTCGTGGAGCACGGTCAGCGCAGGCGGTGGGCGCCCGCCGAGGGGAGCGCGGCGCGCACGCGCGGAGGGACCCGGCTCCGGTCGGTGAATTCCCTGGTCAGGGCCGTGCCGATCCGCTCCACCCGCTCTTCGGCGGCGAGCGCCACCACGGTCCCCGCCCAGCCGGACAGCCGCACGCCGCGCGCGCCGGCGCGGGAGGCGGTCTCCGCGGCGAGTTCGACGTCGGGCGAGGGCAGGCCGAACCCGCGCAGGGACAGGTGCGAGGCGCTCAGGATCGGGCCGACCTCGCCGGCGCGGCCCGCGCGCAGCAGCCCGACCGCCGCGTTGAGCCGGTGCGCCTCCGTGCCCTCGAACTCCACCCGGTCGCGCTGCCTCCGGTCCGGCAGTTCCGCCAGCGCGGCGCGCAGGTCGCCCACGGAGCGGAGCGGGCCGAGGACCTCCTGCGCGGCCTCGATCGCGGCGGTGTGCACGCGCCTGGGGTCGCGGCGGGGGAGCGCCCCGGTGTCGACGACCAGCAGCCGCAGCCCCTCGGCGGCCAGGTCGAACGGCAGGACCCGGGTGCGCAGCGTCCGCTGGTTCACCCGGACCGCGTGCCCCGGTCGCGCCGTGAGCACCGCGCGCCGGTCCGCCGTGGAGCCCTCAGGCGGCGGCCCTCCGGCGAGGTCGGCGAGCGCGAGCGCGACGGCCGCCCCGACGGCGGCCGTGCGGCCCAGGGAGGCGTGCGCGGGCAGATCGGACTCCAGGAGCACCCGGAGCCCCTGATCGGCCCGGAGAAGGCCGCTCCGGCGCGCCTCGCCGACCGCCTCGTCCACCGCCCGCGCGGCGGGCTCCCGGGGCCTCAGGGCTCCGTGCGCCGTGGCCGCGTGCACGCCGCCGTCCGACGTGAGTCCCGCGGCGGCGGTCACACCCCAGGGCAGCGCCGCGTACAGGGCGGCGCCGCCGCTGGCGGTCGTGTGCTCGCCCATGAGCGCCACCCGGCCCGGCGCGCGCCAGACGCCCCCGGCGGGCACCCCGTACCGTCGGGTGAAGGCCTCCGCCAGCGCGTCGGCGTCCGGGGCCGACGACGGCCAGTCTCCCCGCGGTCCCGCCGGACGCAGGCCCAACACGGCACGCCACCGAGCCCCCAAGCCCCCCACCGGTCCACCTTTCTCCCCCGTCGCACGATTGCCTCCAAGTCTGCCCCCACCCGGGGACCGCGCGTCGGGTTCCCCCTCTCCGCGCCGCTCGTTACGGTGACGGTCCACGACCGGCGCGGAGGGGGAGCCATGCCCGCAGCCCTGGACCGGGCCAAGGACACGTCCCGTCACTACCGGAACCTGGCCATGGACGCCTACTGGGGGCTGCGGCGCCGACGGCCGGGCGTCGACCACCTGGTCCGCGCCTACGAGCGCTACGCCGACCGGAACGGGAGCCTGCTCGCGGGCGCCGTGACGTACTTCACCTTCCTGTCCTTCTTCCCGCTGATCGCGCTCGCCTTCGCGGCGTTCGGCTTCGTCGTCGCGGCGGGAGGGCCGGAGCTCACCGCCTACCTCGAAAAGGCGCTGGACGAGGTCCTGCCCGGCCTGTCCGACCAACTGCCGATGGACCAGGTGGCCAGCGCGCGCGTGGGCGCGGGTGTGATCGGCGTGCTCGGCCTGCTCTACGCGGGACTGAACTCGGTCTCCGAGCTGCGCCAGGCGCTGCACTCGATCTGGCTCAAGAACGTCAAGGACGGCCCCGGCTACCTGCTGCGCAAGACGGGCGATCTGGCGGTCATGCTCGGGCTGGGGACGGCCCTGCTGTTCACGGTCTCCTTCACCAGCGTCGCGCAGGCCGCCACGACCTGGCTGCTGTCCTGGGTCGGGCTGGACGGCTCGGTGCTCGCCCACCTGTCCCTGCGCGCGCTCGCCGTGGCGATCGCGGTGGGGGCCAACTCGCTGATCTTCCTGCTGGTCTTCGCGCTGCTCTCGGGGAGCGGGCGGCCGACCCGGGCGATGTGGCGCGGCGCGCTGATCGGGGCGGTGGGCTTCGAGATCCTCAAGGCGGCCGCCGCGATCCTGCTCGCCGGGACGCTGGCCAACCCGGTGTACGCGTCGTTCGCGGTGTTGGTGGGGCTCCTGGTGTGGATCAACCTGGTGATGCGCCTGGTCATGTTCAGCGCGGCGTGGACGGCGACCTGGCTGCCCATGCCGCCGCCGTACACGGGCACCCTGCCGCTGCCGGAGGAGAACGGGCTGGACTGGTCCCGGCCCGCCCGCGCCCCGCGCGCCCGGCGGGGGATCGGGCGGGAGCGCCGCGCCGCCCAGCGGGCGTTGGCGGCGGTGTTGTCCCTGGTCGGCGCAGCCGGTGCGGCCGGGGCCGCCGCGTGGGCGCTCCGCCGCCGTCATTCCGGTCGGGAATGACGGCGGTTCACGCACGAGGAAATTACCTCACTGTGCGTCCTCGTCCCGTATGCGCGGGGTGTCGACAGGGTAGTCCTCCCCTGTCCCGGTTGACCGATTCATCGGGGCGCACCGACCGCCGGCCGTGAGACCGCTGGCGACACCCCCCTCGGAGGGCAGATGGGAATCGCATTCAAGTCGTCCGAACGCGCGACGCTCGGAGTGGAGTGGGAACTCCAACTCGTCGATCGGAGCACGCGTCACCTGAGGCAGGAGGCGCAGGAACTCCTGTCCGAGCTGCCCGACCTCAGTGCGGGCGCCGACGTCCCCCCGCTTCGGCACGAACTGATGCAGTCACAGGTCGAGGTCGTCACCGGAATCTGCGAGACGGTCGACGAGGCCAAGCGCGACCTCACCGGCAACATCGAGCGGATGCGTGACGTCCTCGAACCGCGCGGAACCACTCTGACCTGCTCCGGAACCCACCCGATCGACGACTGGCGGGACCAGTCGCTCAGCCCCGGGGAGCGCTACGGCGAGCTGGTCGAGCAGATGCAGTGGCTCGCCCGGCGCATCCTCACCTGCGGGGTCCACGTCCACGTGGGGGTGCGCAGCCAGGAGAAGGCCATTCCCATGGTGAACGCACTTGCGAAGTTCCTCCCGCATTTTCTGGCTTTGAGTGCTTCCAGCCCATTTTGGAGTGGGCATGACACGGGTCTGGCGTCCGCGAGGTCGGTGGTCTTCGGCGCCCTTCCCACGTCGGGGCCGCCGCCGAACCTGTCGGGTTGGACTGCTTTCGAGGAATACCTCGAAACGCTTCTGCGGGCGGGTACCATCGCCTCTATCAAGGAAGTGTGGTGGGACATCCGGCCGCACCCGGATTTCGGCACCATCGAGATCCGGATGTTCGACGGGATACCCACCCTGCGCGAGGTGGGAATGGCCGCCGCGCTCTGCCAGAGCCTGGTCGAGCTGTTCGATCACCAGCTCGATCGGGGATACGGGCTGCCCAACCCGCCGTCCTGGCTGGTGAGCGACAACAAGTGGCGGGCCACCCGCTACGGACTGGACGCTCGTGTGATCACGGACGTGCACGGAACCACGGTGCCGATCCGGGACGACCTCTACGAGTTGGTCCGCGAGTTGCGTCCGGTCGCGGCCCGTCTGGGCTGCGCCGAGGACCTGGACCTGGTCTCCGAGATCCTGGACAAGGGTGCCTCCTACGAACGGCAGCGCGCGGTCGTCGCCGAGGGCGGTTCGCTCGACGACGTCGTGGACATGCTCGCCGCCGAGCTCCGGGGCGGCCTCACCCGCGCAGAGGTCAGTGTCAGCGACGGAGCCGGCGTGCGCTGACACGCGATGAAGAGGGGACCCTCGCATGCAGGGACGTGACCTGCCGGAACAGTTGACCGCTTTTCTGGCGCGCCATGAGCGGGAGTTCACCGGATTCCGCCGGGACCTGCACATGCACCCCGAACTCGCCTTCGCCGAACACCGCACGACCGGGCGGATCGCGGAGCGGCTGCGCGAGGTGGGTCTGCGTCCGCGCGTCCTCGCCCAGGGCACGGGGCTGGTGTGCGACATCGGTTCCGGGCCGGGTCCCCTGGTCGCGCTCAGGGCCGACATCGACGCCCTCCCGCTCACCGACGAGAAGGCGGGGGTCCCCTACCGCTCGACGGTCCCGGGCGCCGCACACGCCTGCGGGCACGACGTGCACACCACGGTCCTGCTGGCGTCCGCGGTCTTCCTCGCCCAGCAGGACCGGATGGGCGCCCTGCCCGGTCGGGTGCGGCTGATCTTCCAACCCGCCGAGGAGCTGCCCGGCGGCGCGCTCGAGGTGGTCAACGACGGGGCGATGAAGGGTGTGGACCGGATCTTCGCCCTGCACTGCGACCCCCGCCTCATGGTCGGCAAGGTCGGGCTGCGCGTGGGCGGCATCACCGCCGCCTGCGACCAGCTGATGGTCCGCCTGTCCGGGCCGGGCGGCCACACCGCCCGGCCGCACCTGACCTCCGACCTCGTCTACGCCATGGGCAAGGTGGTCACCGAGCTGCCCGCCGCGCTGTCCCGCCTGGTCGACCCGCGTGCCGGATTCAGCCTGGTCTGGGGCCGGATCAGCGCGGGGGCCGCGCCCAACGTCATCCCCGACGACGCCGTCGCCGAGGGCACCGTCCGCTGCCTGGACGACGAGGCCTGGCACTCCGCCCCGGACATCGTCAAGGGGCTGGTCGAGTCGGTCGCCTCCGC
Source organism: Nocardiopsis sp. NPDC050513 (assembly GCF_044457925.1). Taxonomy (NCBI): domain Bacteria; kingdom Bacillati; phylum Actinomycetota; class Actinomycetes; order Streptosporangiales; family Nocardiopsidaceae; genus Nocardiopsis; species Nocardiopsis sp. NPDC050513. The sequence continues at coordinate 536,086 of NZ_JBITHK010000001.1, read as the reverse complement.
CTACGGCGCGGAGGCGGAGGTCACCTACCGCCGCGGCGTCCCGCCCACGATCAACGAGGCGGAGAGCGTGGAGATGATGCGCGAGGCGGTCGGTCTCTCGCTCGGCTCGGACGCGGTCGCCAGCACGCCGCAGAGCCTGGGCGGGGAGGACTTCGCCTGGTACCTGGAGCACGTCCCCGGCGCGCTGGCCCGCCTGGGCACCCACTCCCCGGACTGGGACGGCCCCATGCTGGACCTGCACCGGGGCACCTTCGACGTCGACGAGCGCGCCATCGGCGTGGGGACCCGGTTCATGGTCACCACGGCGCTGACCGCGCTGTGGAACGCCGCCCGCACGGGGGATCGCGTCGACGACGAGGCCCTGGCCTGAGCTTTCGCCCCCGGACCCCGCGGGCGGATCTGCCGGATTCTCGGAAACTTGGCGTCGGCGTGGACGGCCGCGTGCCGCCCGGGTGGCATTCTGAGGAGTATGAACCACCCACTCACAGTTGAGCAGATCCGGCGGGCGCCGAAGGTCCTGCTGCACGACCACCTCGACGGCGGCCTGCGCCCGTCCACCGTCGTCGAACTGGCGCGGGAGGTCGGCTACACCGGTCTGCCCACCTACGACCCCGGCGAGCTGGGCGTGTGGTTCCGCGAGGCTTCCGACTCCGGGTCGCTGGAGCGTTACCTGGAGACCTTCGCGCACACGACCGCCGTGATGCAGACGCGCGACGCGCTCGTGCGGGTGGCGGCCGAGGCGGCGGAGGACCTGGCCGCCGACGGCGTGGTCTACGCCGAGCAGCGCTACGCCCCCGAGCAGCACCTGTCGGCGGGACTCACCCTGGAGGAGGTCGTGGAGGCCGTCCAGGAAGGGCTGGAACTGGGTGAGAAGCGCGCCGCCGACCAGGGGCGCAGCATCCGCACCGGGCAGCTGGTCACCGCGATGCGGCACGCCGCGCGCTCCTCGGAGATCGCCGAGCTGGCCGTGCGCTACCGGGACGCCGGTGTGTCCGGCTTCGACATCGCGGGCGCCGAGGCGGGCAACCCGCCCACGCGTCACCTGGACGCGTTCGAGTACCTGCGCCGCGAGAACTTCCACTTCACCATCCACGCGGGCGAGGCGTTCGGGCTCCCGTCCATCTGGGAGGCCCTCCAGTGGTGCGGGTGCGACCGCCTGGGCCACGGCGTGCGCATCGTCGACGACATCACCGTGAACGAGAACGGCGTGCCGCGCCTCGGCCGCCTCGCCCAGTACGTGCGGGACAAGCGCGTGCCGCTGGAGATGTGCCCGAGCTCGAACGTCCAGACCGCGGCGGCCGAGTCCATCGCCGCGCACCCCATCCGGCTCCTGCACGACCTGCGGTTCCGGGTCACCGTGAACACCGACAACCGGCTCCAGAGCGGCGTGACGCTGTCGGAGGAGTTCGCCAAGCTCTCCGAGGCCTTCTCCTACGGCTGGGACGACCTGGAGTGGTTCACGGTCAACGCGATGAAGTCGGCGTTCCTGCCCTTCGACGAGCGCCTGGCCCTGATCAACGGCGTCATCAAGCCGGGGTTCGCCCAGCTGAAGTGGGCGGCGGTCTGATGGACCGGCCCCAGTCCACCACCCACGCCTCGACCTCCTCGCGGGTCCTGGCGCTGGTGTGGGTCGCCATCGCCGTCCTGTTGCTGCTCGACGTGCTGCTGCGCGGCGAGGGCCGCTCGGCGTGGGTGGCCTCCGCGGTGCTGGTGGCGAGCGTGGCCGGCGTCTACCTGGTGTGGCTGCGTCCCCGCGTGGTCTCCACCGGGCGCGGGCTGCGGATGGTCAACCCGCTGCGCGAGACCTTCGTGCCGTGGTCCGCGGTGGTCTGGGTGGACGTCACCGACGTGCTGCGCGTGCACACGCCGGGCGGGGTCGTGCGGTCGTGGCCGTTGCGCGAGACGAAGCGCGCCAGGGTCCGCGAGAACCTGCGCCGCGACTCGGGGCTGGCGGACGCCGACGACGACACCGACCCCGCCCGGCAGCGCCCGGTCGACGTGGTCGCACGGCAGCTGCGCCGGGACGCCGAACGGTACAAGGCGCGCCCGCTGAGCGGGCCGATCCGGGACGTCGGCGAGGCGGGCCCGGCGGCGCTGGGCGCCGAGGACACGCCGCAGACGATGGTGCCGGTCGAGGTGATCGTCGTCCTCGCGGTGACGGCGGTGTACTTCGCGGGAGTGCTGGTGCTGGCCTGAGCGCCCGGCCCCGAGCGTCGCCGCTCGCGGTGTCTCCTGGTGGGACCCGGTCCCCGCGTCGCGCGGGGGCCGGGTCCCTTTCTCGCGGCACGGGGTTGACGCCGCCTCCCGCTTCTGGTTAGGTAAGGCATGCCTAAGGGAGAGCGCGCCGAGCGGACGGGCTTCGCGCGGATGGTCATCCGCTCGGTTCCTCCCCCTGGGCGTCGCGCGCGGTCCAACTGAATAAAGGGAAGGTGCCCGGTTCGCGAGTCCAACGGGATCTGCGGGGATTCCGCGCGAACGGACACCGGGGAAGCACCGCCTCCGGCCGCACCACGGCCGGTACCGTCCACCCCAGGCCTCGGGGTGTACGCTCGCCACGCCGGTACCGGCCTCGCCCGGTGCGGCCGGAGGCGCCCCAGCCACACGACCCCGCGGGCCCGGCCCGCCGGTCCGACGGCTTTCCCGGAGCGCGAGTCAGGAGGTGCCCCGGCACGTCGCGAGTCCAACGGGATCTGCGGGGATTCCGCGCGACACCGGAGTCCGTCCGACCCTGACGCGAAGCGAGCCCGGCCCACCCGTCGCCCACCTTCATCGGGGGCGGCTTCGCCGGAGACGGTCCACCCTGCCGTGGCCCTCCACCGCCCTCAGGGGACGGCCTTCGGCCGCGGCGTTTCCCACGTGCGGACGCCTTCGGCGCGGTCGTGTACGGGGGCCGGGCTCATCGCGTGTCCGGGATCGCTCGGAGGCCGGGGTCAGGCCCGGTCGAGGACCCGGTGCAGCAGTTCCCCCAGTCTCCGGGCCCGGTGTCTGACGATCTCCAGGGCCTGGTCGGACTCGAAGCGCTCCAGCACCGAGCCCACCGCGTCGTTGGTGATGATCGCCAGACCCAGCACCTCCGCCCCCATCTCCACGGCGGCGATGGTCTCCAGGGCGATCGACCGACCCACCACGTCAGCCCCCGCCTGGCGGAGCAGGCCCAGTTCTGCGGGGGTCTGGAGCTGGGGGCCGACCGTGGAGACGTACACGCCCTCCGCCAGCGACGGGTCGACGTCGTGGATGATCTCCCGCAGCCGCTGGCTGTAGGCGTTCGACAGGTCGACGAACCTCGCCCCGGCCAGCGGTGAGCGCGCGGTCAGGTTGATGTGGTCGCGCACCACCACGGGCAGGCCCGGCGCGAAGTCGGCTCGCAGCGACCCGGCGGACCCGGTGAGGACGGCGAGCCCCGCACCGGCGGACAGGCCGGTTCGGACGGCGTGCGTGGCGCGCATGGGGTCGTGCGTCTCGTACTCGTGGACGCGTCCCATGAACACGATCACCCGCTTGTCGCCCACCCACATGCTCCGGACCTTGCTGGAGTGTCCCTTGGCCGCGGGGGTGACGAAGCCGGGCAGTTCGGTGACGTCGAACTCGATGTCGGAGGCGCCGAGCGTGTCGACCGCACCCGCCCAGCCGGAACCGAGCACCACCAGGGCGTCGAAGCTGTCGGCGCCAGCTCGGGACAACAGCTCCCGTGCCGCCTCGGCCGCGAGGTCCTTGGCTTCGTCCGTCGTCTGGGACGCCTGCTCTGTTTCGCTCACAAGTCGGATGCTACCGCTGTGTAGTCGGATTGTTCCGGAACGCAACGCAGTGTGTCCACCGGGTGGAATGGGAGGGGCGGTGGTGCTTGCGGACGAGGGGCGACGGGGACGCACGGTGACGCCGGGAGCGCCCCGAGCCACCCCTCACAGTGGGCGTTTCCTGCGGGTGAAGTGGTGTTCGTCCCATTCTCGGCGTCTGCGGGGCGGCGTACGGGTCGTGAGGAGGGCCACGGAGCGGTCCCGGCCCCGGGAGCCGGGGGTGCCTGCGGTTTCCTCCGGTCGGCATGGACGACAATGGGAACAAGCGAAAAACCTGGTGGTGCCCTGCCATGCCCGATTTTCGCTCCGGACCGGGAACGGGCGCGGCGGTCCAACCGAAGAGGGAGTGAAGCAGCGTGACGAAGGTCGTGATCATCGGTGGCGGACCCGGGGGTTATGAGGCGGCGCTGGTCGCGGCACAGCTCGGCGCGGACGTGACCGTGGTGGAACGCGACGGCGTCGGCGGCGCCTGCGTCCTCACCGACTGCGTGCCCTCCAAGAGCCTGATCGCCACCTCCACGCGGACCACCTACGTACGCGAGGCGGACGCCCTCGGCATCAACGTCCCCGAGATCCACGACGGCAAGGCCGAGGTGGAGGTCGACCCCGCCCGCATCAACCCCCGGATCAAGGCCCTCGCCCGCGCCCAGTCCGACGACACCCGCGCCCGCCTGGTCAAGGAGGGCGTGGAGGTCATGCTCGGCGAGGCCCGTCTGGTCGACCCGCACATCGTGGCCGTCGGCGACCTGCGGATCCGCGCCGACGTCATCCTCATCGCCACCGGAGCCCACCCCCGCGAGCTGCCCAGCGCCAAACCCGACGGCGAGCGCATCCTCACCTGGCGGCACCTGTACGACCTCGACGAACTCCCCGAGAAGCTCATCGTCGTTGGCTCGGGCGTCACCGGCGCCGAGTTCGCCAGCGCCTACCAGTCCCTCGGTTCGGACGTCACCCTCGTCTCCTCGCGCGAGCACGTCATGCCCACCCAGGACGCCGACGCGGCCGAGGTCCTGGAGGACGTGTTCATGCGGCGCGGCATGACGGTCCTCAGCCAGACCCGCGCCGAGTCGGTGGTGCGCACCGCCGACGGCGTCAGGGTCACCCTCACCGACGGCCGGACGGTCGACGGGAGCCACTGCCTGATGACGGTCGGCATGATCCCCAACACCGAGGGGCTCGGCCTGGAGGAGGCCGGTGTGCGGCTGGGGCAGGGCGGCTTCGTCGAGGTCGACCGGGTCTCCCGCACCACCGTCCCGGGCGTGTACGCGGCGGGCGACTGCACCGGCGTCAACATGCTGGCCTCCGTCGCCGCCATGCAGGGCCGGATCGCCATGTGGCACGCGCTCGGCGAGGCCGTCGCCCCGCTCAAGCTGTCCACGGTCGCCTCCACCGTGTTCACCCACCCGGAGCTCGCGGCGGTCGGCGCCAGCGAGGACGACGTGCGCAGCGGGCGCATCGACGGCCGGTCGGTGACGCTCCCGCTCAACACCAACCCGCGCGCCAAGATGAACGAGGTCAAGGAGGGCTTCGTCAAGCTGATCTGCCGCCAGCACACCGGCATCGTGCTCGGCGGAGTCATCGTCGGCCCGCGCGCCAGCGAACTCATCCTGGCGGTGTCGGTCGCCGTCCAGCAGCGCCTGACTGTCGACGACCTCGCGCACACCTTCGCGGTGTACCCGTCGCTGTCGGGCAGTGTCACCGAGGCGGCGCGGTCGCTCATGCTCGCCTCGCCGGAGTAGGAACCCGCGGGTCCGGGAACGGACGGGGGCGCGCCGGGCGTCGGGCCAAGAACGCCGACGGCGGCCCCCGGGAGCCCCGAACAGGGAAATCGCCCCGTTTACGCCGATCTCACGGTGGAGGCGGTAGTGTCTGGGGTGTGATCTGTCCCAAGTGCCAGAGCCCCATGCGTACCTACGACCGACAGGGCGTCCACATCGACCGGTGTGACGTCTGCCAGGGCATCTTCCTGGACCGGGGTGAGCTGGAGAGCATCATCGCGGCCGAGCAGCGCCACTATTCGGCGCCGCCTCCGCCGGACCCGAGCGCGCCCCAGCCCGGTTACCAGCAGGCCCCGCCGCGCTCCTACCCCCAGGCCCCGCCGCCCGGGTACCACCAGGGCGGCTACCCCGACTCCCCGCGCGGGTACGGCGGTTACCGCGACTCGCCGCGCGGCTACGGCGGCTACCGGGACTCTCCCAAGCCCTACCGCGGCCGCAGGAAGAGCTTCCTGGAAGAGCTGTTCGACTGAGCCGCGCGTGCATCCGCTGATCTGCACGCGGTGCGGAGAGCTGGACGAGACCCCGGACACCAGCGCGGGCGCGTCCGTGCTGCGGTGTGCCTCCTGCGGCCAGACCCGGCCGTTCACACGCCTGCCGCTGTACTGCGTGTCGGGTCCGAGCGGCACCGGGAAGTCCACCATCGCCGGGATGCTGCTCGAACGGCTCAGCGACCGCTTCGTCGTGCTCGAACAGGACCTGCTGTGGGTGGGCGGTCTGCGTGACCCCGCCGAGCACCACCGCCTCTTCCGCTCCACCTGGCTGCGCACCGCGGCCATGGTGCAGCAGAACGGGCGCCCGGTCGTGCTCTGCGGGACCGTGGTACCCCCGGAGTTCGAGCCCCTCCCCGAGCGCGCGCTGTTCTCCGCCGTCCACTACCTGGCGCTGACCTGCGACCCCGACGTGCTCGCCGACCGGCTGCGCGCCCGACCCGCCTGGCGGGAGTGGGACGAGGAGCGGATCGAGGAGACCCTCGACTTCGCCGCGTGGGTGGCGGGGGAGGGGCCCCGCCTCGCCCCGCCGCTGACCCTCGTGGACACGACCGGGACCGGACCGGCCCAGACCGCCGACACGGTGTGCCGGTGGGTCGAGGAGCTGCACGCGCGCTCCGCGGCCTGACGGCGTCGTCGCGCCGGCCACCCGCACGAGACGCCGACGGCCCCGGGCACGTGCCCGGGGCCGTCGGCGTCTCAGCGCCCGTCGGGGGGCGCGGACCTCAGAAGTCGAAGCCGCCGAAGTCGCCTCCGCCCCCGAAGTCCCCTCCGAAGTCGCCACCGCCGAAGTCGCCGCCGCCGAGGTCCCCGGCGTCGCCCATGTCCCCGGCGCCCATCATGCCGCCGCCCAGCATCGACCCCATCATGGAGCCCATCATCATGCCGGTGAACATGCCCATCATCATGTCCATGCCGAAGTAGCCGCCGGCGTAGGGCGAGTAGGCCGGGCCCGCGTCGTAGTACGGGCGGCGCTCGCCGTTGACCTCGACCAGGCGCACGTCCGGCTGCCCACCGGTCCGCACGGCCTGCGCGCACGCGGGACAGGCGGTGACCGACCGGGGCGAGCCGCCGGGCGGGGCCCACATGACGTCCTCGGAGGACGGGCCGTGCTGCGGGTTGAAGAAGCAGGGGCCGCGCCGCTCGGGCACCGGCGCCCCGCTCATCCGCGCCCGGGTCGCGCTCATGTAGTAGCGGCCGTCCTCCAGGGCGCTGGTGACCATGCGCACCTGGTCGGGCTCGGAGATGGTGTCGAGCAGGGACTTGGCCTGGTCGTAGGAGTCGATCGCGCGCGTGTAGTCGGCGCGGGTGGCGTCGTCGACCGCGGTGAGGTCGATCTCCAGGCGGGCCACGTCCTCGCCGAGCCGGACGACGTCCTCGGTGGCCATCTGCCGGATCTCGGCGAGCTGCTTGGCCTTCTCGGCCGCACGCTTCCTGCGGCTGTTGTAGACGAACCAGCCGCCCGCCGCGACGACGAGCACCAGGAGGGCGAGCAGGACGAGGGCCGAACCCCCGCCGCCGCCGGACGCGGCGCCGGACTCCACGCTCTCGGCGGCGTCGGGCACGGCCGTGAGCGTGTCGATCTGGTTCCCCGCGCCCTCGGAGAGCGCGATCTCCCGGATCGCCTCGGTGTCCTCGATGTTCGGGGACGTGACCAGGAAGGCGTCGGACCCGGCCAGGATGCCGTAGGCTCCGTCGCCGACCTCGGCCATCACGGGCTCCATGACGGCGTCCACACCGGAGTTGGAACCGGCGGCCCCCGTCGGGAGGATCACGTAGTACACGGGCACGTCGGACCCGGCCGCGGCCGCCTCCAGGGCGGCCTCGTCGGCCGCGGGGATCTGGTCGATGCTCGGGTCGATGAAGACGCCGTCACCCTCCAGCTCGTCGACGATGTCCTGGGTGTCGGGGAGTTCGGGTGCGGTGTCGGCCGCGGCGGGCATCGCCGAGGCGGTCACGACCGCCGCCGCGAGTCCGGCGGTCAGGACTGTGGGTGTTACCAAGCGGCGCAGCATGTCGTTCCTCTCGCCTCCGTCACTAGCTGGGACGAACGGGGTGTCCGCTCAGTTCCCGCGGTGTCCACCGTCTCACCGTGTCCGTGTCCCCACAACGCCGCGCGGCCCGCCGGAGACGTTCCGGCGGGCCGCGGTGCGTGCGGGGGTCAGGCCTTGGCGGCGGGCTCGGCCTCCCGCTCGGCGGCCTCCGCGGCCCCGTCCCCGCCCTTCCCGTCGAGGGGCTGGGCGGGCGCCTCGTCCAGCGGCACGAAACCGCTGGAGCCGCGCGGGGCGTGGTAGCGCGCGACGTCGAGGATGCCCTCGCGCTTGGCGACGATCGCCGGGACGAACGCCTGACCGGCCACGTTGGTGGCGGTGCGGCCCATGTCCAGGATCGGGTCGACCGCGAGGAGCAGGCCGACGCCCTCCAGGGGCAGGCCCACCGTGGACAGGGTCAGGGTGAGCATCACGGTCGCGCCGGTGGTTCCAGCGGTCGCGGCCGAGCCGATCACCGAGACGAACACGATGAGCAGGTAGTCGGTGACGCCCAGGTCGATCCCGAAGAACTGGGCGACGAAGATCGCCGAGATCGCCGGGTAGATCGCGGCGCAGCCGTCCATCTTGGTGGTGGCGCCGAACGGGACGGCGAACGCGGAGTAGTGGCGCGGAACGCCGAGGTTCTGCTCGGCGACCCGCTGGGTGACGGGCAGGGTGCCCATCGACGAGCGGGAGACGAAGCCGAGCTGCACGGCGGGCCAGACACCCGTGAGGTACTTGACCGGAGACAGGCCGTGCAGGCGGGCCAGCACCGGGTAGACGACGAACACCACCAGCACCAGGCCGACGTAGATCGCCGCCGTGAACTTGCCGAGCGCGCCGATGGTGGTCCAGCCGTAGCTGTAGACCGCGTTGCCCAGGAGGCCGACGGTGCCGATCGGGGCGAGCCGGATGACCCACCACAGGGCCTTGAGCACCACGTCCAGGGCGGAGGCGGTGAAGTTGATGAACGGCTCGGCGGACTTGCCGACCTTCACGGCCGCGATGCCGAGGACCACGGCGATCACGATGAGCTGGAGGGCGTTGAACGACAGCGACGTGCTCAGCGAGCCGTCGTCGGCCTGCGAGGTGCTCGCGGCCAGGCCGAGGAAGTTGGACGGGACGATGCTCTCGATGAACGCGATCCAGGAGCCGTGGGTGGTGGGCTCCGCGGCCGTCGACGCGTCCACACCGCTGTTCAGGCCGGGCCGGAAGACCAGCCCGAGCGTGATGCCGATCGCGACGGCGACCAGCGCGGTGATCGCGAACCAGAGCAGGGTCTGCCCGGCGAGGCGGGCCGCGTTGGTGACGTTGCGCAGGTTGGCGATCGAGGAGATGACGGCCAGGACGATCAGCGGCGGGACGATCGTGCGCAGGAGCGTCACGAAGATCGAGCCGACGGTGTCCAGGGTGGTGGCGAGCCAGTTCGGGCCGCCGTCGGCCGTGGTGCCGAGCTGGAGGGCGACGACGCCGAGGGCGAGGCCGAGGACCAGACCGGCGAGGACCTGGACGGAGAAGGGGACGCGTGCGAACGGATTTCGCGAACGTGCGGTGGCACTCTGCGAGGACACGGAGGTGGCTCCAGAAGGGTGGCGATGACAGCCGAGGACGCGCGGCGGCACGGTCGGCGCCGCCGGGTCCGGCTACGGGGCGAGGGAGGGGGTGTCACCGGTAGGGGGTGACACACGGGGCGGGTGTGCGGCGCGCGCCTCGACGGGCGCGCGTGAGCCTAGCTACACGCCTGACAGCCGCGGCGGCACAGGTCGATGTGCCACCGTCGCGTCAGTCCCCAGATGTTCGTCACGATCAAGGACAATAACCCCTACGCCTTACTTATTCCATACATGTCATGGGATGAATTTTGTGTGGTTCCGTCCGGATCGCCCGAGCCCAGGGGGCTCCGCCGCGGGGGCGGGTGGCGGGAGTGCGGCGAGGATCACGCCGGACGCTGGGTCTGGGTGAGATGATTCAGGAAAACACCGTTACGGGGTGACGGATACGGCTACCGCGGGTGATGAGAACGATCCGACGACCGGAGGCGACGACATGTCCGTTCCAACCGCGGCCAAGCGCCCGGTCTCCGAGTTCGACAGGGTGACCCTTCCCATGCCCCCGCAGGACGGGTTCACCGCCGACGACCTCGACCGAATCCCGGATCTTCCGCCGCATACCGAACTCATCGACGGAAGCCTGGTGCTGGTGAGCCCCCGGAAACGCTTTCATATGCGCATGCTCCGGCGCCTGGAGGTGCAGCTGCTGATGCAGGCTCCGGAGACCCTGGAGGTAGAGCGTGAGATGACCGCCGTGCTCGGAGAGCGGCAGCGACCTGAGCCTGATCTCACACTGGTTCGTGCCGAAGCCGCGGAAGACGAGGACGGAACCTGGGTCGCGGCGGAAGACGTGCTTCTGGCGGTGGAGGTGGTCTCCCCTGAGTCCGGGGTGAGGGATCGTGAACGCAGGCCCGAACTCTACGCGGACGACGGAATTCCCCACTTCTGGCTGGTGGACAAGGAGGAAGGTGGTCCGGTCGTGTACGTCTACGAGCTCGATCCAGTCAACAAGCAGTACACGAACACCGGTGTCTACCGAGAACGACTGAAGGTAGCTGTCCCCTGTCCGCTGGACATCGATCTCACGAGACTGTCGTTCGACAGGTAGGGACACGACACACGTGGAGGGGAGGCACCGATCCCCCGGTACCTCCCCCTGCTGTGCCGGCGGCGCGACCTACGCGTCCTTGATCTCGCAGACCACCGCGCCGTTGGCCACGGTCTCACCCGCGGCGAGCGTCAGCCCGGTCACCGTCCCGGCCTTGTGCGCGTTCAGCGGCTGCTCCATCTTCATCGCCTCGATGACCACCACCGGGTCGCCCTCGGCGACCGCCTGGCCCTCCTCGGCCACGAGCTTGACCACTGTGCCCTGCATCGGCGACACCAGCGCGTCCCCGCCGGCCGCGGCCGGACCGCCGCCGCGGCGTGCCGACCGCTTCCTCTTCCCGGCGGCCGCACCCGGGCCCGCCGCCGCGGCCGAGCCCAGACCGGCGGGCAGCACCACGTCGATCCGCTTGCCGCCGACCTCCACGGTCACCGTCTCGCGCTCGACGGCCGCCGCCGTGCCCGGCTCGCCCGCCCACGGCTCGATCCGGTTGTCGAACTCCGTCTCGATCCACCGCGTGTACACCCCGAACGGCCGCTCCGGGTCGGCCGGTGCGAACGCGGGGTCGGCCACCACCGCCTGGTGGAACGGGATCACCGTGGGCATCCCGCCGACCGTGAACTCCGCCAGCGCCCGCTTCGAGCGCGCCAGCGCCTCCTGCCGGGTCCGCCCCGTCACGATGAGCTTGGCGACCATCGAGTCGAACGCCTGCGGCACGGTGAACCCGGCCTCGCACCCGGTGTCCACGCGCACGCCAGGGCCGCCCGGCAGCGACAGCTCGGTGATCGTCCCAGGGGCGGGCATGAAGCCCCGCCCGGCGTCCTCGGCGTTGATCCGGAACTCGAAGGAATGGCCGCGGATCTCCGGGTCGCCGTACCCCAGCTCCTCGCCGTCGGCCACCCGGAACATCTCCCGCACCAGGTCGATGCCGGTGACCTCCTCGGTGACCGGGTGCTCCACCTGCAGGCGGGTGTTGACCTCCAGGAACGAGATGGTCCCGTCGACGCCGACGAGGAACTCGCACGTCCCGGCGCCCACGTACCCGGCTTCCCTGAGGATGGCCTTGGAGGCGCCGTACAGCCGCTCCATCTGGTCCTCGGACAGGAACGGCGCCGGGGCCTCCTCCACCAGCTTCTGGTGGCGGCGCTGGAGCGAGCAGTCACGGGTGGAGACCACCACGACGTTGCCGTGGGAGTCGGCCAGGCACTGGGTCTCCACGTGGCGCGGCTTGTCCAGGTAGCGCTCCACGAAGCACTCGCCGCGCCCGAACGCGGTGACCGCCTCGCGGACGGCGGACTCGTAGGCGTCGGCCACCTCGTCCAGGGTGTGGGCGACCTTCAGACCGCGCCCGCCGCCGCCGAACGCGGCCTTGATCGCGATGGGCAGGCCGTGCTCCTCGGCGAAGGCCACGACCTCCTCGGCTCCCGAGACCGGGTCGGGGGTGCCGGCCACGAGCGGGGCGCCGACCTTCTGCGCGATGTGGCGGGCCTGGACCTTGTCGCCCAGGGCGGTGATCGCCGACGGGGGCGGGCCGATCCAGGTCAGTCCGGCGTCGATGACCGCCTGGGCGAACTCGGCGTTCTCGGCCAGGAACCCGTACCCGGGGTGGACGGCGTCCGCGCCGGTCTCGGCGGCCACGGCCAGGAGCTTGGCGATGTCGAGGTAGGAGTCGGCGGGGGTCGAACCACCGAGGGAGTGGGCTTCGTCGGCGAGTTTGACGTGCAGCGCGTCCAGGTCGGGCTCGGCGTAGACGGCGACGCTGGCCAGTCCGGCGTCGCGGCAGGCGCGGGCGACGCGCACGGCGATCTCGCCGCGGTTGGCGATCAGAACTTTACGCACGGTGGGAAATCCTCCTGCTGTGGCACGGAGCTGGAGAGCGCCGTCCGCTCAACGGAAATTCTATGAATCGGGGCGGCGGGGTCACCTCAGGCTGAGGCGCCAGGCGCCGGGACCGGGCCGGGGCGGCACGTGCGCACGCAGGTTCCGTGCGCGGTCCCGCCAACCGGAGGCCGGTTCCGTCGCCGCGTCGGCGTCGGTGGCGCGTCGGGCCGCACGCGCGCTGAGCACGGCGGCGAGGGCCGCGAGCTCCTCGTCTGAGGGGGCGCCGCGGACCACGACCACGTGCGGCGGTGTCGTCGGTTCGTTCACAGCGGGATGTTCCCGTGCTTCTTGGGCGGAAGCTGCTTGCGCTTGTTCCGCAGGGCCTTGAGGGCCTTGGTGACCTGGTCGCGCGTCTCGGACGGCATGATGACCCCGTCCACGTAGCCGCGTTCGGCCGCCGAGTAGGGGTTGAGGAGGGTGTCCTCGTACTCCGCGACCAGCCGCGCGCGCTCGGCCTCGACGTCCTCGGAGTCGGCCAGGGTGCGGCGGTGCAGGATGTTCACCGCGCCCTGGGCGCCCATGACGGCGATCTGCGCGGTGGGCCAGGCCAGGTTGACGTCGGCGCCCAGGTGCTTGGAGCCCATGACGTCGTAGGCGCCGCCGAAGGCCTTGCGGGTGATCACGGTGATCAGCGGGACGGTGGCCTCGGCGTAGGCGTAGAGCAGTTTGGCCCCGCGCCGGATGATGCCGTCCCACTCCTGGTCGGTGCCGGGCAGGAAGCCCGGCACGTCGACGAAGGTCAGGACCGGGATGTTGAAGGCGTCGCAGGTGCGCACGAAGCGCGCGGCCTTCTCGGAGGCGTCGATGTCCAGGCAGCCCGCGAAGCTCATGGGCTGGTTGGCGACCACGCCCACGGAGCGGCCGTCGACGCGGCCGTAGCCCACCACGATGTTGGTGGCGAACTGGGCGTGCACCTCCAGGAAGTCGCCGTCGTCGAGGACCGCCTCGACGACCTGCTTCATCTCGTAGGGCTGGTTGGCCGAGTCCGGGATGAACGCGTCCAGCGCCAGGTCGGCGTCGGTGGGCCCGTCGCCCGGGTCGTCCTCGGGCGGCAGGACCGGCGCCTCCTCGAGGTTGTTGTCGGGCAGGTAGCCGAGCAGGGTGCGCACGTAGTCGATCGCGTCGTGCTCGTCCGCCCCCATGTAGTGGGCCACACCCGACTTGGTGTTGTGGGTGCGGGCGCCGCCCAGCTCCTCCATCGACACGTCCTCGCCGGTGACCGTCTTGATGACGTCGGGGCCGGTGATGAACATCTGGGAGGTCTCGTCGACCATGACGACGAAGTCGGTGAGGGCGGGGGAGTACACGTGGCCGCCCGCCGCGGCGCCCATGACGAGCGAGATCTGCGGGATGACACCGGAGGCGTGGGTGTTCCGCTTGAAGATCTCCGCGTACAGGCCCAGCGAGACCACACCCTCCTGGATGCGCGCGCCGCCGCCCTCGTTGATGCCCACGACGGGGCACCCGTTGGTGAGGGCGTGGTCGAGGACCTTGGTGATCTTCTCGCCGTAGACCTCGCCGAGCGAGCCGCCGAAGACGGTGACGTCCTGGCTGAAGACGGCGACGGGGCGCCCGTCGACCGTCCCGTGGCCGGTGACGACGCCGTCGCCGTAGGGGCGGTTGCGCTCCAGGCCGAAACTGGTCGAGCGGTGTCGTGCCAGGGCGTCGAACTCCACGAACGAACCCGGGTCGAGCAGGGCGTCGATCCGCTCGCGCGCGGTCATCTTGCCCTTGGCGTGCTGCTTCTCCACGGCTCGCTCGGAACCGGCGTGCACGGCCTCGTACCGGCGTCGTTGCAGGTCGGCGAGCTTGCCAGCGGTGGTGTGGATGTCGATCTCAGCCGCGGACGGCGGCTCTGGGGCTTGGGTGGCCATGTCAACAGAGCTTAGCCGCTGGGTTGTTGAACAATCCGAGGCGGCCCTGGGTTACTCATGAGTAGGAGTGAGGGAGAGCACAGGGCCGCGGGGCCCCGCACCGCGCCGAAAACGGGACGGACTTCCGGAATTCGCGCGTGACCGAATGTGAATTCATCGCCGCCGCACACAATTGTTAACGCGCTGGCAAAGCCGGTGAAATCCACCCCCCGATCGCGTCCGCGCAGGCCCGACCTCTGTAGTCTCGGCCCCATGACAGCGGTTAGCGCAGAACGAGACAGTGCCAGGCAGGTAGTTCCCGAGCAGCTCCGAAATGACGTCAAACTGCTCGGTGAGATGCTCGGTACGGTCCTGGCCGAAAGCGGCGGCGAGGACCTGCTCGCCGACGTGGAGAAGCTCCGGCACGCCGTGATCGGCGCCCGCGACGGGTCGGTCTCCACCGACGAGATCACGGCGATCGTGTCCGAGTGGCCCCTGGAGCGGGCCAAGCAGGTCGCGCGCGCCTTCACCGTGTACTTCCACCTGGCCAACCTGGCCGAAGAGCACCAGCGGATGCGCGCCCTGCGCGAGCGCGACGACGCCGCCAACCCGCCCCGCGAGTCCCTGGCCGCCGCCGTGCGCGCCATCCGTGAGACCGACGGGGGCGAGGAGCGCCTCAACGAACTCGTCGCGGGCATGGAGTTCCACCCCGTGCTCACCGCGCACCCCACCGAGGCCCGCCGGCGCGCCGTGTCGACGTCCATCCTGCGGATCAGCGCCCAGCTGGACGCCTGGCACGCCGCCCACGAGGGCAGCAGCGCGGCGGCCGAGGCGCACCGGCGCCTGATGGAGGAGATCGACCTGCTCTGGCGCACCTCCCAGCTGCGCTACACCAAGCTCGACCCGCTCGACGAGGTGCGCACCGCGCTCGCCGCGTTCGACGAGACGATCTTCCAGGTCATCCCGCAGGTGTACCGGACGCTGGACGCGGCGGTCGACCCCGGGGGAACGGGCGTGCGCGCCCCCCGCGCGACCCCGTTCGTCCGCTACGGCAGCTGGATCGGCGGCGACCGCGACGGCAACCCGTTCGTCACGCACGACGTGACGCGCGAAGCCATGCGCATCCAGTCCGAGCACGTGCTGCGCGGTCTGGAGAACGCGTGCGGCCAGGTCGCCCGCACCCTCACCGCCTACTCCAACCTCACCCCGGCCAGCCCCGCCCTCCTGGACGCCATCTCGGCCGCCAAGGCGGGACACCCCGCCCTCCTGGCCGAGATCACCGGGCGCTCGCCCAACGAGCCGCACCGCCAGTTCCTGCTGCTGTGCGCCGCGCGGCTGCGCGCGACCCGCGAGCGCGACGCGGACCTGGCCTACGCCACCGCCGCCGACTTCCTCGCCGACCTGCGCGTCGTCCAGGACTCCCTGGTCGCCGCCGGTGCGGTCCGGCAGGCCTACGGAGAGCTCCAGCACGTGATCTGGCAGGCCGAGACCTTCGGCTTCCACCTGGCCGAGCTGGAGATCCGCCAGCACAGCGAGGTGCACGCCGCCGCCCTGGCCGAGCTGCGCGCGGGCGAGCGGCCCTCCGAGCGCACCGAGGAGGTGCTGGCGACCCTGCGGGTGATCTCCTGGATCCAGGAGCGCTTCGGGGTGGAGGCCTGCCGCCGCTACATCGTGAGCTTCACGCGCTCGGCCGAGGACATCGCGGCCGTGTACGAGCTGGCGGGCTACGCGCTGCCCGCCGACCGGGTCCCCGTCCTGGACGTGATCCCGCTGTTCGAGACGGGCGCCGACCTGGACGCCTCGCCCGACGTCCTCGCCGGCATGCTGGAGCTGCCGGGGGTCCAGCGCCGCCTGGCGGAGTCCGGCCGGCGGATCGAGGTCATGCTCGGCTACAGCGACTCGGCCAAGGACGTCGGCCCGGTCAGCGCCACGCTGCGGCTGTACGACGCCCAGGCCCGACTGGCCGCGTGGGCGCGCGAGCACGACGTGCGACTGACCCTCTTCCACGGCCGGGGCGGGTCCCTGGGCCGCGGTGGCGGCCCGGCCAGCCGTGCGCTGCTCGCGCAGGCGCCGGGTTCGGTCGGCGGCCGGTTCAAGGTGACCGAGCAGGGCGAGGTCATCTTCGCCCGCTACGGCCAGCCCGCGATCGCCCGCCGCCACGTCGAGCAGGTGGGCCACGCGATCCTCATGGCATCGACCGACGCCGTGCAGGAGCGCGAGCGCTCGGCGGCCGAGCGGTTCCGACCGTTCGCGGACACCATCGCGGCGGCGGCGCAGGAGACCTACCTGGAGCTGATCGGCACCGAGGGCTTCGCGGTGTGGTTCTCCCAGGTCAGCCCGCTGGAGGAGCTGGGGGAGCTGCGCCTGGGCTCGCGTCCGTCGCGGCGCGGCGCCGCCAAGGGGCTGGGGGACCTGCGGGCGATCCCGTGGGTGTTCGCGTGGACGCAGACCCGCGTGAACCTGCCCGGCTGGTACGGCCTGGGCACCGGCCTGGCGGCCGTCGAGGACGTCTCGGTGCTCCAGCAGGCCTACCGCGAGTGGCCGATGTTCGCGTCGCTGCTGGACAACGCGGAGATGAGCCTGGCCAAGACCGACCGCACGATCGCCGAGCGCTACCTGGCGCTGGGCGGGCGGCCGGAACTGAGCGAGCGGGTGCTGGCCGAGTACGACCGCACACGCGAACTGGTGCTCAAGGTGACGGGGCACAGCCGCCTGCTGGAGAACCGCGCGGTGCTCTCGCGCGCGGTGGACCTGCGCAACCCGTACGTGGACGCGCTGTCGCACCTCCAGCTGCGGGCGCTGGAGGCGCTGCGGGGCGAGGAGGCCGACTCCCTGTCCGAACAGGACCAGCAGCACCTGGAGCGCCTGCTCCTGCTGTCGGTCAACGGTGTGGCGGCCGGACTCCAGAACACCGGCTGACGCGGACGGACGCGACGTGCCCCCGTGCTCGGGAAGGGTGCGGGGGCGCGGTCGTGCTCGGGAAGGGTGCGGGGGCGCGGTCGTGCTCGGGAAGGGTGCGGGGGCGCGGTCGTGCTCGGGAAGGGTGTGGGGGCGCGGTCGTGCTCGGGAAGGGTGCGCGGTCGTGCTCGGGACGGGAGAGGGTTCTCCCCAGGGATTCCCGCGCTGCTGTAATGGGTGCATGGCTCACGACACCGACGACGTCCTCCGACCGCCGCTCGACCCGGTGGCGCTCAACGCCGCCCTGGCGCGCCCCGGAGGGATGTGGCGCGGCGTCGACGTGCTCCCCGCCGTGGGCTCCACCAACACCGAACTCCTCGCGCGGGCCAAGGCCGGGGCGCCGCACGGCAGCGTGCTGGCCACCGAGCACCAGACCGCCGGGCGCGGCCGTCTCGGGCGCGACTTCACCACCCCCGACCGCGCCGCGCTCACCTTCTCCGTCCTGCTGCGCATCACCGTTCCCGCCGACACCCTCGGCTGGCTGTCGATGCTCATGGGCGTCGCCGCGGTCGGCGCGGTCCGCCGGGTGTCCGGGGTCGGGGCCGCGCTGAAGTGGCCCAACGACGTCATCGTCCCCGCCGAGGTCCGGGCCGGGGTCCGGGCCGGGGGCGCGCCCGGCGACGGCAAGCTGGCGGGCATCCTCTCCGAGGCGGACTTCTCCGACCCCGACGCCCCGGCGGTCGTGGTCGGCATGGGTGTGAACGTCTCCCAAACCCGCGGCGAACTTCCCGTGGACACCGCGGCCTCCCTGCGCGGGGAGGGTGCCACCGATCTGGACCGCTCCGCGCTGCTCGGCGCCGTCCTGGGCGGCTTCGAGGAGCTGTACGCCGCGTGGTCGGCCGCCGACGGGGACGCCGAGGCCAGCGGACTCGCCGACGCCTACCGGGGGATGTGCGTGACCGTGGGCCGACGGGTCCGCGTCCACCTACCCGGCGGTGCGCTGCTGGAGGGCACCGCGACCGCCGTCGACCACCACGCCAGGCTCGTGGTGGACGCGCCGGGCGGGACCCGGGCGCTCAGCGCGGGCGACGTCGTCCACGTGCGCCCCGGCGCCTGACCGGGCGGAACGCCCGGCCGGGAACGCGGCGGGCCCGCGGAACGTTGTCGGTTGCGTCCGCGTCCGAACGGGTCAGGCCGCGCCTTCGCGCGTCCGGGCGTCCGGCTGCGGTCCCGGGACCGGTGACGGTCTTCACCGCGCGGTGACCTTGTGGGCCTGGTTCGTCACCGACGGTCAGGGCCCGGCCCTGGCCGTTCGGAACCCCGGGCGTAAGCTGGAGGGGAACCGCCGGAATGAACCCGGGCGCCGCGCGCCGCGCGGCGCCGCACCGTCGGCCCAGTGACGAAGTGCTGGTTCCCCGCCCAGGCGGGGATGGTCTGAGAGAGAACGTATGCCGTCGCGTCCCGACCCGAAAGCGATCGAGTCCGTCCTGCTCGGCGGTGAACCGGTCTACAGCAGGCAGCAGGCGGTCGAGCTCTCCGGAGCCGACGCCGAACTCGCGGGCCGCGTCTGGCGTGCCCTGGGCTTCCCCACGCAGGGCGACGACGACCCCGTCTTCGCCGAGAGCGACGTCGAGGCCCTGCGCATCGCCCACTCCCTGATGGAGGAGGGCGTCCTGGACGAGGAGGGCGTCGTCCGCTTCGCTCGCGCCATGGGGCAGACGATGGCCCGCCTCGCCGACTGGCAGACGAGCATCCTCAGCACGCTCATCTTCAAGGACGGCGACGAGGCCGCGGCCAGCCCGCTGATGAACCGGGTCAAGGAGCTCCTGCCCGACGTCGAGCGGCTGCTGCTGCACATCTGGCGGCGCCAGCTGGCCG
This sequence comes from Nocardiopsis sp. NPDC050513, assembly GCF_044457925.1. Taxonomy (NCBI): domain Bacteria; kingdom Bacillati; phylum Actinomycetota; class Actinomycetes; order Streptosporangiales; family Nocardiopsidaceae; genus Nocardiopsis; species Nocardiopsis sp. NPDC050513. Next base: position 516,831 of record NZ_JBITHK010000001.1, on the reverse strand, counting down.
CGTCCACCGCACGCACCCTGGCGGTGATGTCCAACAACAGCGACATCGTCCCCAACTACTACCCGCTCATCGTCGGCTTCGCGGACCTGGTCTCCTTCACCACGCTCAGCCGTGAACTCGACGAGGTAGAGCTGGCCGAGGTGGTCGAGGGGTTCGAGGCCACCGCGGCCGACATCGTCGCCTCCGGCGGCGGACGGGTGGTCAAGACCCTCGGCGACGAGGTGCTCTACGTCGCCGACTCCCCGCGTGAGGCCGCCGACATCGCGCTGCGCCTGGCCTCCGGCGTCAAGACCCACGTGGAGGTCCCCGACGTGCGGGTCGGCGTCGCCTACGGGCCCGTCCTCACCCTGCACGGGGACGTGTTCGGCACGACCGTCAACCGTTCCAGCCGCCTGACCTCCTTCGCCCGCCCCGGGACCGTCCTCATCGACGACAGCCTCGCCGAGAGCCTCGCGGGCGAGGACGGGCTCCAGGTGGTGAAGGTGCGGGCCCGCCACGCGCACGGCCTCGGCCTCATCCAGCCCTACACCCTGCGGCGCGACTTCGAACCCGGCGGGCACTGACCCGCGTTCGGCGGGAAGCCGTGTGTGCCGGGGGAATCGGGGGATAGGCTCAGAGCGCCGGACCCGCCCGCGACACGTACAGGTGGTGAGCCTTGTCGAGTGCCCCTCCCCCCGTGGAGAGACTCCGCACCTCGGGCGTCTTCAGCCTCGAGGGCAGCGAGTTCGACGTCGAGAACAACGTGTGGATCGTCGGGGACGCCGACTCCGCCGTCGTCATCGACGCCGCCCACGACCATGAGCGCATCGCCCGGGGCCTGGGCGACCGCGAACTCATGGCGATCGTGTGCACCCACGGGCACAGCGACCACGTCAACGCGGCTGTCGCCCTGGCCGACCTCACCGACACCCCGATCCTGCTGCACCCCGACGACGCCGAGCTCTGGCACCACGTCCACCCGAACCGCGAGCCGGACGCCCCGCTCCTGCACGGGGAGACCCTGGTCGCCGGGGGAGTGGAGCTGAAGGTCCTGCACACCCCGGGGCACACACCCGGCGGGGTCTGCCTGTACGCGCCGGAGATCGGCACGCTGTTCAGCGGGGACACGCTCTTCCCCGGCGGGCCTGGCGCCACGGGACAGCCGTTCTCGGACTTCCCGACGATCATCGCCAGCATCCGCGACCATCTGGTCGACCTGCCGCCGGAGACCGTCGTCCACCCCGGGCACGGCGAGTCCACCACCGTCGCCGAGGCCGCGGCGCATCTGGAGGAATGGGCCGACCGGGGCTTCTGACGCCCTGTGGGGGTGTGGGCCGGTGGGGTGTGGAGTGGGCCGGTGGGGCGTGGACCGGTGGATTCATGGCGTGGGCGTCGCCGCTCCCGTGCGGGGTCCCCGGCCGATCCCTGGGGCCGAGTGGGTGGGGAGGTGGGGAGGTGGAGAGGTTGCCTGGCTTCGCTGTGGTGCCGTACCGGTCGGGTCTCAGCAACCCCCCCTGTGGTCCTGTACCGGTCCCTCAGTAACCCCCCTGTGGTTGGGCGGGCGGGGAGGGTTTTCCCTAACCCCCCTGTGGTTGGGCGGGCGGGGAGGGTGTAGACCCCCTTTCCGGTGACGGGTGTGCGGACCTGTGTGGGGCTTGGGGCGGGTGTTTGCTGGACCGTCCACCCCCCGCTCCTGGGGTCGGGGGTGTCATCACTTCGGAATCACGTTCCCACGTGGTGGCCGCCTTCTGCATATCTGTGGACCGTCCGGGGTGACGGTAGGTGAGGGACCTCGCCCTCCGGAACGAATTCGCTGCGCGAACACGCCCTCCGGACGAGCCACACCCCCACCGGTGACCGGGGCAGTAAAACACCACACCCAGCCCGCTGGGGAGCCGCGAACAGGTCGACGCCAACCCCCCTTCGGTGACCCGAGGCGGGCACGCACTCCCCTGCCTCCTGGGGGAGCGAGGTGGGAGGGTTTCCGGTTGATCCCCTGCGGCACCAGGCCCTCGGTGACCCGACGTCGCGTTGGAAACCGACGTGATCCATTGCACTCGATGCATCTGTGCACTCCAGTGCAAGAAGCTTCTAGTGTGACGTCATGGCCCACACCACGCCGCCCGCCGCGAACCGTCGCGAAGCGCTCAAGGCCCGCCACCGCCGCGCGATCATCAACGCAGCCGCGGAGCTCATCGACGAGCGGAGCGGGCCGACCTTCACCGTCGACGAACTGGCGGAACGGGCGGACGTGGCCAGGCGGACGGTGTTCAACCACTTCTCCTCCCTCGACGACGTCGTCATGGAGGTGTGCGACGAGGCCGTCAGCGATCTGACCGACACCCTGCGCCGCAGCATCGCGGCCAGGGCGGAGGGCGGCGCGGGGTCGATGGCGGACCAGTTCGCCGACGCCCTCCGCGAGACCGACCTCCTCTCCACCATCACCTACCTGACCGGGGTCCTCGGCGGCCCAAAGCGGGACCTCTCGCACCGGGAGTTGCTCCTCGTCGACCGGGTGATGAACGAGTTCAGCGCCTCCCTCGCGGGGACCCTGGAACGCCACCACCCCGACGCCGACCCCTTCGACGTGCACATCCTGGTGGCCTCGTTCATCGCCGGACTCATGGCGGTGCTCCACCACTGGGACCGGGCCACGGGCGCGGTCGACACCCCCGAGACCCGACAGGTCTGGAACGACCTCCAGGAACGCCTGTTCACCACCCTGCGCGACGGGTTCGCCTGATCTCCGCTCCCCACCACGACACCGGAAGTTGACCATGGCAGAACTGCTCTACCGACTCGGTCGCGGCGCCGCCGGGCGCGCGCGGACCGTGATCGTCCTGTGGCTGGCCGCACTCGTGGCCGCCGCGGGGGCCTACGCACTCTTCGCCGGAGAGTTGGAGGAGAGCTTCTCCCTCCCCGGCACCCCGACCACGGAGGTCAGCGACCGGCTCGCCGACGAGTTCTCCGGGATGGGCAGCGGGACGGGCACCGTCGTCCTGCGCACCCAGGACGGAGAACCCTTCACCGACGGCCAACGCGCCGACATCGCCGACCGCGTCGAGGAGGCCGAGTCGGTCGACGGCGTCGAGTCCGCCGCGGACCCGTTCGGGATCGAGGCGGGGCGGGAGGCGCAGCGGGCGGAGATCGAGGAGGGCCGCGCCGAGATCACCGGCGGCCGTGAGGAGATCGAAGCCGGGCTGGAGGCCGCCCGTGCGCAGGCGGAGGAGGCGGGGACGCTCGACCTCGTCGAGCCGCAGATCGAGGAGCTGGAGGGTCGCCTCGCCGAGCTGGAGGAGGGCGAGGAGAGCCTGGATCAGGGCGCGCGCCTCCTGGAGCTGTCCGACGGCATCCGCGTGGTGTCCGAGGACGGAGCCACCGCCCTGGTCACGGTGGCCTTCACGGAGGAGCAGAACGAGGTCGCCCAGGAGACCAAGGACGCCGTCATCGCGGCCTTCGAGGAGATCCCGGGCGTCGACACCGACTTCGGCTCGGACATCGCCATGACGCCCCCCGAGGTCTTCGGCGTCGGTGAGGCGGTCGGCCTCGCCGTGGCCGCGATCGTCCTCGTCATCATGCTGGGCACCCTGATCGGCGCCGGACTGCCGCTCGTGCAGGCGCTCGTCGGCGTGCTCGTGGCGGTGCTCGGCGCGCTGGCGCTGTCGGACCTGGTGGCCATGTCGTCGGTGACGCCGATCCTGGGCATGATGCTCGGTCTGGCCGTCGGGATCGACTACGCGCTGTTCATCATCCACCGGCACCGCCGACAGATGCGGCGGGGCCTGGACGTGCGGGAGTCGATCGCCCTGGCCAACGGCACGGCGGGCAACGCCGTGGTGTTCGCCGGCGCCACGGTGCTCGTGGCTCTGCTCGGACTCAACCTGACCGGGATCGGCTTCCTCGGGATGATGGGGAACGTCGGCGCCCTCGCCGTCACGGTCGCTGTGCTTGTGGCGGTGACCCTCACCCCCGCGCTGCTGTCGCTGGTGGGCGAGCGCGTCCTGTCCCGCGGGGAGCGGGCCCGGCGGGGGTCGGCCCCCGCCGAGGACGGCGACGCCCCCGTGCGCACGATGGGCACCCTGGGAGCCGTCGCCCGGGTCGTGCTGGTGACCGCCGTGCTGCTGGTCGTCGCGGTACCCGCCCTCGAACTGCGCCTGGGGCTTCCGGACGGGTCGACCGAGGCGCACGACTCCACCCAGTACCGCGCCTACACGGCCGTGGACGAGGCGTTCGGGGCGGGGGCCAACGGGCCGCTCGTCGTCGTGGCGGACCTGCCGGGGTCGGACTCGGAGGAGGAGGCCGTCGCCCGGCAGCTGGACGTCGCCGAGGCGATCGCCGGGCGGGACGCGGTGGAGGCGGTCGCGCCGGTCGCGCTGTCCGACGACCGGAGCGTGGCCGTGTTCCAGGTCGTGCCGGCCGAGGGGCCGTCGAGCGAGTCGACCGAGGCGCTCGTCCACGAGCTGCGCGGGCTGGACCCGTTCGACGACGGCGCGGAGCTGGGCGTGGCCGGAACGGCCAGCGGCAACATCGACGTGTCCGACAAGCTCAGCGACGCCCTTCCCGGCTATCTCGCGGTGGTCGTGGGGTTCTCGCTGGTCATCCTGCTCGTGGTGTTCCGCTCGCTCCTGGTGCCGGTCGTGGCGACGCTCGGGTTCGTGCTGTCCTTCGCCGCCGCGCTCGGCGGTGTGGTGGCCATCTACCAGTGGGGGTGGCTGGGCGCCGTGTTCGGCGTCGAGTCCCCCGGACCGGTGCTGAGCTTCCTGCCGACGATCATGGTGGGCATCCTGTTCGGGTTGGCGATGGACTACATGCTGTTCCTGGGATCCGGCATGCGCGAGGCCTACGTCCACGGGTCGCCCGCCCGGGTGGCGGTCCAGAAGGGGCTGCTCGCGGGGCGCGCGGTGGTCACCGCGGCCGCGGTCATCATGATCTCGGTGTTCGCGGGGTTCATCTTCTCCCACACCGCCATGATCAGGCCGGTGGGCTTCGCCCTGGCGTTCGGTGTCCTGGTGGACGCGTTCGCGGTGCGGCTGACGCTGATCCCCGCGCTGCTGCACCTGGCCGGTGACAAGGCCTGGTGGCTGCCGCGGTGGCTGGACCGGATCCTGCCGGACGTCGACGTGGAGGGAGCCCGCCTGGAGCGGGTGCACACCCCCGGCTCCGAACGGGACGAGGAGGCGCCCGAGCCGGTGGGCACGGCGGTCGGCGGATAGCCGGGGAGGTCACGGCGTGGTCTAGGCTTCCGCCGTGGACGAGACGACGCAGGGCCTGCGGATCAGACCGGGCGACCCGGCCGACGCACCGGCGGTTCTGGACATGCTGGACGCCGCGGTGGTCTGGATGAACGAGCGCGGCAACACCGAGCAGTGGGGTACGACACCCTTCTCGCGCAAGCCCGGAGGGGTGGAGCGCGTCGAGCGGTACACCGCCGAGCTCACCCCGTACATCGCGGAGCTGGACGGAGTTCCCGCCGGTGCCCTGGTGCTGCACTCCGCGCCCAGTACCAGGATGCCGATCGCGCCCGCCGACGAACCCGAGCGGTATGTCCGGTTGCTGGTCTCCGACCGACGGCACGCCGGCCGGGGAGTCGGGGCGGCGCTGCTGGCCCATGCCGCGGAGGAGGCGCGGCGGGCGGGTGTCGCGCTGCTGCGCGTCGACTGCTGGGCGGGCGGCGGAGGGGAGCTGGTCGCCTTCTACCGGCGCCAGGGCTTCACCCCCACCGAACGATTCCTGTTCGGTGCGTGGCCGGGACAGGTGTTGGCCCGCCGGCTCGGCTGACGGCCCCGGCGCCCTCGTAGAAGGAGAGGAAGCCGGTCAGCAACTCGGGCGGGTTCGCCGCCGTGCTGAGGGCGATCTCGGCGTCGCCGCGGAACATGTCGTACAGGATGACGGGTGTCGGGCGGCCCAGGATCTCGGCCAGGCGGCCGCTGCGGTGCAGATGGCGGGCGAGGTCCACGCACAGGCCGTCGAAGTGGGCGGTCAGCCGCTCCTCCTCGGCCCCGGCGTTGTCGCTCACCTCATCGTCGGGAACGCCGTACCGCAGCCCCAGCCGCTCGGCGTCCCGGAGGAGCAGCGCGGCGCCCTCGGGGTCGGCCTCGGGGTGGCCGATGAACGCCTCCCGCTCCACGTCCAGCATCCAGTGGGCGTAGAGCCAGCGCACCTCCAGCGGGTCGGGGGAGGACTGGCGCCGCATCTCGGACCGGTAGTGCGACTCGGTGTTGTAGCCCAGCGCGAGGTAGGGGCGACGGGGGTCCTGGTCGACGCCCTCGATGCGCATCCCGACCAGGTAGACGTCGGACGGGACGGCGGACAGGGCGTGCTCCGCCGCGCGGCGCATGTGGTCGGAGAAGGACATCGCTCCTGCCGACGGCTACCAGCCGGGCCGCGGCCCCTGGCCGTGGCCGCTCTGCGCCTGGAGCAGGTTCGTGAGGTGCAGATGCAGCTCGTTGGCGATGTCGCGGCCCTCTCCCCAGTCGACCAGGCCCAGGTTCATGCTGGGCGAGACCCGGATCTGCGTGCCCTGGGGGAGCGAGTAGAGGTCGACGAACACGGTGAACCCCCAGGTACGCCAGCTCATGCCGGTGGAGAAGGAGTAGCGGTAGCCGCCGCCCGGCACCGGGTTCCCCGCGCCCGAGGCCTTCTTGGTGCGCTGCACGGCGGCGGGCAGCGTGTTCCACACCTGGTTCGGCGGGAACGGGAGCTGGTAGTCGAAGGTCGAGGGCACGCTTCTCCGTCCTCGGTGGGGGAACCGCCCGCGGCAGGAGATCCGGGGCGGAGACTTCACGACGATGTCTCGGTGCGCCGCATGCTACAGGGTCGGGTCGCGCCCCATGGCGGCCAGGCGTGTCCCCGCCGCGGTAGCCGTTGCGCGGGTTCCGCTACCGGGCCGCGCGCAGCAGCCGCAGCTGTCCGATCTCGGCGGCGTTCTTCATGAGTTCGGCGTTCACCCAGGCCACGGTGTCCGCGACGGTCATTCCACTGCCCTCCGGCCAGGGAAAGGGCGCGGCAGCGTCGAGATCGAGGGGGCGGGACATCTCCCGCGACCACCCTTCGCCCAGGTCGCGGAGCCAGGCCACGGACTTGTCCGGGCCGGGCCAGCGGACCTCGTCCCGCTCCCTGGGGGTGCGCCCGGCCAGGTGGTCCCGGGTGATCCCCCACCACCAGCCGATGTGCCAGGAGAGCCAGGCGATGGTCGGCACGGGCACGGGGTCGGGTTCGGTGTCGGCCCAGTCGGGGACCCAACCGCCCTCCGCGTCCCGCATGGTCCAGCAGAGCGCGGCGGGCTCCCAGAGGAAGTCCTCGGGGACCAGGCGGTCCAGGTGGTACTCGAACAGTGCCCAGGTGAGGTCGAACTGCCTGCGCAGCACGTCGGCGCGATCGTCGGTCATGGCGCACAGTCTTCCACGGGCACGGGCCGGGCTCCCAGTGGTTTTCCGGCCCTGGAATGAGCTCATCTACGTGTGGCGAGTGCTCTGGACGGGCCTGACGCGGAGAGGAGTGGAATTCTTCCGGCCCATTCCACGGAAGGGCGTTGCCTGGTCTTCTCTTCACACCCACGGATTCCTGCGCCGAAGACCCAGCGAAGGTCGGAAACCGCCGGCCTCGTCCGCAGCCTTCCGTTCGTCTTCACGGACTGACCACCCGTGCGGGGCGGCGGACCTCCGCCCCGCACGGCGCCGGGCCTCAGTCCCTGTCGGCGGGACGTCGGATGTTCGGCACGATCGGGGTGTCCTTGGGGCGCACGCCGATCTTCGATCCGAGCCAGACGAGCGGGTCGTACTTGCGGTCCACCACGCGCTCCTTGAGCGGGATCAGCGCGTTGTCGGTGATGTGGATGCCTTCCGGGCACACCTCCGTGCAGCACTTGGTGATGTTGCAGTACCCCATCCCGAAATCGTCCTGCGCGATCCTGCGCCGGTCGGCGGTGTCCTCCGGGTGCATCTCCAGTTCGGCGACGCGCATGAGGAACCGCGGTCCCGAGAAGTGCTCCATGTTCTCCTCGTGGTCACGGATCACGTGGCACACGTTGTTGCACAGGAAGCACTCGATGCACTTGCGGAACTCCTGCGACCGCTCGACGTCCACCTGGGCCATGCGGAAGTCACCGGGGCCGGTGGCGGGATCGGGGGTGAAGGACGGGATCTCCATCGCCTTCCGGTAGTTGAACCCCACGTCGCACACCAGGTCCCGGACCACGGGGAAGGTGCGCATCGGCGTCACGGTGACGACCTCGTCGGGCTCGAACACGCTCATCCGGGTCATGCACGAGAGCCGTGGTCTGCCGTTGATCTCCACCGAGCACGACCCGCACTTGCCCGCCTTGCAGTTCCATCGCACTGCCAGGTCGGGCGCCTGCGTGGCCTGGAGGCGGTGCAGCACGTCCAGCACGACCTCGCCCTCGTGGACCTCCACGGTGTACTCGGTCAGCCGTCCGTCGTCGCCGGAACCGCGCCACACCCGGAACCTACGGTCGCTCATGACCGGCCCTCCTCAACCGCCGTGTCCTCCGCCGCCCCGCCCGGCTCGGGGTCCTCGGGCAGCTCTTCCTTGGTCAGGTACTTGGCCAGCTCGTCGCGGTCGAACAGGTCCAGCAACGCGCGCGGGACGTCGGCGATCGGCCGCCGCGACAGCGTCACACCGTCGTCGCGGCCCGCCCTGACCTCCAGGTTGACCCGCCGCCACTCGGGTGACATCTCCGGATGGTCGTCGCGCGTGTGCCCGCCGCGGGACTCGGTCCGTTCGAGTGCGGCGGCGGTGACCGCCCGCGACACCAGGATCATGTTCGGCAGTGCGAGGGCAAGGTGCCAGCCCGGGTTGTACACCCGGTCGCCGGGCGCGCTGAGCAGACGCGAGCGCTCCTCCAGCTCGTCCAGGCGTTCCAGGGCCCGCTCCATCTCGGGGCCGCGCCGGATGATGCCGACCAGGTCGTTCATCGTGTCCTGGAGTTCGCCGTGCACGTCGTACGGGTTGACGCCGTCCCCCTGCTTGAGCGGGTACAGCGCCTCGGCGACCGCCTGGGCGGCCGCGCGTTCCACGGCGGCGCGCGGCGGCTCCGAGCCGTCCAGGGAGTCGAGGTAGGCGCTCGCCCCGAGTCCGGCCCGCCGCCCGAAGACGAGCAGGTCGGACAGGGAGTTGCCGCCCAGCCGGTTGGACCCGTGCATGCCGCCCGCGACCTCGCCCGCCGCGAACAGCCCGGGCACGTCGCAGGCGGCGGTGTCGGCGTCCACGCGCACCCCGCCCATGACGTAGTGGCAGGTGGGGCCGACCTCCATCGGTTCCGCGGTGATGTCCACGTCCGCCAGCTCCTTGAACTGGTGGTGCATGGACGGCAGCCGTGTGCGGATCTCCTCCGCGGACAGGCGGGTGGACACGTCCAGGAACACCCCGCCGTGCGGGGACCCCCGCCCCTCCTTGACCTCGTTGTTGATCGCGCGCGCCACCTCGTCGCGGGGCAGCAGTTCGGGCGGCCTGCGGTGCCCGGCGGGGTCGGAGTACCAGCCGTCGGCCTCCTCCTCGGTCTCGGCGTACTGGGATTGGAAGACGTCGGGCACGTAGTCGAACATGAACCGCGCGCCCTCGGAGTTGCGCAGGACCCCGCCGTCGCCGCGCACCGACTCGGTGACGAGGATGCCCTTGACCGACGGCGGCCAGACCATGCCGGTCGGGTGGAACTGGACGAACTCCATGTTGATGAGGGAGGCCCCGGCTCGCAAGGCGAGCGCGTGGCCGTCGCCGGTGTACTCCCAGGAGTTGGACGTGGTCCGGAACGCCTTGCCGATGCCGCCGGTGGCCAGGATGACCGTCGGCGCCTCGAAGAGCACGAATCCGCCGTCCACGCGCCGGTACCCGAACGCGCCGAGGATCCGGCCGAGCCGACCGTCGGAGGCCTCCTCGGTGAGCAGCCGGGTGACCGCGGTCTCGGCGAACACCCGCAGGCGGGCCTCCGGATCGCCGAACTCGGCGGCGTCGGCCTGTTGGAGCGCCACCACCCGCTGCTGGAGGGTGCGGATCATCTCCAGTCCGGTGCGGTCGCCCACGTGGGCGAGGCGGGGGTACTCGTGCCCGCCGAAGTTGCGCTGGCTGATCCGCCCGTCCTCGGTGCGGTCGAACAGCGCGCCCCAGTACTCCAGTTCCAGGATGCGTTCGGGCGCCTCGCGGGCGTGGAGTTCGGCCATGCGCGGGTCGTTGAGGAACTTGCCGCCGCGGAGCGTGTCGCGGAAGTGCACCCGCCATCCGTCGGCGGGGTTGACGTTGCCGAGTGCGGCGGCGGCGCCGCCCTCGGCCATCACGGTGTGCGCCTTGCCGAACAAGGACTTGGAGATGACGGCCGTGCGCTTTCCCTGTTCCCGGGCTTCGATCGCCGCGCGGAGCCCGGCTCCGCCCGCGCCGATCACCACGACGTCGTAGGCGTACCGGGTGATGTCGGGTTCTGCTGTGGAGGGCATGTACGGATGTCTTCCTTCCCCGGGGCTCAGTTGAGGATCCGCAGGTCGGTGATGGCGCCGCTCGCCACGAGGGCGATGTAGGCGTCCGTGGTCATGAGGGTGGCGATGCTGAACCAGCCGAAGTACATGTGCCGGTTGTTGAGCGCGGACAGCCGCGTCCACATCCAGTACTGGACGGGCCGGGTGCCGAAGCTGCGCAGGCGACCGCCGAAGACGTGGCGGCAGGAGTGGCAGCTGAGCGTGTACCCCCAGAGCATGAGCACGTTGACGAGCATGACCAGGTTGCCGACGCCGATCCCGAACCCGCCGTCGGTGCCGTGGAGGAAGGCGATCCCCATGTCCCACGTGTTGACGGCCGTGATGGCGAAGGCGGCGTAGAAGAAGTAGCGGTGGCCGTTCTGGGGGAGCATGAGCGGCCGGGTCTCGCCGGTGTAGGAGCGGTGCGGCTCGCGCACGGCGCAGGCGGTGGGCGCCTGCCACACCGACCGGTAGTAGGCCTTGCGGTAGTAGTAGCAGGTCACCCGGAACAGCAGCAGGATCGGCAGGCTGACCAGGGCGTAGGGGACGAAGGGCGGGAACTCCACGGGGAGCCGCCCGAACAGGGCCGCGTCCGGCGCGCACTGCTGCGCCAGGCACGGCGAGTAGAACGGGGTCAGGTAGTGGTACTCCTGGACCCAGTAGTGGTCCTGTTGGAACACGCGGACCGTGCCGTAGACGAGAAAGGCGGCCAGGCCCAGTGTGGTGAGGGTCGGTCCGAGCCACCATCGGTCGGTGCGCAGTGTGCGCTGGGCGATGCGCACCCGGCCGCTGTCCGGACGCGCTCTCTGTGACGAGGTCACCGTGGTCTCCACCTCTCTGAGGAGGGGCCCTCGGCTCGCGGGTGGGCCAACGCGCTCCCCGTGGCCGCGGCCGCTCTCCGTGCGTGCTGGACGGCTGGGGAGAAGCAGTAGCGAAGCCGTGCTGCAACGCAACGTTAGGGCGCTGTGATCACGGTCACGTTCCAGTGGCCAAGAAACATGGAGTGAACGTATGTGAAATACGCCACTCCCGGGGCTGGTTTTGCTCGAAATTATAGGCTTTTGGGGCGAATGTCGTTTTCGTGGTTTTCACCCTTTGTGGTAAAGGGGGTGAATCGTGGGGAAGCTGCTACCTTCCGACCTGTTCTTGTGGTTCGTCCGGTTCTGGAGCGCGGCTTCCCCGCGGCCTGGCTACGCGCCGTCCGCTCCCCGCGCGGGGTCCGCCGTCCCCTCGGGCGCGCCCGCGTCCATGGCCGAGATCAGCACCTCCAGGTCCGGGCCCAGCTCCTGCGGGGTCAGGGCCAGCAGGTACCGGTTGAGGTGGCGGCGGAAGGCGTCCGCCGAGTGCGACGGTTCCACGTCCTTGCGGTGCGCCAGCGCCACCGTCCGCAGCAGTCGGGGGCGGGCGAGGGGGGTCCCGCGCAGGCCGGGGCGGTTGCGCAGCACCATGCTCGGCACGACCGCCAGGCCGAGCCCCGCCTCCACGAACCGGAGGACGGCGTCCATCTCCCCGCCCTCCACGGCCAGCTCGGGGTCGAACCCCGCGGCCCGGCACGCCCGCAGCGTCGCCTCGCGCACGTCGTATCCGCGCCGGAACATGACGAGGGGGCGGCCCTGCAGCTCGGTGATGCGGATCGAGGCGCGGCCGTTCGGCGAGGGCTGGCTCATCGGGCTGGCCACCACCAGGTTCTCCCGCAGGATCGGCGTGGTGGCGAAGTCCGGGTCGCTGCTCTGCAGGGGGAGGATGATCAGCGCCAGGTCCAGCTCGCCGCGCCCGAGGTCGCGGATCAGGTCGCGCGAACCGCTCTCCTCGACCTGGAGTTCGATGCCGGGGAAGCGGGTGTGGAAGTCCGCGAGCACGTCGGCCAGCAGCCCCGCGCACAGTGACGGGGTCGCGCCCAGCCGCACCCGCCCCTGGCGGACCCCGGCCAGCTCCGCGACCTCGCGGCGGGCCGTCTCCAGGTCGGTCAGCATCCGCTGGGCCAGCGGCAGCAGCGCCTCACCCGCCGGTGTGAGTGTGATGTTTCCCCTGGCACGACTGAATAACGGTGCTCCCAACTCCCGCTCAAGGCTGCGGATCTGTTTGCTCAAGCTGGGTTGCGCGACGCGCGAAAGCTCGGCTGCGCGGGTGAAATGGCGTGTACGGGCTACCGCGACGAAGTACGCGAGCTGCTGGAACTGCATGCTTCATAGCCTAGGGCTATGGACACCAGGGTCCTGATGACTTGGACGTCAGACTTATCTCGATTTTAAAGTGGCAGGCTGTGGCGAACAGTACCTTGACCAAGAAGCGGTCTACGGCCTACGGGTCCACGGTGGCGCTCAAGGCAGCGATGGCGGTCACCGGCGCGATCCTCGTGCTGTATTTGATCGCGCACATGTACGGCAACCTCAAAGTCTTCCTGGGCCAGGAGGCCTTCGACGGCTACGCCGAGGGGCTCCGCGACCTCGGCTACCCGCTCCTGCCGCATGAGGGCTTCCTGTGGATCGCACGGGTCGTCCTCCTGGCGGCCGTCCTCATCCACATCTACTGCGCCGTGGTCCTCACACGGCGCGACAACCGCGCGCGCGGCGGTGTCAGCCGGTACCAGGTGACCAAGCGCGTGCGGCGCACGTACGCGTCCTACACCATGCGCTGGGGCGGGCTCCTGATCGCGCTCTTCGTGATCTTCCACATCCTGCACCTGACGGTGAACGCCATCGCGCCGGGCGGCGCCTCCGACAGTCCCTACGAGCGGCTCGTCAACGGATTCCAGCCCGAGTACTGGTACGTGACCCTGTTCTACGTGGCGGCGGTCATCGCGGTCGGCTTCCACCTGCGGCACGGCATCTGGAGTGGCGCGGCGACGCTCGGCGTCAACAGGGCCGACCGGCAGGGCAAGATCAACGCCGTCGCCGTGGCCATCGCGCTGGTCGTGACCGTCGGCTTCCTTCTCCCGCCGCTGGCGGTCACCTTTGGACTGGTGAGCAATGTCTGACAACGACCTGTACATCGAGGGCGCTCCGATCCGGGACGAGAAGGCGCCCGAGGGCCCGATCAACGAGCGCTGGGACAAGCGCCGTTTCTCGGCCAAGCTGGTCAACCCCGCGAACCGGCGCAAGCTCTCGGTCATCATCGTCGGCACCGGCCTGGCCGGGGCCTCGGCCGCCGCGACCCTGGGCGAGGCGGGCTACAACGTCACGTCCTTCTGTTACCAGGACAGCCCGCGCCGCGCGCACAGCATCGCGGCCCAGGGCGGCATCAACGCGGCCAAGAACTACCGCAACGACGGCGACAGCATCCACCGGCTGTTCTACGACACCGTCAAGGGCGGCGACTTCCGCTCCCGCGAGTCGAACGTCTACCGCCTGGCCCAGACGTCGGTCGAGATCATCGACCAGTGCGTCGCCCAGGGCGTGCCCTTCGCCCGTGAGTACGGCGGCCTCCTCGACAACCGCTCCTTCGGCGGCGTGCAGGTCTCCCGCACCTTCTACGCGCGCGGCCAGACGGGTCAGCAGCTGCTGATCGGCGCCTACCAGGCGCTGGAGCGCCAGGTCGCGGCGGGCAGCGTCACGATGAACACGCGCCACGAGATGCTCGAGGTCGTCGTCGTGGACGGCAAGGCGCGCGGCATCATCGCCCGCGACATGGTCACCGGCGAGATCGAGACGCACTTCGCCGACGCCGTGGTCCTGGCCACCGGCGGCTACGGCAACGTGTTCTTCCTGTCGACCAACGCCATGGGCTGCAACGTGACGGCCGCCTGGCGCGCGCACCGCAAGGGCGCGCTCTTCGCCAACCCGTGCTACACGCAGATCCACCCGACCTGCATCCCGGTCAGCGGCGAGTACCAGTCGAAGCTGACCCTGATGAGCGAGTCGCTGCGCAACGACGGCCGCATCTGGGTGCCCAAGAAGACGGGCGACGACCGCGACCCCCGCCAGATCCCCGAGGACGAGCGCGACTACTACCTGGAGCGCATCTACCCGTCCTTCGGCAACCTGGTGCCGCGTGACATCGCCTCCCGCGCCGCCAAGAACGTCTGCGACGAGGGCCGCGGCGTCGGTCCCGGCGGTCTGGGCGTCTACCTGGACTTCGCGGACGCGATCACGCGCATGGGGCGGGCCGCCGTCGAGGCCAAGTACGGCAACCTGTTCGACATGTACCAGCGCATCACCGGCGAGAACCCGTACGAGGTTCCGATGCGCATCTACCCGGCCGTGCACTACACCATGGGCGGCCTGTGGGTCGACTACGACCTCCAGAGCACCATCCCGGGCCTGTTCGTGACCGGTGAGGCCAACTTCTCCGACCACGGCGCCAACCGCCTGGGCGCCAGCGCGCTGATGCAGGGTCTGGCGGACGGCTACTTCGTCCTGCCGAACACCATCAACGACTACCTGGCGGCCGGCCCGTTCGAGAGCATCGACGAGAGCCACCCCGAGGCGGTCGCCGCCAAGGAGCAGGTCACCTCCCGGATCGAGAAGCTGCTCTCCGTCAACGGCTCCCGCACCGTCGACTCCTTCCACAAGGAGCTCGGCCACATCATGTGGGACTACTGCGGCATGGAGCGCAACGAGGAGGGCCTGACCAAGGCCATCGAGCGCATCCGCGAGCTGCGTGCCGAGTTCTGGCGCGACGTCAAGGTGCTCGGTACCAACGACGAGCTCAACCAGGCCCTGGAGAAGGCCGGCCGCGTGGCCGACTTCCTGGAGCTCGGCGAGCTCATGTGCGTCGACGCCCTCCACCGCCGCGAGTCCTGCGGCGGCCACTTCCGCTCCGAGAGCCAGACCGAGGACGGCGAGGCGCTGCGGCACGACGACGAGTTCGCCTACGTCGCGGCCTGGGAGTTCGGTGGCGAGAACGAGAAGCCCGTACTCCACAGGGAAGCCCTGGAGTACGAGTACGTCGAGATGAAGCAGCGGAGCTACAAGTGAACATCACCCTGCGCGTATGGCGCCAGAAGGGCCCGGGCGACGAGGGCCGGATGGTCAACTACGAGCTCTCGGACGTCTCCCCGGACATGTCCTTCCTCGAGATGCTCGACGTCCTCAACGAGAAGCTCACGCTCCAGGACGAGGACCCGATCGCCTTCGACCACGACTGCCGCGAGGGCATCTGCGGCGCCTGCGGTGTCGTGATCGACGGAGAGGCGCACGGCCCGGAGGTCACCACCACCTGCCAGCTGCACATGCGCAGCTTCAAGGACGGCGACACCATCACCGTGGAGCCGTGGCGGGCCAAGGCGTTCCCGGTGGTCAAGGACCTGGTCGTGGACCGGGGCGCGTTCGACCGGATCATCCAGGCGGGCGGCTACATCAGCGCCCCGACCGGCACCGCCCCGGACGCCCACGCCACCCCGGTGCCCAAGGCCGACGCCGACCGCGCGTTCGACGCCGCGACCTGCATCGGCTGCGGCGCGTGCGTGGCGGCCTGCCCGAACGCCTCCGGCATGCTGTTCACCGCCGCGAAGGTCACCCACCTGGGCATGCTCCCGCAGGGGCAGCCCGAGCGGGCGACGCGCGTGGTGAAGATGGTCAACCAGCACGACGAGGAGGACTTCGGCGGCTGCACCAACATCGGTGAGTGCGCCGCGGTCTGCCCGAAGGGCATCCCGCTGGACACGATCTCCCAGCTCAACCGCGACCTGCTGGGCTCGCTCAGCAAGGGCGTCGGCTGACGCCCGGTCCGCCGTCGCACGGGGCCGCGTCCCTTCCGGTGCAGACCGGGGGCGCGGCCCCGTCGCGTGTCCGGCGGCTACCCGCACGGGGCGGCCAGGCGACGGACCGAGGCCGCCGAAGCCGGGCGGCCGTGGCCGAAGAGGAACCGCGTGGCGCCCGAGGCCAGGACCCGCCGCACGCTGTCCCGGATCGAGTCGGTGTCCTGGGCGAGGAAGGGCGGACCGGGCCGGTCGCGGCGCGTCATGCTTCCGGCCAGAAGGTCCCCGACCAGGGCGTCTCCGCTCTCCCGATGGTGCAGGGCGATGGATCCGGGCGTGTGTCCCGGGGTGTGGAGGACGTCGACCGGAACCCCGTGGGCGTCCAGTCCGTCGCCGTCCGACAGGACCACGTCCGGGCTGAACGCCGGGAAGCGCGTGTTCAGGGTCCATGTGAGGATCCGCCCGAACGCGCCCTGCGGCTCGTACAGCTCACTCGTGCCCGCCTCCGCCCACGCCGCCTCCGCCGCGTGCACCGCGACCGGCGCCCCGAGCCGCCGGCGGAGCGCGGCGGCCCCTCCCGCGTGGTCGGGGTGGCAGTGCGTCAGGACGATGAGGGAGACCGACCCCGGGTCGATCCCCGCCCGGACCAGACGGCGGAGCACGCGGTCCTCGTGGCCGGCGAAGCCGGTGTCGACGAGCACGGTGCGCCGCCCCCGGACGGCGTAGACGGTCGACGACCCCAGGGGGAGGGGGACGACGGAGGCGCTCATCCGACCTCCCCCCGTGCGCCGAGCGGCGCGAGGGCGGACGCCAGATCCGAGGGGGAACCGATCCGGGCGACGTGCCGGTCGGGCCGGACCAGGTACGCCGAGCCGTACAACCGGGCGGCGGACCGTCCCCGGTCGAGCGCGGTCGGGACGCCGTGCGCGTCGCGCGCCCGCGCCCAGTCCGGGGTGATGAGGCGGACGGCGCACGAGTCCGGCACGGTGAGCCCGTCGGACCGCCCGGCGTCAGTGAGCAGGAGGGTGTGCCGGTCGGGCGCGAGCAGGTCGTGCAGGCGGCGGGTCCGCTGGGCGAGGCCGTCGAAGAACTCCAGGTCGGGCAGTCGGTCGCCGCCGACGAGGCCGCCCGCGCGGCCCCCGTTGCCCGCCGCCCGGCGGTAGTGGTGGTCGAGTTGGGAGAACCGGCGGGCGAGCGCGCGCCGGGCGCGGTCGGAGGACTGGAGCACGGAGAGCGCCGCGTCGCGCAGGTGGCGGCGCGGGTCGCCGCGCAGCAGCATCGCCTGGGCGCCGCGGTGGGTGAAGGCGATGACCTCGGCGGCGACGGGGTGGCGCTCGTCCTGGTAGCCGTCGAGGAGCCGGGAGTCCGTGCCGGAGACGACCGCGGCCAGCCGCCAGGCCAGATTCATCGCGTCCCCGATCCCCAGGTTGAGGCCCTGGCCTCCGAAGGGCGTGTGGACGTGCCCCGCGTCCCCGGCGAGGAGGACGCGGCCGTCCCGGTAGCGGACGGCCTGCATATGGGCCAGCGAGAAGGTCCAGAACTGGTCGACGGACCGGATGGTCCCGTCGATCCCGGTGCGGGCCATGCAGCGCTGGGCGTCGGCGAGGCTCGGCTCGACCCCGGGCGTGGCGGTGTAGGCGAGGCGGTACCGCCGCTCGCCGGGCAGGGGGAAGACCCCGAAGATCCCCTCGGTGTCCCCGGAGAAGGTCATCTCGTTGCGGGGCAGGGGCCAGTCGGCCTCGGCGTCGCACAGGACCCAGTCGTCGGCGTAGGGGGCGCCGGTCCGCTCGATCCCGAGCAGTCGGCGGACCGTGCTGCGGGATCCGTCGCACCCGACCAGCCAGCGGGCCTCCAGGGTGCGTACGCGGCCGTCCGAGGCGACGGTGGCGCGGACCCCGTCCGCGTGCTGTTCGACGCCGGTGCACTCGGTTCCGCGCTCGACCTCCAGCCCCCGCTCCGCCAGGCCGTCGATGAGGAGGTGCTCGGTCCGCGCCTGGGGGATGTCGACCATGAACGGGAAGGACGTGTCGGCGAGGGTGCGGAAGTCGACGGCGATGCGGTCGCGGCGGCCGGTGCGCAGGGTGAGCACGTCCACCCGCTGGCCCTCAGCCAGGACCGCCTCGGCCGCGCCGAGGTCGCGCAGGTGTTCCAGGGTTCGGGCGTGCAGTGCGGCGGACTTGGTCAGTTCCAGGACACTGTCGTGCTTGTCGATGATCCGTACGCGGACACCGAGATCGTGCAGGCGTGCGGCGAGTGCGAGCCCGGTCGGGCCCGCACCCACGATGAGGACGTCGGTCATGGCCACTCCAAAAAACGAATGTTCGTTCTTTTTAAGAATCCACCACCGCGGCGTGTCCGTCAAGAACGACCGTCCGTTCTACGATGTGCGCATGCCACGAGTCTCCGACGCCTACCTGGCCGAACGCCGGGAACACATCCTCACCGCGGCCGCCGCGTGCTTCGCCCGGGAGGGCTTCCACCGCACGTCCATGCGGAACGTGATCGACGAGGCAGGGCTGTCCCCGGGCGCGGTCTACCGCTACTTCAGGAGCAAGGACGACATCATCGTCGCGATCGCGACGGACGCGATCGGCACGGTGCAGAGCGTCGTACGGGAGTCCATCGCCCGGGGGAGGCCGTTCCCCGAGCTCGTCGGGGAACTGCCCGCGACCATCGAGGCCATGGACCGCGTCGACTCCCGGACACGCCTCGCCGTCCAGGCCTGGGGCGAGGCCCTGCGCGACACGGCGCTGGGCGACGCGATGCGAACCGGGGTCGACGGGGTGCTCGACCAGCTGCGCGAACGGGTCGTGCTCGGGCAGGAGCACGGTGAGATCCCGGCGCGCGTGGACGCGACGGCCGCCGCACGCGTGCTGCTCGGTGTCGTCCAGGGGTACATCCTCCAGCGCGCCTGGGATCCGGACCTGTCCGCCGACGACTACGGCCGTGCCGCCCGGACCCTGGTGGCGGGACCCCTCGGCGAGGGCGCCGGCTGACAGACCGGGCCCGTGGACGCCGCCGGGCGGGGTGGGGCACGACGCGGCCGGTCGGCCAGCGCGTACCGCCTCGGCGGTGCTGCGGGAGAGCGTTCTCCGGTTGCTCGGCGTTCAGACCGCAGCGGGGCGCAGCATGCAGTAGGTCGGCGGCGCCGACGGCTGGTTGACCGCGCGCACCACGCGGAAGTCGTGGTGCTCGTAGTAGCCGATGTTGGCCGCGTTCATCGTCTCCAGGTAGACCGGCACGGCGTCGGCGTCCGCCCGGGCCAGCCCCGCGCGCAGCAGGCGCGCACCGACGCCGGTGCCGCGCGCCACCGGGTCGGTGCCCAGCATCGACAGGTACCAGTGCGGCTCCTCCGGCACGGCGTCGCGCAGTTCGCCCATGAACCGGGCGACCCGGCGCAGTCGCGAGAGCCCCAGCAGCCGCGCCCAGTGCGGGAGAGCGCGCACCACGGCCAGCGGCCGCTCCACGTGCTCCCCCGGAGGGGTCCACAGGGCCGCGCCGCGGATGACCGGCGGCCCGTCCGGGGTCTCGCGCGACGCGTGCACGCTGGCGGTCCCGTCCGGCACGTGCCCGAACCCCGCGATCAGGGCGCACGCGCGGGCGGTCCCGGCCAGGCGCTCGTCCTCGTTCGGGAAGAACCATCGAAAGAGCGGATCGGTGTGGAACGCGCGACTGAGAACGCGCGCCACGGCTGGAACGTCGTCCATCGTCGCGGCGCGGACACCGGCGTCCGCCGGAGCCGTGGGGGTCATGCGCACTGCCTCTTCCCGTGTGGCGGGACCTCGGTCACCGCTCATGCTAGATCACGGAAAAATCACGGGTGGGGGATTCCCGGAAAGCCCGCCGGAGTTCGGCTCAGGACGGCGTGTGCAGGAGGAAACGGCTGGTCCCGATGCCGGGGTGCTCGACCTCGCGGACCGCCTTGAAGCCGAACCGCTCGAAGAACGCCGCGCTCTCGGGGTCGAGCGTCTGCGTGAAGACGGGAGTGTACGCGGCGTCGGCGTGGGCCAGCCCGGAGGTCAACAGCTCCCTCGCCAGGCCCGCGCCCGCGACCGCGGGGTCGACGCCCAGACCCGCCAGGTACAGGTGGGGCTCCTGGGGCGCGGCCATCTTCCACTCCGCGAACACGCGGACGAAGGCGCTCATCCGCGACCGACCGATCAGCGGCCCCCAGTGCGGCCAGGTGCGCAGCGACACCAGCGGGCCCTCGGGGTTGGTCGACGGCGGCGCCCACAGCGCGGCCGCCCGGACGACGGACGCCTCCCCCGGACCCCCGGCGACGGTGGCGACGCGGGTGTCCCCGGACGGGACGTAGCCGAAGCCCGCCGTCAGGGCGAAGAACCTGCGGGTACGCGCCATGCGCTGCTCCTCGTCGGGGAACAGCCACCGGAAGAGAGGGTCGTCGTGCAGCGCCCTGCTCAGGACGCGTGCGACACCGGGCACATCGTCGATCGTGGCGGGACGGGCGGAGGCGGTGACGATCGAACTCATCCCAGGGACTCTCTGTTAGGGGAGGGCGTTCCCGACATGCTAGATCACGGGACTGTCACGACGGCCCGTGGTCGAGGCGGTGGTGGGAAGGCTCACACCGCCTGGTCGAACACGTGCGCCCGCACCCAGGCGTGCATGGCCACGGCCGCCGCGGCGCCCGCGTTGATCGACCGCGTCGACCCGAACTGGGCGATGGACAGCACCGCCCCGCACACCTTCCGGACCTCCTCGGACAGCCCCGGCCCCTCCTGGCCGAACACCAGCACGACCTCGCGCGGCAGCGGGTGGGTCTCCAGGGGGACCGCGCCCGGCAGGTTGTCGATCCCGACCAGCGGGAGCCCGCGCTCCCGCGCCCACCCCAGGAGCGACGCGGTGTCGGGGTGGTGGTGCACGTGCTGGTAGCGGTCGGTCACCATGGCGCCCCGGCGGTTCCACCGGCGGCGGCCCACGATGTGCACGGCGGCGCACCCGAAGGCGTTGGCGGTGCGCACCACCGACCCGATGTTGAAGTCGTGCGACCAGTTCTCCACGGCGACGTGGAACGGGTGCCGTACGGCGTCGAGGTCGGCGACGATCGCCTCGCGCCGCCAGTAGCGGTACCGGTCCACGACGTTGCGTCGGTCGCCCCCGGCGAGGAGTTCGGGATCGTACCGGTCGTCCTCGGGCCAGGGGCCGGCCCACGGGCCCACGCCCACCTCGCGCGCCTCGTCCTCGCCGGGGGCGGGAGGGCGCGTCGGGGTGGTCGCGGGTGCGGCGTGTTCGTTCATCCGTTCCAGCTTACGGAGCATTCCACTGGTGGACGCCCCCGTTGACGGTCCTGGCCTGGATCGAGATGCCGTGCCTGTTGTCGCCGCTGAAGGAGTTGACGTGCGTACCGCCCCTGTCCTCGCCGATCTCGGCGGTCAGTGCGTCGACGAGGCGTCGGACCTCCGGATCGGCCGCGGCCGCGCGTTCGATGTGGTCGGCCACCGAGGCGATCGCGTCGTCGTCGTCCGGCTCGACACGGGCCTCGTCGAGCGCCTCCTGGGCGTCGGGGACACCGCGGAAGTACCGGAAGAGGGTCCTGCGGAGGGACTTGAAGTCGTCGATCGTCGCCTGGCTGACGACCTCGGCGATCTTGGACACGGCGCCGGTGGCGACGGCCGCGGCGAGGGCGAGGGTGGCGGGATCGGGCATGGGGGCTCTCCTCCCGAAGGGGGTGCGGTCACCTCCAGTCTTCCCCGTCAGACCGCGCGCTGTCGCCTCGTGGCGGCGAAAAGGGCCACCGCGCGCCAGCCGAGGAGGGTCGCGGCGAGGAACACGGACGTCACCACGACGAAGCCGGTCGGCGCCCCCTCGCCCGTGGCCAGGCGCGACACCATGCCCCCGGCGACGGTCACCGCCCACACGAACACCCCGGTCGGCCAGATCCGGACAGGCGCGCGCCACGCCAGGGTGACCAGCCACCCGAGGGCGAGGGCGGCCAGGAACGGCCACGCGGTCGAGGCCACGGCGGCGGGGGCGAGGCCCGTCTCGTGGTCGGCCCTGCCGATCACGACGAAGGCGAGCACACAGACCACATCGGCCGCGAGAGCGAGCGGCACGGCGAAGGAACGCATACCCCCAGGCTAGGGCCGCCGCCGGCGGGCGGGCGCTCGGGGCGGCCTCCGGACGTCCGGCGCCGGGGCGGTCCCGCCCGGAACCGCCCCGGCCGCACCCCTTCGTCTACGCGCCGGCGAGGCTGTCCTTCAGGAACTCGACCTGGAGCAGCATCAGGTTCTCCGCCACCACCGGGTCCGACGGCATGTGCGTCACCCCCGACAGCGGCAGCACCGTGTGCTTGCGTCCCGCCGCCAGCAGCGCCGAGGACATCCGCTGCGTGTGCGCGAACACCACGTTGTCGTCCGCCAGCCCGTGGATCATCATCAGCGGGCGCTCCAGTTTCGCCGCGTCCGCCAGCAGCGAGCTGCCCTCGTACGCCTCCGGCCGCTCCTGCGGCGTGCCCAGGTACCGCTCGGTGTAGTGCGTGTCGTACAGCTTCCAGTCGATCACCGGGGCGCCCGCGATCGCCGCGTGGAACACGTCCGGCCTGCGCAGCACCGCCAGCGCCGACAGGTACCCGCCGAACGACCACCCCTGGATCCCCACGCGCGAGGTGTCCAGGAACGGGTACCGCTCGGCCGCGTCCCGCAACGCCTCGACCTGGTCCTCCAGAGCGGGCGTGGCCAGGTCGAGGTGGATCTCCTGCTCCCACTCCACACCGATCCCGGGGGTGCCGCGCCCGTCCGCGATCAGGACCGCGAACCCCTGCTCGGCGTACCACTGCGCGGTCAGGTACGCCCCCCGCGCGTTGAGCACCCGCTGCGCGTGCGGACCCCCGTACGGCGCCATGAGCACCGGAAGCGGGCGCAGGTCCTCCCGGTACCACGACGGCAGCACGAGCGCCGTCGGGATCTCCCGCTCACCCGCCCTCCAGGTCGTCACCCGCAGCTGCTCCGGCAGGTCGGGGCTCTCCGCGAAGCTCTCGATCTCGGACTGCTCCCGCTGCGTCTCCGAACTGGCGTTGCGGAAGACCAGCGTGTGCACCCCGGGGAACTCCATCGACCGGTGCTGCACCACGAGCGTGTCCCCGCGCAGCCGTCCCGACCGCACACCGCTGTGCGCCTCGGCGTCCGAGGCGGTGCTGCACCCGTGCCCGGGCACCTCCACCGGCGCGGCCAGCCCCGTCGGCAGGTCCACCAACCACAGGGACACGTCTCCGGGACGACCGGCCGGGGACCCGGAGTACAGGATCCGGTCCCCGTCCACGTCGACCACCGACCGCACGTACACGTCGGGCGGGCTGACCGGGTCGCCGCCCACGTACACCCGCCGCTCGCCGCGGTCCGGGTCGCGCGCCACCCACACCAGGTCGCCGGAGGCGGTGTGGTCCGGCACGCCCGACACGATCTCCAGCCAGACGTCGTCGGTGTCGGTGCGCACGTCCGCGACCAGACCGGTCACCGGGTCGGCGCTGAACAGCGTCATCGTGCGCTGGTCGCGGCTCTGCGCGGTGAACACCACCGTTGGGGTGCCGTCCGGCCCGGTGGTCCACCCCGCCCGCGCGAGGTACGGCAGGGCCTCCCGGTCCCACTCGATCCACGCGGGCGCGCCCGGGCCGCTCGCACGGTGCCGGCCCGCCGTTCCGACGGACAGCACTGCCATCCGCACGTCCGCGTTGGCCGTCCCGGCCGCGGGGTAGCGCAGGGCGGCCGGTTCCTGTTCCGGACTGCCGGGGTCGTCCACGTGCCACCGGGCCACGCCGGCCTCGTCGACCCGCGCGGCCAGGAGCGATCCACCGTCGGGCGCCCACCAGAAGCCCCGGTACCGGCCCATCTCCTCGGCGGCGACGAAGTCGGCCAGACCCCACGTCACGTGGTCGCCGTCGGGCTCGACCAGGACGCGGTCCCCGTGGTCCTCCTCGGCCGCGTCCACGTCGATGACGCGTACCGCGCCGCCGCTGACGTAGGCGACGCGGTCGCCGCGCGGGCTGATCCGGGGATCCACGACCGGCTGGGTGGCGGGCAGCTCACGGGGCTCGTTGTCGTCACCGACCAGGTCCACGTAGAAGAGCCGCCCCGAGAGGGTGAAGACGGCCCGGGTGAACGCGTCGTCGACCGAGTAGGAGACGATGCCGCCGCCGCTCTCCCGCAGCCGCTCGCGGCGGGCGCGCTCCTCAGGGGGAAGGTTCTCGTCGTCGGCGCCGAGCGCCCGGGGGTCGGCGGCGACCCACGCCGTACCCTGCTCGGTCTCGTGCACCCACAGGCAGGTGGCGGTGTCCACTCCGTCCCGTCCCCTCAGGAAGGCGACACGCCGTCCGTCCGGGGAGATCTCGAACGCGTACGGGACACCGATGCTGAAGCGCTGGGTTCGGGCAAGTTGGCGAGGAAAGCTCATAGGGCGATTGTGTCCCATCACCGCGCCGGACCGCCGCGCCGACGGCGGCGAGCCCCCTCCGCACACCGGGTCGCGGCCGTCGGGCCGGGCGCGCGGACCGCGCGTCGGGGCCGACCGAGGGCATACGTCGGGGAAACGGCGCCTCGCCCGGTATCGTTCGCTACGTGATGGACAGGCGACTCATGATGGTGCACGCGCATCCCGACGACGAGAGCATCGTCACGGGGGCGACCCTGGCGAAGTACGCGGCCGAGGGGGCTCAGGTCACGCTGGTGACCTGCACCCTGGGCGAGGAGGGCGAGGTCATCCCCGACGACCTCGCGCACCTGGCCGCCGACCGCGAGGACACGCTCGGCGAGCACCGGATCGGAGAACTCGACAAGGCCTGCGTCGCCCTGGGGGTGCGCGACCACCGGTTCCTCGGCGGCCCCGGCCGCTACCGGGACTCGGGGATGGCCGACGGCGCCGCCAACGACCACCCGCGCGCCTTCTGGGGCGCCGACGTCGAGGAGGCGGCGACCCTCCTGGCCGAGCTGATCCGCGAGACACGCCCGCACGTCGTGGTCAGCTACGACGAGAACGGCGGCTACGGCCACCCCGACCACATCCAGGCCCACCGGGTCACGCGCCGCGCCTGCGTCAAGGCCGGCGAGCGCACCATGCCGGGCTCCCCCTGGCGGGTCCGCAAGCTCTACGCGATCGCCCAGCCCGTGTCCCGGATCGAGGCGTCCGTCTCCCGGCTCGCCGAGGACTCGGGTTCCTTCACCCCGCCCTCGCGCGTGTCCGACATCGCGCTGGGCACACCGGACTCGACGGTGACCACGCGCGTCGACGCCACCGACCACTGGGCGGCCAAGACCCTGGCGATGCGGGCGCACGCCACGCAGATCACCGTGGAGGGCGAGCGGTTCGCGCTGTCGAACGGCATCGCGCAGGAGATCGACGCCGTGGAGTACTACACGCTGCTCATGGGCCCGACTCCGCGCACCTCCGGCGGCGAGTTCGAGACCGACCTCTTCGCGGGCCTGTGACCGGTTCCGGCGGCGCCGGCCGCGTATCCTCCACTCCCATGAGCACCTCGTGTCCCGAAACGGAGGACGAACGCGCGCGCGGCACCTCGGTCATGGTGCGCCTGGCGACGCTCGCCGCCGTGGCGCCGTTGGGGGCGGTGGTCGGGTTCGTGTCGTCCGTCTGCGCGGGGTGGCTGACCCGGTACTGGGAGGCGGGCCAGCCCGCGCAGCTGATCGCGGTGGTCGCGCTCCTCGTCTACGTCGCCCTGCTCTACGCCGGCTGCCGTCTCCTGGTCTGGGGGAGCGGGACGCCGGACGCGGCCATGGCCTTCACGACCGGGTTCGTCGTCGCCCTCTTCGTGGTGATCGGCTACAACCCCGGTGGCGACGTCGTGCTCACCGGACACATGATCCACAACGCGTTCCAGCTCGGATCGATGCTGGCGCTGGCGTCGGCCGTGGTGGTCAGCTCGATCCGGGGCGCGCGCCGCGCACGGTCCGCCGCGCGCGGCGAACGGAGCTAACCGGCCCAGAACTGCAGCAGCAGCTGCCCGTGGAAGACCATGCCCGGGTACACCGGGTTCGGCAGGACCGCGTCGTAGAACCAGTAGAACGCGTTGAGGAAGGGCTCGTTGACGAGCGGGAGCCACAGCAGCGCGAAGACCGCGATCGAGCAGTACAGCGCGTTGGTGCGCAGGGCGGAGGCCGTCTTCGCGGGCAGTGCCGGGGCGAGCGGTTCGAAGGCGTCCAGCCCCGGAACGGGAAGCAGGTTGACCACGGCCGCGGTCAGGTTGGCGAGCGACAGGAACGCCAGGGCGGCGATCGCCCAGTTGGTGGTGTCGTTGCCCGGTGGGACCAGGACCGACACGGTGACCGTCAGCGCCGCCGCGAGCAGGAGGCTGGCCAGCGGCCCGGCGAGCGCCACCAGGACGCGCCCGGGGCCGGAGATCCGGTCCCACTTCACGTAGGCCGGGGGCCCGGTCAGGCCCAGGCCTCCGAGGCACAGGTAGGCCAACGGCAGGACCGCACCGCCGAAGACCTCGCGGAACGCGAACGGGTTGAGCCGCAGGTACCCGCTCCCGCGCAGCGACCGGTCACCGGCGAGGTAGGCGGCGAGCGCGTGCCCGAACTCGTGGACGGTCGCGGAGACGATCCACCCGAGGACGATGAGCAGGGGCGGGATCAGCGGTGTGACCGACGCGTCCTCGGCCGCCCAGTCCAGTTCGACCGCTTCCCACGACAGCCAGCCGGCGAACGCGGCCAGGCCGAGCAGCAGCACGAACACCGGGCTGGGCAGGAAGTCCGTCCATCCACCCGACGCGGAGGGCCGGTCCGCCGTCTCGGCGCCGGCGGCCTTCGTGGCCTCCTCCGCGGGCACGTCGCGCTCCTCGTCCACGTCGAGGTCGGGGACGTTGAGCGCGTCCTGCGGCATCGTCTCCCACGGGTCGGCGCCGGGCGCGTCCTCCGTATTCGTGTCCGCGCTCGGCGGCGTCTCGGGCGTGGGCATGGTGCTCCTGCTGTTCGCGGGTGGTTCGCGGTCCAGCGTATTCCCACCCGTCGCCCACCATCGCCCGGGGGCGCTCCGCGGGGTGCGGGCCACCGCCCTCAACGGACGGCCTTCGGCCGCGGTTCCGCCCTCCTGCCGCCCACCATCGCCCGGGGCCGCTTCGCGGGGTGCGGGCCACCGCCCTCACACCACGGCGCGCGGGGCCACCGCCGACGTGTGCAGACACGTGATCGCGAACGCCCGCCCCGGCCCGGTCAGCTCCCTGCGGCCCCCGCCGTCGTCCTCCGTGAGCAGCCCCAGCGTCTCCAACAGCCACCCGACCGCCATCACCAGCGCGCGCACCTGGTCCGACGCGGTCTCCGCGGTCCTGCGGTGCGCCGCGGCGTGCCGTCCCGCCGACACCGGGACCTCCGCGGGCACCCACCCCGACTCGGTGAGCGCGCGCTCCGCCGCGACCACGTCCGACTCTCCGCGCTGGGCGTGCGACCCCGTGCCCTGCGGCGGCCGGGTCAGCAGGACACCCAGCAGCGTCTCCGCCGCCGCCTGCTCGATCCCGCCCGTGCGGCACAGCGTCTCCGCGGCGGCCAGCCACAGCGCCTCGGGGTCCTCCCTCAGCTGGCGCCCGCGCCGTGTGAGCACCAGCCGCCGCCCCGAGCGCCGCACCGCGCGCATGCCGCGCAGCATCTGGTGCAGCGCGATGAGCTGGGTCGCGTCCGTCTCGCTGCGCGGGGGGTCGGGCGAGGTCCGCCAGCCGAGGTCGGCGCACAGCAGGCGGACCACGCCCGGCGCGATGTACCCGATCTGCGTCAGCGCGATCCCCTCCGCCGCCAGGTCCAACAGCGTGCGCAGCGGCGCCATCGCCGTGTCGGCCGCGCGCGGCACGTCCACCCCGGCGATGATCCGTCCCACCAGCGGCCAGAGCCGTTGCCTGTGCGGATGCACGGGCGAACCGATCCAGGCGCGCACCCTCTCCTCGCGCACCCGGTCCAGGTGGCTCAACCCCCGGCGGTCGGGCTGGGTGAGGAAGGAGCGGGTGAACCGCGCCTGCGCCGTGCGCCACCCGTGCCTGCCCGGTCGGACGTCGCCGACCGAGACCGCCAGCTCCAGCGCCGCCGCGGTCTCCAGGCGCGCGCGGATCTCGGCGTCGCCGACCGCGCCGCCCCACGTCAGTTCGGGCAGGTCCGGGGGTTCCACGCCCGACTCCCACATGAGCCGCTCGTACATCGCCAGACCGGCGTCGTGGTCCTCGTCGTAGGCGGACGACAGCGCGACCGTCTCGGGCGCGGAGCACACCCGCGCGTAGCGGTGGAGGTGCAGGAGGGTGAAGAGACGGCCGAGGGAGCGGGCGGCGAACAGCCGGTCGCCCGGGGACCCCTGGAACCGTACGGGGAGCTCGAACCAGCAGTAGCGTTGGACGGAGTGCTGGGTGAGCCGTTCGATGTCGTGGTCGGGGGCCAGCGTGTCCAGCGCCTCGCGCGCGGCCACGGCCGCCCGCTCGTCCCGTCCGGCCAGTTCCGCCAGGGCGGACGCGACCGCTTCGCGCATGATGGGCGCTCACCACCTCCCGCCGTGCATCGCGCCCACCCGACGCGGGGAGTCGTCGGGGCGCGCCGCTGTCCTGCGTCCCGCGCTGAGCTGGCTCGGCTCGCGGCGGGACTTTGCCGTCTCCTACCCCGGACGGGGCGAAGAATGCCTGCGTTCAGGCGTGTTCTCACACCCGGCCGGCAACGTCCGGCGGGCGGTGGTCGTGTTCCGAGTGGCCGTCGTGGAGCCGGGGCGCGCGTCAGGGCGTCCGAGGGGGGCGGCCACCGCGTCGGCGCGGGGGCACGGGGGGAACGACGCGGCTGGCGGCGATGCCCGACTCGGCGACCTCGGCCACCGAGCCGTCCCGGCGGCGCAGGGTCAACACGCCGTCCGCCCAGGACTCCACCACACCGACGATATCGGTGAA
The DNA here is from genome assembly GCF_044457925.1 of Nocardiopsis sp. NPDC050513. Classification (NCBI taxonomy): domain Bacteria; kingdom Bacillati; phylum Actinomycetota; class Actinomycetes; order Streptosporangiales; family Nocardiopsidaceae; genus Nocardiopsis; species Nocardiopsis sp. NPDC050513. The sequence continues at coordinate 487,877 of NZ_JBITHK010000001.1, read as the reverse complement.
CCCGCCGTCGGGGAGGCGGATTCGTAGGGATACGCGCTTTCCCACGTCCTCGTGGGCGATCCGGTGCACCAGACGACCCCTCATGCGCATCGAACTCCACCCCCGATTGTGCGCTGGGTATTCTCCGACGCCATACTAGGAGAACGACATCTGTGCCAACAGCTTGCGGAGCCCGGGAACCGGGGGAGTCGGCGCCCGCACGCCGGCCCCTCGCCGGGATTCCGAAGGTCCCCGTACTCCCCGTGGGAGCGCGGGGGTGAGATCAAGGAGTTCGACGTGACCTACGTCATCGCGCAGCCCTGTGTCGATGTGCTGGACAAGGCGTGCATTGACGAGTGCCCTGTGGACTGCATCTACGAGGGCGAGCGCATGCTCTACATCCACCCGGACGAGTGCGTCGACTGCGGTGCGTGCGAGCCGGTCTGCCCCGTCGAGGCCATCTACTACGAGGACGACCTGCCCGACCAGTGGCAGGACTTCTACAAGGCGAACGTCGACTTCTTCGACGACCTCGGCTCGCCGGGCGGCGCCTCGAAGGTGGGCAAGATCGACCGGGACCACCCGCTCATCGCCAAGCTCCCGAAGCAGGCGGACTGAGAGGTCCCGAGCGACCGGCCGCCCCACGCCGGGCGGTCGTACGCACCCCCTTGGCGCAGAGGGTGCTGTCCTCTGACGGGCAGCCGAACGTGGGTGTCGCGCCGATCCCCGGACGGGGGTCGGCGCGACGCTTGTCCGGAGCCCGCACCCCGCACCGACACTCCCGCACCCCGACCCGGATGGAGAACGCACCGATGGCCGCACGGCGACGCGTGACGGACCGCCTCCCGACCTTCCCCTGGGACCGGCTGGCGCCGTACAAGCGCGCGGCCGCGGCCAGCCCGGACGGCATCGTGGACCTGTCGGTCGGCACGCCCGTCGACCCGGTGCCCGCGACCCTGCGCCAGGCTCTGGCCGACGCCGCCGACTCGCCCGGCTACCCCATGACGTGGGGAACCCCGGAGCTGCGCGCGTCGATCGCCGGGTGGCTGGCGCGCCGCCACGGTGTCCGGGTCGCCGACGGAGCCGTCCTGCCGACCGTCGGCTCCAAGGAGCTCGTCGCCTGGCTGCCCACTCTGCTCGGCCTGGGCGAGGGCGACACGGTCGTCCACCCCGAACTGGCCTACCCGACCTACGACGTCGGCGCCCGCATGGCCGGAGCCGCGCCGGTGGCCTCCGACGGTCTGACCGCCCTCGGTCCGGCCCGGGTCGGCCTCGTGTGGGTGAACTCGCCGAGCAACCCCACCGGTCGCGTGCTGGACGTTCCGCACCTGCGCAAGGTGGTCCAGTGGGCGCGCGAGCGGGGCGCGATCGTCGCCTCCGACGAGTGCTACCTCGACCTGGGCTGGGAGGACCGGGAGCCGGTGTCGATCCTGCACCCGGACGTGTGCGACGGCTCGCACGAGAACCTGCTGGCCGTGCACTCGCTGTCCAAGCGCTCCAACCTGGCGGGCTACCGCGCCGCGTTCGTCGCCGGTGACCCGGCCCTGGTCGGGGAGCTGCTCGCGGTGCGCAAGCACGCGGGGATGATCGTCCCCGCCCCGGTGCAGGCCGCGATGCGCGCCGCGCTGGACGACGACGACCACGCCGCCGAGCAGAAGGAGCGCTACCGGGCGCGCCGGAGCCGCCTGCGCGCGGCCTTCGAGGGCGCGGGGTGGCGGATCGAGCACTCCGACGCGGGACTGTACCTGTGGGCGAGCCACCCCGGGTACGACGCGTGGGGGGCCGTGGCCGCCCTCGCGGACCGGGGGATCCTGGTGGCCCCCGGAGACTTCTACGGCACGGCGGGCGCGCGGCACGTCCGGGTGGCCTTCACCGCCACCGACGAGCGGGTCGACGCCGCGGTCAAGCGCCTGGGGCCGTAGCCGCGGGAGGTCGCCTGCGCGGGCCGTCCGGGCCCGTCCGCGGGCGTCAGCCGAGGACGACGCTGCCCTCGGTGTCGGTCACCTCGCCCAGGGAGGCCCACGCCTCGGCGCCGTCCAGACCGTCGGAGATCCGCCATTGCTGGTTCCCGTACGTCACCGAGGTCAGCCCGTACTCCTCCGCGTGGGCCACCGCCCACAGCGCCATCGCCCACCCCAGATCACCCGTGTTCGGGGCCTCCGCCGCGGTCAGCGCGGTCGGGTCGACGCCGAACACCCGGGCCATCTCCTCCTGGGCGCCCTCCACGTCGGCCTCCCCGGCGGTCAGGGACTCGACGGTCCGCGCGTCGTACCAGCAGGTCATCGCGGGCCCCAGGGCGCCGGTGATCGCCTCGGCCATGTCCGCCGACAGCGTCTCGTGCTGGTCGTAGGCGTAACCGTCGGCGCTGTGCTGCACGGCCTGGGCCGCCTCGAACACTGGCAGCTCCTCCCAGCCGTCGATCTCCGCCAGAGCGTCGTAGAACGCGGCGCTGGCGTACACCGGGTCGAGGATCTCCTCCGGTTCGCCCCACTCCTGCGACGGCCGCTGCTGGAACAGTCCCAGTGAGTCCCGGTCGCCGTACTCCAGGTTGAAGAAGGTCGACTCCTGCCACACGGTCGCGAACGCCACCGTGACCGCCTCCTCGGGGAGGTCGCGGCTGAACGCGACGCCCCCGACGGTGGTGGCGTTCACCGCCTGGAGCGGCTCCAGGGTGTACGACCCCTGGGCCAGGTCGAGGCGGCAGGCGGGCTCGGGCGGCTCCTGGACGTCCTGTTCCAGCGGCTCGACCGTGGTCAGCACGTAGTAACCCCCGGCGACGAGGGCGCCGCACACGAGGAACAGGGCCATGAGGATCTTGACGAACGCGGAGATTTTCCGACGCTTACTGGGCACGGGCGAACCAACGGGTCGGTGACGGGTGGAGCGCGTCGCACGGGGCGGAGGTGCCCTGCGTGCGCCGCGTGGGGCGCGGTGAGGTGCGCGCCCCGGGCGCATTGTAGTCGGCGGCTCGCTCCCGGACGGAGCGTGACGGGGCGGGGACCCCGGCCCACGCGCCGGGGTGTTCGCGGCGCACCGCCGCACTACCGCTAACGTGGGTGTACATGACCAGCTCGTACACAAGTCCGCTGCCAGACCAGATCGACGAACTCTGGGAGCGGCGCTCCGAACTCACCCCCGGCCACACCGACGCGCGCGAGACCATCGTCGGCGCGATCGACCAGATCGACGAGGGGAAGGCGCGGGTCGCCTTCGTCGACCCCAGCACCGACGAGGTCGTGGTCGACGAGCGCGCCAAGCGCTCCATCCTGCTCGGCTTCAAGGTCCTGGACATGAAGGAGTCCCACGTCGGCGACTTCTTCCACCACGACCGCATGCCGCTCAAGACCCGCTTCGACGGGGTCCGCGTCGTCGCGGGCGCCATCGCCCGCTGGGGCTCCTACCTCGCCCCGGGCGTCGTGCTCATGCCGTCCTTCACCAACATCGGCGCCCACGTCGGCTCCGGCACCATGGTGGACACCTGGGCGACCGTGGGCTCCTGCGCGCAGGTCGGCGAGAACGTCCACCTGTCCGGAGGTGTCGGCGTCGGCGGCGTCCTGGAGCCGCCGCAGGCCTCCCCGGTCGTCATCGAGGACGACGCCTTCCTCGGCTCCCGCAGCATGGTCGTCGAGGGCGCACGGGTGCGCACCGGCGCCAAGCTCGGCGCCGGGACCATCCTCACCTCCTCCACACGCGTCTTCGACGCCGAGACCGGTGAGGAGCTGCCGCGCGGCGAGGCCCCGGCCTGGTCGGTGTGCGTGACCGCCAACCGTGTCAAGAGCTTCCCCGGCGGGGACTTCGGCATGCCGGTCCTGCTGGTGCTCAAGCGGCTGGAGGAGGGGCAGGAGCACGACAAGCTCGCCCTGAACGAGCTCCTCCGCGAGCACGGCGTCAACGCCTGACGCGACCGGAACTCCCGGGGCGTCCCCGCTCGGTGCGAGGGGCGCCCCGCGCTTGTCTAGGGTGGACGGCGGGCGCCCCCGCCGTACGCGGCGCGGCGTCCGCGACGACCGACGACGACCTGAACGGGGCGAGACGATGCTGGACCTGACCTCGGACGTGGCGGACCTGACCGCCGCCATCGTGGACATCCGCTCCGAGAGCGGCGACGAGCGGACCCTCGCCGACGCCGTCGAGCGGGCCCTGTCCGACCTGCCGCACCTGAAGGTCTCCCGGGACGGTGACGCGATCGTCGCCCGCACCGACCTGGGCCGCCCGCGCAGGGTCGTCGTCGCCGGACACATCGACACCGTTCCCATCGTCGACAACGTCCCCTCGCACGTGGAGGACGGCCGACTGTACGGCTGCGGGACCTCCGACATGAAGGCCGGGGTCGCGGTCCAGCTCAAGCTGGCCGCCCTGGTCACCGAGCCGGTCCACGACGTCACCTACGTGTTCTACGACAACGAGGAGGTCGACGCCGACCGGAACGGGCTCCGCCGCCTGGCCCGGAACCACCCCGCGTGGCTGGCGGGCGACTTCGCCATCCTCATGGAGCCGACGGACGGCGTCATCGAGGGCGGCTGCCAGGGCACGATGCGCGTGCGCGTCGTCGCCCGGGGCGAGCGCGCGCACAGCGCCCGCTCCTGGATGGGCAGGAACGCGATCCACGACGCCGGGGCGATCCTCGACATCCTGCGCGCCTACACCCCCCGGGAGCCCGAGGTGGAGGGGCTGCGCTTCCACGAGGGCCTCAACGCGGTGTTCGTCGAGGGCGGTGTCGCGGGCAACGTCATCCCGGACGAGTGCGTCGTGACGGTCAACTACCGTTTCGCACCCGACCTGTCCGTGGGCGACGCCGAGGCCCACCTGCGCGAGGTGTTCGACGGCTTCGAGGTGCTGGTGACCGACGCCGCCGCCCCGGCCCGCCCCGGGCTCGACGACCCGTCCGCCGCGGCCTTCGTGGCGGCCGTGGGGGAGGGGCGGGCGCGCGCCAAGCTCGGGTGGACCGACGTCTCGCGCTTCTCCGAACTGGGCGTGCCCGCCGTCAACTACGGCCCGGGCGACCCGACTCTGGCCCACACGCGCAACGAGTACGCGGAGATCGCGAAGATCCGCGAGGCCGAGGAGCGGATGGTCGCCTGGCTCTCCGGTCCGCGCTGACGCCGGTGCGCGGCCGACCGCCGCTCGCGACCGCTCCGACCAGGGCGTTCGGAGGTGAATCGGCCGCTTCCGGTCACCGTGGATCCACGCGCGGTTCAGGCGTCGTCCGCTCCTGCTCGGATAGCCTCACGACATGACGGAAGAGGAACACATTCGGCACGCCGGCCCGCTGACGTACCGGGGCCGGGCCATCCCGCAGACCACCACCGACCAGCGCCTGCTGGACCAGCGGGGGCCGACGGACTGGGTCCACACCGACCCCTGGCGGGTGCTGCGCATCCAGTCGGAGTTCGTCGAGGGGTTCGGTCTGCTGTCCGAGCTGCCGTCCGCGGTGAGCGTGTTCGGGTCGGCCCGGGTCACGCCGGACAGCGACCACTACGCGCTGGGCGTCACGGTCGGCACCAGGCTGGCGCGGGCGGGGTACGCCACGATCACCGGCGGCGGGCCGGGCATGATGGAGGCGGCCAACAAGGGCGCCCAGGAGGCGGGCGGGATGTCCGTCGGGCTGGGCATCGAGCTGCCGTTCGAGCAGACGCTCAACCCCTACATCGACGTGGGGATGACCTTCCGGTACTTCTTCGTCCGCAAGACGATGTTCGTGAAGTACGCGCAGGCCTTCGTGGTGCTGCCCGGCGGGTTCGGGACGCTGGACGAGCTGTTCGAGGCGGTCACGCTCGTGCAGACCAACAAGGTGACCCGGTTCCCCGTGGTGCTGGTCGGCAGGGAGTTCTGGGGCGGCCTGTACGAGTGGATCGAGTCGCGGCTGTTGGAGAACGGGCTGATCAGCCCGGCGGACACGGAATTGCTCCAGCTGACCGACGATCCCGACGAGGTCGTCGACATCATCCGCAAGTCGCACCTGGACATCGCGCAGCGCAACGGCGAGGTGCCGCCCGGCGTCGGATGACGGCCGGGGGCCCGCCGCACGGCGGCCGTCCACAGGCGGCGGCGTGCCGGTGGCCATCGGCGGGTGGGCGTGGGACGATCGTTCCGTGCCTGTCTTCATCATGATCCTGGTCGGCGCCGCCGCCTTGGCCGTGCTCGTGGGCGTCGTCTACGTCGTGCTCGGCAAGGGCGGACAGCTCGCCCGTTTCGAGGCCGACTACCCCCCGCTGGACCTGCCCGCCGACGGCGCGGTCCGGTCGGCCGACCTCGGCCGGCTCCTGCTGCCGCTCTCCATGTGGGGCTACCACGTGCGCGCCGTGGACGAGCTCCTGGCGCGACTGACCACCACGCTGCGCGAACGCGAGGAGCGGATCGAGGACCTGGAGTGGCGGCTGTCCCGGCTCGACGCTCCCTACGTCCCCGAGGGCCACGGACCCGACGGCTCCCGGCGGCTGCCCGGCGACGCCTACGCCCCGGAGCCGCCGGAGGCCCCGGTCGCGGCGGACTCGGGCGGGCCCAGACCCGAGGAGTTCGCGCAGGGCGCTCACACCGCGCCTGGGGAGGACTGACGCCCCCTGCACGGCGGCCCGGAGCGGTTCGCCCCGCCCCGAACGGCCGCGCCGGTATGTCGTGAGTCACAGCAGACCTCCCGCTTCCGACGGCCGCGTCGGGTTCGGGTGCCCTATTCTCGTTCGCTGTACACACGTACCCCCCGTTCCACCGGAGCGGGCGGAGCATCGCTCAGGATGGCGAGGATGGACACAGCAGCCGATCTCGACCACGGACCCGAGGGCGGGCGCGGCGACACCGCCGCCCCCGTTCGCCAGATGTCCCTGTGGCAGCCGCCCCGATCGACCCGGTACACGCAACGGCGCCGCCGTCGGTTGGCCGTCGTGTCCGGCATCGGACTCGGGGTCCTCGTGCTCGCGGGCGGTATCGCCGCCGCGTGGACCCTGGTCGGCGACGAGGGCGCCGGCATCGCGGAGAGCACCGAGCACCTGGAGAGGTTCGTCGGATCCTGGTCGGGCGACATGCACCAGGTCGACACCGACGGAAACCCGGTCGCCGACTGGCACGCCGAGGTCCGCATCGAGGAGGGCGCCGAGCGCGGCAGCACCGCCTGGACCACGTTCACCTGCTCGGGGACGCTGGAACTGACCGCGCGCGACGACGACCGCGTCGTGTACTCCTACACCGAGACCGCCGATCCCGAGGACCGGTGCGTCGACGACGCGGAGTTGACCCTCTGGCCGGGCGACGACGACCAGGCGCTCATGTCGGAGTGGTCGTCCGTCACCGACGAGGGCACGCGGATGACCTCCACCGGGGAACTGGGCTGACCCGGTCGGACGCCCAGGTCCCGCCCCGGGCGCCGGTGCGGTCGGATCCCGCTGTTTCGACCGGCGGAGCCGGGGCAGTAGTCCGTTCGGCCCCTCACGCTCTCATCGGGATTCGGTCAGGACCGATATAACCTTTACTGACCAACGATTCCTCGCCGGTGAATGCTCGCGCGGTCGCGCTGCGGTCGCCCGGCGCACACACCGGGGCCGATCTCCGAGATAATGGACGAAGAGTGGTTCACGTCCCTTACCTCACGCGGGCGCGAGTCACACGGATCCGGTCGACGGTTCCGGAACCGGGCCGCACGCGTCGGACCGGCGCCGGTGCCGTGGGTCGGCCCCCGGCCACCTGCGAGGAACATCTAGAAAGGGGAATGGCATGGCGGCGATGAAGCCGAGGACCAGCGATGGGCCGTTGGAGGTCACCAAGGAGGGTCGCGGCATCATCATGCGAGTCCCCCTGGAGGGCGGCGGACGCCTGGTCGTCGAACTGACGCCGGAAGAGGCGGGTGATCTCCGGGACGAGCTGCAGAAGGTCGTCGGCTAGCGACGACGACCCGTGCCCGTCCCCCCACCCCGGGCCGGAGTCCCCTGACGACCCCCGAGGTTGTACACCTCCCGAATCAGTGAACGATTGTGAGCGGCCCGTGCCCTTCGCCACGCAGATCCAGCCCCGACCGGGAAACCTCGCCGATTCCACCGCGGACCTGCTGGTCCTGCCCGTGCGCGCGGGGGACGGCGGACCGAAGGCGGTCGAAGGGGTCGCTGGGAGCGGGCTGACCGGAGCCCTTCCCGCCCCGCTCACCGATCTGTTCACGCACTACTCGCTCACCGGCACGTCCGGAGAGCTCGTCCAGTTCCCGGTGTCCCGGGACCAGGGCCTGGCGCGGCTGGCGCTTCTGGGGGTGGGCTCGGCATCGCCCGAGGACCTCCGGAAGGCCGGAGCGGCCCTGTCCCGGGCGGCCAGGGGGCGACGGAGCGTCGCCCTGGCCTGGCCCGGTGCGGACGCCGAGGCGGCGACGGCCTTCGCCGAGGGCGCGCTGCTCGCCTCCTACACGTTCGGCATGAAGACGGGCGAGACCCCCGGGGACAAGCGCCCCGCCGAGACCCTCGACGTGGTGGGCGAGGCGGTCGCGGACCTCGCGGACGCCTTGCGCCGCGGCGCGGACCTCGCCGCGGCCACCGCTCTGGCGCGCGACCTCATCAACACCCCCTCCCTGGAGAAGGACCCGGAGTGGATGGCCTCGCGTGCGCGCGAGGTCGCGGCCGAGAAGGGCCTCCAGATCCGGGTCTGGGACGAGAAGGACCTCGTGGACGGCGGCTTCGGCGCCATCCTGGGCGTCGGCCAGGGCTCCTCCCGGCCCCCGCGCATGGTCCAGCTCTCCTACACCCCCGAGAACCCCGCCGAGCACGTCGTGCTGGTCGGCAAGGGCATCACGTTCGACACCGGCGGCCTGTCGCTCAAGCCGAACGACAACATGATGCTGATGAAGACCGACATGAGCGGGTCGGCGATCGTCCTCGCGGTGCTCTCGGCCCTGGCCGAGGTCGGAGTGTCCGTCCGGGTCACCGGTCTGCTGCCGTTGGCGGAGAACGCCTTCTCCGGAAGCGCCACACGGGTCGGCGACGTGCTCACGACCTACTCGGGCACCACCGTCGAGGTGCTCAACACCGACGCCGAGGGGCGGCTGGTCCTGGCCGACGCCATCGGCTACGCGGTCGCCGAGCTCTCCCCGGACGTCCTGGTGGACGTGGCGACCCTGACCGGCGCGGCCAAGGTCGCGCTCGGCACCGGGACCGGCGCCCTCTTCAGCGACGACGACACGGTCGCCGCCGAACTGGAGCGCGCGGGCCGCGACTCCGGCGAGCCGCTCTGGCGCATGCCGCTCACCGACGAGTACACCCCGACCACCGAGTCCCGGGTCGCCGACCTGGCCAACATCGGCACCCGCGGCAAGGACTTCGGTCCGGCGGGCGCGACCGAGGCCGCGCTGTTCCTCCGCGCGTTCACCGGCGACGTGCCCTGGGCCCACCTCGACATCGCCGGGCCCGGCCGGTCGATGAAGGAGAACGGCATCCTCAGCAAGGGCGGCACCGCCTTCGCCACGCGCACGCTGCTGCGCTGGCTCGCCGCGCGCTGACGTCCGACCGTCCGCGGCCGGGTCAACGGCCGCGGGCGTCCGGTGACCGGATCGTCCACCAGCGTGCCGTCCACGCCGAACACCTCGCGCGGCACGTCCGGGACGAAGACCTGCGTCGGCGGGCCCGCCGCGACCACACGCCCCTCGCGCATCGCGACCACCGCCGCGTACCCGAACCGCCCGGGGAAGCGCGGTCAGGGACGGATGGCGGCCAGCAGTCCCTCGCCCACGGGCATCAGCAAGGGCACGAACGCGCCGTCCTCCCGTACCCGCTGCACCACCTCGCGCACGGCGGTCTCGGCCGGGTCGGGGGCGCGCAGCGGCCCGTCCGGTTCGGAGGAGGCGGCCAACGCGCCGTGGAACACCACCACGCCGCCCGGACGCAGCAGCCGCTGGGCCTCGGCCAGGTACTCGGGGTAGGACTCCCGGTCGGCGTCGACGAAGACCAGGTCGTACCCGCCGTCGGTGAGCCGTGGGAGCACCTCCAGCGCCCGCCCGCGGATCAGCCTCGCCCGGCCCGCGCCGAACGCCTCGCCGGCGAACACCGTGCGGGCGTAGGCCTGGTACTCGGCGTCGGTGTCCACGGAGGTGAGGATCGCGTCGGGGGCCATGCCGCGCAGGAGCCAGACTCCGGACACGCCGCAGCCCGTGCCGACCTCCACGACCGACCGCGCCCCGATCGCCGCGGCCAGGAACCGCAGCGCCGCGCCCGTCACCGCGTCCACGGGCGGCGCGGACGACCTCTTCGCGGTCTCGTAGGCGTCGACCAGGGGGCCGTCCCCCACGGCGTCCTGGGCGAAGCGGTCCTGCTCGGTCCGGACCCAGGTGATCCGGGCCGCGCTCTGATCCGTGCTGGTGATGACGGCCTCCCGCTACGGTGGTCACGGTGTGGGCGGACTCCCTGACCAGCGACACGTCACACACCGTGGTGCGATGTTCGCGATCGGGTCACGTCCCTGGCGCAAGATTAGCCTGAACGGCCGCGAACTCCGAGCGTGGCGGCGGGAACTTAACGGGCGTCTCCCAGCGTTGAATCGGGAGGAACGCACGTCGATCGCCACGAAGTACCTCCCCCCGAGCAACCCACGTGCGTCGCGTCGACGGGATGAAGGGAGCAACGGTGCCAGAGACCGGCCCAGCCGTGGAATTCGAGGCATGGGAACCCCCGAGCTGGGAAGAGGTCGTTCGGGTCCACTCACCCCGGGTGTACCGGCTCGCCTACCGGCTCACCGGCAACAAGCACGACGCCGAGGACCTCACTCAGGAGGTCTTCATCCGCGTGTTCCGCTCCCTGGCCAACTACACGCCCGGCACCTTCGAGGGGTGGCTGCACCGCATCACCACCAACCTCTTCCTCGACATGGCGCGCCGCAAGGCGCGCATCCGCTTCGAGGGGCTGGCCGAGAACGCCGACGAACGCCTGGAGGGGCGGGAGCCCTCGCCCGCCCAGCGCTACGACGACCGCCACTTCGACGCCGACGTCCAGAGCGCCCTCGACGCCCTGCCCGCCGAGTTCCGCGCCCCCGTCGTGCTGTGCGACATCGAGGGCCTCTCCTACGAGGAGATCGCCGCGACGCTCGACGTCAAGCTCGGAACCGTCCGCAGCCGCATCCACCGGGGCCGCGCCCAGCTGCGCCGTGCTCTGGAACACCGGCGGGCCCTGTCCGCCGAGAAGGAGGCGCACGGCGCCCATGTGACCAACGGGGAGGCGGAATGAGCATGGACCATCTCGGGGAGCGGCTCTCCGCGCTCGTCGACGGCGAACTGGCCCCCGCCGAGCACGAGCGCGCCCTGATCCACCTGGCCAAGTGCGAGCCGTGCCGCTTCGAGGCCGACATGACGCGCAGGCTCAAGCGGCGGCTGACCGGTCTCGGCGAGCCCGAGCTGGACAACGACTTCCTTGGCCGCCTGACCAGCCTGTCACGGGACGCCGGGGCCGCTGGGGACGGTCGCGACCGCCCGGGACCACCGCCCGGCGGAGCCGGATTCGGGATGCGTCCGCCCCTGGGCTCCTCCCGCCCTCTCGGCGGCCCGTGGGGAGGGCTGGGCGGTCCGTCGGGCCCGCTCGCCGCCGAGGCGGCCGACCCCGGTCCGGTGGCCACCGCGACGGAGCCCGTGGTCGACGCCCGCACCATCCCCGACGTCCGCCCGGTGCGCCGCCGCGGCGCCGAGCGCTTCGCCCACCTGTTTCCACCCTTCCCGGGCAGGCGGTACGCGGTCGCGGGCGTGGCGGTGGCCACGGCACTGCTCGGCTCGGCGTTCGTCGCGGGCGGGGACGACGGGGGGACGCCGATCGTCGAACCCCGGCTCGCCGACTACGCCGTCGAACACGCGATGACCACGCGTCAGGTGCCGGTCGTCGCCCCGGAGACCCCCGCCTCCGAGCCGGGCGCGCCCGGCTCGGTCGGGGTGCGGGGAGGGCAGCCCCAGACCGTCGGAGCCCCGAGCCCGACCGAAACGACCCGGTGAGCGCGGAGGAGCCCTCCTCCCGTCCGTCCCTCGCCCTGGTGGTCCTGGTCGCTCTGTGCGTGCTGTGCCTGACCGCCGGGTCCCACCCCGACTCCTCCGACGTGCCCGCCGAGGGCGGCGACGACGGGATGCGCGTCCTGCGGCGGGCCGCCCTCACCGAGGACGAGCTGTCCTACACGGCGGTGCGCACGGTGTCCGGCCCGGCGGACGGGACCGGGGCGGCCGGGGGCACGGACCGGCAGATCAGGCTGCGTGTGGTGAGCCGGCCCGGGCAGGGGATCGCGCTGGCCCGTGTCGGCGGGGGCCTCGACGGCGGGGAGACCGACGGCGCCTTCGTGGTGCGCGACTCCTCGGAGCTGGACGCGCTCGACGAGCGCCTGCTGCGGATGCTGGAGGACACCTACCACGTCACCGACGTCGGCCCCGCCGAGCTGGACGGGCGCGCCGTCCGCCTGGTGGAGGCCGACCGGTCGGACGGCTCGGTCGCGGGCCGGTTCTGGGTGGACACCGAGACGGGGTTGCTCGTCGGACGCACCGTCTACGAGGAGTCGGGCGAGGCCGCGCTGAGTTCCCGCCTGACCGATGTGCGCGTGGGGGAGGGCGACTGGCCCGAGGGGGCCCACGGCGGCGAGCCCTGGGGCGATGTGCTGACCGCCGACGAGCGCGACGCCCTCCGCGACGGCGGCTGGTGCCTGCCCGAGGACCTCACGTGGAACCTGCGGCTGGTGGACGCCCGGTCCACCTACCTGGGGGAGCACCGTGTCGTGCACGCCATCTACTCGGATGGTCTGTCCCAGGTGTCCGTCTTCACGCAGCGTGGGAAGCTGGGAACGGAACATCCCTCCGCACTTCGTGACGGATACACCGGAACCGGGGCGGGGGGAGGTGGCGTCACACCACGGCATGGCACGATCTTCGGCGGTGACGTCGGCCAGTACCAGAGCGTGTGGCAGTCCGAGGGGTTCGTCTTCGCGGTCCTGGCGGACGCTCCCGCGGGGCTGGCCTCCTCCGCGGTGATCGCGCTGCCGGGGCCCGAGGGCTCCGGATTCTGGGCCAGAGTGCAGCGCGGTCTGTCCAGGTGGGGGGTCCCCTAACTCCCGCCCGTACGCGCCGCGCGCCGACCCTCGACCACACAGATGTACGGAGCAGGTCTTGAGCGAGGACAACGGCCGTTCGGCGCGGGGGACCGGGCTGGCCCCGGCCGCCCCGTCGAGCGGTGGAACACCCCCCGATCCGGGCGGGCGCGGCGTGGCGTCCGCCTCGGGCCAGGTACCTGCGGAGCTCCCCCGGTGGCCGGTTCCGGTCACTCCGCCCGATCCCACCAAGCAGCGGGAGGGCGTCCTCGTCGGCGCATCCCCACCGACCCCGACCGCCGGACCCCGCGGTCACGGAAACGCCCCCAGCCCCCGCCCTCCGGCAGTGGAGATCCCATGAACCCCAGCCCCACCCCAGACCCGGGCGACGCGTCCGGGACTCCGAGCAACCCGCACGTCCAGCTCTCCCACACTCCCCAGGCGGTCAAGCCGCAGCCGGGTCATGCGGCGCAGGCGGGGCAGCCCGAGCAGATGCCCCCAAGGCACCAGGATTCGCAGCAGGGCCAACACTCCCAGCAGGCACTGCAGCAGTACCAGCCCCAGGGGCACCAGCACGCACGACAGCAGAGCCAGTCCCCCCACCCGTCGGCTCCCGGGCAGGGGCAGGTCCCGCCGGGGCAGCGGTCCCAGCAGCCGCAGACTCCGCAGCTCCAGGCTCCCCAGGACCAGCCGGCGACGGCACCCCACCAGTTCCAGACCCAGCAGTTCGCCGCGACGGGTCAGCAGCCGCGGCTGCCGCAGCCCGAACGGGCCCGGCGCGGGATGCCCGTCTGGATGGCGCTCTCCGGCATGCTCGTCGTCGCCCTCATCGCCGGTGGCGCGGGCGGGGTCGCGGGGGCCCTCCTCAACGGCGCGTCGAGCGAGGAGGCGGCGCCCGAGGAGGAGGGGCCCGTCATGAACGAGCCGCCGCCCGAGGCGCCCCAGCGCGACCCCGACACCATCGCGGGCGTCGCCCAGCGCGTCAGCCCCAGCGTGGTGTACATCGGCAGCGCCGACCCGGGCGTGTCCGGCGGCGGCTCGGGGTTCGTCATCGAGGGGAACTACGTGGTCACCAACGACCACGTGTCCTCGGCGCTGGCGGGCGGCGGCATGCAGGTCGAGTACAGCAACGGGAGTCTGTCCGACGCGACCATCGTCGGCGCCGATCCCAGCTCCGATCTGGCGGTCCTGTCCCTCGCGGAACCGATCGACGTCGAACCTCTGGAGTTCGGGGACTCCGAAGCCGTCGTCGTGGGCGACGAGGTCATCGCGATCGGAGCGCCCCTCGGGCTGCAGGGCACGGTCACGCAGGGCATCATCAGCGCCGTCGACCGCCCGGTCAGCCCCGAGGGGAGCAGCGCGAGCCGGTTCTACGCGCTCCAGACCGACGCCGCGATCAACCCGGGCAACTCCGGGGGGCCGCTGGTCGACCTCCAGGGCCGGGTGATCGGGGTCAACTCGATGATCTACACCATGGGCGGCTCCATGGGCGAGGGCACGGGCAGCATCGGCCTGGGCTTCGCGATCCCGTCCGCGGAGGTGCAGAGCGTCGTCGACCAGCTGATCGAGAACGAGTCGACCGCCTACGCCGACATGGGTGCGGAGTTCGACCTCCAGAGCCCCGTCGCCGGCGCGGTGATCGCGGACGGTTCCGGCGCCGTGGCGGACGGGGGACCGGCCGACGAGGCGGGCCTGGCGCCCGGTGACGTGATCACGTCCTTCGACGGGCGGGCGGTCAACTCCGGCCAGGAGCTCCTGGCGATGCTGCGGGACCGCGCGCCGGGCGACGCGGTGGACATCGTGTTCGAACGCGACGGAGACGAGGACACGACCACGGTCACGCTCGGGTCCTCCACGGACTGAGCGGCGGCGACCCGGCGGGGCGAGTGAGCTGTTCGCTCCCCTGGGACTGCTCCCCGGCCGAAGGAACTGGATTCTCCAGTCCGACTTCCAGGGAGCAGTCCGACTCTCCGGGCCCCTCGCAGGGGCGTCCACCCGCGGCGCGGACGCGTGCGGTCCGAGCGTGCGGGTGTCCCGCCCAGGGCTAGCGTCCGGCGGGCGTGATGCCCAGCTGCATCCCGGCGAGTCCGCGCGGCTTGCCGACCAGGCCGTCGGCGATCGAAGCGATCACCTTGCTGGCCTCGGCGTCGGGGTCGGTCAGGACGAGGGGCCTGCCCTCGTCACCGCCCTCGCGCAGACGGGTGTCCAGCGGAACCTGCCCCAGCAGCGGGATCTCGGTGCCGAGCGTCTTGGTGAGCGCTTCGGAGACGGTCCGGCCACCGCCCTCGCCGAACAGGCGGAGCGGCTCGCCGCCCTCCGGCGGCACGAAGTACGACATGTTCTCGATGACGCCCGCGATGCGCTGGTGCGTCTGGGCGGTGATCGCGCCCGCGCGCTCGGCGACCTCGGCGGCGGCCTGCTGCGGAGTGGTCACGACCAGCAGCTCCGCGGAGGGGAGCAGCTGCGCGACCGAGATGGCGATGTCACCGGTGCCCGGGGGCAGGTCCATCAGCAGGACGTCGAGGTCGCCCCAGAAGACGTCGGACAGGAACTGCTGGAGTGCGCGGTGCAGCATGGGGCCGCGCCACACGACCGGCTGGTTCCCCTGCGTGAACATGCCCACCGAAATGACCTTGATGTCGTGCGCGGTGGGCGGGAGGATCATGTCCTCGACCTTGGTCGGGAAGTCCGACGCGCCGAGCATGCGCGGCACCGAGTGGCCGTAGATGTCGGCGTCGACGACACCGACCTTGTGCCCCTGCGCGGCCATGGCGGCGGCGAGGTTGACGGTGACCGACGACTTGCCGACGCCGCCCTTGCCGGAGGCGACGGCGAAGACCCTGGTCAGGGAATTGGGCTTGGCGAAGGGAATCTCCTTCTCCGCCTGGCCGCCGCGCAGCTTGGTCTGGAGCTCCTTGCGCTGCTCGTCGCTCATCACGTCGAGTTCGACGGCGACGGAGGTGACCCCGGCGACCTTGGTCACCGCTTCGGTCACGTCCTTCTCGATGCGGCCCTTCATGGGACACCCGGCCACCGTCAGGTAGACGCCGACGCTGACGGCACCGTCGTCGGCGATGTCGATGCTCTTGACCATGCCGAGGTCGGTGATGGGACGGCGGATCTCCGGGTCTTGCACCGTGGCCAGGGCTTTGTGTACCTGCTCGGTGGATGGTGTGGAGGACATGTACTCAATCGTAGGTCAGCGGAACGGGGTGTTGGCCTGTGGTGTCGCTCCCACGTGCCATCCGTTCCAACGGGGTCGGCGCACCGCGCTATTCCTCCGTCGGGCGGGCGGCGGACGGCGGGGGCACGGGCGGGACGGCACGGGGCCCGGTCGGCTGGGCGCGGGCACGAACGGGGACGGCCCGGGGGGCGTGCGGAGCGCGTGACCGGCGGGGATCCCTCCTGTGACCAGGCGTTAACGGCGTGCCCTTAACGCTGGCAATACACAGCCGGATAGTAGTCTCTGCGCACCATGGGAAATGCGCCACCACCGCCTGGTTCGTCCTGGCCCGCCGCCCCGGAGGGGCCGGACGGGCGGGCGCGGGGTGCGTGGACGCACGAGCAGATGTGGGCGGGACCGCCGGGAGGCGGGCGGCTCACGCCCCCGGGAGGGCACCCCGCGGTCAACCCGGACCCGTCGGTGTGGGCGTGGCCGCCGCCGAGACCGGTGCGGACCAGTGAGTTCGCCCCCGCGGAGGTTCCGGAGGGTGAGTCGTATCACAGGCTCGGGCGGGGGGCGCGGTATCGCTGGTGGATGCCTCCCCTGTCTCTGATGGTCCTCGCGTTCCTGCTGTTCTTCCTGTGGGTCGCCGTGGCCCTGGCGATGACGATCGTGGCACTGGCGGGCGGAAGCGGGCTCTCGCCGGGCTCCGTCCGGCTGGGGGAGATCGCGAGTCTGGCGATCGGGCTGGTCTCGACGGCGCTGCTGATCCCGATCGTGCTGCTCGTGGTCCGTGTGGTGCAGTGGCGCCGCGTGGGGACCCTGATGTCGGTAGACGGCCACCTGCGCTGGGCCTTCCTGGTGCGCTGCGTCGGACTGGCGGCAGTGCCCGTCGCGGCGACCATGGCGCTGTACATGGTGCTGACCGACGAGGTGCGCTTGGGCGCGATGTCCGGCGGGGCCGCGGTGTCCGTGTCGGTCATCGTGCTCCTGGTGCCGTTCCAGTCGGCCGCGGAGGAGTTCACGCTGCGCGGGCTGCTCATGCAGTGGGTCGGCGCGCTCGGAGGTACGGGGGAGGGAGCGGTGGCCCGGGTGCTGCGCTCACCCGGCCCGGCGATCCTCGCCAGCGGCACGCTGTTCGCCGCCCTGTACGCGTCCGTGTATCCCGACGATGTGTGGACGACGGCCGCGCTCACGGTGATGGGCACGGGGGCGGCGTGGCTGACCTGGCGCACGGGCGGCCTCGAGGCGGCGATCGGTCTGCACCTGGTGAACGGTATGGCCCAGCTCGCGCTGTGCGTGCTGGAGGACCGGACGGCGGCGATCGGCACGGGGCTGGTGATCGGCGCCGGCCCGCCCGGGATGGGCGGGCCGATCGGGCTGGCGCTCGCGGTCGGGACGACGGGGGTGTACGCGCTCAGCGCCACGTGGCTCGCCCGCCGGACGGGGGTACGGCGGAGGAGCCGCGCGGCGGTGGCGTAGGAGGGCGGGGGAGGTCGGCAGGCCTGGTGGCGTCGCGCTTCCCGCGGTGACCGGGGCGTCCCCCGGGACCCCTCCCGTCCGGCCCGGCGACCGGGGGCTTCGGGCCGCCGGCACACCCCCGGACCTCCGTCCGGCTCACCCGCCCACGCGGGCGCGCTCCTCCGCGACCGGGAACACCCACGTCCGGTACGACCAGAACCGGAACAGCGTCCCCAGCCCCACGCCCACCACGTTCCCCGCGATGTTGTGCGCCAGCTGGCTCTCCAGCTCCAACACGTACACCGCGAACCCCTGGCAGCCGAGCTGGAGGAGCATCCCCGCGCCGTTCATCACCAGGAACAGCACCGTCTCGCGCCCGTACCCGGTCCGCGCGCGGTCCCGGTACGTCCAGAACCGGTTGCCCACGAAGGCCACCGCGATCGCGCACACCGTGCCGACCACCTGGCCGGGCATGGGCCCCACACCCATGCTCCACAACACGTTGGTCATCCCGAGTTGCACGACGTAGGCCACGGCGCCCACGGATCCGAACTTGCCCACCTCAGCGGCGATCCCCGCGATCCTCGGGTGCCGTTGGCGAAACTCACGCACGGAAGGGAACTCCTGTCGGGGGTAGCTTGGAGCCTGGCACTCCGGAGGTTCGTTCACCTGGGGGGACGGCACCACCCTGGGGGTACCGGGCGGGCACGCCCTAGACTCTAGCCCGGGGGCTGGAGCAAGACCCCGGCCGCGGGTTCCGAGCCGTCACGGCCAGGTTCCGCATCGCGCGGAGCCGTCCCGTCACCGCGGTTGACGAGCATGAGTTGAGGAACTGTGAGCGAGCGTAACCGCATCGTCCCCCGTGTCGGAATGGTGGGAGGCGGACAACTCTCCCGGATGACCCACCAGGCGGGCATCGGCCTGGGCGTGGACTTCTCGGTGCTGGCCGCCAGCCCGAGCGACAGCGCCGCCCTGGTCTGCGGTGACGTCACCCTGGGCGACGACCGGGGGTTGGACGACGTCCTGTCCTTCGCCAAGGCCTGCGACGTGGTCACCTTCGACCACGAGCACGTGCCCGAACCCGTCCTGCGCGCCGTCGAGGAGGCGGGCGGGCTGTTGCGTCCCGGCCGTGACGCCCTCCGTTTCGCCCAGGACAAGCTGCGCATGCGCACCCGGATGGCCGAGCTGGGCGCCCCCTCCCCGCGGTGGCGCCCGGTCACCACGCCGGACCACGTGACCGCGTTCGCCGAGGATCTGGGCTGGCCCGTCGTCCTCAAGGCGGCGCGCGGCGGTTACGACGGCAAGGGCGTGTGGATCGTCGGGACCCCCGAGGAGGCCGCGGACGTCGTCGGCCGCGCCGTCGCCGAGGAGGTGCCGCTGCTCGTGGAGGAGAAGGTCGCCTTCTCCCGGGAGCTGGCCGTCCAGGTGGCCCGTTCCCCGCACGGCCAGGTCGCGGTGTACCCGGTCGTGGAGACCGTCCAGCGCGGCGGGATCTGCCACGAGGTGATCGCCCCCGCCCCCGGCCTGGACGAGGGGAAGGCCACCCGCGCCCAGGAGCTGGCCATCGAGATCGCGCAGGCCCTGGACGTCACGGGCGTCCTGGCCGTGGAGCTGTTCGAGACGGCGGACGGAGTGGTCGTCAACGAGCTGGCCATGCGCCCGCACAACTCCGGCCACTGGACGATCGAGGGCGCCCGCACCTCCCAGTTCGAGCAGCACCTGCGCGCGGTCCTCAACCTGCCGCTGGGCGCGCCGCGCACCACCGCCCCCTACACCGTCATGGCCAACGTGCTGGGCGGCGCGGACCCCGAGGTCTACCGCCGCTACCTGCACGTGATGGCCAAGGACCCCGAGGTGAAGGTGCACCTCTACGGCAAGGACGTGCGTCCGGGCCGCAAGATCGGGCACGTCACCGTGACGGGCGACGACTACCGGGACCTCCTGGAGCGCGCCCGTGACGCCGCCGACTACCTTCGAGGAGACGACCAGTGACCGACAGCGCCAACCGGCGGGGCCCCGTCGTGGGGATCGTGATGGGCTCGGACTCGGACTGGCCGGTGATGCGCGAGGCCGCCGACGCCCTACGCGAGTTCGACGTCCCCTTCGAGGCCGACGTGGTCTCCGCGCACCGCATGCCGCACGAGATGATCCAGTACGGGACCGAGGCGGCCGACCGCGGTCTGAAGGCGATCATCGCCGGTGCGGGCGGCGCCGCCCACCTGCCGGGGATGCTGGCGTCGGTGACGACCCTGCCGGTGGTGGGCGTCCCCGTGCCGTTGAAGTACCTGGACGGGATGGACTCCCTGCTCTCCATCGTGCAGATGCCCGCCGGCGTGCCCGTGGCGACCGTGGCCGTGGGCGCCGCCCGCAACGCGGGACTGCTGGCCGTGCGCATGCTGGCCGCGGGCGACCCGGATCTGACCGAGCGGATGTCCCGCTTCCAGGAGGGGCTCAGGTCGCAGGCCTACGCCAAGGGCGAGCGGCTGCGCCGGGAGGTCGCCGACGACGGCAGGCCCACCGGGTTCGGTCTGGGCCGCTGAGCGAGCCGCCGTGAACCGCGCCACCGAGGACAGCAACCGCCGCCTGCTCCGGGCACGGGACGCGATGGACCGCGCGTACGCGCGGCCCCTCGACGTCCCGGCCCTGGCCCGGATCGCCCACGTGTCGGAGGCGCACTTCTCGCGGACGTTCCGGGCGACGTTCGGCGAGTCGCCGCACCGTTACCTCCAGCGCCGTCGCGTCGAGCGCGCGATGTTCCTGCTGCGCGCGACGGACCGCAGCGTGACGGACATCTGCTTCGAGGTCGGTTTCGGGAGCCTGGGGACGTTCAGCAGGACGTTCAGCGCCATCGTCGGGACGTCGCCGAGGCGGTTCCGGCAGGAGGCGGCGACCCCGGTCGTGCCCACGTGCTTCACCATGGCGTGGGCGCGGCCGAGCGGGACGGCTCCCGCGCCGGGCGGGGACTGAGCGGATTCGGATAAGTCTTCTCCCGGATCGCTCTCTAGAGTCGGGGACATGTTCAACGCGATCACGCACTCACAGATCTTCGTCCTCGACCAGGACGAGGCCCTCGACTTCTACGTGGGCAAGCTCGGCCTGGAGGTCAGCGCCGACATCGACCTCGGGGACATGCGGTGGCTGACCGTCCACGTGCCCGGCCACCCCGAACGGGAGATCCTGCTGGAGCGCCCGGGCGGGCCCGGGATGTCCGAGGAGACCGCCGCGCAGGTGCGCGACCTGGTCACCAAGGGGGCGATGGGCGGCTGGTTCATCCTGACGACGGACGACTGCCGTAAGACCTACGAGACGCTGCTGGCGAAGGGCGTCGAGTTCACCGAGGAGCCCACCGAGCGCCCGTACGGCATCGACTGCGGACTCCGCGACCCCTTCGGCAACCGGCTCCGCCTCACGCAGATCACGGCCTGAGTCCGGCCCGGTCCTGAGATCCCACCCGTCAGCCCTGGTCGGCCTCCGGCGCGAGCGTCCGGAGACCGGCCGGGGCCCGCACCGCTGCTGGGGCACCGCACACGGCACGCACGCTTCCCCACCACGGAGGCGAACTCCCCGACGGGGCCGCCGCCCCCGGGCGTACCCACCGCCGACGCGTCACGCGCCGGGCACGAGACCGACACCGTTGCCCACGCCGTCGGTGTCGGCCGCTGCCACGACGGCCTCGATCAGGCCAGGGAAACGCGATCGCAGGTCCTCGCGGCGCAGCCGGACGAAGCAGCGGGTGCCCTCCTGGCGGGTACGGATCACGCCCGCGTCGCGCAGCACCCGCACATGGTGACTGAGCGTCGACTTGGCGACCGGCGCCCGCAGCTCGCCCCAGCCGCGCTCGCCGCCGTCGGCCAGCACCCGTACCAGCCCGATGCGCAGGGGGTCGCTGAGCGCCCCCATGATGTCGGGCAACGCCACGTCCTCGGTCGCCGGGTGGTGTGCTCTCCTCATGCCCCCATGCTAGCTTGTTCGATGTTCAACGAACATCGAACAAGGAGGCGGGATGACCACACCACCACAGCACCAGCAGGAGGTCCGGGAGCGCTTCGGAGGGCGGGTCGCGATCGTCACCGGCGCAGGATCGGGCATCGGCCGCGCCACCGCGGTCGCCCTGGCCCACGCCGGAGCGCACGTCCTGGGCGTGGGCCGGCGCCGTGACGCACTGACCGAAACCGCCGCCCAGCACCCCCGCATCGCCATCCACCCCGCCGACCTGCGTTCCCCCCAGGCGCCCGCCGAGGTCGCCGAGGCCGCCGCGTCCCGCTGGAACCGCATCGACCTGCTCGTCAACAACGCCGGCGCCACCGCGATGATGCCGCTGGCCGACACCCAGGCCGCCCGCGTCACCGACCTGTTCACGCTCAACGTCACCGCTCCCAGCCTGCTGGCCGCCGCAGTCCTGCCCCATCTGCGCCTTCGGCGAGGCACGATCGTCAACGTCTCCAGCACCTACGGCCACCGGCCGCTGCCTGGCGCCGCCCACTACGCCGCCTCCAAAGCCGCCATCGAGCACCTGACGCGCTCGTGGGCCCTCGAACTCGCGCCTGAGGGCGTGCGCGTCAACGCCCTGGCCCCGGGCCCCACCGAGAGCGAGGCGCTGTCGGCCGCCGGGCTGCCCGAGGCCACCGTGCGCCAGATCAAGGAGACGGAAGCCCAGCAGATCCCGCTGGGCCGCCGTGGCGAGCCCGAAGAAGTCGCCGAATGGATTCTCCGGCTCGCTGACCCGGGCACCACCTGGCTCACCGGCCAGGTCCTCACCATCGACGGCGGTCTGGACCTCACCTGAGCGAGCTCCCCGGCGGGCACGAGGAGCCGCTCGCCGCCCGGCTGCCCGAAGTGAGGGGCGATCGGCCCGAGGGGCGAACCCACGGAGGGCCGGTCAGATCCTGGGAGGGACGATGACCCTCGGGCGGGCGCCGGACACGCGGGCGGCTACTGGCGGCCCAGGGCCCGGTAGGTCCATCCCGAGGCGCGCCAGTACGTCGGGTCGAGCGCGTTGCGTCCGTCCACGATCCGCGTGGACGAGACGACCTCGCCGAGTTCGTCCGGGTTGGCCTCACGGAACTCCTGCCACTCCGTGAGCAGCAGAACCACGTCCGCGTCACGCGCGGCCTCCAGCATCGAGGAGCCGTACCGCAGCTCCGGGTGCGCCTCGCGGGCCCGCTCCAGGGCCGCGGGGTCGTACACCGTCACCTGCGCGCCCATCGAGGCGATGGTCGAGGCCACGTCCAGAGCGGGCGAGTCGCGGATGTCGTCGGAGTTGGGTTTGAACGCGGCTCCCAGCACCGTGACCGTGCGGCCGGCGAAGCTCCCGCCGATGAGCTCGCGGGCGATGTCGATCGTGCGCGCGCGACGGCGCTGGTTGATCGCGTCCACCTCGCGCAGGAAGGACAGCGCCGGCTCGACGCCGAGCTCGTCGGCGCGCGCCATGAACGCCCGGATGTCCTTGGGCAGGCAGCCGCCGCCGAAGCCCAGACCCGGGCCGAGGAACTTGCCGCCGATGCGGTCGTCGTAGGACAGCGCCTCGGCGAGCTGGATGACGTCGGCGCCCGCCGCCTCGGACACCTCGGCCATGGCGTTGATGAACGAGATCTTCGTGGCCAGGAACGCGTTGGCCGACACCTTGACCAGCTCGGCCGTCTGGAGGTCGGTGACCAGGAAGGGGACGCCGTCGTCGACCTGCTGCCGCCACAGTTCGCGGACGGCTTTCTCCACGCGGGGGGAGTCGGTGCCGATGACGATCCGGTTCGGCCGCAGCGTGTCCTCCACGCCGAAGCCCTCACGCAGGAACTCCGGGCTCCAGCCCAGTTCGGCCTCCTCGCCGACGGGGGCGAGCGCGTGCAGGCGGGCGGTGAGGGTCGCGGCGGTGCCGACGGGGACGGTCGACCGGCCCACGACGACGGTGGGCCGGGTCAGATGGGGGGCGAGCCGGTCGATCGCCGAGTGGACGTAGGTGAGGTCGGCCGCGCCGGACTCGTCGCGCTGGGGGGTGCCCACGCAGATGAGGTGCACGTCGGCGAACTCGGCGGCCTCGGCGAACGACGTCGTGAAGGAGAGCCGCCCGGTGCGCAGGTTCGCGGTGAGCAGCTCGTCCAGTCCGGGCTCGTAGAAGGGGACACGGCCGGAGCGGAGCATGTCGATCTTGGCCTCGTCGACGTCGAGCCCGAGTACCTCGAAGCCCAGCTCCGACAGGCAGGCCGCCGTCGTGGCGCCGAGGTAACCGGTGCCGATGACCGAGACGCGCATTCGTTCCGCTTCGACCACTGCTGGAGTCCTTCCGTTCTCGCCGTCCGCGCTCGTGTGCCTGGTTGTGCCCGTTCACAGGGGTCAACACCCCGCTTGGGGGCAGAAAACGGACACGGGGGCCGACGGTGATGCTTTGGGGTGCATCACCCTACGCGCCGGGGTGTGGCGCGTGACCCAACACGACGTGAACAGTCAGGCGCACAGGTTACCGGGGCGGAGTGGGCGGTACGCACCGGGTGTCCGCTCGTGGGCGACTGGGGACGGTGTCAGCGGCCGTCGTCGGAACCCGGGAACTCCTCGGGGTCCACGTCCAACGGCGTCCACACGGCTCCGCTGTCGCCGCGTCGGCGGAACGGAGTGGTGGTCTTCTCCGGGTCGCCCTCGTACCCGCCGCCCGGAGGCGGCGCGGGCATGGGGGGAGTGTCGGGCAGTGCGTCCTCGATGGTGTCGGTCACAGTGGACGGCCCGTCACCCGCGCGTCGCCCGCGGTTCCACCGCGGGTCGCCCGCCTGTCCCGCGTCCTCGCGCCACCGGACGCCGTCGGCGCCGTCGCGGCGCACGTCCTCCCGGCTCGCGCTGGCGACCACCCGTGCGGGGGCCTCGCGCAGCCCCCGCCAGCGGGTGGGCGCCATGGCCGAGCACAGCAGGAGCACGCCCAGCGGCAGCGCGACCGCCGACCCGGCGCCGCCCGGAAGGAGGAAGCTCTCCGGATCGAGCCATCCGAGCACCGCGCCGGGAGACGCCGGTGCGATCACGGGCCACAACGCGAGCGCGGTCAGCAGCGCGCCGCTGGAGGCGGCGAACAGCGGGGACACGTGGCCCGCCACGAGGTAGGCCCCGCCAATCCCCACCAGGCACATCACCACCACGGACAACACGGATGCGACCGTCAGGTCACCCTCGGTGATCTGGGGGAGGAGGTCGGCACCCCAGGCGACGGCGATCCACAGGACCGGCGTCAGGGCGATGCCTGCCAGCAGACCGACCAGATGGCGGAGCACGGGTCACCTCTCTCGCGCGGGATCACGCGCAGACGTTGTCCCGCGCGGTCGTCGTGGCCAGGGGCCCGTCGGAGGCCGAGGCCTCCGGTTCGGGCTCCGGGAGTTCGGGGGCGGTGAAGGTCGTGAAGTTGAAGCCGATCACGACCTGGATCTCGTCGTCCAGGGTACGGTCCTCCACCAGTTCCGAACCGGGGAAGACCTCCGCCACGAACCGCGCCTCCTCCGCGGCCTCGGCGCCGCGCGGGTACCGGATCTGCGTCGTGGCCACGTCGCGGTCGTCCCAGTTCTCCGCGGGGGCGATGACGTCGAACCCGACCTGGGAGAGGTTGTCGTCGGTCCGCGCGCCCATGCCCGGCGTGGCGGTCCCGTTGAACACCCGGATCCGGACGTCGGCGGGGTCCGGCGGCGCGGGAGAGGCCTCCTCCTCCGGGTTCCCCTCGGCGATGGGGCGGTCGGCGCGGATGTCGGCGAACAGGTCGCGGGCGGCGGGCTCGTCCCACAGCAGCGCGACGTCACCGCGCGGCGTCCAGTGGTTCATGTCGGCGATCGGCACCTGCGTGAACGCCACCTCCGACAGGTCGATCTCGCGCAGCTGGTACGCCAACGCGTTGAGCGCGCGTCCGTCCAGCTCCTCGTCCACCGTCACCGAGGACAGCGCGCTCTCCAGGAACGTGGCCAGCCGTCCCGGGTCGGTGAGGGTCTGACTGCTCGTCGCCCGGTCGAGCATCGCGGACAGCACCTGCTGCTGCCGGTCGATCCGGTCCAGGTCGCCGCGGGCGGTGGCGCGGGTCCGGGCGAAGGCCAGCGCCTCGGTGCCGTCCACCTCGTGCGTGCCCGCCGCCATGTCCAGCTGCGCCTTCGGGTCGTCGATCGCCTCGGGCAGGCACACCTCGATGCCGCCCAGGGCGTCCACGACGTCCACGAAGCCCTCGAAGTCCACCTCGACGTAGTGGTCGATCCGCACGCCCGTCAGGGACTCCACCGTCCGGACGGTCATCGCCGGGCCGCCGTAGGCGTAGGCGGCGTTGATCTTGTCCTCGCCCTCGCCGGGGATGTCGACCCACAGGTCGCGGGGGATGCCGACCACGCTGACCCGGTCGCGGTCCTCGTTGACCCGCACCATCATGATGACGTCGGACCGTCGGCCCGGCGTCGATCCCACGCTCAGCGCGTCCTGGTTCTCCTGGCTCATCTCCCCGCGCGCGTCGGAGCCGATCACCAGGAAGGTGAGCCCGCCGGTGGGGTTGTCGGGACGGTCGCCCGACGCGAGCGCCCCGAACACGTCGAAGCGGTTGAGCACGCCCGACATCCAGCCGGTGACGGCCCACGACGTTCCGGAGGCGAGCAGGACCAGCGTCGAGAGAGCGCCCATCACCAGCAGGCCGGTTCTGCGGCGGCGCACGGCGGGCGGGGGCACCGTCACCCGACCGGACCGCGCCGACCGGCGGGCCTCGGGCGGGACCGGCTGGGAGCGCTTGCGCCGGAACTCCTCCGGCGGTCCCTGCCGTCCGGTGTTGTCGTCGCCCATCGGAGTCCCCGTCCCACCCGTGCAGCGGTGTCCTTCATCCTTAGGTTGTCACCCGATCCGCCGAAGGGCGCGGGATGTCAACCCTCGGCGTGTTGTCGTCCGTTTGGGTGTGACGCCGCCGGGCGGGGAACCGTTCACCCGGGAACGAACGGGTCGACGCCCCGGCTGTCGGAGGCCGCGGTCCGCCGACTCCGGCCGGCGCCGTCCGGTCCGCGCGTGCGCGGCGGCGGAGCGGCCTCGCCGCGTGCAGTACGGTTGACGCGCGTACCACGCAGTCCCGACACGTCTTGACCTTGGGAAGTGCCCCGTGTCCTGGCCGCCAGTCTCCGTCGTCATGCCCGTCCTCAACGAAGAGCGCCACCTCGCCGCCGCGGTGGAGCACGTCCTCGCCCAGGAGTACCCGGGCGAACTGGAGGTCGTGCTGGGCGTGGGTCCCTCCGCCGACCGCACCCGCGAGGTGGCCGACGGGCTCGCCGCCGCGGACCCGCGCGTCAAGGTGGTGGACAACCCCACGGGACGGACCCCGGCCGGGCTCAACGCCGCGATCGGCGCCTCCAGCCACGACATCGTCGCCCGCATCGACGGGCACGCCATGATGCCGTCGGACTACCTGAGGGTGGCGGT
Organism: Nocardiopsis sp. NPDC050513; assembly: GCF_044457925.1. Taxonomy (NCBI): domain Bacteria; kingdom Bacillati; phylum Actinomycetota; class Actinomycetes; order Streptosporangiales; family Nocardiopsidaceae; genus Nocardiopsis; species Nocardiopsis sp. NPDC050513. The sequence goes on along the minus strand of NZ_JBITHK010000001.1, from coordinate 460,867 downwards.
CGAGACGCTGCGCGAGACGGGTGCGGACAACGTCGGCGGCATCATGGCCGCCGAGGGGAGCACGCCGTGGGAGAGGGCCGTCGCCGCCGCCATGACCTCCAAGGTCGGCGTGGGCAACGCACGCTTCCACACCGGTGGCGAGGGCGGTCCCGCCGACACCGTCTACCTGGGCGTCTTCCGGCGCGCGGCGCTCGAACGGGTCGGCGGTTACGACGAGGCCTTCCTGCGCGCCCAGGACTGGGAGATGAACCACCGCATCCGCGCCACCGGGGGCACGGTGTGGTTCCAGCCGCGCATGCGGGTCTCCTACCGGCCCCGGCGCAACGTGCGGCTGCTCGCCAAGCAGTACTTCCACTACGGCCGCTGGCGGCGGGTGGTGGCCCGCCAGCACAAGGGCACGATCAACCTGCGCTACCTCGCCCCGCCGGTCGCCGTGGCGGGCATCCTCGCCGGGCTGGTCGGCGGTGTGTTCTGGTGGCCGCTGTTCCTGGTGCCCGCCGCGTACCTGGCCCTGGTCGCGGCGGCGTCGGTGCCGCTCGCCAAGGGGCTGCCGGCCGCCAGTGCGCCGATGGTCCCGCTGGCCCTGACGACCATGCACATGTCGTGGGGTGTGGGCTTCATCACCAGTCCGCCCGGGCTCGGCTCGGACTCGCGCACCGCGCGGGCCGCGCGCTCCGCACGCGCCTGACCCGGCGGGGCGCAGGTCGTCCAGCGGCGGGAACCGCGCGGATCAGGCTCCGGCGGCGCCGCCCCCGGCGGCGGCCTTGAGCGCCGACACTGTGCCCGGCACGTCGTCCACCACGACCGCGTCCATCCCCGCCTCGGCGAACCTGGCCGCGTCCACCGGGTCGGGGCACCACGAGATGATCTCCAGCCCGGCGCGGTGCGCCAGGTCGACGGTGTAGGAGACCGAGCGGCGGCCGGGCCGGGGCGCGTCGCCCGTCCGTCCGAGCGACCGTGCGTCGACCGCCACGATCGGACAGCCCATCCCGGCCGCCCCCGCGACCGCCTGGTCGAGCGGGGTGCGCACGTAGGGCATCCACGCCGTCGGCAGCCCGGGCGCGCCCTCGTGGACGGCCAGCAGCACACCGGGGTCGAAGGAGCACACGAACACGCGCCGCCGCGCGGCCTCCCGGCGCAGGTGGGGGAGGAGGAGCGACACCGTGCGGCGGGACGGGGCGTCCACCGCGTCCTCCATCACCGACTTGACGTCCACGTCCAGGCCCACCTCGGCGGGTACGGCCGCCAGCCCCTCCTCCAGCCGGAGCAGGCCCGCCGCCGCGCAGGCGTCCGCGGTCAGGTCCACGATCGCCCGTCCGTCGTCCAGGGCGGCGTCGTGGTACAGCACGAGGGCGTCGTCGGCCGTGCGGCGCACGTCGATCTCCACCCAGTCCGCCCCGGCCCCGGCCGCGGCCGCGTAGGAGGCCGCGGAGTTCTCCGCGGCGCCGTCGACCACGCCGCGCCCGGCGCCCCGGTGGCCGATCACGTCGGTCGGTGTGAACACCCGGCTCACCGCGCCTCCCCCGCGCTCCCGTTCCCGCGCGGGACGCGCGCCCGCCGCAGCAGCGCCTCGGCGATCTCGACGTCGCCCGGGTTGGTCACCTTGATGTTGCCCTCGTCACCCGGCACGATCCGGACCTCCTCCTCGGGCAGGTACCGCAGCACCACCCCGCAGTCGTCGGTGGCGACCAGGCCGGGGTCGGCCATCGCCAGCGCGTAGGCGCGGCGGAGCACGCCCAGGCGGAACCCCTGCGGCGTCTGCATCCTGCGCAGCTCGGCGCGCGGGGGCACGTCCACGATCGCCTCCCCGCCGGTCCGGCCGGGGGCCACCCGCACGGTCGTGTCCGTGCTGGGAACCGCGACCCCGACCGCGCCCGCCTCGCCCAGCGCCGCCACGCACGCCGTGACCGTCGCCGGGCGGAGCAGCGGTCGGGCGGCGTCGTGCAGCAGGGCCAGGTCGGTGTCGGCCGCCGGCGCCATCGCCGTCAGCGCCGCGTAGGAGGTCCCGGTCCGGGTGGCGCCGCCCGGCAGCACCGCGCTGACCTTGGTGAACCCGGCGTCGGCGACGAGGTCCTCCACCCGGCCCACGTGCTCGGCGACCATCAGCACGATGATCTCGTCCACCTCCGGGCAGGCCTCGAAGGCGGCGACGGAGTGCTCGATGATCGGCCGGCCCTCCAACGGGAGCAGCTGTTTGGGGGTGGCCGCGCCCATCCGAGCGCCCACCCCTCCGGCCAGGACCGCGGCGATCACGCGCGGAGCTGCGGACATCTCTTCGCCTTTCTCGGGACGCGTGTGCACGCACGGGGAATCCAGTCGCCGACACTAGCGGACGGCCTCCGTGGGCACCCGACCGATGGTTCGGCCCCTCCTCCGCGGCGGTAACCTATGGACGCCTGTATGGCGTGCCCGGTCCGGACCTCCTCTGACACGGTCGTGAGACCGGGCGCGGTCCGCGACATCCCCCACTCGCCCGGACACGCCCCCCGTGCCGCGGGCCCGGTGAGGGCGGAACCGCGAATGTCGGCCCGGTGCGCGCAGGTGAGTACCTACACGCCCGTCCGGAACGCTTCGACCCCGGACGTGAATCAACCCTTGGAGGTGGCGGTGGCGTCAAGGACGCTGGCCGTCTGGGAGCACCGGAGGGTCGTCGGCCTCCTGGTCCGGCGCGACCTGAAGGTCAAGTACCAGCAGTCCGTACTCGGGTACGCGTGGACGATGCTGGAACCCATGGCCATGACGTTGGTCTACTTCACCGTCTTCGGCGTCATCCTCAACGCGAACCGCGGGATGCCGGAGAGCGCCGCGGACAGCGGCGGCTTCCTGTTGTTCCTCGTCGCGGGCATCCTGCCGTGGACCACCTTCGGCGCGATCCTCGGCGAGGCGCCCCGGGCGATGATCACGCACTCCAAGCTGATCACGACGATGAAGGTGCCCAGGGAGATCTTCCCCCTGGCGACCGTGGGCACGAAGTTCGTCGAGTACCTGCTGACCTGGCCGGTCCTGCTCGTCTTCGTGTTCGCGCTCGGCGGTCGCCCCTCCGTCGCGGGCCTGCTCCTGTGGCTGCCGCTGGCGGTCGTGCTGACCTTCATGTTCGGCCTGGGCGTCACCCTGTTCCTGTCCTCGGTCAACGTCCTGCTGCGCGACGTGGAGCGCCTGACGCGCATCGTCACGCGTGTGCTGTTCTACGGTTCGGCGATCCTGTTCCCGGCCTCGATGGTCCTGGACGCGGACGCGGTCCCGGGCTGGGCGGCGACGCTCTTCCAGCTCAACCCCCTGATGGGGATCTTCCAGATGCACCGTACGGTGTGGTTCGCTGGGTTCGGGGAACTAACGCCGACGACCTTGGCGTTGTCCGCTTCGGTGGTGGGTTCCGTCCTGATGCTGGTCATCGGATACTGGACGTTCCGCCGCCTGGAGATGTCCGTCCTGAAGGAGTTGTGATGGCGCAGACCACCTACGGCGCCGAGGGCACCGGCGGGCCGGTCATCGAGGCCAAGGGGCTCGGCGTCAAGTTCGCCGTGAACCGCCGCCGCAAGCGCAGCCTGCGCGAGATGTTCATCCACGGGTCCAAGCGCGACCCCAACGCCGAGGGCGACGAGTTCTGGCCCCTGCGCGACGTCTCCTTCGAGATCGCCCGCGGCGACTGCGTGGGCATCGTCGGCAAGAACGGCACCGGTAAGTCGACGCTGCTCAAGCTCATCGCGGGCGTGCTCATGCCCGACGAGGGCGAGGTCCACGTGCGCGGCAAGGTCGCCCCGCTGCTGGAGCTGCGGGCGGGCTTCAACGACAACCTCACCGGCCGCGAGAACGTGTACCTGGTCGGCTCGCTGCACGGCATGTCCGAGAAACAGATCGACGAGCGCTTCGAGGAGATCGTGGACTTCGCCGAGATCGAGTCGAAGTTCATCGACTCCCCGGTGCGCCACTACTCCAGCGGCATGAAGGTCCGGCTCGGCTTCGCGCTGATCTCCCAGCTGGAGCACCCGATCATGCTGGTCGACGAGGTCCTCGCGGTCGGGGACAAGGCGTTCAAGCGCAAGTGCTACGACGCGATCGACCGGATGCTGGCCAACCAGCGCACGATGGTCCTGGTCTCCCACAGCGAGAGGGACCTGCGCCGGTTCTGCAACCGGGGTCTGTACGTCAAGGGCGGCGGACTCGCCCTGGACACCGACATCGAGGCGGCTCTGGACGCCTACAACGAGGACACCCAGGCCAAGATCGCCGAACGCAAGAAGCGCGAGGAGGAGAAGAAGCGCAAGGCCGAGGCCGAGCGCGAGAACGGCGGGGGTCCCACGGGCGGCGGCAAGGCGGCCTGACGGGCTCCGGTCCGGTCCCTCCCCTGGACGGCTGACGGCGAGCGCACCTCCGACCCCGGAGGTGCGCTCGCGTCTGTCCGGGCATGCCCGAAACGCGGTCGCTCGGCCCTCACCACGTCTTACCAGGCGCTATGTGCGTGTCAGTGGTTGAATGGTCACTCAGTGTAGGTAACGGTGGCTCCCAGCACGGCTGGAGGAGGCACGACCATGGCCAAGGACTCGGTGGCACGGGCCACCGCGCGCATGTTGGAACGCAGGTGCGTCACCCGCTCGGGGGTGACACGGATCAGCGTCGTGGCGGCGATCGCGGCGGCGGTCTGGTTCTCCCAGGCCGACACGGTCGGCTGCCTCGTCGGCTCGGCCCTCCTCGGGGTCGTGCTGTTCTGCGACTCCGTGCGGGCGCGCATCCGCACCGACCGCCGCGACGCGCTCACCATGTGGCTCGCGGCCATGCTCGGCCAACTGCGCGAGTACGCCGTCTACGTCGGGCTCGCCCTCGGGGCGGTCGCGGCGGGCATCCAGGGCGCGTGGGGTTGGGCGGCGGGAGCGCTCATCGCGCTGGCCCTGCGGGACACGTTCCTGGTCGTGCGCTCCGCGCCGTCCGGGGCGGGCACGGGCGGCGGAGCCGCCTCTGGGGGCGGGGCCGCCGCGCGCCGCGACGGCGGTGTCCAGGGCGGGCCCAGGAGGCAGGGGGAGCGCGGCGCTCACGCCGACGCCCATGGCGACGGAGGGCCCCACGGCCCCACGGCCCCCCACGGCCGCCGCGGCCCCAACCGGCTCCTGACCGGGCTCGTGCCACCGCCCCCCAGGGGAACCCAGGAGAACGACCCCAGGCTCACCGACCGCCTCCTCGGCGGCCCCGACGGGCGCCCAGCCGCCTCGCGCAACGGCGTCGCCCCCGGTTCCTCCACGGGAACCGCCGTCCGCGACGCCGCGGAGACCACCGCCGAAGCGGCCGACGCCGGCACCCACGGCGAGCCCGACCGGGCCGGGGGAGCGCCCCTGCCCGCCGCGATCCGGCGCGTCATGGTCTTCAGCCAGCCCACGCGCTTCCTGACCATCGCGGTCACCACGACGGTCTGGGACGCGCGGGTCGCCTTCCTCACCCTCGTCGTCGGGTGCGCGCTCGCCGTGACCGGGGAACTCGTCGACCCCACCGCCAGGGAGACGCGTCGGTGACCGGACACGATCCCGACGGCAGCGCCCGGCCGCCGCGTGAGCGTCTGTGCGCCACCGTCCCCGACCTGCGGACTCTGCGTGACGACAGTCACGTCTGCGCGCTGCTCGGCCGGGTCGCCCCGGGGGCCGTGGCGCCCCTGCTGCCGGCGCTCACCGGCCTGCTGGTGGTCGGGACGCTCCTCGTGGCGGTTCGGGGACAGCTGGCAGGCATTACCCTGTTCGCACCGGTCGCTGCCCTGCTACTGTCCGGTCTGGCCTCGGGGCACCCGCACGACGGGCGCCTCGACCGGATCGTGCCACCCGTCCTGCGCTTCACCGAGTACGGGTACCTGGCGGTCCTGGGGTCGGCGTCCGGTGTACCCGGTCCCTTGGTGTTCGTACTCTTGATGGTGGTCGTCAGCCACCACCGCGACGACGTCGCGCGTCCCTCGGTCGGTGTCGCCCGCCCCGCCTGGGTGCGCAGGGCGGCGCTCGGATGGGACGGGCGCATGCTCGTCATCGCGGTCGGCGGTGCGTTCGACGTACTCGCGCCCGTCTACGGGGCACTCGCCGGATACCTGGCGGTGCTCCTGGTCCGCGAGGCGGTGCGCTCCTGGTGCGCGACGCCCGTGACCGAGGTGTGCACGACCGTCACCGCGTCCCCCCGCGGAGGCGGCACGGACCGGGGAGGTCCCCGGACGACCCCACCTGGACACGAGGACGGGGGCCGACCGGCCGCCGGAACGAACGGGGAGGCGTGAGGCGTCTCCCCGACCTAAGGAGGAACACGCCCTCATGCTCGGAATGGTTCTCGCCGCAGGCGCGGGACGGCGTCTGCGCCCCTACACCGACACCCTGCCCAAGGCCCTGGTGCCCGTCGACGGCGAGACGACCATCATGGACATCTCGCTGCGCAACCTCGCCGCCGCCGGGCTCACCGACGTGGTCGTGGTGGTCGGTTACCGCGCGGAGGCCGTCGAGGCCCGCAAGGAGGCGCTCGAGGAGCGTCACGGCGTCAAGATCACCCTCAGCTACAACGACAAGGCCGAGGAGTGGAACAACGCCTACTCCCTGTGGACCGCACGCGAGTTCTTCTCCGAGGGCGTCCTCCTCGTCAACGGTGACACGGTTCACCCCGTGAGCGTCGAGGAAACGCTACTCGCCGCGCGGGGTCCGGAACTCCTCCTCGCGGTGGACGACGTGAAAAATCTGGCCGACGAGGAGATGAAGGTGACCCTCGACGAGGGCGGCCACCTCAGGACCATCACCAAGCTGATGGACCCGGCCACCGCCGCGGGAGAGTACATCGGCGCCACCCTCCTGGAGGGCTCGCTCGACGCCCGCCTGGCCGACGCGCTCAAGGCCACCTGGGAGCGCGACCCGCAGCTGTACTACGAGGACGGCTACCAGGAGCTGGTCAACCGCGGCGAGAAGGTCTCCGTGGCCCCGATCGGCGACGTCCAGTGGGTCGAGGTCGACAACCACGACGACCTGGCCAAGGCGAGGGAGATCGCGTGCCGCTACTAGCGCGAATGCTCCCCTCCCCCCTGGCGATCGACGTGCGCCGGGGGGCCATCGCCTCCCTCGGGACCGTGCTCGCCGACCGCCGGATCGCCACCGAGGGCCGCATCGCGGTCGCGGTCGGCCCCGGCCAGGGCGCGCAGATCGCCGCTGACCTGGACCTGCCCCAGTGCGAGGTCTTCCAGGTCGACGAGGGCACCGTGGACGCCGCCACCGACCTGGGCAAAAAGCTCCGGTCGGGCGCCTACGAGGCGGTCGCCGGCATCGGCGGCGGCAAGACCATCGACGTGACCAAGTTCGCCGCGACCATGGCGGGCATCCCCATGGTCGCCGTCGCGACCAACCTGGCGCACGACGGCATCGCCTCGCCGGTCAGCTCCCTGGAGCACGAGGGCGGCAAGCCGTCGATCGGCGTCACCATGCCCATCGCCGTGGTCATCGACGTCGACTACGTCCAGGCCGCCCCCTCGCATCTGGTCCGCTCCGGGATCGGCGACGTCGTCAGCAACATCTCGGCCATCGAGGACTGGGAGCTGGCGGGCCGGATCGACGGCGAGCCGGTCGACGGCATGGCGGTCACCTTCGCCCGGGTCGCGGCGGAGGCGGTGCTGCACCGTCCCGACTCCATCGAGTCCGACGCCTTCCTCGCCGTGCTCGCCGAGGGCCTGGTGCTCTCCGGCATGGCGATGTCGGTGGCCGGGTCCAGCCGCCCCGCCAGCGGTGCGTGCCACGAGATCCTGCACGCGATCACGCAGCTCTACCCGGGGACCAGCAACCACGGCGAGCTCGCCGGGCTGGGGGCGCTGTACGCGTCCTTCCTGCGGGTGCGCCACCTGGGCTGGTCGCAGCGGCGCCTGGAGGAGATTCGCTCCTGCCTGATCCGCCACCGGCTGCCGGTCCTCCCCTCCGACGTGGGACTGGGCGACGACGACTTCGTGCGCGCGGTCGTCCACGCTCCGGGCACGCGCCCCGGACGCTTCACCATCCTTGAACACCTGAACCTCTCCGAGGACGAGATCAAGCGGAGCGTCGCGGACTATGTCGAAGCCGTCGGTCGCTGAGGTCCGCGCGGGCGGCCAGCCCGCGGGGATCAAGGAGCGTGTGAACGAGGAGCACTGGGCGGGCCGCTACTACATGCGGGACGTCTCCCCGTACCTGAGCACGCTGTTCGTCCGGCTCGGCGTCCCGCCGAACCCCATCACCTACCTGATGATGGTGTTCGGCGTCCTGGCCGGGGTGGTCGTGGCCTTCGGCGGTCTGTGGCCGGCGGTCCTGGCGGCCCTGCTGGTGCAGGTCTACCTGCTGCTGGACTGCTCCGACGGCGAGGTGGCCCGGTACACGGGACGCACGAGCGTGGCGGGGATCTACCTGGACCGGATCGGCCACTACGTGTCGGAGATCGCCCTGCTCATCGGTCTGGGCGTGCGTGCCCAGGGCGGGTTCGAGCCGGGCGGCTGGGTCGTCCTCGGGATGGCCGCGGCGATCGGCGTCGCGCTGATCAAGGCCGAGACGGACAACGTCGTGGTGGCCCGCGCCAAGGCGGGGCTGCCGGAGGCGGTCACGGCCGAGGCGATGCGGCCGCGTTCGTCCGGGCTGAGCCTGGCCCGGCGGCTGGCTTCCGCGCTGAAGGTGCACCGCGTGATCCAGGCGGTCGAACTGTCGCTCCTGGTCGTGGTGGCGGCGGTCGTGGACGCCTTCCTGGGCGACCTGACCGCGACCCGGGTGCTCGTGGCCGCGTGCGCGGCCGTGGGCGTGGTCATGAGTCTCGCCCACTTCGTGAGCGTGGTCGCGTCGCGCCGCCTGGAATAACGCGTCAGTGACGGTACCGTCACATACGAGGCCGTGTGTGTTGCCCGCCTCACGGCCTCGTACACCTTTCTCTTATTCTCTCGTTAGTCTGTTCGTGCGAATGTTGACGAGAGTCAACCATCTCGATGTCCGTCGTCCACTGAACGGTCGCAAGCATGGCCACATCCGTGATCCCGTCCTCACCGGTCTCCGGCGCGTCCGCGGAGGAGGACTCCCGAGCGCCGAGAGCCGAACGGAGCCGTCCCGAGGTGTCCGGTCCCATCCAGCCCACACTGTCCTGCGTCCTGCTCACCATGGGCAACCGCCCCGCCGAGCTGCGCCGGGCGATCACCAGTGTGTTCGAGCAGGAGGGTGCGGACGTCGAGGTGGTCGTGGTCGGCAACGGCGCGGACCTGCCCGAGCTCCCCGAGGGCGTCACGACCGTGCGGCTGCCGGAGAACGTGGGCATCCCCGAGGGGCGCAACCACGGGGTGCGGGCGAGCAAGGGCGACGTCGTGCTGTTCCTGGACGACGACGGGTGGTACCGCTCCACCGACCTGGCCCGGCACGTGCGGGAGCGGTTCGCCGCCGAGTCCGCGCTGGGCGCGCTGTCCTTCCGGATCGCCGACCCGGACGGGGGCCCCGACCAGCGCCGCCACGTGCCGCGGCTGCGGGTGGGCGACTCCCGCAAGTCGAGTGTGGTGACCACCTTCCTGGGCGGGGCGTGCGCGATCCGGCGCAACGCGTTCGAGGAGGGCGGCGGTCTGCCGGGCGAGTTCTTCTACGCGCACGAGGAGACCGATCTGGCCTGGCGGATCCTGGACGCGGGCTACACGATCGAGTACGACGCCGACGCGGTGATGTACCACCCGGCGGTCGCGCCGACCCGGCACGAGAACTTCTACCGGCTCAACGCCCGCAACCGGGTGTGGCTGGCCCGCCGCAACCTGCCCTGGCCGCTGGCCTTCGCCTACCTGGGAACCTGGGTCGCGTTGACGGTGCTGCGCGAGCGGGACCGGGCGGCGCTGCGGTCGTGGTTCGGCGGGTTCCGCGAGGGCTGGCGCGCGGACGCGGGTCCGCGCACGCCGATCCGGTGGTCGACCGCCTGGCGGATGACGCGCGCGGGACGCCCGCCGGTCATCTGAGGTCCGGGAGCCGAAGAGCGCTTCCGCCTGCCGTGCGACCATGGGGTCACGGTGCCGCGCGGGGCGCCGACACCCGGGAACGGGGGGTGGTTCCGATGGTCCTGATCGCGGCGATCCGCTTCGTGACGCTGGTCGTCACCGCGTTCGTGGCACTGGTGAGCTTCTTCGTGCTGCTCGGTCTCCGGTTCACCCTGCCCAGGGATCAGGTCGAACCCCGCCGTCCGGACGGGTTCCGATACGGTCCACCTCCCGAGGAGGAAACGGACCGGGACCACGGACCGGATGCCCGTCGTGTCGTCGGCGCGTGCCATCATGGGCGCTCGGCTCCGCGAAGCGCGGCGCGTGACCTTGGAGGAGACGCATGGCGGCAACGGGCCTGATCGTCATCGTTCTGGTGCTGGGACTGGTGGTCCTGGCGGCGGTCGTCGGGCTGGTCGTCTTCCTGGCCGTGCGGTCGGGGAGGAAGAGCGCTCCGCCGCGGCAGCGGTACGGGCAGCCGCCCCACCCCCAGCAGGGGCGGTACCCGCAGCAGGGCGGCCCGTACGGCCCGCCTCCCGGTCAGAGGTAGGAACAGACTCCCCATCGGACGCGCCTGAGGCACCTCGCCTGGCGGGGGCGCCGGTCAGCTGGCGGAGGCGTCCATGTGCCTGACCTGGGGCACCTTGTCCGTCGGTACGAAGCGCGGCCAGGTCGGGGTCTCGCACTCGGCCGCGTGGAGCGCGGCGCGGATGTTGGCCGAAAAGAGCCGGGAGGCGTCTTCCAGGTTGCCAGCCTCGACGCCCATGGTGATCGACACGGTGCGGTTCGTCAGACTGCCGACCACGTCGGGGTCGACGATCCCCGGGTCGCACTCCTGAAGGTTGTCGAGCTCCTCGACGAGCCGGTCGACGAAGGCGTCGAACTCCTCGTCGCTGTCGGCCCCGTTCCGAGCGTTGAACGACAGGTCGGCAACAAGGTGGTGTATGGTCACGGGTTCGGCTCCTCCCAGCATGTGGCTCGCCGCAACTGCCCGAGAAGGTCCTTGAGGTAGTTTGCCCCCGAAGGCGTGAGCTTAACGGTCTTGAAGTGCTTGTCGTCGCATGAGCAGTACATCTTGTAGTACTTCTTCCTGCGTTCGACCCGCCATCCTCTGGCTTCGGCCGCCCGTAGCACGGATTCCAGGTCCTTGTTCGGGTGACGAGGTCGAGCCATGCGAAGCCTCAGCTGATCGTATCGGCGGAGATCTGGTGGCGCTCGAGCTGGTGCAGCCAAGCGTAGGTCAAAACTACGGGGGTTGGCGCCGTCATGCCGGTGGTTCGGCCGATTCGTCGTGGACATACGGAACAGGGCTGGGCGCGATCGCGCCCAGCCCCGTTCGAGCGTGGATCAGACCTCGGTGACGACGTCCTCGTAGCCCAGGCGCGGCAGGCGGTCGAACCAGGCGTCCGGGCCGGGCCTGCCGACGTTCATCACGACGACCGGACGCAGCGGCGAGTCCTCGCCGAAGAACTCCCTGCGCACGCCCTCGGCGTCGAAGCCGGTCATCGGACCGGCGGCCAGGCCGGCGGCGCGTACGCCGATGATCAGGTAGGCGATCTGGAGGAACGCGGTCTGCTCGGCCATCCTCTCGCGCGCCTCGGGCGCCTCGGCGAGGTTGTCGCGCGCTCCGGGGAAGACCGGGAAGACCGTGGGCAGCTGCTCGTGGAAGTCGGTGTCCGCGGACAGGATGAGGGACAGCGGCGCGGTCGAGGTCTTCGGGGCGTTGTTGCCCGACATGTGCTTGACCAGGCGTTCGCGAGCCTGGGGGGAGCGCACGGCCGTCACGCGCAGCGCCTGGTTGTTCATCGCGGTCGGGCCGAACCTGACCAGGTCGTGGATGGCGCGGACCTGATCGTCGGTCACGGGCTCGTCGGTGAAGGTGTTCGCGGTACGGGCGGAGCGGAACAGCAGGTCCTGGGCGGCCTTGTCGAGAACCAGTGCCTCGTGCATGTCATAACCTCTGGGGTGCTCTGCGGGCGCCACCAGCGCGAACGCCGTGGCGGGCTGACAGAGGCACCAACATGCTTGCCTAGGAAGATATTTCCTAGGATCCTTTATGTGGTCCGGATCACTCGCTCGTCGCGTACCGGCGCCGCGTCCTCGGCCGCGGAATCTCCGGAACGGCGGGCGAACTCCGGTCGGCCCACTCCTCCAGCCGCTTGACGAACAGCCGGGCCTGCACCGGCCAGTGGTACGACGCCCGTGCGATCCCGTGTCCGGTACGCGCCAGCGAACGCCGGAGGTCGGCGTCCCGCCGCAGCCGCAGCACCGCGTCCTCGGCCGCGTCCACGTCCCCGAACGGGACCACCAGGCCCGCGTCGCCCTCGGGACGTCCCGTGACCAGGTCCCTGGCCATCGGATTGGCGGTCGTCACCACCGGGAGGCCGTGCGCCATGTACTCCACGACCTTGGTCGGCATCGAGTGCCGGTAGTTCGGCGTGTCGTGCAGCAGGCTCAGCCCCGCCATCGCCCCCGCGCAGATGCGCAGCGCCCGGTCGTTGGGCACGAACCCGTACCAGTTCAGGTCGCCGTCCTGCTGTGCCTGGCGGAGCAGCGGCCGCACGTTGGCGTCCGCGCCGCCGATCACCTCCAGCCGCACCCCGTGCGGGCGCAGTCTTCGGCCCAACTCGACCAGCTCGTGCGCCCCGCGCGCCACGGACACGTGGCCCAGGTACACGACCCGGTCGTCGCCCGGCTCCCGGGAGGGCTCCACCGGCACGTCGGTCGTGTTGGGCACCACCGGGTGGTGGAACCTGAACCGCGACCGGTACCCCTCCTCGGCCAGCAGCAACCGCATCCGGCGCTCGGCCCCGCGCTCGAAGGCGCGCACCACCGCGCCGAGCGGCCGCCGCAGAGGTCGGGGCACCCACGGCTTGGTCAGGATGGCCGCGGCGGTGTCCTCGTGGACGTCCCACACGGTGACCGGGCGCTGGGCGGGCAGGGCCAGCATGAGTTCGGGGTCGTGGAAGAGCAGCAGGTCGGCGCGGGGGGCGTGCTCGGCGAGCACCGCGCGCGCCGCACGCAGGGCCTTGAGCCGCTCACGGCCGACGGCCCGGGGCACGTCGACGGAGTCCAGCTCACCCCACGGGGTGACACCGCACTCCCTGAACGGGGCGACGTAGGTCACGTCGTGCCCCGCTTCGAGGAGCGCGCGGATCTGACGGTGCAGGATCCGGGCGTCCTCGGGATGGTGGACCACCGTGGCCACGAGCGCGTGCATTGAACATCACCTAAGTCACCGGTCGGGTCCGTCTACAGCGATGATCCGCCTCACCTGCGCGGTACCAGCTGTCCGACACGGTAATCACCTGCGGAAACGGTGCGAATAAACCAGGGTGGACACATGGGGTTGATCGGGTGAACCTTCGGTTGGGCGAAGGTGAACGAAACGGGGCACGCCGATGAACCGCGATGGGTTCGCGATCGGCGTGCCCCGGTCACCGCAGTTCGCGGACGGTGGGCGCCTAGAGCACCTGGAGACCCTCGCGCCGCGCGATCGCGCGTGACTGGGAGGGCACCTCCGCGTCGGCCGCGGGCGCCGAGCGGCGCAGCACGCCGCGGGTGTCCAGCAGCAGCCGCGCGTACTCCGCGAGCCGCTTGGGCCGGTACTCGGCGTGGTCGGTGAGCAGGATGGTCAGGTCGGCCTCGGCCAGCGCCCGGTCCAGGTCGGTGGCCCGGGGGACCTCCTGGCCGTCGACCTCCCACGCGTCCACGTGCGGGTCGTGGTAGGTGAGCGCGGCGCCCTTGGCCGCGAGCTTACGGGCCACCGGGCGTGCCGGGGACTCGCGCTGGTCGGCGATGTCGGCCTTGTAGGTCACGCCCAGCAGCAGCACCTTGGAGCGCGACAGCGCCAATCCGGACTCGTTGAGCAGCTCCTGCGCCCGCTGCGTCACGTAGGCGGGCATCCGGCCGTTGATCTCCTGCGCCAGCTCCACGAAGCGGAACGGGTAGCCCAGCGTCTTGACCTTGTACGACAGGTAGTTCGGGTCGATCGGGATGCAGTGCCCGCCCACGCCCGGCCCCGGGTAGAAGGCCTGGAACCCGAACGGCTTGGTCTTGGCCGCCGCGATGGCGTCCCACAGGTCCACGCCCAGCTCCTGGCAGAAGATGGCCATCTCGTTCACCAGGGCGATGTTGACGTGCCGGTAGGTGTTCTCCAGCAGCTTGGCCATCTCCGCCTCGCGCGTCCCGCGCGCCCGGACGACGGTCTCCACGAAACGGCCGTAGAACTCCGCCGCGGCCGTCCCGCAGTCCTCGGTCAGACCGCCGACCACCTTGGGGGTGTTGGCGACGCCGAAGGTCGGGTTGCCCGGGTCGATCCGCTCGGGGGAGAACGCCAGGTGGAAGTCGGCGCCCGCGACCAGGCCGGACTCCTCCAGGATCGGCCGGACCACCTCCTCGGTGGTGCCCGGGTAGGTGGTGGACTCCAGGATGACCAGGGTGCCCGGGGTGAGGTGGGCCGCGATGGCCTTGGCGGCGGAGGTCACCGCGCCCAGGTCCGGGCCGCCCTCGGGGGAGAGGGGGGTGGGCACGCAGATGACGATCGTGCGCGTTCGGGCCAGGCACGCGGCGTCCGTGGTCGCGATGAACCCGCCGTCGCGCATCGCGCGGACGTCCTCGTCGGCGAGGTCGTCCACGTGCGACGTCCCGCGGTTGAGTCCGTCGACGACGTGCTCGTTCACGTCGAGACCGACCACGCGCAGCCCCGCGGACACGGCCTCGGCCGCCAGGGGCAGGCCGACGTAGCCGAGCCCGATGATGACGAGGTCGCTGGTCTCACCGGCGGGCTGTTCGGGAACGGACACTGGGTTGGAGGCTGCGGCATCCACTTCGCGGTCACACTCACATTCGTTGGGTGAACGGGCGCACTGATTTCGGGGACAGCCTGGGGAGGAAGGTGGGACACCCGAGTGTAGGCAGATGTCGTCCCCGGTTATGGGATCTGGCCTGGTTCGGACAATTTCCGAATAAGAGCCCGGTACGCCTGGTTGTAGCGGTATGCGGCTTCCGCCCAGGTCCGATCGGTGCCGACACGGTTCCGGCCAGCGAGGCCGTACGAAATCCGCTTTTCATGACTGTAAGCGAGCTTTGTCAGCACTTCAGCGAGAGCCGCCGATTCGCCAGCCGGAATTAACTCACCAGTCACCCCCGGTTCCACAATCTCTCGCAACGCCGGCAACTCACTGGCCACAACGGGAAGGCCTCCCGCCATAGCCTCCACGGGCTTGAGAGGCGTCACCAGCCGACACACCCGATCGTCCCGACGCGGCACGGCGAACACGTCCAGGGCGCCGTGGTACGAGCGCACCTCGCCGGCGGGGACCCGCCCGGGGAAGTGCGCCGCCCCCGCCAGGCCGAGCGCCTCCGCGCGGGCCCGCAGCGCCGGCAGTTCGGGGCCGTCGCCGACGATCAGCGCGTGCACCCGCTCCCCCCGGTCGCGCAGCAGCGCCACCGCGTCCAGCAGCACGTCCAGACCCTCGTAGGAGAAGCAGCTGGTGGTCGTGCCCACCACGAACTCCTCAGCGCCGATCCCCAGCTCCGCGCGCACACCGTCGCCCGGCGGCAGCGGTTCGAGGAAGGAGGCGTCCACCGCGTTGGGCGCCACCAGCAGCCGTTCCCGCGGCACGCCCCGGGCCTCGATGTCCGCGCGCATCGCCTCGCCCAACGTCACCACCAGGTCGGCGGCCAGCATGCACTCCGTCTCGTTCGCGCGTTCCGCCTGGTAGAAGGCGTCCTCCACGCCGCGCGAGGGGTCCCGCGAGAGCCAGGACTCCTCCAGGAAGCCCCGCACCTCGTACACCACCGGCAGCCCGTACCGCCGGCCCAGCTCCAACGCCAGCCGGGCGTTGTGGTGGTTGCTCGCCGCGTGCAGCACGTGGGGGCGCAACGCCTCCACCAGGGGGCCCGCCAGTCCCAGCCCGGCCGCCAACTCCGCGCGCGCGTCCGCGGGCGCCGTCCACGGCAGCAGCCGGTGGTAGGGGATCCCGTCGACCCGCACCAGCGTCCGCGGGTCCGCGACCCCCTTCGTGAGCGGGTAGCCGGCGCGGGTCGCCACGTGCACGTCCATCCCCGCCTCCCGCTGCGCGGTGGCGATGCGGTGCGTGCGCTGCGTGTACCCCGCGTTGGTGTGCGGTAGCGCGTTGGTGACCAGATGCAGCACCCGCAGTCCCGCCCCCGGCGCGGCCGGATCCTCGGCCACACGCCACCGTTCACCGGCGGGGCGTGCCGGTCGCCGAGCGTTCACCGTGTCGTCGGGCCGCGTTCGGTGACCACGGGTTAACGTGATCCCGTGATGGTCAGGCGACGTGGACGGGGACGCGGGAACAGCGCGTCCTGTCGCCAGAGCCGTCCGATACTCCGCCGCGTCTCGGCGCGGACCCTCCGGGAGCTGTTCGACCAGCTCACGCGCGGTGTCCGCGTCGCCCGCGGCCAGGCTGGCGGACACCAGCCGGTCGACGCGGCGGGGGGAGGCTCCCGTCGCGGCGGCGAGCACCGCCGAGCGTGCCTCCTCGCGCTGGCCCCGGTCCCAGAGCGCGTAGGCCCGTGCCAGGCCGCCCATCCGGGTGGCCGCGGCCCGGACCGCGCGCCGCACAGGGCCGGGCGCCAACCGCAGCGCCAGCAGCGGCAACCGCGCGGGATCGGACCGCAGGTGTCGCCAGGCCAACGTGACGGTGAACGTCACCGCTCGCACCCAGCGGGTACGCGGACGCGGGACGTGGGATTCGGAAGTCTGGGTGTCATGCACGGTCAGTCACACAACCACGTGGACGTGACCAGGTGGTGACACCACGGCGACACGGACGGGACGGCTCGGGCAAGGAACCGGGCGGACCGTCCCGGGTCCGGACCGGGCCCACCCCCCGCGACCAGGTCGGACCCGCCCCACCCATCCCCTCGGTGGGCACAGCACCCCAACAGAAGGAAACGTGAGAGACGTGGCATCGAGCGCTCCCCTCGGGAGTCAGGACACCGGGATCGTGCACGTCGTCGGAGCACGGCCCAACTTCGTCAAGGCCGCGCCCGTCGTCTCGGCACTGCGCGAACGCGGCGCGCACCAGGCGGTCGTCCACACCGGGCAGCACTACGACGACCGCATGTCCGCCGTCTTCTTCCGCGACCTGGGCCTGCCCACCCCCGACGTCGACC
Source organism: Nocardiopsis sp. NPDC050513 (assembly GCF_044457925.1). Lineage (NCBI taxonomy): Bacteria > Bacillati > Actinomycetota > Actinomycetes > Streptosporangiales > Nocardiopsidaceae > Nocardiopsis > Nocardiopsis sp. NPDC050513. The sequence goes on along the minus strand of NZ_JBITHK010000001.1, from coordinate 443,769 downwards.
TCGGCGTGGGCTCGGGCTCGCACGCGGCCCAGACCGCCGCCCTCATGGTCGGGCTGGAGAAGGAGTTCACCGAGCGCCGCCCCGGCATGGTCGTCGTCTACGGCGACGTCAACTCCACCGTGGCCGCCGCCCTGGTCGCCGCCAAGCTGCACATCCCCGTGGCGCACGTGGAGGCCGGGCTGCGCTCCTTCGACGACACGATGCCCGAGGAGATCAACCGCCGCGTCACCGACCAGCTCAGCGACCTCTGCTTCGCCACGAGCCCGGAGGCGATCGGCCACCTGGCCGCGGAGGGCGTCCCCACCAGCCGCGTCCACCTGGTCGGCAACCCCATGATCGACACGCTCCTCGGCAACCTCGACCGCTTCGACGCCGACGCGCTGCGCGCCCGCCTCGACCTGCCGGAGCGCTACGTCGCCGCCACCCTGCACCGGCCCGCCAACGTCGACGACCCCGAGACCGTGGCCCGCCTCGTCGCCCGACTGCACGAGATCGCCGACGCCGTCGACGTGGTCATGCCCGTGCACCCGCGCGGCAAGGCCGCCTTCGACCGCGCCGGGCTCGGCGACCACCCGCGCGTGCGCCTCCTCGAACCCCTCGGCTACCTCGACTTCGTCGCGCTGACCCGCGGCGCCTCCGCCGTGGTCACCGACTCCGGCGGCGTCCAGGAGGAGACCACCATCCTCGGCGTTCCCTGCCTGACCCTGCGCCCCAACACCGAACGGCCCGTCACCATCACCCACGGGACCAACCAGCTCGTCACCGAGGCCGACCTCCTCCAGGCCCTCACCAAGGTCCTGGACGGGCACGGCCCCGAGCGGCTCGGCGACGACGTCCCGCCGCTGTGGGACGGGCGCGCCGGTGAGCGCATCGCGGCCATCCTCACGCAGTGGTCGAGGTGAGCTCCGTGGCACACTTCCACCAGACCATCCCCGCACGGCACGGACCACGCACGGGACCCGCCTCCCGCCCGACCACGGGTGTTCGCGCGCGCTCCCGCGCACACACCCGGCACCGTCCGACCGATCCCGCACCCAGGCCCGACGCGGTGGAGACGCCGACCCGACCAGAACGCGAGGTGGCAGACCGTGAAACGGCGTGAACAGAGCCAGACCGAGCAGCTCAAGCAGGCCCTGGCCGAACGCGAGGCCCAGCTCCAGGAGGCGCGCGCACGCCTGGCCGCCGTGGAGGGCTCGACCTCCCTCCAGGTCGGGCGCGCGCTCACCGCCGCCGCCAAGCGGCCCGGCCGCTCCCTGGTCCGGCTCCCGCGGGACCTCTACCGCCTCTGGCGCCGCAGCGGCCAGACCAACCACAGCGAGCGCCGGCGTCCGGCCAGCGAGCCGGTCCGCTCCTTCGACGCCGAACGCCAGGAGGCGCGCCTCCTCACCGGTGTCGCGGGCGGTCGCGAGGACCTGCTCATCGCGGCCACCGTCGTCGGCCCCGCCATCCAGACCGCCGTCGACCCCTACGTCCGCACGGTCCCGCTGCGTCCCCACGACGCGCAGATCGTCATGGACGGAGTCGACGTCGACCTCGTCCTGGTCTCCTCGTCCGCCGCCGCCCCCGGCTCCCCGTGGGCCCACGTGGGCGACCCCGCCGCCGCCGACCGCACCCGTGCCCTGCACTGGGTCCTGGAGTCGGCGGCCGCCCGGGGCATCCCCGCCGTCCTCCTCGACGACGCGCCCGCCCCGCCCGCCCTCCGCGAGCTCGGATTCGACCGCGTCCACCAGGGCGACGCCGGTGTCCCCCTCCACCTGTTCAACCCGGTCGCCGCGGACCTCGCGCCCGGCCCGGCCGCCGTCTACGTCCGCGCCACGCCCGACCAGCCCGTCCCCGACGTCCTGGCCGACCTCGGCGTGCGCGTGGTCGACGCCGACGCCGCCGACCTGCCCGACGCCCTGCGCGCGGCCAACGTCGCCGTCGTCCCCGGCGCCTCGCCGGAGACCGACCGCCTGCGCCGCCGCGCCTGGGCCTGCGGCGCCCGCGTGGTCACCCACTCCCCGGCGCCCCAGCCCGCCGGCGAGGACCTCGCGGTGTCCGTTCCGCGCCTGCGCGCCGAGGAGCCCACCGAGACCGAGCAGCGCGAACTGCTGCGCCGGGTGTTCCTCGACGAGGCCACCCCGGTCCGTCTGGCCTCGGTCCTGGACGGGCTCGACCTCGCCTCCGGCACGTCCGGCACCGACCTGCCCCTGCGCGGGCGCTCGGTCGCCGTCCTCGCCGACCCCGCGGGGGAGGCCGACGCCGACCAGCTCGCCGCCGACCTCCTGGCCGCCCGGCTGCGCCCTGCCGAGGTCGTGGTCCCGGGCACGGCCGCCAAGCTGCCCGGCGTCAAGCGGCTGCGCGCCGAGGGCGTCACCGTGCGCACCGTGCGCTTCAGCGCCCCCGACACCCCCGAGGAGCTCACGCGGGACACCGCCCGCGACGGCGAGGACGGCCACGGCGGGCTCACCGCCCAGCGGTGGGCCGCCCTGGCCGAGCGCGCCACCGCGCCCTGGGCCCACCCGTGGACCCGCCCGCTCGGCGACCACCGGCTCGTCGACCTCGTCTGCGCCGCGGAGTGCTCCGGGGCCGACGCTGTCGGCACGGCCGACACCGGAGCGGACCCCGACGACCCCCTCGCGAACCCGGGGGAACGCGGCTACTTCGACCGCCCGACCACCGGCGGCCAGCAGTACGAGTTCGTCAGCGCCATCACCCCGGAGCTGGCCCGCACCGCACTCCTCAGGCGCGGCTGGCGCCCCAGGGAGTGGAACCGGCGCGGCAGCCGCCTCCTGGCCCTGGGCCCGGACCACGGCACCGGTGCCGACCCCGGCGGCGACGGGTCCTCCCACACCGCCGCCCAGACCGGCGCCGTCGGTTGACCCCCGACCGCGCCGACCGCCCCGCACGGGCAACCCGAAAGCATCCGAAGGGAAGAACGTGAGTACACCTCCTCCGCGCGCACTCCTGTACGGGGACGTGGACCTCAACATCATCGACGGTTCCGCGATCTGGGCACAGTCGATGGCGCAGGCCCTGGCCGCCGCCGGATGCGAGGTCACCCTCCTGCTCAAGGCGCCCGTGCGCACCGACCGGCTGACCGCGCCGCTGACGGAGGTGCCCGGCGTCCGGCTGCTGCGGCCCTACGAGGACAAGCTCCTTCCCGACCTCGGGCCGCGCGGGCTCACGCCCGAGCAGGCCGTCGCCCTGATCACCAGACAGGACGAGCGCAGGCGGTTCGACCTGGTGGTGGTGCGGGGCAGGCGGCTGGCAGGGCTGGCCGCCCAGGAGGAGTCCCTGGCCGGGCGGCTGTGGACCTACCTCACCGACTTCCCGCACGGCGTCGCGGAGTTCACGGCCACCGCCACGGCCGAGCTCACCGAGATCGCGCTGGCCTCCCGCTTCCTGCTCTGCCAGACCGAGGAGCTGCGCGCCTTCCTGGAGTCGTCGGTCCCCGCCGCGTGCGGGCGCTCGGTCCTGTTCCCGCCCGTGGTGGTCGTCCCCGAGGACGTGCGCGCCCAGGGGGAGGTGCACGCCCGCGCCCGGCTGGCCTACACCGGCAAGTTCGCGCCCCGGTGGAACACCCTGGAGATGACCGAGCTCCCGGCGGAGCTGGCCCGGCTCGGGGTGGACGCCGAGGTGGTGATGATCGGCGACAAGATCCATTCCGACCCGCCCGACTGGGCCAAGCGCATGCGCAAGGGGCTGGAGGGCACCGAGAACGTCGACTGGCGCGGCGGCATGTCGCGCGCCGACGCGCTCCGCCAGGCCGCCGAGTGCGACTTCGGGCTGTCCTGGCGCGACCCGTCCATGGACGCCAGCCTCGAACTGTCCACCAAGGTCCTGGAGTTGGGCGCGCTCGGCCTGCCCGTGGTCCTCAACCGCACCCCCATGCACGAGGCCATGCTCGGCGAGGACTACCCGCTCTTCGCGGGCACGGGGGTCGACTCGGTCGCCTCCGTCGTCGCCCGCGCGCACGGAGACCGCGCCGTCTACGCGGACGCGGCCGAGCGGTGCCGTCGCGCCGCCGACGACCACACGCTGGAGCGGGCCGCGCGGCGGCTGCGCGCCTGCCTGGCCGAGGCGCTCCCGCCCGCCCCCGCCGGAACCGACCCCGAGCGCCCGCTCAAGGTGGTCGTGGCCGGGCACGACCTCAAGTTCTTCACCCGTCTGGCCGACTACCTCGACTCCCTGCCCGGGCTCGACGTGCGCATCGACCAGTGGGAGGGCCTGAGCACCCACGACCAGTACCGGTCCCGGGAGCTCGCCGGATGGGCGGACGTGGTGATCTGCGAGTGGTGCGGCCCCAACGCGCTGTTCTACGCCAAGTGGAAACGCCCCGACCAGCGGCTCGTGGTGCGCCTGCACCGGTTCGAGCTCTACGCCGAGTGGCCCCGCAGGCTGGACGTCGACAAGGTGGACGCGGTGGTGTGCGTCAGCCCCCACTACGCCGACCTGACCCGCGAGATCACCGGTTGGCCCGCCGACAAGGTGATCGTCGTGCCCAACTGGGTGGACGACGAACAGCTGAGCCGTCCCAAGCTCGCCGGGGCGGAGTACGCCCTGGGCATGATCGGGATCGCGCCCTCGCGCAAGCGGCTGGACCGCGGCCTGGACGTGCTCGCCGAACTGCGGCGGATGGATCCCCGGTACACGCTCTCGGTCAAGACCAAGCAGCCGTGGGACTACTGGTGGATCTGGAACCGGCCCGAGGAGCGCGCCTATTTCGAGCGGGTCTACCGGAGGATCCAGCGCGACGAGCGGCTCGCCCCGGCCGTGGTCTTCGACCCGTTCGGCCCCGACGTGGCGACCTGGCTGCGGCGGGTCGGCTTCATGCTCTCGACCAGCGACGACGAGTCCTTCCACCTGGCGCCCGCCGAGTGCGCCGCCTCGGGAGGGGTGCCCGCCCTGCTGCCGTGGCCGGGAGCCGACACCATCTACGACCCGCACTGGATCCACGCGGACGCGGTGGAGATGGCCGAGGCCGTCCACGCGATCGTGTCCGAGGGGCGCTTCGCCGAGGAGGCCGAGCGCGCCCGAGCCGAGGTGACGGGCGCCTACGGGCTGGCCCGGGTGCGCGCCCTGTGGAGCGATCTGGTGGTCAGCGGGAAGGTGCCCCAGGCGGCGGCGTCCCCGACGGTCGCCTAGGCCCGGGCCGAAGCGGAGCGGAGGCCTCAGGGGGGTGCCGTTCGGGCGCTGGCAGGGTGCTGCAAGACGAGGCAAGCCGTGGAGCGAGGAACGAGCGATAGGCGCCGCCGAGGATGAAGCATCCCTGCCTTTTTGAGCGTCCGAACACGGGCCGAAGCGGAGCGGAGGCCCAAAGAAGCACGGTCAGACCGGGCCGGTCATCTTCGTCAGACCGCCCGCTCCCGCGGGCAGGAACAGGGCGAAGGTGGTCGGCCGGGTCTGCACCAGCTCGATCCTGGCCCCCTCGGACTCGGCGATGTGCCGGGCCAGGGCCAGCCCGAGCCCGGTGCCGCCGTCGCCGCTGACCTCGCGGTCGAAGATGCGGCCCGACAGGTGCTCGGGGACGCCGTCACCCTCGTCGCTGACCTCGACGCGTACCGACTGCCCGGTGTCGACGCGGCGGATGGTGACGGTGCCCGCGCCGTGCTTGTAGGCGTTCTCGACCAGCGTGGCGAGGATCTGCGCGAGGTCGCTCGGCACGGTCATGGCGGTCAGCCCGGGGTCGCCCGTGACGATCAGGTCGCGCTGTTCCTGCTGGAAGACGGGGGACCACTCGGCCTGGAGGTGGTTGAGCACCGGGTCGAGCTCCACGCGTTCGACCTCGGGGTTCTGGCTCTTGCGGGCGCGGCCCAGCAGGCTCTCGACGGTCTCCACGAGGCGTTCGGTCTGGGCGAGGGCGGCCTCCCCCTCCTCCCGGACCACCTCGGAGTTGCCGGCCTCGGCGATGATCTCCTCCAGGCGCATGGTCAGCGCGGTGAGCGGGGTGCGCAGCTGGTGGGAGGCGTCGGTGGCGAAGTGGCGTTCGGTGGCGATCAGTCCGGCGATGCGTTCGGCGCTGCGGTCGAGCACCTCGGCCACCCGGTCCGCCTCGGGGATGCCGTAGCGGTGGCCCCAGGGCGTGGTGACCCCCGACCCCAGGCGTTCGGCGGTGGCGGCGAGGTCGACGAGGGGGAGGGTCAGCCTGCGGGCCTGGAACATCGACAGTCCCACGGCCACGCCGATGGCCAGCAGGGAGAGGGAGGCGATCCCCAGCCAGGCGCGGACCACGCTGCGCTGGACCTCGTCGGCGCTGGCCCAGACCTCGACCACCGTGCCGCGGCTGGTGGTGTCCGTGGCCCGGAGCAGACTCGGCGCGTCCGGGGCCGCGGGGTTGAGCGTCGGGTCTCCGGCCGTGGACGAGGGCGCGTCCCCGGGCGGAGTGACGCGCGTGAACCGGCCCGGGTGCTCGGCGCTCAACTCGGCGGGGTCGAGCTCGCCCTGGAGTTCGAGCATGTTGTCGCTCTCCGCGCCGATGAGCTCCGCCTCGCTGTGGAGCTGGCGGCTGGCCTCGTCGTGCACCAGTTTGTACGTGAGCGCGCCCAGAGGCAGGCCGAGCAGCATGACGGCGATGACGGTCACCACGAGGGTGGAGAAAACCATCCGCCTACGCATGTCACCTCATCCGTGCGGCCCGGGTGGCCGATCCGCGTGCGTCGGCCGGGGCCGGGTCAGTCCCGTTCGAAGCGGAAGCCCACGCCGCGAACGGTGGTGATGTACGACGGCTGGTTGGCGTCGTCGCCGAGTTTGCGACGCAGCCAGGAGATGTGCATGTCCAGGGTCTTGGTCGAGCCCCACCAGTTGGTGTCCCAGACCTCGCGCATGATCTGCTCACGCGTCACGACCTTGCCCGCGTCGCGCACCAGGACGCGCAGGAGGTCGAACTCCTTGGTGGTGAGCTGCAGTTCGCGCTCGCCGAGCCAGGCGCGGCGGGAGTCGTTGTCGATGCGTACGCCGTGCACGACCGGTACCTCGGCCCCTCCGCGCCGCAGGAGCGCGCGGACGCGGGCGAGCAGCTCGGCGAGGCGGAACGGCTTGGTGACGTAGTCGTCCGCCCCCGCGTCGAGGCCGACCACGGTGTCGACCTCGTCGGCGCGGGCCGTGAGGATGAGGATCGGCGTGCCGTGACCCTCGGCGCGCAGCCGACGTGCCACCTCGAGGCCGTCCATTTCGGGCAGCCCGAGGTCCAGGACCATCAGGTCGATGTCTCCCGCACGGGCACGGTCGAGTGTCTCAACGCCGTTGACGGTCACGTCCACCGTGTAGCCTTCGCGGCGGAGTGCACGCGCGAGGGGCTCGGAGATCGAGACATCGTCTTCGGCCAGCAAAACGCAGGTCATGATCCCGATCGTAGGTCCGAGGTCGCGCATTTCCCTATTATGCGCGCCGGATGGCCCAAGGTTGGCCGAAAATACGCTATTCGCATACCGGTCATATGGTTCGAGCGCCTATATTCTATGTGTTCTTTGCCTTTTCTTGGTGAAACTGGGATGCTTGTTCACCCGGGTTCGTGCTTGCCCGCTCTGTCTGCGCTGCGCGTCGGCCCCGCTCCGCGTCACCGTGGGGAAGTGGGACACTTCACCACGCGACGGGTCATGGGGACGGTCCGGGCGGGGCATCGACGCGGAGTCGGGACCGCCTTCCGCCGCCGGCCCCCGTCCGGGCGCGACCGACCCCCGTACCCAGACATCGAGGAGCCCCCGAGTGAACCACCACACCCCCGACCCCGGAGGCGGTTTCGGTCCGCCGCCCCAGGGCCCGTACGGTCCGCAGGGCCAGGACCGCCCACAACCTCAGGGCCAGCCGGACGCACACGGGTACCAGCAGCCGCAGCAGGGCCACCCGCAGCCGCAGCAGCCCTATGACCCCCAGACAACACAGCAGCCTCAGGCGGCCCAGGCATTCCTGGACTCCCACGCCCCCCAGGGATCCCAGGGCGGGTGGGGAGGGCAGCCGCCCCAGGGGCCCGCCGGTCCCACGCCGCCCCCTCCGCCTGCGCGCCCCGGCCGGTACGGGACCGGGATCCTGGCCGTTCTCACCGTGATCGCCGTTCTGGCGGGCGCGTCCTTCCTCGGCGGCGGCATCGTCCTCGGCCAGACCGTGCTGAGCGGCTTCGCGGAGGACGCGCCGCCCGAGCCGTCCGACACGCCCACGGAGGAGCCCACCGAGGAGCCGTCCCCGACCCCGGACCCCTACGAGCCGACCGGGGAACCCACGGAGGAGCCCACCGGGGCGCCGACCTCCGAGCCCGAGGAGCTGCTCACCTCCGAGGAGCTCGTGGACGCGCTGGCGGACGGCTTCGACATCGCCGGTCGCCTCGACACCACCGACGACGTGTGCGCCCCCGAGAGCGGCGGGGAGGAGACGCCCTTCCGGTGCACCTCGGCGATGGACACCAACCTCGTGCGCGTGATCGCGTTCGAGAACGTCGGCATCGCCTCGATCGTGGCCGTCGGGCTGGCCGCGGACGAGGAGTCCGAGGCCGTGGACGTCCAGAGCGCCTGCCACTTCGTGTTCATCTGGTTCGAGGTCAACGGCACGGACCAGGGCCAGCGCGACGACATGGTCTCCACCGCCGAGGAGATCACCGGCTGCGTCTGAGCCGTGGTCCAGAGCGTCCTCCCGTCCAGGACGCCCCACGTGTCGTTACGCGCGCTGTCGATCACTCTGGGTGACAATGGCCTCGTTGGTGCGGTCCGCCGGGCTTGTGTGCCCTGCGTCCGTTCCACTGAGTTCATCCATCCCGGTGCCAGCCCCGGCCGCCACCCACGGCCGACAGCCCGACCGGAGCGCCGACACCGGCAACATTCCCGTCCCGCGGTCCGGGGCGGGGCGAGGAGCGGCGATGGCCGACAGACGAATCCTGAGAGTGACGGCGGCGGCCCTGGGGCTCGCGACGCCCCTGGCCCTGGCGGCGCCGACCGCCGTGGCGGAGAGCGCCGAGGTGCCCACCGCGCCCGGCGGCCGGTCGACGGCGGAGTCCTTCTCCCCGCGGCTGTACTACACGACCTGGCGCGAGGCCAGCACCTACTGGTCCGCGGACACCCGCTACGGCACCGGTGGCTGGCTGTGGCCCGGAAGGCACTACGTCTTCTGCCAGGCCGAGGGCCAGCCGCACACCGACGACCAGGGCAACCGCACGATGTGGTGGGTGCTCACCGACGACGACACCGGCAACAAGGACGTCTTCGTCAGCGCGACCGCCTTCGAGGCGTCCGAGCCCTGGAAACCGATCGAGGGCCTGCCGCTCTGCTGAGCGCCCGGCGCGGGCCCGACGACGGGCCCGCGCCCGCAGGCGGCACCGGCGCCGTCCGACTCCGCGAGGGAAGCGGGGCGGACGGCGCCGTTCGCGTCAGCGCCCTTCGATCTCGAAGGTCAGCGGACCGGCCAGGACGCCGCCGTCGCGGTCGAGCAGGTAGGCCGTGAACGTGCCCGTTCCCAGGCCGCGCGTGCTGACGGGGACCCGCCCCCGCTCGCGGTGGGCCCGCCGCTCGGCCAGCGGCTCGTCCGCACCGGGGACGCCGTCCTCCGCGAACACGGCCACGCGGTTGCCGCGGCCCGGCGCGTCGGTCGTGTACCGGAAGACCGCCGTCGTGCGCTCGCGGACCGGCGTGCGGGCGAGCTCCAGCGTCCCGGACGGTTCCCCGCCCGGGTCGGTGGCCTCCTCCCCGACCACGATCCGGCCCGAACCGCCCTCCGGGTACCGCTCGGCGGTCACCCGGCCCTCCAGGGTCCCGCGGAGGTACCGCTCCAGGGCGCCCTGGTAGGTCGCGCCCACCACGGTGAAGTCCGCGCCGCGGAACGGGTACATGTCGCCGCCGCGCGCGGAGAAGTCGATGGTGGCGATCGTGATCGGGTCGCCCCCGACCACCTCCCCGTCCTCGACGACGACCGTCCCGTCGTGCAGGATCACCTCGCGGACCCGCTCGCCCGGCGTGACCACGCGGCCCTCCGCGTCGACCTCCTGGGCGGTGCGCTTCGGGTCGTAGGCGAAGTTCACTCCGCCCACCTGCATGAACCCGCCGTTGGCCGCCGGGGCGGCGTGCACGCCGTGTTCGAGGAGCTCCTTGACCTGCGCGCGCGGGACGTCGGGGACCACCACGACCTGGTTGGCGAACGGCGCGATCCCGTAGGTGTCGAGGGCGGTCAGCGGTCCCGGCGGGATCACCGACGAGTTGCGGATGCCGCCGCCGTTCTGGATGCCGATCTGCGGTTCGGGAACCCCGTACTCGGCCGCGTTGCGGCGACCGGTGTCCAGCAGCGCGTCCGCCATCAGGCCGCCCAGGTTGGTCTCCTGGGTGCGCACCCCGGGGTCGCGCATGCCGTCCAGGGCGACCTCGCTCTCCGCGACCACGGTCTCGTCGAGGGCGGCGACGTGGTCGGAGACCGGCTCGGTCACCTCGCTCAGGACCTCGGCGTGCGGTTCGACGGCGTCGTCGCCGACGCCCGACACCCGGACGCTCCCGGAACGGTCCGAGACCGAGGACACGCGGCCCCCGGCGTCGAAGTTCACCACCAGGCGGCCGACGTACTCGTAGTCGCCGCCGGTGGTGACGATCGGCAGGTCGGCGCCCTCGCCGTCGCTCACCCACAACGGGTAGGCCAGGGGTTCGCCGGTGGAGGGGTGCGCGGTCACCTCGTCACCGGGGACCAGCGCGTCGTCGGGGTTGGCCATGACCTCGTGGCCGCCGCCGGAGACGATCGCGTCGACGCCGGTCAGCTGCCGGCCCACGCTCTCCTCGAAGCCGATGTTCTGGAGGTGGGAGATCATGACGATCTTGTCGACGCCCTCGGCCGTGAGCCGGTCGACCTCGGCCTGCACCGGGCCGACGACCTCGTCGATCACCAGGTCGCGCGGGCTGCTGATGCTGTGCAGCGCGGGGTACAGGGCGCCGACGACGCCCACGGGCTCGCCCGCCACGTCGACCACGGTGCTGGGCGCGATGCGGCCCGCGTCCGCGAGCGCGGCCAGGCGGGGCTCCCCGGACACGTCCACGTTGGCCGCCACGACGGTGGCGCCGCCGGTGAGCTGTCCGAGGAAGTCGGCGTACACGTCCGGGCCGAAGTCGAACTCGTGGTTGCCCATCGACACGGCGTCGTAGCCCACGTGGTCGGTGGCGATCGCGTCGTAGAAGGGCGCGCCCTCCTCCATGGAGGCGGAGAACTCCGGACCGGGCAGGTAGAGGTCGCCGGAGTTGACCGAGAGCACGCCGCGCTCCGCGGCCTCGTCGGCGCCCGCGTCGGCACCGGCGCCCTCGGCGTCGCGCAGCTGGTGGAAGAGGGCGGTGTACCGTGCCGCGCCGCCGAAGTCCGGCTGGCCGGAGGTGTGCAGCAGGTGGGATTCGGGGTCGTTCCCGTGCAGGATCGTCAGGGTGAAGTCGGCCGCGGCCTGGGTGCCGGGGGTGTCCCGGGGGGCCACGCCCGCCGCGGAGACGGACACGGACGCGGCGACCAGGCCGCCCGCCAGTGCCAGCGCGCCGGAGACGCGCATGAGTCTGGACATGCTCGGTGACTCCTGTTTCTCGGGGGTCGGGGGGAACAGGCGATGGGGATACCGAAGGGATCACCTTAGAGGACGGAGGCGCCCCTGGCACGGGCACGGGGTGACGGGGCGGAGAACCCGCGGCGCCGCCGCGGGGAGGCGGACGCGACGCGGGAGAAAAGGGTGTGCGCACTACCGCCCCCGCGGTCGCCGCGCGACTACGATGGACGCACACGCCCATCGACTCCTCGGAGGACCCCCGTGTCTCCCTCTGGCCAGGACCCGCACGACTTCGACGGGGAGCGGAGCGCGGGCGGCGTCCCACCGCAGCGGGGGCTGTTCGGCTTCGGCCCGCACCTGGACGCCCTGCGCCCGGACGCTCCGCCGCCCCGCAAGGTGGCCGTGGTCAGGACGCTCATGTTCATCGGCGGGTCCTGCGGTCTGGCGCTGGCGGCACTGTTCCTCATGGGGCTGGCCATGCCCGCGGAGACGCTGAACGAGGCCCTCCAGGACCAGGTGGACATGGCCGCCGAACAGGGCGTCGAACTCGTGGTCACCGCCGACGTCATGCGCTCGCTCATGGGGGTGCTGGCCCTCGTGACCGGGGCGTACGGGCTGCTGTCCACCCTTCTGGCGGCCCGGATCCCGCGGCGCACGGTCGGCGTCTTCTGGGGCGTGGTGCTCTTCCAGGTCGCCGCCGGGCTGCTACTCCTGTGGAACCTGCTCGGCGGGGAGGGGTTCTCCCTCGTTCCGCTGGGCTTCACGGCCACCATGGTGGCGTTCATGTTCTCCCGCGAGGGCCGCGCCTACTACGGGCTGCTCTGAGACGCGTCCGACCGGTCCGCTCCGGTCAGTCCGCGTCCCCGCCCGCGCCGCGCCCGAACGGCCACGGCCCCTCGCGCGGGGGCCGCGGGGGCCGGACCGCGACCTCCGTCCACTGACGGCCGAGCAGCGCGCGCACCGCGCCCGCCCCCGGACCCGGATCCGCCGCGCCCTCCGGCGCCCGCACGCCGCCCTCCGCGTTCTCCAGCGCCAGGCAGGCGCGCAGCAGCTCCCCCGCGTCGGGGCGGTCGTCCGGATCCTTGGCCATCGCGGCCGCCACCAGCCGCTCCAACCCGGGCGGAAGGTGGTCCACGTCCGGTTCCTCGAACATGACCCGGCGCGCCATCTCCTTGGGGTGCGCGTGCCCGAACGGGTCGTGCCCGACGGCCGCGAACGCGACCGTCGCACCCCACAGGAACACGTCCGCCCTCTGGGTGGTGGGCTGGCGTCCGTACTGCTCGGGGCTCATCCACCCCGGCGTGCCCAGCTTGTCCAGACGCCGCGCCGACCGCTCGTCGGCGAGCGTCTCCGGTGAGGGCAGCCGCAGGTCGCGGTAGGCGCGGCGCATCCGGCGCAGCCTGATCCACTTGGTCGGGTCCGGGTCCTCCACCGGGTGGGCGATCCCGAAGTCCAGCAGCTTGGGACCGCGGCCCGAGAGCACGACGTTGCTCGGCTTGAGGTCGCGGTGCACCACCCCGGCGTCGTGGATGGCGCGCAGGGCCTCGGCCGTGCCGACGGCCAGCCCGAGCAGCATGCCCCGGCGCAACCGGCCGAAGCGCTCCACGTGGCGGCGGAGGGTGGGGCCGGGCACGTACTCGGTGATCATCCACGGGAGCCCGGCCTCCACGTCCGCGCGCACGAACCGCGCCACCGACGGGCTGTTCACCCGGGCCAGCAGCCGTGCCTCGTGGGCGAACCGCTCACGGAAGCGGGGATCGGCCGCCTGCTCGGGGTGGACGACCTTGACCGCCAGGTAGCCGTGCACGCCGGGGGAGTCGGCGGCGTAGACCGTGCCCATCCCGCCGGAGCCCACCCGGCCCCTGATCCGGTGGCCGCCCACGGTCCGCGGGTCTCCGGGTTCGAGCGGGGCGAGTCTGCGGATGCCGCGCGCCTTCATCGTGCTCCCGTTCGCTGGGGGACGCGTGTGCCGGGATCCTATCCCCGGCGCGGCTCCGGTACAGGTCACGAATGCGCGGCGGTCGGCGCGGTCACCGCGCGGGCGCGCATCCCCTGGCGCACGGGGGATCGGGCGCAACTTCGCACCCGGTTCGGACGTCGAATCCGGTGAGGGGTAGGCCCGCCCCCCGGGTCGCACGCCGGAAGGAACACGTTGAAGTTCAACCTCGCCGACGGCACGACCGTGCGGATCACCGCCGTCACCTCCCGCGCCGTGCGGGCGGCGGTGCCCGTGCCCGGACGCCCCGGCGTGCTGCGGCTGCGCGGCCGCACCCCCGGCGAGGCCGTCCGGGACCTGGCCGAACAGCGGTTGGCCGTGCGCGACCGGCATCTGGGCGTCTGGGTGCTCACCCAACGCGGCGCGGGGGTGCGGGAGCTCCTGGACACCGCGCCCGGCGTCGCGGTCGGCGACGCGGACGACGGCGGCTGGGGCGGCCAGGAACCCACGCGCCTCACCGTCCACCCCGAGGTCGACGACGCGACCGCCGCGCACCTCGACGCGGCCGCGCTCCGCCGGCACCAGCCACCGCCCCGACCTCCCCGCCCGGCCCGGCCCCCGGCCTCCCCGCCCCGCGTGAACGACCACTGGATCTACCCGGTCGGCGGGGCCGCCCTCGTCGCGGCGGGCCTGGTCCTGGTGGCGGCCGTCGGCGGGTTGGTCCTGCTGCCGATCCTCTTCGTCGCCGTGTTCGTGGCGGGCGCCGTGGCGGTCGCCAAGGCGATATCGACGTCGGTCTCGAAGTCGGTCTCGACCCCCGCGCCGCGGCAGGTCCAGGAGGCGGCCGACCGCGAGTGGGAGCGGCGGCTCCTGCTCCAGTGGCGGGACTGGTACGTCGGCCCGGACGCGCTCGACACCGAGGCGCGGGCGCTCCTCGCCCGCACCCAGTCCGCCGTCGACGCGGTCCTGGCGTCCTCCCTGCACGACCAGGGCCTCCTGCTCGACGCGGTGCGCAACCGGGTGGTCCTGGCCGACGTCGAGTGGGCCGTGGCCGACCGCCTGCGCGGGCACACCCGCACCCGCCGCACCATGGCGAGCACGCCCACTCCTGGAGAACACAGCCTGCGGGCCGCCGCACGTGCCCGGGAGGTGCTCGACCAGGACGTGGCCCGGGTCGAGGCGCGCGTCCGGGTGCTGGAGGACTACGCGGCCAAGGTCCGCGCGGCGGAGATGGAGCGCTTCGACCGCCAGGCCGCCGAGCGGCTGGACGCCCTGGCCGTCGAGGCGGGAGTCGACCACGAACAGCAGGACGAGGCCCTCTCCTCGCTGGTGCAGGCCCAGGAACTGGCACTGCGGGTGGCCTCCCTCACCGACGAGCTCCTCGGTTCCGGCCCGCCCGGCGGCCCGGAACCGCCGGGTTCCCCGGAGGAGGGCCGCTGAGCCGCGTCGTCCACCGATCCGCGGCGGCGCCTCCCGTTCGTCGGTCCCGTCTGGCACCCTCGACGTGAGAGGAGGGACGATGACTCCCGAGCAGTTCGTCGACGCCGCCCTGTGGTTTCCCGAGGCGTCCGAGTCCGAGCCCTTCGGTCCCGGGCCGCTGGTCTACAAGGTCGCCGGGCAGAAGGTGTACGCCCTGCTCATGGAGCGCGACCAGGGGCCGTTCGCCAACCTCAAGTGCGACCCGGAGCTGGCCCTGGAGCTGCGCGCCCAGTTCCCCGGGATCACCCCCGGCTACCACATGAACAAGCGGCACTGGAACTCGGTGCCGCTGGACGGTTCGGTTCCCGACGAGGAGATCCTGGAGATGCTGAGACACTCCTACGTACTCGTCGCCCGGAGCCTGCGCCGGGCCGACGGGGACCGCGTGCTCGCCGTCCTGGGCGACGACGCCCCCGCACCGGGGGAACCGCGCGACGCCGTGTGACCGCACCGTCCGACCGACCGGGAAGGGACGCTCCCGTGTCCGACAAGACCTTCCGGCCCGCCGTCGTCCAGGGCGTCCTGGAGCGGATCACCTATGCCAACGAGGACAACGGGTACACCGTCGCCAAGGTCGACACCGGACACGGTCCGCACGACCTCCTCACCGTCGTGGGCGCGCTCGCGGGCGTCCAGCCCGGCGAGGCGCTGCGGATGCGGGGCCGCTGGGGCTCCCACCCCCAGTACGGCCGCCAGTTCCAGGTGGAGGACTACACCACCGTCCTTCCCGCCACCGTGCAGGGCATCCGCCGCTACCTCGGCTCCGGGCTGATCAAGGGGATCGGCCCGAGGATGGCCGAGCGCATCGTCGACCACTTCGGCACCGACGCCCTGGACGTCATCGAGGACGCCCCCGAGCGGCTCATCGAGGTCCCGGGCCTGGGCCCCAAGCGCACGCGGCTCATCGCGGACGCCTGGGAGGAGCAGAAGGCGATCAAGGAGGTCATGGTCTTCCTCCAGGGGGTGGAGGTGACCACCTCGCTGGCCGTGCGCATCTACAAGAAGTACGGGGACGCGTCCGTCAACGTCGTCCAGAAGGAGCCCTACCGGCTGGCGTCGGACGTGTGGGGGATCGGGTTCAAGACCGCGGACACCATCGCCCAGGCGGTCGGCATCCCGCACGACAGTCCGCAGCGCGTCATGGCGGGCATCCAGTTCACCCTGTCCGAGTCGACCGGGGACGGCCACTGCTACCTGCCGGAGGAGCGGCTGATCTCGGCCGCCGTGAAGATCCTCGGCGTGGAGGCCGGGCTCGTGATCGAGTGCCTCCAGCAGTTGGTCGCCGACGAGGGCGTGGCCCGCGAGACCGTCCCCGGCCCCGGGGACGAGCCGGTGCGCGCGGTCTACCTCCTGCCGATGCACCGGGCCGAGATGGGACTCGCCTCGGGCCTGCGCACCCTCCTGGAACACCCCGTGGACCGGCTCGCCGCCTTCTCCGACGTGGACTGGGACGTGGCCCTGGGCTGGCTGCGCGAGCGCACCCGCGTCGACCTCGCCGACGCCCAGCGCGAGGCCGTGCGCACGGCGCTCACCCGCAAGGTGTGCGTGCTCACCGGCGGACCCGGGTGCGGCAAGTCGTTCACCGTGTCCTCCGTGGTCGCGCTGGCCGCGGCCAAGCGCGCCAGGATCGTCCTCGCCGCGCCCACCGGTCGCGCGGCCAAGCGGCTGACCGAGCTCACCGGCGTGGACGCCTCCACCGTCCACCGCCTGCTCGAACTGCGCCCCGGCGGCGACGCCGCCTACGACCGCGACCACCCCCTCGACTGCGACCTGCTCGTGGTCGACGAGGCCTCCATGCTGGACCTCGTCCTGGCCAACAAGCTGGTCAAGGCGGTGCCGCCCGGTGCGCACGTGCTCTTCGTCGGCGACGTCGACCAGCTGCCGTCGGTCGGCGCCGGACAGGTGCTCCGCGACCTGCTCTCCGAGGGATCACCCATCCCCAGCGTCCGCCTGACCCACGTGTTCCGTCAGGCCCAGCAGTCCGGCGTGGTCACCAACGCCCACCGCGTCAACACCGGTGAACAGCCCGAGTTCCAGGAGATGACCGACTTCTTCCTCTTCGCCTGCGACGACGCCGAGCAGGCGGCCGAGCTCACCGTCGACGTCGTCGCCCGCCGCATCCCCCGCAGGTTCGGCCTCGACCCCCGCCGCGACGTCCAGGTCCTCACCCCGATGAAGGGCGGACCGGCCGGGTCCGCGCAGCTCAACACCGCCCTCCAGGCCGCGGTGACGCCGCCGGGGGAGGGCGTGCCCGAACGCCGGTTCGGCGGACGCGTCTTCCGCGTCGGCGACAAGGTCACGCAGATCCGCAACAACTACGACAAGGGCGCGAACGGCGTCTTCAACGGGACGCTCGGCGTGGTCACCGGCATCGACTCCGTCGCCCAGGAGGTGGCCGTGCGCACCGACGAGGACGAGGAGATCGCCTACGACTTCGCCGAACTCGACGAGCTCGCGCACGCCTACGCCATCACCGTGCACCGCTCCCAGGGCAGCGAGTACCCGTGCGTTGTGGTTCCGGTCACCACCAGCGCGTGGATGATGCTCCAGCGCAACCTGCTCTACACGGCCATCACCCGGGCCAAGAAGCTGGTGGTCCTGGTGGGCTCCCGCCGTGCCCTCGCCCAGGCCGTGCGCAACGCCTCCTCCGGACACCGGTACACCGCCCTGGCCCACCGGCTGGGCCGTGTCGGTTAGGGCCTCCGCTTCGCTTCGGCCCGTGTCCGGGCGCCGCCAGGGGCGCCGGTCCCGGGAAGAGGCCCTAGGCTGGTTGACCGTGCGAGAGACCCTGATCGTCGTCGGCGCCGCCATCATCCGTGACGGCCGCGTCCTGGCCGCCCAGCGCGCCGAGCCCGCCGCCCTGCGCGGTCGGTGGGAGTTCCCCGGGGGCAAGGTCGACGACGGGGAGTCCCCGGCCGACGCGCTCACCCGCGAGTGCCGGGAGGAACTCGGCGTCACCGTCCGGCCCCTGCACCCGATCGGTTCCGACGCCCCCTTCCCCGCCCCCTCCGCGGCCCGCACGCGCGACGCCGTGCTGCGCCTGTGGCGGGTCGAGTTGGTCGAGGGCGAACCCGAACCGCTGGAACACCTGTCCCTGCGCTGGCTCTCCGCCGCCGACCTGCGCGCCGTCGACTGGCTGCCCGCGGACGTCCCTTTCCTGGAGCCGCTCGCACCGCTGCTGGCCGACCCATCGTGACCGGGCTGACCTGCACGTTTCCCCACCAGACACCTCTTACCGCATAAACTGGCGTCGGGCCGTGGCACTCTGCGGTCTCTACCCAGTACCAGGAGATCGAGACTTTCCCATGTCCAGCGCCATGCCCGTCGAGGGCTCCGCACGCCGCAGCGACATCCGCAACGTCGCCATCGTCGCCCACGTGGACCACGGCAAGACGACCCTCGTCGACGCCATGCTCTGGCAGTCCGGAGTGTTCCGTGAGAACCAGGACGTCGACGACCGCGTGATGGACTCCAACGACCTGGAGCGCGAGAAGGGCATCACCATTCTCGCGAAGAACACGGCCGTCCACTACACCACGCCCGAGGGCGAGGACGTGGTCATCAACATCATCGACACCCCCGGCCACGCCGACTTCGGCGGCGAGGTCGAGCGCGGCCTGTCGATGGTCGACGGCGTCGTCCTGCTCGTGGACGCCAGCGAGGGCCCGCTGCCGCAGACCCGCTTCGTGCTCCGCAAGGCCCTGGCCGCCAAGCTGCCCGTCATCCTCGTCATCAACAAGGTCGACCGGCCCGACAGCCGGATCGCCGAGGTCGTGGACGACACCTACGAGCTGTTCATGGACCTGGACGCGGACGAGTCGCAGATCGAGTTCCCGATCATCTACACCTGCGCCCGCGATGGAAAGGCCTCCCTGGAGCGCCCCGAGAACGGCCAGATGCCCGAGAACGACAACCTCGTCCCGCTGTTCACCACCATCCTGGACACCATCCCGGCGCCCGAGTACACCCCCGGCGCGCCCCTCCAGGCCCACGTCACCAACCTGGACGCCTCCCCGTTCCTGGGCCGCCTGGCGCTGGTGCGCGTCCAGCAGGGCGAGCTGCGCAAGGGCCAGCAGGTCGCGTGGATCCGCGCCGACGGCACCACCCAGCAGGTCAAGGTCACCGAGCTGCTCATGACCGACGGCCTGGAGCGCCAGCCCGCCGAGAAGGCCGGGCCGGGCGACATCGCCGCCATCGCCGGCATCCCCGACATCATGATCGGTGAGACCCTCGCCGACCCCGAGGACCCGCGCCCGCTGCCGCTGATCACGGTGGACGAGCCCGCCATCTCCATGACCATCGGCACCAACACCTCGCCCCTGGTCGGCAAGGTCAAGGGCGCCAAGGTCACCGCCCGCCTGGTCAAGGACCGCCTCGACCGCGAGCTCGTCGGCAACGTGTCCCTGCGCGTGCTGCCCACCGAGCGGCCCGACGCCTGGGAGGTGCAGGGCCGCGGCGAGCTGGCGCTGGCCATCCTGGTCGAGCAGATGCGGCGCGAGGGCTACGAGCTCACCGTCGGCAAGCCGCAGGTGGTCACCCGCGTGATCGACGGCAAGACGCACGAGCCGGTCGAGCGCCTCACGGTGGACGCGCCCGAGGAGTTCATGGGCGCGATCACCCAGCTGCTCAGCGTCCGCAAGGGCCGCATGGAGAACATGGTCAACCACGGCACCGGCTGGGTCCGCATGGACTGGCTGGTCCCCTCCCGCGGCCTCATCGGCTTCCGCACCGAGTTCCTCACCGAGACCCGGGGCACCGGCATCGCCCACCACGTCTTCGAGAAGTTCGAACCGTGGTTCGGTGAGCTGCGCACCCGGCCCAACGGCTCCCTGGTCGCCGACCGCGCCGGGGTCGCCGTGGCGTTCGCGATGTTCAACCTCCAGGAGCGCGGCACGCTGTTCGTCGAGCCGACCACCGAGGTGTACGAGGGCATGGTCGTCGGCGAGAACTCGCGCTCCGACGACATGGACGTGAACATCACCAAGGAGAAGAAGCTCACCAACATGCGCTCGGCCACGGGCGACGAGCTCGTGCGCCTGGTCCCGCCGCGCAAGCTGTCCCTGGAGCAGGCCCTGGAGTTCTGCCGCGAGGACGAGTGCGTGGAGGTCACCCCGGAGAACGTGCGCATCCGCAAGGTCGTCCTCGACCAGAAGGAGCGCGCCCGGATGACCGCGCACAAGAAGCGCCAGCAGCAGTAGGCTCTGGAACCACCCGAGGGCGGCCGGTGACTCCGGCCGCCCTCGGTGCGTTTCTCGGCAGGTCAGGAGGGTAGACCGCATAGAGCGATGAAGTCGGAGCCCTCGTGTCCTCGATGCGGGCGCTCGGTCCAGCCTCCGGGGCTGTGGACCAGCGCCTGGCAGTGTGACGTCCACGGCCCGGTGGCGCCCCTCCAGGGCATCAGAGCCCCCGGGGTGAGCAGCCTCGACGCCCTCCTTCCCCAGGCGCGGGTACCGATCTGGGTACCGTGGCCCCTGCCCACCGGGTGGGTGGTCACCGGGTTCGCGGAGGCCGGCGACGAGCGCAGCGGCGTGGTGGGGGCGGCGGTCGCCCTCTCCGGGCCCAACCCGCTCGGCGGGATCGGCGAGATCGTGATCGTGGCCGAGGACCCGGGCGTGGGCCTCGGCGCGCGCATGTCCGGGCTGGAGGGGCCCGACCCCGGGGACGGGTTCGACTCCTCGGCCGCCGACGCCAAGGTCCGCTTCGACGGCCACGAGATCGCCCTGTGGAACCTCGACGTCGGCCGCGACCGGGCCGTCTACGCGGGCGAGGCGCTCGCCCACTGGCTGTGGTTCGTGTTCGCCTCAGCGGACACCGCGATCCTCATGTGCGAGATCAACGCCCTCCGGGACCTGCGCGACATCAAGGACGGCGGCGTCGCCTTCGAGCCCCCGTTCGGCGCGCTCAGCCCCTTCCTCACCCGGGGCCTGGCCCCCCAGGCCTGACCTCCGGCGACCGGGTCTGACTACAATCGGCCGGTGACCCGAATCGACCTGCACTCCCACAGCTCCGTCTCCGACGGGACCGACACACCCGCCGAGGTCCTCGGGTACGCGGCGGCCGCCGGCCTCGACGTCCTCGCCCTGACCGACCACGACACGGTCGGCGGGATCGCTGAGGCGGCCGAGCACGTGCCGCCGGGCTTCACCCTGGTCCCCGGGATGGAGCTGTCCTGCGCCCACGCCGGATCCAGCGTCCACCTGGTCTCCTACCTGTTCGACCCCGAGGAGCCCGGGCTGGCCGCCGAGCTGCGCCGGGTCCGCTCCGACCGCGCCTCGCGCGCCCAGGAGATGGTGGCCAAGCTGCGCGCGCTCGGCGTCGACGTCTCCTGGGAACGGGTCCTGCGCATCGCCGGGGCGGGCCACGACGAGTACGCCGACGCCAACACGATCGGCCGCCCCCACCTGGCCCGCGCGATCGTGGAGGCGGGCGCGGCCCGCGACGTCCAGGACGCCTTCGACCGCTGGATCGGGTCGGGCGGCCCGGCCTACGCGGCGCGCTACGCCCTCGACCCGGTCCGGGCCGTGCGGCTGGTGCGCGCGGCGGGCGGCGTCTGTTCCCTGGCCCACCCGGCGCGGGCCGAGGGCGCGCTCAACGGGGCGGTCCCCGTCGACCTCGTCGAACGCATGGTGGCCGCCGGACTGGGCGGGATCGAGGCCGACCATCCCTCGCACAACCGGGCGCAGACCAAGCAGTGGCGGGGCGTGGCGGCCGACCTGGGCGTGGTGGTCACCGGGTCCAGCGACGACCACGGGAGCCTGACCGGACACCGTCTGGGCTGCCGCACCACCGCGCCGGAGGCCTTCGAGGAACTCGTGGCCCCCGCGACCGGCGCCGCACTGATCCGAGGATGACCCGCGTGCCCGGCCTGCGCGTTCGATACGGTACGGACCACTGCCACAGGGCGCGACAATGGTCGCGGAGAACTACCCGAACCTGGACGATTCGAAAGGTCTGACGCCGTGTTCTGGAAGCGGAAGCCGAAGAAGCAGGACGGCCAGGAGGCCACCGACTCCGCTGCGGAGGTGGCGGTGGAGGTCGAGGACGAGGCCGAGGAGGCCGAGGACACGGCGACGGCCTCGGACGACAAGGACGAGCGGGACTCCGCCGCGGAGCCGGACAAGGGCGACGGGGAGGCCGAGGACTCCGACGAGGAGGCCGGGGAGGCCGGGGAGGACTCCGACGAGGACGGGGCTCCGGCCGACATCTTCGCCGACGACGCCGAGGAGGCCGGTGTGACCGGCCCCGACGCCGACGGCATCACGCGCGTGCGCACCAAGGGGACGTTCGAGTTCGACGACGAGACCTTCGAGGTCGTCAGCAACACCTGGATCGTGGACGCCGACGACGAGGGCGTCGTCGTCATCGACCCCGGGCACGACCCCGAGGCGATCCTCAAGGCCGTCGGCGAGCGCGAGATCTACCTCGTGGCCTGCACCAACGGCTACACCCCGCACATCGAGGGCGCGCTCCGGGTCGCCGAGGAGGCGGAGGCGGACATCGCCCTGCACCCGCGCGAGATGCGCGCCTGGCGCCGCCTCCACGGCGCCGAGCACCGCCCCGAGGTCGAGGTCGAGGGCCAGGGCGCCTTCGACATCGGCGACCTGCACATCGACGTCCTGGCGCTGCCCGGGACCTCGCCCGGCACCGTCGGCTACTACATCAGCCAGCTCGGCGTGGTCTTCAGCGGCGACACCGTGCGCAAGGGCGAGCCCGGCATGGTCGGCAACACCTACATCGACTACACGACGCAGCTCGCCTCCATCGGAGAGGGCCTGCTGTCGCTGCCGCCGACCACCCGCATCCTGCCCGACCGCGGACCGGCCACCACGTCGGGCGCGGAGAGCGCCAACTTCGACGCCTGGGTCTGACCCGGGCCGCTTCCCGTCCGCCGCGCCGCTCCGTCGGCGCGGCGGACGCCCAAGGCCGACACGGCTAGCGGCGGCCCACGGACTCCGTCTCGTTCCAGAACGAGGTGAGCGCGCTCGACGTGGTCTCCGGGGCCTCCACGTTGGGGGAGTGTCCGGCGCCGGGCACGACCAGGCGCTCGGCGTCGAGCCGCTGCGCCATCTCCGCCTGCTCGTCCGTCGACCAGGTGTCGTCGTTCTCGCCGTACAGCACCAGCGTGGGCAGGTCCAGGGCGGTCAGCTCCTCCACCCGGTCGACCGTGCCCAGCAGGTCCTCGGCGGTGCGCATGAGGCCCGTCGCGCTGCTCGACAGGAACCGCCGGCGCAGGAAGTCGTGGATGCGCGGATCGGCGGTGCGCTGCCACGCCTCGGAGTCGAACTGCTCGTCCCACAGCTCCCGCAGGCGCTCGGCCGAGGGATCCATGGACAGGGCGGCGATCAGGTTGCGGGCGCCGGTCGCCCGGTCGCCCTCCAGCGCGCCGGGGCCGCTGCACATGAGCGTGAGCGAGGCCAGGGGCGCGCGTTCGGACAGGGCGGTCTCCCGGACCACCAGCCCGCCGAAGGAGTGTCCGACGAGGTGGACGGGAGACCCTTGGCCCACCTCGCGGACGACCTCGGCGACGACGGCGCCGAGGGAGGAGAGCCGGTAGTCGGGGAGTTGGACGTCCGGAGGCGCGGTGAGCGTCTCCGGACCGGGCGACTCATAGGTTCCGGGCAGGTCGATCGCGACGACCTCCCGGCCGACCTGCGCAAGGCTCTGGAGGAGGGCGATGAAGTCCTCCTTGCTGCCGGTGAAGCCGTGCACCAGCACGGCGGGCGCCAGTTCGGCGCCGCCGGAGGTCGGCAGCGCGCGCAGGGCCGCCACCGGGCCGTGGGACAGGTGCAGGTCCACCCGCCGCACACCGGGCGGCGGGTCGAGGAACGTCGGTGTACTCACGTCGGGCAACCCTAGGGCATCCCCGCCCACCCGTCCGCCACCTGGGCGGACGGCAGACGGTCACGGGATCAGGTGTTCTCCGGGTCCCGGCGGGCGGCGCTGGCGCCACCGCGCGTACGGCGGCGACGGCGGACCCGCTTGGCGCCCTCCTCGCCGGAGGACTGCGGGGTGGAGCGGGCGGGCGCGCTGGCCGCCTTCTCCGCGGTGGCGTTCTCGGCGGGCGTCACGCTCTGGCCGCCGCGGGTACGGCGGCGCGGACGCCGCCTGCTCCGGCCCTCGTCGCGCGGGCCCTCGCCCCGCGTCCCCTCACCACGGCTCCCCTCGCCGCGGCCACGGCGTCCGCCGCGCTCGGCACGGGGACCGCCGGTGTCGCCGATGTCCTCGACCTCCTCGGCCTCCAGGCCGGCGTGCGTGCGCTTCTCGGCCGCGAGCTTGCCCTTGGTCCCCGCGGGGATGTTGAGCGCGCCGAAGAAGTGCTCGGAGGTGGAGTAGGTCTCCTCCGGGTCCGGGAAGGGCAGGTCCAGTGCGGCGTTGATGAGCTTCCACCGCGGCATCTCCTGCCAGTCCACGAAGGTGACGGCGGTGCCGCTGCGCCCGGCCCGGCCGGTGCGGCCGATCCGGTGGGTGTAGGTCTTCTCGTCCTCGGGCGTCTCGTAGTTGACGACGTGCGTGACGTCGTCGACGTCCAGGCCCCGGGCGGCCACGTCGGTGGCGACCAGGATGTTGATCTTGCCGTTGCGGAACGCCCGCAGGGCGCGCTCGCGCTGGCTCTGGCCCAGGTCGCCGTGGACGGCCGCGGCGGCGAAGCCGCGCGACTTCAGGTCGGTGGCGACGCGGTCGCAGGTCCGCTTGGTCTGGCAGAAGACCATGCTCTGACCGTGGTCCTCGGCCTGGAGCAGGCGGGCCAGCATCTCGATCTTGTCCATCTGGTGCGTGCGGAACGCGTGCTGGGCGATCCGCCCGGTGATGGACGAGCCGTCGATCTCGTCGTCGTCGCTGGCGCGCACGTGGGTGGGCCGGGTCAGGTACTTGCGGGAGAGGGCGACGATCTCGCTCGGCATGGTGGCCGAGAAGAGCATGGTCTGGCGCCCGGACGGGGTTCTGGTGAGGATGCGCTCGATGTCGGGGAGGAACCCGAGGTCGAGCATCTTGTCGGCCTCGTCCAGGACGACCGCGGAGACCTGGTCCAGCCGCAGGTGCTTCTGGTTCTCCAGGTCCAGCAGGCGGCCGGGGGTGCCGACGACGACGTCCGCGCCCTCCTTGAGGCCGTTGATCTGCGGTTCGTAGGAGCGGCCGCCGTAGACGGTGAGGATGCGCAGGCCGTTGCGCTTGCTGGCGGTGGTCAGGTCCGCGGCCACCTGGATGGCCAGTTCACGGGTGGGGACCACGACGAGGGCGCGGGGACGCTTGGCCGAACCGGGCGCCGCCTGGGCCCGCTGGAGCAGCGGGAGCCCGAAGGCGAGGGTCTTGCCGGTGCCGGTGCGGGCCTGGCCGATGATGTCGTTGCCGCTCAGGGCGATCGGGAGGGCCAGTTCCTGGATGAGGAAGGGTTCGACGATCCCCTCCGCCTCCAGCGCGTCGACGATCTCGGCGCTCAGGCCGAGATCGCGGAAGGTCGTTCGGGACTGTGTGGTCTGTTGTGTGCTGCTCAGGGCTCAAGCCTCCATTGTGGCGGGCCGAGGCGTTGGCGTGGCCGCGGCGCGGTGCGGTCGCGGGCGGCTTCTGGCCGCCGCGTGGGGCGCGGCTCACCGCTGCTCCACCTTCCGGTGAGGGGCGCGGTGGCGCTGCCGTCTGGATCGGCGCGGTGCGGGCCATACCCGTCCGCGTACCGGCTCCATCCGCAGTTCTGTCGTGTACGAGGGGTCTGTCCCCGCGTGTGAGGGGCGCTTCGAGGGCCGCTGTGTTCCAGACCGGCACCGATCGCCGCGCCATGGTGGCCGGGTGACCGTCCCCGAAGGGGCGAGGGCTGGTCTGGTCGTCTGCACACGCCGGTCATCACGCAGAGTCTAGCTGGTGCCTCACCCGGTGGATATAGCAGTTCGCCGGGCTTGTGGACGGCCGGGGACCTACCCGTTCCCAGCCGGTGCAACCGTGGTCGCGGCGTGTTTAGTCCCGGGGGCGGCCGTCGGGAGGGCGCGGGAGGTCCCCGGTTCGGTCCGCCGGCGACCGGGCGCTACGCTGACGGGCATGACGCAAGGCCCTTCTGCCGACCCCGGTGTGATCGACCTCCTCGGGCTGCTCGCCTACGCCGAGCTCGGCTCCTTCTTCCGGCTCGCCGACGACGCCGGGCTCGCTCCGACCCTGCGCGCGAAGGGCCAGCTGGCCGCCCTCGCCGCCACGGAACAGGCGCACTACCAGGCGCTCTGCGACCGTCTGGAGGAGCTCGGCGCCGATCCCGAGGAGGCCATGGCGCCGTTCGTCGCGCCGCTGGACGCCTGGACGGAGCGCACCGAGCCCCAGAGCTGGCTGGAGAGCTTGGTCAAGACCTACATCGGCGACGGCATCGCCGGTGACTTCTACGCCCGCGTCGCCGGGCTGGCCGACGACGAGACACGGGTCCTGATCGAGGGCGTGCTCGCCGAGACCGGCCGCGCCGAGTTCGTCGCCGAGACCGTGCGCGGCGCTCTGGAGGAGGACCCCAAGCTCGCGGGCCGCCTGGCCCTGTGGGCGCGGCGCCTGGTCGGCGAGGCCCTGAGCCAGGCGCAGGCCGCGGCCGTGCGGCGTCCCGAACTGGCCACGTTGCTGGCCGGGGGCGCCGAGGGCGGGGACCGGCGTTCGGCGCCGACGTCCGGCGCGGGCGACCTGGCGGCCGTCAGCAGGATGTTCGCCTCACTGACCGAGGGGCACGCCAGGCGTCTGCGTGCCATGGGGCTCGCGGACTAGTCCCGCCGTCCACCGGGTCCGGACACCGCCGCGGATTCCCGGCGCCGCCGCGGGTGCGGCGTTCCGGATGGTCCGACCAGGGTCGTCTCCGACACTTTCATGACGATTCCTTGGTCAATGCACGTATAGTCGATGACATTGCCCGTCTCCTGACCACGCGAGTAGGTACTTCCATGCCCCGTGGGACCTCCGTGCGCCACCCGCTGGCCGGACTCACCCGTGACTTCCACAAGATCGGTCCGCTCAACGCCGCCATCGAGCCCGGCATGGCCGCTGAGCTGGACCAGCACGCCGCGGAGGTGTCCGCGGCGATCACCTCGTCCGGCCGGAGCGTCACCGCGCGCAGCCTCGGCACGTACCTGCACGGATTCCTCGACGGGTGCCTGGAGCGCGGATGGGACTCCGAGGCCGTCGAGTACGACTGGGAGACCCTCCGCGTCCTCGCGATCTGCCGCCTGGCCAAGGAACGGGGCTTCGTCCGCTAGGTTGGTGGCATCCGCGGGCGGTCGCCGACGCGAGGATGCTCGCTGTGACCGGGCCCACCCGTTCTCCAGCGAAAACCCTGGCCTGGGCGTACGCTGAAGGTAGCCGGCGACGATCAGAGGCTGATTGCGGCTCCGTTGCCGAGGCTGGTCCAGGGCCCTGCGGAATGCAACGTGGGATGCGCGGTACCGGTCCGCAGGGACCGGGCGCCGCGACTGGCGGAGCGGCCCGCAGAGCCGCGAGAAAGGAATCCGAATGAGGAGCGGTCGGCATGGGGCGGCGCGTCCACCGGTCGGCGTCCTGATCCAACAGGACCGCGTCGACTTCGCGCTGTTCGCACTGATCATCGTCGTCGCGC
This sequence comes from Nocardiopsis sp. NPDC050513, assembly GCF_044457925.1. NCBI lineage: Bacteria > Bacillati > Actinomycetota > Actinomycetes > Streptosporangiales > Nocardiopsidaceae > Nocardiopsis > Nocardiopsis sp. NPDC050513. Next base: position 416,325 of record NZ_JBITHK010000001.1, on the reverse strand, counting down.
TGGTGTCGATGGTCCTCACCGGACCGGGCAGCGCGGTCTTCTGGCTGGCGTTCGTCCCGATCATCGCCACGGGCGTCCTCGCGTTCCGGAGGATCGAGCACCTGTCGCGCCTGGAACTGCGCGACTCCGAGCTGCTCTGACGTCCGTACGCCGGCCCTCCGGCGTCCGGGCACGACGCGAGGGCGGGGTCTGACGGCCCCGCCCCCTACCTGCATCCCTTTCCTCCGGCCCGCGGACGCGGCCGAAGGTCTCGCGCGCGGCTACCGGGTGGCCTCACCGCCGCCGCGCTGTCCGGGGGTCGCCTTCGCCTCCTCGGCGCCCTTCTCCTTCTCGGCGGGTCGCCTCATCGCGGCCTCGCGGCCGGCCTCGTAGCTGGCGCCCTCGCCCATCCGGCCCGTCTCGCGCTCGACCGTGTCCAGCCACCGCGACCACCGCGACTGCATCGGCCGGATCATGCCGCCGCCGACTCCGACGACGAGGATGCCGCCGACCGTGGCCAGCACGGCGATGAGGACCGGCATGGTGACGGTCAGCGCCACGCCCATCTGGTTCAGCGCGGCGATCACACCGAGCGCCAGGATGGCCACCGCGGCCACGTTGGCGAGGAGACGGCCGTACGACAGGCCCCCGAGCGCCCCGCTGACGAGGTCGCGGGCGGCCTTGGCCAGCATTCCCGCCACGACGAGGATCACCAGGGCCACGATGCCGTGCGGGATCCAGGCGATGACGTCGTTGAGCAGGAGACTGATCGGGTTCGGTCCGAAGACGTTGAACGCCAGCGTGAGGACGAACAGGACGCCGACGTAGTAGACGATCTTCCCGCACAGCTCACTGGCGCTCCAGCGGCTGCGGTCGAAGTACTGGCCCACGCCGCCGCGGTGCAGCGCGCGGTCGAGGCCCACGCTGTGCAGACCCCGCGCGACGCCCTTGCCCAGGACCCAGGCGACGAACCAGCCCACCACGAGGATCACGAGGAACCCGACCAGCAACGGCACGAAGGTCGCCACCGCCTCCCAGGCCGCGGTCATGCCCTGACCAATGTCCATAACGCCTTCACCCCCCAATCGCGTCGACCGCCGGGGCACGGACATCGCCCGGACGGGTACGCCGACAAAAGTGCCGTACGTCTCATGTCCGCGATACCCGACCTTCGGGAATTGAACCTTTTGCCCGCCTTGTCAGAACGGGCTTGGCCTTTTCTTGGAATTCCTTGACGAAAAAGTGGGCGACGCGTCGGAGCGGGGCGAGGACAATCCGTTGCCCCGCCATCCGGAATTCCTCCCGGCACACGGGGAACGCCCCCGGGCGCGCGCTCGGCGCACCCGGGGGCGCGGTCGTCCCGGTCCGTCCGGTGTCAGTCCTCGGGGCGCTCGCCCCGCTCCTGGCGGTGCAGGTCCCAACCGCTGATGCCGCGCCAGGCGAGGCGGGCGACGAGCAGTTCGGCGGCGTCCTTGGGGACCTCGCCGTAGTTGTTGAGCCAGTACCGCGCGCTGGTCTCGGCCATGCCGACCAGGCCGATGCTCAGCAGCCGGGCCTCCTCGTCGGAGATGCTGGTGTCCTGGCGGATCACCTCTCCGATCAGCTCGGCGCAGCGCTGGAAGGTCTGCTCGCTCTTCTCGCGCACGGCGGGCAGGTTGCGCAGGTCGGACTCGAAGACCAGCCGGAACGCCTCGCCGTCGCCCGCGACGAAGTCGAAGTAGGCCCGGAAGCTCGCGATCACGCGCTGGCGGTTGTCGTCGGTGCTCTCCAGCGCCTCGCGCTGCTTCTCGACCAGGGCCTCGGAGTGCTCCTCCAACAGGGCCAGGTAGAGCTCCAGCTTGCCTGGGAAGTGCTGGTACAGGACCGGCTTGCTGACACCTGCGCGCTCGGCGATCTCGTCCATGGCCGCGGCGTGGTAGCCGCGGGCGACGAAGACCTCCTGAGCGGCGGCCAGGAGCTGGCGTCGGCGCCTGACCCGGGGCAAGCGGGTACCCCGGGCGCGGGCGTCTGAAGGAGCTGTCACACCCACACCCTCCGAAATCGGCATGGCAGATGCACGCCCATACCGAACATCTGCGTGGCTAGTTCTGCCCGACGCGACACCGTGGCGCGCCCCGCGGGCTTCCCCTCATCTTACTCCGGCGTAGGTTCGCTGTGGGCGGTCGGCCGCGTGCCCGGTCACCGGTGCTCCTCCTCCTCGTCGGTGCCCAGCTCACGCAGCTGTTCGACCACGTCCCCCTCGCTGGCCTGGTCCAGGGTCCGGCCGGCGGGCCCCTCCAGCCAGTGGTCGTTCGCCTCCTCGACGGTCACCGCGCTCTGCTCCGCCGCGTCGGCCTCGGGCACCTCGGCCGGCGGGTCCTCCTCGATCTCGGGGCGTCGCTTCCCGGAACGCTTCTGTGCTCCCACGGGATCCTCCCGGCGTCGTCGCTGCGCGTACTGACGACACTACCCGGCCCGGGGCCGCCGAGGAGGGAGGCCGGGGCGGCGAACCCGCAGGCAGCAGGGGGTGGCGGAGGTACGTTGGAGCGTGGGCCGACGGGGTGTGGCCCAGGCCTCCCCGGGGTGGGAATGGGAAACCCCACCCGTTAGGTTGGGTATAAGTGCAAGCATGCTCCGCGCCCCGCCCCCTCGGCCGGACGCCCTCCGGTCCGGGCGGCGCGGAGCCACCTGAACAGACATGAGGAGTCACCGTGTCGCTGCCGCCGCTGGTGGAACCAGCTGACGAGCTGACCGTGGACGAGGTGCGCCGCTACTCGCGTCACCTGATCATCCCCGACGTGGGCATGGACGGGCAGAAGCGCCTGAAGAACGCGAAGGTCCTGGTCGTCGGCGCCGGCGGTCTGGGTTCCCCGGCGCTGCTCTACCTCGCCGCGGCGGGCGTGGGCACGCTCGGCATCATCGACTTCGACGTCGTGGACGAGTCCAACCTCCAGCGCCAGATCATCCACGGCCAGAGCGACGTCGGCCGCCCCAAGGCCGAGTCCGCCCGGGACAGCATCAAGGAGGTGAACCCGGGCGTCGAGGTCGTCCTGCACCGGGAGCGCCTGGAGTCCGACAACGCGTTGGACATCTTCGCCGGGTACGACCTGATCCTGGACGGCACGGACAACTTCGCCACCCGCTACCTGGTCAACGACGCCTGCGTGCTGCTGGACAAGCCGTACGTGTGGGGTTCGATCTACCGTTTCGACGGCCAGGTCAGCGTCTTCTGGAACGAGTACGGGCCGCAGTACCGCGACCTCTACCCTGAGCCGCCGCCGCCCGGGATGGTCCCGTCCTGCGCCGAGGGCGGCGTGCTGGGCGTCCTGTGCGCGTCCATCGGCTCCGTCATGGTGAACGAGGCGATCAAGCTGATCACCGGCATCGGTGAGCCGCTGGTCGGCCGTCTGCTCATCTTCGACGCCCTGGAGATGACCTGGCGCGAGGTGAAGGTCCGCAAGGACCCCGACACCGAGCCGGTCACCGAGCTCATCGACTACGAGGCGTTCTGCGGCGTGGTGTCGGACGAGGCCGCCGAGGCCGCCGCCGGTTCCACCATCACCGCGGGCGAGCTCAAGGACCTGCTGGACAAGGACGAGGACATCTTCCTCGTCGACGTCCGCGAGCAGAACGAGTACGAGATCGTCAGCATCCCGGGCGCGGTCCTCATCCCCAAGGGCGAGTTCCTCAACGGGAAGGCCTTCGAGCGGCTGCCGCAGGACCGGCGGATCGTCCTGCACTGCAAGTCGGGCGCGCGGTCGGCCGAGGCGCTGGCGGCGGTCAAGTCCGCCGGCTTCACCGACGCCGTGCACGTCGGCGGCGGTGTCCTCGCCTGGATCAACCAGGTCGACCCGAGCCTGCCCGTCTACTGACCGGCGGCTCCGAGCCCGGGGGGCGGCGGAACCGGGTCCCTCCCGGCTCCGCCGCCCCTTCGCCGTCCACAACCTCGGTCCGGCGCCGTCGCTCCCCGCTCCGAGTGGGTAGAACCCCCACGAGGGCCGCCGAATCCACCAGGGCGGCCCGCCGCTGGGAGGTGGCGTGATGCGAGAGAAGGGACGCTGGGCCGACTGGGCGGCCGTCGCCGTCGGTCTGGCCCTCGGGGTGAGCTGGATGTGGCACGGCATGCTCGGCTGGTCCGGCGGGCTGATGTTCGTGTTCGGGCTGGTCGTGGTCATGGCCTCGGTGATCTCCCTGACCCGGCCGGGGGCGGTGTCCGGTGAGATCGCGGCGCTGGTCGTGGGCCTGCTGACGTTCGCCCTGCCGTGGCTCCTGGAGTTCACCGACCAGCCCCTCGCCGCGTGGAGCGCGTGGGTGCTGGGGGCGGCGATCGCGCTGCTGGGCGTCTACGGGCTGGTGATGGCCACCCGGACCCGCAGGCGCGACCCCGAGCTCGCCTGGACCGTGCACCGCAACGAGATCCCCGGGAGACCGGCGGGCCGCACCGGAGGCTGAGCGGCGTCGGACGGCCGTCCCGTCCTCGGTCCTCCGTCGGCGGGGCGGGTCGGCGCGGTCACTCCGTCCTCGGTTCCCCCGCCGCAGTAGGCTCTGCCGTGTGCTCGACGACGCCCCCCACGCAGCAGGACCCGACGACTACGCCGAGGACGTCCTCGCCGTGGTCGAACGCATTCCGCCCGGCATGGTGATGTCGTACGGCGACATCGCCGAGTACGTCGGCCGCGGCGGCCCCCGCCAGGTCGGCGCCGTCATGTCCGCCTGGGGCGGCGGCGTTCCCTGGTGGCGCGTCGTGCGCTCGGACGGCCGCCCGGCCTCCGGGCTCGAGGTGCGCGCCCTGTCCCACTACGCCGCCGAGGCGACCCCCATGCGCCCCGGCAGCGCCCGCGTGGACATGCGCCGGGCCCGGTGGGACGGGCACGGCTGAGCCCCGTGGGGAGCACGGCGGCCCCCGGTGCGTCCGAGAAGGTCCCCGACCTCTGGTGAACTGGTGCTCGTGGACCATGCCCGATACCGACTCGTGCGGCGCGCCAACCAGGCGCAGCCGCCGCCGGTGCTGGACGAGAACCAGCGGCGCGTGGTCGAGCACGCGGGCGGTCCGCTGCTCGTGCTGGCCGGTCCCGGCACCGGGAAGACCACCACCATCGTCGAGGCCGTCGTCGACCGCATCGACAACCGCGGCGTCGACCCCTCCCGCGTCCTCGTCCTCACGTTCAGCCGCAAGGCCGCCCAGGAACTGCGTGAACGGATCACCGCCCGGCTGCGCCGCACCACCCGCGAACCCCTCGCGCTCACCTTCCACAGCTACGCCTACGCCCTGATCCGCCGCGAGTTCCAGCGGATGGGCGACCTGCCGCCCCGCCTGCTGTCCGGTCCCGAGCAGCTGATGGAGGTACGCGAACTGCTCACCGGGGAGTCCCAGGACGGCGGCGGGGCCTGGCCCGAGCGACTCCGCCCCGCCCTGGAGACCCGCGGTTTCGCCGAGGAGCTGCGCGACTTCCTCATGCGCGCCCAGGAGCGCGGACTGGGACCGGCCGAGCTGGACCGGCTCGGCCGCGAGCGCGGCAGGGACGACTGGGTGGCCGCCGCCGGGTTCCTGGAGCGCTACACCGGCCGGTTCGACATCGCGCCCGTGCCCACCCTCAACTACGCCGAACTCGTCCGCGTCGCCGCCGACATGCTCGCCGACCCCGCCGTCCAGGAGCGCGAGCGCGCCGCCCGCGAAGTCGTGTTCGTCGACGAGTACCAGGACACCGACCCCGCCCAGGAGGAACTCCTGCGCGCGCTGGCGGGGGACGGCCGCGACCTGGTCGCCGTCGGCGACCCCGACCAGTCCATCTACGCGTTCCGCGGCGCCGAGGTCGACAACATCCTGGACTTCCCGAGCCGTTTCCGCGCCGCGGACCGCTCCGAGGCGCCCGTCGTCGCGCTGCGCACCTGCCGCCGCAGCGGCTCCGCGCTGCTGGCCGCCTCCCGGGGAGTGACCCGGCGCCTGCCCGCCGTCGCGTCGGCCGGCGGACACGTCAACGAGCACCGCGACCTGACCCCGGCGGAGCACGTCCCCGAAGGCGCGGTCCAGGTCCTCCTGGCCGACAGCGGCGCCCAGGAGGCGGCGGTCATCGCCGACACCCTGCGCCGGGCGCACCTGGTCGACGGCGTGCCCTGGTCGGACATGGCCGTCCTCGTGCGCTCCTCCACCCGCCAACTGCCGGTCCTGCGCCGTGCCCTGACCGCCGCGTCGGTCCCGGTGGTCGTGGGCGCGGACGACCTGCCGGTGGCCGCCGAACCGATCGTCCGGCCGCTGCTCGCGCTCATCCGCTACGGGCTCTCCCCGGACGAGCTCGACGACGACACCGCCCGAGAGCTGCTGACCAGCCCGTTCGGCGAGGCCGACGCCATCCGGCTGCGGCGGCTCGTGCGGGCCCTGCGCCGCCTCGACCTGGACCGGGTGGCCGCCGCCGGGACCGACCGCGACGCGGACGCCCCCGACACCGCGGGCGGGCCCGACGACGGCTACCGCCCGGCCTCCCGACTGCTCGTGGACGCCCTGCGCGACCCCCGCGAACTGGCCCTGGTCGACCCCGGCGTCGCCGCTCCCGCCCTGCGCATCGCCGAGGCCCTGGCCACGGTCCGGACCCTGACCGCCCGGGGCGCCGACGCCGAGCAGGTCCTGTGGCGGCTGTGGCGCGACAGCGGCCTGGCCGACCGCCTCCTGCGCGCCAGCCAGGCGGGCGGCCGCCGGGGCGCCGCCGCCGACCGCGACCTGGACGCCGTCGTGGCCCTCTTCGAGAGCGCCGCCCGCTACTGCGACCGCCTGCCCCCCGGCGCCCCGGCCGGGTTCCTGGAGGACCTCGCCGCCCAGGAGATCCCCGGGGACAGCCTCGCCGAGCGCGCGCCCGAGGGAGAGGCGGTGCGCATCCTCACCGCCCACCGCTCCAAGGGCCTGGAGTGGGGGCTGGTCGTGGTGGCCGGGGCGCAGGAGGGCGAGTGGCCCGACCTCCGGCTGCGCGGGTCGCTGCTCGGGGTCGAGGAACTCGTCGACGCCGACGTCCACTCCGCCGACACCTCCGGCGCCGCCCTGGCCTCCAAGCTCCTGGACGAGGAGCGCCGCCTGTTCTACGTCGCGCTCACCCGTGCCCGGCACACCCTGGTCGTCACCGCCGTGGGCGGCGAGGACACCGACGAGCGCCCCTCGCGCTTCCTCAACGAGATGGGCGTCGGCGACCCCGAGCCGGTCAGCACCGGCCGCCGCTGGCTGTCCCTGCCCGCACTCGTCGCGGACCTGCGCTCGGCGGTCACCGACCCCTCCGCCCCCGAGCCGCTGCGCGAGGCCGCCGCCGCGCACCTGGCCCGCCTGGCCGAGGAGGGGGTACGCGGCGCCGACCCGGCCGAGTGGTACGCGCTCACCCCCTTCACCGACGACGGCCCGCTGGCGGGGGAGGAGGACACCATCCGCGTCTCCCCGTCCCAGGTGGAGAGCTTCACCAACTGCCAGCTGCGGTGGCTGCTCGAACGGGCCGCCGGGGCCTCCTCCGGCGACTCCGCCTCCACGCTGGGCACGGTCGTGCACGCCGTCGCGGTGCTGGTCGCCCAGGGCAGCTCGCCGGACGAGATCCGCGATCGCATGGACGAGATCTGGTCCGACCTCGACTTCGGCGGCCCCTGGCAGGCGGCCAAGCAGCGCGAGCGCGCCGACGGGATGGTCGGCAAGCTTCTGGACTGGGACGCCGCCAACGACCGCGAGCTGGTCGTCACCGAGGAGGGCTTCCGCGTGGACGTCGGCGGCATCGAGATCACCGGTCGCGTCGACCGCCTCGAACGCGACGACCAGGGGCGGGCCGTCGTCGTCGACATCAAGACCGGCCGGAACAAGGCCGAGGACCTGGCCCGCCACCCCCAGCTCGGCGTCTACCAGATGGCCGTGCTCAAGGGCGCCTTCGCCAAGCTCGGCCTCACCGAACCCGGTGGCGCCTCCCTCGTCCAGGTCGGCGAGAAGACCAGGACGTGGCGCGAACAGCCCCAGCCCCCGCTGGGCGGGGACCCCGACCCCGAGTGGGCCGGGACGCTGGTGCGCGAGGTCGCCGCCGGGATGGGCGGCGCCCGCTTCACCGCCACACGCAACAAGGGCTGCAACGCGTGCGCGGTGCGCGCGTGCTGCCCCGTCCAGGACGAGGGACGCCATGTCTAGACCCCGCGCAGAGCACTCCGACGCCCCGCCGGCGTTCCCCCGCCTGACCCCCGCCGAACTGGCCCGCCTGCTCGGCCAGCCCGAACCCACCGCCGAGCAGTCCGAGGTCGTCTCCGCGCCCCTGGAACCGGGCGTGGTCATCGCGGGCGCCGGGTCGGGCAAGAGCGAGACCATGGCCTCCCGCGTCGTGTGGCTGGTCGCCAACGGGCACGTGCGCCCGGAACAGGTGCTCGGCCTGACCTTCACCCGCAAGGCCACCGCCGAGCTGGCCGAACGCGTCCGCAAACGCCTCGACCAGTTGCGCGCCACCGAGCAGCTGCCCCCGGAGGTGCTCGACGGCGAGCCGACCGTGTCCACCTACAACGCCTACGCCGGGCGGATCGTCTCCGACCACGCCCTGCGCGAAGCGGTCGAGCCGACCGCCCGCCTGCTCAGCGAGGGGCAGTCCTGGCAGCTGGCCGCGCGGATCGTGGGGGAGTACGACGGGCCGATGGACCGCATCACCGTCGGGGCCGACACCGTCACCCAGCGGGTCCTGCACCTGTCCGGGGAGATCGCCGACCACCTGACCACCACCGACCGCGTGCGCGGGATCGGCCGGTGGATCCAGGCCGAGGTCGACGCGATGACCCGGAAGGCCACCAAGGAGACCCGCGACCTGGTCGACGCCCAGCGCCGCCGCGAACAGCTGCTGCCGCTCGTGGACCGGTACAACCACGCCAAGCACGTCCGCGAGGCGATGGACTTCGGCGACCAGATGGCCCTGGCCGCGCGGATCGCGGAGAACCACCCCGAGGTCGGACTCATCGAACGCGGCCGGTTCCGCGTCGTCCTCCTCGACGAGTACCAGGACACCAGCCACGCCCAGCTCGTCCTGCTGCGGTCCCTGTTCGGGGAGGGGCACCCGGTCACCGCCGTCGGCGACCCCTGCCAGTCCATCTACGGCTGGCGGGGCGCGATCGCCGCCAACCTCACCCGCTTCCCCACCGACTTCCCCGTCGCCCCCGGGCGGCCCGCGCCCGTCCGGCGCCTGTCCACCAGCTTCCGCAACGGCGAACGCGTGCTGGGCGTGGCCGAGCGGATCTCCGAACCGCTGCGCGCCGAGGCCGCCGAGGTCCCCGTCCTCCACCCGGGGCCGGCCCGCCGGGGGCGCGGCGCCGCCCTGGCCGCGCTCTTCCCCACGGAGACCGAGGAGGCCGCGTGGATCGCCGAACAGGTGCACAGCCTCGTCCACGCCCGACCGGGTGAGCCGGGCGACGCGCACACCGCCCCCGACTTCCTGCCCTGGCCGGACGGCGAGTCGGGCGGCGGCGGGGACGGCGGGATCAGCCCGGGCGACGTCGCCGTGCTGTGCCGCAAGCGCGCCCAGTTCCCGCCGTTGCGCGAGGCCCTGGAGGCGCGCGGGATCCCCGTCGAGGTGGTCGGGCTCGGCGGGCTCATGCTCGTCCCCGAGGTGCGCGACATCATCGCCACCCTGCGCGTGGTGCACGACGCGTCGGCGGGCAACGAGCTGGCCCGCCTGCTCACCGGGCCGCGGTGGCGGCTGGGCCCGCGCGACCTCGCCGCTTTGGGCGCCCGCGCCGCCGAGCTCGCGCGGCACTCCAGACGCGACCTGACCGTCCCCGAACCGGAGCAGGGACAGGTGGGAGACGCCGCGCCGGAGGCGTCCGTTGAGGGTGGCAGCCCGTCCTCGCACGCAGCGCTCCCGACGGGCGATGGCGGGCGACCGGCGGACGACATCCTGCGGCGCACGGTCCTGGACCTGACCGCCGAGAGCGGCAGCCTCGTGGACGCCGTCGACGACCCCGGCCCCGCCGAGCACTACTCCGAGGCCGCCTACGCACGCCTGGGCCGCCTCGCCGAGGAGCTGCGGTCGCTGCGCAAACTGGTCGGCCAGCCCCTGCCGGACCTGGTCACCGAGGTCGAGCGGATGCTCGGCCTGGACATCGAGGTGGGCGCCCGCACCGGCCGCGATCCGCTGTCGGCCCGCGCCGACCTGGACGCCTTCGTCGACCACGCGGTCCGTTTCGTCGGCAACAGCGAGGACCCCACCCTCGGCAGCTTCCTCAGCTACCTCCACGCGGCCGAGGAGAACGAGAGCGGTCTGGCGCCCGGCGAGCGGGTCGGGGGCTCGGACAGCGTCAAGCTCATGACCGTGCACGGGGCCAAGGGGCTCCAGTGGCCGGTGGTGGTCGTGCCCGGGTTGAGCGCGGGGAGCAAGGCCCCGTTGTTCCCGGCCAGGGCGCGGGACGCGCTGGCCTGGGTCAAGGGCGACCACCTGCTCCCGTACCCGCTGCGCGGCGACCGCGCGAGCCTGCCCGTTCTCGCGGGCGCGGCCAAGGAGGACATCGCCGACTTCAAGGCGGCCGAGGAGGCGCGCCACCTCATGGAGGAACGCCGCCTGGCGTACGTGGCGGTGACCCGCGCGTCCTTCGCGCTGCTGTGCACCGGCCACTGGTGGGGGCGTACCGGCAGCACGCCGCGCGGCCCGTCGGTGTTCCTGGAGGAGGTCCGCGCGGCGTGCGAGGGAGGCGCGGGGTCGGTCGTGGCCTGGGCGCCGCCGCCGGACCCGGAGGAGACCAACCCGCACGACGACGAGGAGCACGCCGCCGTGTGGCCGCCAGTGCACGCCGACGGCTCCGGCGTCCCCGAGGGGGCCGCCGGGTCGACGCGCGAGGCGGCCGGGGCCCGGCGCGCGGAAGTGCTGGCGGGCGCGGCGCTGGTCGAGCGCGCCCGGGCCCGGCTGCGCGCGGGGGAGACCGCCGCCGAACCGGCCCCGGCCGGGCTGCGCCGACGGCTCCAGGGGTGGGAACGCGACGCCGAACTCCTGCTGGCCCACCGCCGGACCGCGGCGTCCGGGCCGGGGGACGGTCCGGTCGAGGTCGAGCTGCCCGCCCACCTGTCGGTGTCCTCCATGGTGTGGCTGGCCCGCGACCCCTCCGCGCTGGCCCGGCAGATCCGCCGTCCCCTGCCCCGGCCGCCCGCACCGCACACCCGGCGCGGCACCGCCTTCCACACGTGGCTGGAGCGGCGGTTCGGCCGCGACATCGCGCTCCTGGACGAGCTGCCGGGGGCCGCCGACGAGACCGCGGGCGAGGACGAGGACCTGGCCGAGCTCCAGCGCCGCTTCGAGGAGAGCGAGTGGGGCTCGCGGGTCCCGGTCGAGGTCGAGGTGCCGTTCGAGACGGTCATCGGCGACCGCCTCATCCGGGGGCGCATGGACGCGGTCTTCCACGACCCCGAGACCGGCCGCCACGACGTCGTCGACTGGAAGACCGGCCGCCCGCCCGGCACGGAGGCCGAGCGCCGTGCCGTGGGCGTCCAGCTGGCCGCCTACCGGCTGGCCTGGGCCGACCTGGCGGGCGCCGAACTCGGCGAGGTCCGCGCGGCCTTCCACTACGTCCGCGCCGGGGAGACGGTCCGCCCCGCCGACCTGCTCGACGCCGAGGGCCTGGCCGCGCTCATCGCCTCGGTCCCCGAACCGGGGTGAGCCGGCAGCGGGGGCGGCGCGGACCCGCTCCGGGCCGCCCCCGCCACGTCAGATGACGCCGAAGACGAACCCGCCCGCGGATTCGGTGTCGTCGCCGAACAGGTACTGGCGGGCCGAGAGGACGAACTCCTCGCGGCTGATGAACCCGTCGCCGTCGGTGTCCAGGGCCTTGAACCGGTCCCACGCGACGTCGACCGCCGCGCCCAGGACCTCCGCGTACTCGACGTACTCGCCTTCGCTGACGGTGCCGTCGTCGTCGGCGTCGAGGAGGTCGAAGGCCGCCTCGGCCACGCCCTCCGTCACGTTGGAGCTGCTCCGGTCCTCCGAGGCGGCGTGCATCGCGGCGACGAACGCGTCCCGGTCCAGGCGGTCGCCGTCGCCCGCGTGCCCGACCAGACCCCGCCACAGCCCCAGGTAGGCGGCGCGGATCTCCTGGACCCGCGCGTCGTCCGCGTCCAGGGAGTACCCCTTGGTGTACCGGTCGACCAGGCGTTGGTAGTCGTCCCAGGTGAGGGTCCTGTCGTTGTCGGTGTCCAGCGTGTCGAAGAGCGTGCCGAAGCGCTCGGCGATCGCGGCGGAGGGAGCGGAGTCCACGGGCGGTCCTCTCGTCGTGGGGCGGGGCTGTCCCGCCCGCTGCACCCTTCGAGTCTCCCGTGTCCCGAACGGTTCCCGGGACGGACGCGGCGTCCCGGCCACGGGTTTCGCCCCGACCGCGTCCCCACGTGGTCGGCGCGCGTCCTAGGCTCGGATCGGACGAGGACGTCGAGGAAGGAACGGCACGGACATGGACGTACGCGGGTACATCGAGGCGCATCGGGACGAGTTCCTCTCCTCCCTCAAGGAGTGGCTGGCCATCCCGTCGATCTCCGCCGACCCCGCCCGCGCCGACGACGTGCGCGCCTCCGCCCGCTGGCTCGCCGGCCACCTCACCGCGACAGGCTTCCCGACCGTCCAGGTGTGGGAGACCCCCGGCCTGCCCGCCGTCTTCGCCGAGTGGCCCGCCGCCGATCCCGACGCCCCCACCGTGCTCGTCTACGGACACCACGACGTCCAGCCCGTCGACCCCGTCGAGGAGTGGGACACCGACCCCTTCACCCCCACCGAGCGCGGCGGCTCCCTCGTCGCGCGCGGCGCCTCCGACGACAAGGGCCAGGTCCTGTTCCACGCCCTGGGCGTGCGCGCGGCCCTGGCCGCCTCCGGCGCGGACGCCCCGCCCGTCACCCTCAAGCTGCTGGTGGAGGGCGAGGAGGAGTCCGGCTCGGTGCACTTCGCCGAGCTGCTGCGCGCCAACCGCGAGCGCCTGGCGTGCGACGTCGCCGTCATCTCCGACACCACCATGTGGGCGGCCGACACCCCCTCCATGTGCGTGGGGATGCGCGGCGTCACCGACGTCGAGATCGCCCTGTACGGCCCCTCCCGCGACCTGCACAGCGGGTCCTTCGGCGGCGCCGTGCCCAACCCGCTCAAGGCCATGAGCGACCTGTTGTCCGGCCTGCACGACGACGACGGCCGGGTCGCCGTCCCCGGCTTCCACGACGGCGTCGTCGAGGCCGCCGACGAGGAGCGCGCCCTCATCGCCCAGCTGCCCTTCGACGAGAAGGAGTGGCTGGAGACCGCCGCCTCCACCGCCACCTGGGGCGAGGCCGGGTACAGCACCCTGGAGCGGATCTGGCTGCGCCCGACCGCCGAGATCAACGGCATGTGGGGCGGGCACACCGGTGCGGGCGGCAAGACCGTCGTCCCCCGCTCCGCGCACGCCAAGGTCAGCTTCCGCCTCGTTCCCGGACAGGAGCCCGCCCACGTCCAGGAGTGCGTCCGGGCGTTCGTCGGGGCCCGCGTCCCCGAGGGGCTGCGCGCCGAGCTGGAGTTCGGCGGCCCCGGCGTACGCGCGTGCGCCTCGGACCTGGCCTCGCCCGAGCTGCGCGCCGCCCGGACCGCCATGGAGCGCGCCTTCGGCACCCGGGTGCTCTACACCCGCGAGGGCGGCAGCGGCCCGGAGGCCGACATCGCCGACATCCTGGGCGCGCCCCTGGTGTTCGTCGCCGTCGGCCTCGACGAGGACCGCATCCACGCGCCCAACGAGAAGGTCGAGGTCCCGCTCCTGCTCAAGGGCGCCGAGAGCGCCGCCTACCTGTGGGAGGAGCTCGCCGCCGCCCGCCGTTCCTGACCGGGACCGCCGCCGCGGGGCATGGGGCGCCGCCCCGACGTGTTACCTGTAGAGCGAGGGCCGTGCCCCCACGGCCGCCCAAGCCGTCACCGGAAGGACCCATGGACGCCGACACCACCCCCTCACTGTCCCGATCCACCGTCGACCCCGCGGGCCACCGGCGCGCGGACGCCGCGTGGCTGGAGAGCGCGTGGGCGGCCTCCGACACACGGGTGCTCGTCCTGGAGGGCGGAGACCCCGGCAGCTACGGGTGGCAGGCGATCATGAACAAGCAGTCGCGCGCGCTCGTCACCACCGGCCGGGCGCCCGGACTCGTGCTCACCGGTCCGGACAAGGCGCCCGAGGGCGAGCGGTACCTGCTGGGCGTCCAGGACGGCACGGCCTACTTCGCGGTCCGCTCCCTCCAGGACCTCGCCGCCACGCCGACCGCCGAACCGGCGTCGCTGCGCGAGGTCGGCGCCCTGCTCGACGACCGCGACGCCGGTCTGCTGACCCGGGCGGTCGCGCTGGCCAACTGGAACGCCTCGCACGGTTTCTGTCCGCGCTGCGGGTCGCGCACGACCATGGCCGCCGCCGGACACGTGCGCGTCTGCGAGGAGGAGGGCACCGAGCAGTTCCCCCGGATGGACCCGGCCGTGATCATGCTGGTGCACCGCGAGCGCGACGGTCGCGAGGAGGCACTGCTGGGCAACAACCCCAAGTGGGGTCCTCAGCGGTTCTCCGTCCTGGCGGGCTTCGTCGACGCGGGCGAGTCCCTCGAACAGGCGGTGGTGCGCGAGGTGGCGGAGGAGGCCGGGATCGTCGTGGAGGCCCCGCGCTACCTGTCGTCCCAGCCGTGGCCGTTCCCGCGCAGCCTCATGGTGGGGTACACGGCGCGGGCGGTCGGGGAGACGCAGCGCACCGACGACGAGATCGCCGAGACCCGCTGGTTCACGCGCGAGCGGCTCTTCGCGGAGGTGGACTCCGGGGCGGTGACACTGCCCGGACACGCCTCGATCGCGCGCACCCTCATCGAGCACTGGTACGGAGGCGTCCTGCCCGGCGAGTGGTGACTTTCCGTCCGCGGCGGCGCGGCACTAGCATCCTTGCGCCGGGTCCAGCACGTCCCGCACAAGGGTGCGGGCGCTGACCGTCGTCGATGGAGGTGCGCATGGGGGAGAGCGAGGACGAGCGGAGGCTCGCCAGAGCGCTTGAGGAGGCGGCCCGGCAGCCGACACGGGAGGCGCGGGAGGCGGCGCGTGAGCGTGCGGTGCGCAACCACGCGCGCAGGGGCGTCGTCCAGATCGGCGCCTTCATGGGGCTGTTCGGCATCCCGTTCGTGCTGGTCGCCATGGAGGGCGCGGGGCTGGTGCCGCAGGCCCTCACGGTCCAGCCGATGGCGGCCGTCGGCGGGATCGCCGCCGTCCTCGGAGGCGTCTTCGCGTGGATCTACGGAGCCAGGCAGTTCTTCCGGGTCAGCGACCGGATCATCGACCGCCGCCGGAACCGCCGCGGGCCGAGCGGGTCCACGGCCCCCCGCACGGCCCCGCCCGCTCCTGGGCCCCGCAGGAGTGCCGACAGCGCCGAGACCGTCGCGAAGGCCGGTCCCGCGCACGCCGAGACCGCGGCCAACTCCGGTCTGGAGGCGCTCAGGTCCGCGCCGGACACTCCGCGGGCGGGCGTGCCCGGGAACGCTCCGGGGCGGGACGAGGCCAGTACCCCCGTACACCCGCGAGCCCGCAGGGTCGACCTCACCAAACGGCCCGCCCGGCGCGGCGCCTGACGCGACCCGAGGACGGCCGCCAGCGGATCCGCCGGACCGACCGCGCGTTCGCACGAGAGAGTGAGGCCCCGCACGACCGCCCCCCGGGATCGGTCGTGCGGGGCCCGTCCGTCGAAGTCCGGCCTCGCGTTCCCTCGCCGCCGCCGGCGGCCTCAGTTCGCGCTGGTCGAGGTGTTCAGCTCGTCCGGAAGCGCGGTCAGCGGGCTCGTGCTGCTCTCCACCACGTCCCGCGCCAGGTCGGCGACCTTGCGTCCCCGCGACCGCGCCGACGACCGTAGCCGCTCGAACGCCTCTCTGGGCAGCAGCGTGTGCCGTTCCGCCAGAACCCCTATCGCCTGCTCGACCGTGACACGCGAGTGCAGGGCGTGCTCCAGCTGCGCGACCGTGTGGCGCAGCCGTTCCACCTCGCTCGCGTCGTCGGGCGCACGCCCCGGCGACTGCGCGCGCGGCTTCGGCACACCGGCCTCGTCCGACAGCAGGTCCGCCAGCACCATGGCGCTCACCAGGTCGGGCATCTCCTGTGTGCCCTCGACCCGCCACCCCGTCGGGGTACGGCGCACCACGCCGACGTCCAACGTGTCGGCGACCGCGATGTCATGAGGCCTCATGTCGTCCCCCAACTCAACACTCCCCGTCTTCGTCCAACCAGTGGTTGGCCGTGCCGGTCGCCGGACGGTGTGCGGGCACTCCGGGGCCGGGCCCCGAGGGAGGAGTCGCCGCGGTGCGGACCGCGTCCCCGAAGGGCGCGCGGCCCGCGCACCGACCTACGCCAACTCGGTCAGCTTCCTCTTCACCTGAGCGAGCGACGGGTTGGTCATCGCCGCACCGTCGCTGAAGACCAACGTGGGAACGGTCTGGTTCCCGCCGTTGACCCGCATCACGATCTGCGCGGACTCCGGGTGCTCCTCGATGTTCACCTCACGCCCGGTGATCCCCTCGCGGGCGAGCTGGCTCTTCAACCGCTTGCAGTACCCGCACCACGGGGTGGTGTACATCGTGAACAGTTCGGTGCCCGTCTTCGTCATGTCGCTCACGTCTGCTACTTCCTGTCAGGCGCTCGGTGGGATCGGTCGATCCTCCAGATCTCAACACCGCGGGGCGCGAGCCGCTTCCCCCGACCGCCGGACACACGGTGGGACGCCTCACAGGCCGGACTGGTTCCGGATTGTGTCGCGACGCTCCGGACGTGCTCGGTGCCGATCCGCTCCCGATGACGGCCGATACTTGAGACACTGTGCCCCGAGCACCGCTCAGCCTCCCCAACCACACGCAGGAGCACCATGGATCCCGACCGCGTCCTGGAGGGACTGGACCCGGAGCAGACCCAGGCGGCACGTGCCCTGCGCGGGCCCGTGTGCATCCTGGCGGGAGCCGGGACGGGCAAGACCCGCGCCATCACCCATCGGATCGCGCACGCGGTCGCCAGCGGGGTCGTCGACGAGCAGCAGGTCCTCGCCGTCACCTTCACCGTGCGCGCCGCCGGGGAGATGCGCGGCCGCCTGCGCGGCCTGGGCGCCCCCCGCGTGCAGGCCCGCACCTTCCACGCGGCGGCCATGCGCCAGCTGTCGTACTTCTGGCCCCAGGTGATCGGCGGCTCGCTGCCCACCCTCGTCGAGAGCAAGATCAAGGCGGTCGCGCGCGCGGCCCACTCGGTCGGCCTCCAGACGGAGGGCGCCACCGGTCTGCGGGACCTGGCCAGCGAGATCGAGTGGGCCAAGGTCACGCAGGTCCGCCCCACCGACTACGCCAAGGCGGTCGCCAAGGCGGGCCGCCAGCCCCCGGTCCCCGCGGGCGAGGTCGCGCGGGTCTTCGAGGCCTACGAGGAGCTGCGCCGCGAGCACAACCTCCTCGACTTCGAGTCCATGCTCGAACTCACCGCGGGCATGATCACCGAGTACCCCGCGATCGCCCAGCGGGTCCGCGACCAGTACCGGTATTTCGTCGTCGACGAGTTCCAGGACGTCAACCCGCTCCAGAAACTGCTGCTCGACGCCTGGCTCGGCGACCGCGACGACCTCTGCGTGGTCGGCGACCCCAGCCAGACCATCTACTCCTTCGCGGGAGCCACCCCCGCCTACCTCACCGGGTTCGGCACGCGCTACCCGCACGCCACGGTCGTCGAACTCGTCCGCGACTACCGCTCCACCCCCCAGGTCGTGCGCGTGGCCAACCACGTCATCGGGCAGGCCCGCGGGGCCACCGGCCACCTCACCCTCCAGGCGCAGCGGCCCGACGGCCCCGACCCGATCTACCAGGAGTACGACGACGAGCCCGCCGAGGCCACCGGCGTCGCGCGCAAGATCGGCCTCCTCGTCGAGCAGGGCACCCCGGCCAGCGAGATCGCCGTCCTGGTGCGCACCAACTCCCAGTCGGCGGCCTACGAGCAGGCGCTGACCGACGAGGGCGTGCCGTTCACCGTGCGCGGCACCACACGGTTCTTCGAGCGCCCCGAGATCAAACAGGCCGTGCACACCCTGCGCGGCGCCCGCCACGGCGCCGCCGGGGAGGACGACGAGCCGCTCGTGCACACCGTCCGCCAGCTGCTCGGGCCGCTCGGCCTGACCGACCGGGCCCCCGAGGGCCGCCAGGCCCGCGAACGGTGGGAGTCGCTGACGGCGCTGGCCCAGCTCGCCGAGGACATGGCCGCCACGCCCGGCCCGGGCGGACGGGCCGTCACCATGGCGCACTTCGTCGAGGAGCTCGACGCGCGCATGGCCACCGAGCACGCCCCCGGCTTCGAGGGGGTGACCATCGCCTCCCTGCACTCGGCCAAGGGTCTGGAGTGGGACGCGGTGTTCCTGGTCGGACTCACCGAGGGCATGATGCCGATCATCTACGCCGAGACCGACGAGCAGGTCGAGGAGGAGCGCCGCCTGTTCTACGTCGGGGTGACCCGCGCGCGCAGCGATCTGTCGATGTCGTGGGCGCTGGCCCGCTCTCCCGGCGGCCGGCGCACCCGCAAGCCCTCCCGGTTCCTCGACGGCCTGCGTCCCGCCTCCGCGTCCACCTCCACCCGCCGGAGCGAGCGCCGCAAGGGCGGTCCGGTGCGGTGCCGGGTGTGCGGCGTGACCCTCGCCGACGCGGCCGAACGCAAGCTCGGCCGCTGTCTGGGCTGCCCTTCCAGCTACGATGAGGCGCTGTTGGAGCGGCTGCGCGAGTGGCGTCGGGCCACCGCGCGGGAGCAGAAGGTGCCCGCGTACGTCGTCTTCACGGACGCCACCCTCCAGGCCGTCGCCGAACAGGAGCCGTCGAGCGTGACGCAGCTGTCCGCCGTGTCCGGCGTCGGCCAGGTCAAACTCGACCGCTACGGTGAGGCCGTACTCGCGCTGGTCGCCGGAGCCGACCCCGCTGACCTGCTGGAGGAGTCCGTCCCGGACGCCGCGGAGGCGGACGGCGCCGACGGCGCGGACGCATAGGGCGAAGGACGGGGAGGAACCGACCGATGGGTGAGGGCGCGGACGCCGACCGCAGAGAGCAGTCGCTGGCGGATCTGCTGCAGGTGCTCGACCTGGAGCGGATCGAGGACGACATCTTCCGGGGGAGCAGCCCGGAGGAGGGGCCGCAGCGCGTCTTCGGCGGTCTGGTCGCGGGCCAGGCTCTGGTGGCGGCCGGGCGGACCGTGCCCGACGAGCGCCACGTGCATTCCCTGCACGCGTACTTCATCCGTCCGGGCGACCCCCGGGTCCCGATCGTCTACGAGGTCGACCGGGTCCGCGACGGGCGGTCGTTCACCACCCGCCGGGTGGTCGCGGTCCAGCACGGGAAGGCGATCTTCACGCTGTCGGCGTCCTTCCACAAGGACGAGCCGGGACTCGACCACCAGATCCCGATGCCGGACGTCCCGCCGCCCGAGGACCTGCCGACGACGCGTGAGCGGCTCCAGGAGGCGTTCGGGAAGGTGCCCGGATTCGTGCGGTGGCACCCGATCGAGCTGCGCCCGGTGGGGCCGCTGTCGTTCGAGGCCGAGCGGAACCCGCAGCTGCGCACGGCGTCCAACCCGGTCTGGCTCAAGGTCGACGGCAAACTGCCCGACGACCGCCTGAGCCAGGTGTGCCTGATGACGTACGCGTCGGACATGACGCTGCTGGACACCGTGCTGCTGCGGCACGGGCGCTCGTTCGCGGGGATCTCGATGGCCAGCCTCGACCACGCGATGTGGTTCCACCGGCCGTTCCGGGCCGACGAGTGGCTGCTCTACGCCCAGGAGGCGCCGACCGCGCAGGGCGCGCGGGGGCTGGCGCGCGGTCTGGTCTACACGCGCGACGGCCAGCTGGTGTGCTCAGTGGTCCAGGAGGGCCTGATCCGCGTCGTCGACGCGGAGGGCTGGGTCTGACCCGTCCCGGTCCGGTCGGGCGCGCCGCGGCTAGGACTTCGGGATGCGCACGCTCACGGTGAAGGGCCGCTCCACCCGGAGCCCCGCGCCGGGCGGAAGGGTCGAGCTGAGACCGAGCTCGGCGGCGAAGGCGCACCCGGCGCTGTTGAGCAGGACGAAGGCGTCGGTTCCGTTGAACACCGCCCTGGTGCTCTCGGGCAGGTCGACGCACCGCTCGACGTCGCCGTCGTGGAGGTGGAGGACGAGGCTCGCCTCGTCCGTGATGAGGATCAGGCGCCCCGTCGCGGCGTCGGCGGGGGCCGCGGTGGCCAGGGTGAGCGCTGCCGCGGCGGCGAGGCTGCCGAGGGCGGTGGCGGGTCGACGCATGTCTGCTCCTCGCGGAAGGTGTTCGGGTGTCGGCGGAACCGGCCTCCGGCTCCGCCCCCAGGCCTCAACGGCGGGGGCGGAGCGGCGGCTACCAGACGATGAGGCTCTTCGCGTCCCTGGACAGGTCCTCCTCCTCGCCGGGGCGCACGACGTCGATGATGTGCGGGTGGAAGGCGCAGGGCTTGCTGGACACGAGGACGCGCCGGTCCGTCTCGTTCTCGACCTCTTTGGAGTTCTCGGGGAGGAGGATGCAGCCGACCGGGTCCTTGTACTCGATCTCGGCCTCGGCCTTGCCCTCGCCGTTGTTCTCGACCTCGGCCAGGACCTCGACCTCGATCGTTCCGCGGGCCGGCCGCGGGTGGGACGACCTCTCCGGGTCGTAGGCGGCGGCGGGTACGGCCGCGGCCAGGCTGAGCGCGGCCGTGGCGGTGAGCGTTCCGAGGACTGCGGCGGTGCGGCGCACGTCGACTCCCTGTGGTGTTCGAGTGGCGACTCTCAGTAATTACCCTGTGTGGAACACCTATCACCCGTCGTGGTGACGCGCACGCACCGGCACGAGGTCGGCGGCCCGGAGGCGTGCGCCCCAACACTCCCGCGGGCGCGGGCATTCCCTCGAACCCGTGGCCGGATGCGGACGTTTTCGCAGGTCAAAAATGGGTTGCTGTTTTTCGTGGCCACCCCATAGTCTGTACATCGTCGTCATGACCGCCACTGGCGCAGGTGAAAGACCCTGCCGCCCGATCGTGAGGGAGGTGCCCCATCTCATGAGCAACACCACGGTAAACACCGGCTTCGTCGCTGTCTTCGCCATGTCTTCGCGTCAGCGTCCGATCGTTGCCCAGGGCACCGCCTTGGCTGGTCACAACGACGTCGACGCCGTGATCGGCGAGTGCACCACCACCGGTAGCGCTGTCCCCGGCGGTCGCGAGAGCGGCCTCGGCGGCTTCCTCGGCATGGCTGGTCTCCAGGGGTCCCGTCCCCGCGGGATCCAGGCGGCCAAGGGCGATGCCCGTACCGGCAGCGGTGTCCTCGCTGAGCGTGAGCTGGCCCTGCCCTGGGGCGAGCCGCTGGCGAACCACGCCGAAACCACCCGGCGCCGCTATGGCGCAGTGGGTAAGTGTCCACGGAGGATTCCGGCCTAGAGCAGGACAGGCCGAGAGTTTCGACCGTGGCCGCGGACCCCACACAGGGGCCGCGGCCTTCTTTGTATCTCCGTAACCGGACTCCGTCCCCCAGGGGCGGTGGACGGGGACGGCCGCATCGCAAGTCCAGGTCCCTCACCGGACCCGTCCGGTGACAGCAAGCACCGACCGCGTTGTACGAAACGAACAAAGATCTTGGAGGGCACCGATGCTTGCGTCGGTCCTGCACACGCCCTGGATGGGTGAGACCGAAGTCCCCTGCCGCCTCCAGCCCGACCTGTTCTTCGCCGAGGCTCCCGCCGACGTCGAGGCGGCCAAGGCCGTGTGCGGCGCCTGCCCCGTCATGGCGCAGTGCCTGGCGGACGCGCTGGAGCGCAAGGAGCCGTGGGGAGTCTGGGGCGGGCAGCTGCTCGTCGCCGGTCAGGTCGTGGCGCGCAAGCGCCCGCGTGGCCGCCCCCGGAAGAACCCCGCTCCGGTCGCCGCCTGATCCGCACCCCCCGCAATCCCGAACACACACTTCGAAGGAACGAAACGATGATGCTGCTCCAGGAACTCATGCGCGTGGTCGAGGGCACGGACGTCGAACCCCGTGACCGCGAGAACCTCCGGCTCGGGGCGCGCCAGCTGCGCGCGCGCCAGCGCCAGGAGCGCCGTCTGGAAGAGGCGCTCATGGAAATCGCGTGGTCGAGGCTGTGTTGACGCACGCTTGACCGGTGGGAGGGCGACGGACGCCGAACCCTCCACCTGATCTCACACGCGCGGTGCGGGACCGGGCGGTGACCTCCGGACGGGGTCACTGCCCGGTCTCTTTTGTGTTGCGAAAAGATCATGGAAGCGTCGCGTCACGTGTCCGTGTGCTGCTTCCGGCAGCCGGAGCGCAGCCCTGGTCAGAGTGGAATCCGCCACACCATAGGGCTTTTCGTGCGCATCAGGTGACCCGGTCATCACGGATCCGGCAGACAAATCTCCGCAAGACACACCTGTGCTACGGGCCCGGCCTCGGCTACCGTAAAGTTCGTGCCCTCGAACACCAAAGTCGAGGTACGCCGCAGTCCTCGCCGCCGACGCACGGTGTCGGCCTACCGGGACGGGGACACCACGGTCGTCCTCGTGCCCGCGACGTTCTCCCGCGCTGAGGAAAAGCGCTGGGTGGGACGGATGCTGCAACGGCTGGAGGCCCGTGAGGGCCGACGGCACTCCAAAGACGCGGAGTTGCACGAACGCGCGCTGGAGTTGGCGCGCCAGTATCTCGGCGGGACCGAGCTGCCCGAGTCCGTGCGCTGGGTGGACAACCAGAACGCGCGCTGGGGTTCGTGCACCCCCGAGACCCGCACGATCAGGATTTCCCGGCGTCTGGTCGGCATGCCCTCGTGGGTCGTGGACTACGTGCTCATCCACGAACTCGCCCACCTGTTCCACGCGCACCACGGCCCCGAGTTCTGGGAGCTGGTCCGGCGTTATCCGAAGGCCGACCGCGCCCGGGGGTACCTGGAGGGGTTCAGCGCGGCGTCCCGCCTGGAACCGTGCGACCAGGGTGACGATGTCGAGGACGCCGACGAGGACCTCACCGAGGTCGCGGCCGAGGACTGACCGCGGCTCCGGCTCTCAGTCGGCCAGCCCTTTCTCCAGCTCGGCTCGGGCCTCGGCGAACGCGGAGACGACCTGTGCCTCGTTGCTCCGGTATTCGCTGAGTATCTCGTTCATGTGCCGGTTGAAGTTCGCTCTCGTCGCTTCCTGGAACTCCCGTGCGTACTGCTCGGAGCAAACGGTATCCGCGGTCGGAGCGCCGACGTCGGCGATCGTGTTCCGCACGACGGCTTCCGTGTGGGTCGGCAGGGACGGAAGCAGGATGATCTCCATGATCCGATTGAGTTCGAGGAGCTCGGCGTCGCTGACCTGGCCTGGGCTGTCGCACTCGCGTTCGTAGATGGAGTGGAGCGCCGAGATCTCCCGTTCGAGCTTGGGCGGCAGGTCGGCCCGGCATCCGCTGACGGACAGGGCGCAGGCCACGGCGACGGCCGGGGCGAGCAGTCGGATCCTCACGCGTTTCTCCCTCCGGGTGTGGCGGCTTCACACCCCGAAGTATCGCAGAAAGTAGTCACATGATCGCGTAAAGTGCTTGATCTGTTGCAGGAGTGGCGATCGGGTGGGCGGTCGCGCCGGAGCGGTCCGGCACGGCCTCGGATCCGTGGCGGCGGGCGTGGGGGTCAGGCGCGCCCGGCGAGGGTGACGAGGGCCCGCCACTCGTCCCTGGGGAAGGACAGGTGGCCCGCCTCGCGGTTCTGGGTGTCGCGAACGTCAGCGCCGGTCGGGCGCTCGCGCACCTCGACGCACTGCGCCCCCGAATGGCTGTAGCTGGACTTGTGCCAGTCGTTCACAGTAGGTCTCCTAGTGTCCGCGATGACTGCCGAGCGGGGAGGGCGCATTCCAGGGCGCGCTTCACCAAACCGTGCAGGCGGTCATACCCAGTGGAATCATCATGGAGCACGTTACCGGCAACGTGGTCGGACGAAGCAACCTTTTCGCCGTCGGCCAGATGGAACACGATGAAGGGACTCGTCACCCCCGTGAGCAGAGTCCCTTCCGGTACCAGGTTGACGCGTACCTTCCCGGTGGCGGTGAGCGACAGCAGGTGTGCCGCCTGTTCCCGTTTGACGGCGGCCGGAGTCCAACTCAGCGCGGTGACCGGAAAGATCGCGGTGATGGTGGGATTGTTCTTCGCCCGCAGATACTCGTAGCGCCCGCAGCGGTGCGCCACCAGCCGCTCGATCTCGCGGTCCGTCCCGGCCAAGCCCTCCTCGAAGACCATGCGCGCGTACTGCGGTGACTGCAATGGCCCTGGAACCATCAGCGCTGAGACCAACTCGATGGACTCGGCTCGTTCCTCCAGGCGTTCGATATCCCGCATCCACGGCGCGAGCGCCGTCCCACTGGTATCCAGCTCCCACACACGCATCAGGCGCCCCCGAAGCTGGAGCACGTCGTCCAGGCGTTGCACGGTGTCCCGACGCGGGGTGGACTTTCCGGATTCCCAACGGCAGATGCTGCTGGCCGCCGCTCCAACGCGCGACGCCAGTTGCCGCTGCGTCAGACCAGCGATTTCGCGTCCCTTTGTCAGGTTCGAGGGGAAGGCGTGTTCCGTCATGCTCCAACTTCTATCAATCCTGTTCCATCGCGCGCTATGTCGTTGGGGATAGATGACGCTTCCTCGCGCAACGAGAAATCGGAGTCGCAGCATGGGACTATGGACGATGTTATCCGGACCCTGAGTGAACTTCAGGGCGCATTCACGCGACGTGGGCTGAGTACCACCATGTCCGACAAATCACACTGGATCTCTGCCGAACCCATCCCCACCCTCACGTGCTGCCCCTACCTGGGGAACTGTGAGATCACCATGAGCGGGTTCGGCTGCTACACGTGGCTCGACGGTCGCGGTGTCCGCATGTACATGGACACCGAGTTCCCCGAGGCCGTGGTGAGCGAGGTGGTCACCACGCGGGCGGGCCTGCCGGGCGGCCCCGGCTGCCTCCCCACGCCCCCGTCGCGGCCGGTCCCGCCCGTTCCCCGGCCCAGGTTGCCCCCGCTTCCGCGTCGGACCCGAAAGCGCTGAATGCCGTTATTTCCGGCATATGCCATGGGGTGTCGTCGATATTTCGGGCATTCAGCGCTTATGCCTCGGCAATAGGTGCGGGATCCGAGAAAAAGCCGTACTCTCTTCGCGCACCACCAACGTCAAAGGCCCCGCGACGGTTAGACACCGCCCGGGGTCGTGGCCAGCAAGCAAGAATCTTTCAAGGAAAGGACTGCCAGCGTGCGCAAGTTTACCGCTGCCCTCATCGCCGTCGCCAGGGCCTACCTGTACGCCCTGTTCACCCCCGCTCGCGGACGCCACTCCGCCGCCGCGCGACGCCGCCGTTCCAGCCGGGTCCGTCCCTACGCACCGGTCCCCGAACAGGCCGTCGCCGCCCCCCGACCACGGGCGCGACCGAGCCGCCTCGCCGCTCCTGTTCCGCGCCCCGCTCCGGTCACGGAACAGGTCGTGGCCGACGACACCGCCCTGGTGCGTCCCTACTACGTGGCCCACGAGCGCGAACTCGCCCGCGTCCAGGCCCGCGCGACCGAACGCCTGCGCACCTGGAGCGCGCCGCACGCCCCCGCGAACCCGAAGGCCCCGGTCCCTCCGTCCGCGCCGCTGGTCGTCCCGGCCCCGCGCGTCCCCGCCGGTGATCTCCTGGGCACCCCCCAAGAGGACCGCGCGGACACGGCTGTCCCCACCCTCACCAGCTGATGCGACCACCCCGGCCGTGGGGTCCCCGACCCATGACCGCTCCCCCCTCAAGGAGCCCGGTGCCCAGCCGAGAACACGAGATCCCGCTGCGGATCATCCAGAACCTGCCCGAGATGGTGCCGGTCCTCCTCAAGGAGTCCCTGGGGATCGACCCGCCTCCGCATACGGAAACGGTGCTCACGTCATCCGTTCTGACCAACTGCGACCCGAAGGAGTGGAACAGCGACGGTGCCGTCGTGCTCCGCAACGGGACCGAACACGTCCTCGCCGTGGTGGTCGAGCGCCAGCACCGGGTGGACACCCGCAAGAAGTCGAGTTGGCCCGCCTACCTGGTCACCCTCTACGCGCGCTTGGGGTGCCCGGCAATCCTGCTCGTCCTGTGTCCCACGGACGGCATGGCGTGCACGTGCGCGGAGGCCATCCACATCGGTCACCCGGGCTTCGTGCTGTCGCCCCTGGTGATCGGTCCGTCCGCAACACCTGTCGTCGTCGACGCACGACGGGCGCGTGCGTTCCCGGAGCTCGCGGTTCTCTCCGCCAGGGCGCACGGCGACGCCAACCCCGCGACCCTCGACGCGCTGATGGAGGCCCTGGACTCGATCGACCCTGATCGCCGCGCGTTTTACTATGACTACGTTGTGGCCGGTCTCGGCGAGGCCGCCCAGAAGCACATGGAGGATCTGATGGCCGTGGACACCTGGGAATGGCAGAGCGACTTCGCCCGCACGTACGTCGGGATCGGTAGGGAGGAGGGCCGTGAGGAGGGCCGTGCGAAAGAAGCCGCGCGGAACGTGATCCTCATTCTCCAGGACCGTGGACTCACCCCCTCCGAACAGGAACGGCAGCGGATCGAGTCCTGCACCGACCTGGACACACTGGAGAAGTGGGTGCTCAGGGCCGTGCGGGTCGAGCGTTCCGGGGATCTCTTCGACTGATCGGCTCCGATTGTTCGGGTTCTCGCTCCGGACATCGGAACGGGAACCCGCGACCGTCAGCGGGCCTCGGCGGCCACCCGAACGCCCAACCCGACCAGGACGGTTCCGGAGACGGCCTCCATGCCGCGCCGCACCGCCGGACGCGCCAGCAGATCCCGGACCAGGCCGACCACGCCGACGAGCAGCCCGAACCAGACGAGGTCGACCAGCGCCCACAGAACCGCGAGGCCCAGCAGCCACGGGAGTACCGCGGCGTCGGAGGGCACGAACTGCGGCAGGAACGACACCGCGAACACGGCGGCCTTGGGGTTGGCCACGTTGGTCAGCAGCCCGAGGCGGTACGAGGTCCACACCCGGCGTCGGGGCCGCGCGTCCGCGGGCCGCTTCGCCTCCTCGGAGGCCGCCCCGCCGCGACCGCGCCAGGCGGCGACCAGCGACTGGGCGCCGAGCCAGAGCAGCACCGCCGCACCGCCCCACCGCAGCACCTCGTAGGCGACGGCCGACGCCGTCACCAGCGCGGTCAGGCCCAGGGCCGCGGCCACGCCCCAGAACACCACCCCGGTCTCGTTGCCCAGGACGGCGGCCAGCGCGGACCGGCGGCCGTCGCGCACGGCCTGGCGCAGGATGACGGCGGTGCTCGGGCCCGGCACCATCGCGATGACGAACGCCGCACCGGTGAACGCGATCAGGGTGGTCAGCATCCGCACATCCTGGCACCGGGCGGGCGGGGCCGACAAGGGCGGCGAGGGATCCGTGTCCGGTCCGGGCGGGCAACTCAGCCCGTCCGGGGCGGCGCCGCGCGACCGCGTCGCCGAGACGGGGCGGGAGCGCGGAGGACGTGTCCCGCCCGCCGGTCCCCGGCCGGCCGGGCGGACGACCCGGGGAGGGTCTCAGCCGTATCGCTCGACGAGCGCGTCGCCGATCCAGGCCAGGTGGTCGCGCACACCCGCGGGGCCGGTCACCTCGAGCCATTCGACCAGTCCGGCGAGCTCGCCGGCGAGCGCGTACTCGTTGTGGCCGCGGATCACGACGTCGATGCGGCCGTCGGCCGTGGAGCCGCCCACCTGGAGCCGATCGCCGAGCACCATCCGGAGCAGACCCATCCCGTGGGGCGCGCATACCGCCTGGATCTCCAGGGGCGTTCGCCTGCGGTCGACCTCGTCGGCGATCTCGCGCCAGCTCTCGGCGAGGTCGAAGTCCGCGGGCCGGTGCACGGGGTCACCGGTCGGGTCGGCGGACGAGACGCGGTCGATCCGGAAGGTCCGCCGTCCGGCCCCGGTGTCGCAGACGAGGTACCACGACGGACCCTTGGCGACGATGCCCAGCGGGTGGACGGTTCTGTCGGTCTCGGTGCCCTGGCTGTCGACGTAGCCGAGCCGCACCTGGACGCCGCGGATCACCGCGTCCTGGAGTTGGTCCAGGAAGCGGGGCGGTCGGTGCTCGACCCGACGCGACCCCCATCGTCGCGGGTCCGTGACCAACGACGACGCCGCCGCCTCAGCCTGTACCCGGAAGGGCTCGGGCAGGGCCTGGACGAGCTTGCGCAGAGCCGCTTTGACGGCCGGCGTCGTAGCCGAGGCCGGGCCGGCGACCAGGAACAGGGCGCGGGCCTCACGCGCGGTCAACCCGGACAGGTCGGTGCGGGCGCCGCCCACGAGGCGCCAGCCGCCGCCCCGGCCCTGCGTGGAGTACACGGGCACTCCGGCCATGGCCAGGGCGTCCAGGTCGCGGCGGGCGGTGCGCTCGGAGACCTCCAGTTCTCGGGCGACCTCCGCCGCTGTCACCTGCTCGCGCCGCTGCAGCAAGAGGAGGACGGCCACCAGTCGGTCGGTTCGCATGCCGACAACATTTTCACACCAAACCGGTCATGAGGTGACCGGTTTCGCTCGGCACGATGGAGACATGACGCCACCGGCGGGTCCCACCACCCGCGACCGCGTCGACCCCGGGCCTCCCAGGGGTGCGCCGACGCTCTCTCCGCGCACCCTCACCGCCTGACCACCACGCAGAGACGAAGAGGAAACGCGATGTTCGACCCCACCGATTTTCCCGAGCCCACCCTCATCCCGGTCAACGGTGTGGAACTCGAAGTCTTCGAGGCGGGGCGGGAGAACGCCGGGAAACCCATGGTGCTCTGCCACGGCTGGCCGGAGCATGCCTTTTCCTGGCGCCATCAGGTGCCCGCCCTCGTCGCGGCGGGCTACCACGTCATCGTCCCCAACCAGCGGGGTTACGGCAACTCGTCCCGGCCGACCGAGGTCACGGCCTACGACATCGAACACTTGTCAGGTGACCTCGTCGCGCTTCTCGATCACTACGAATACGAAGACGCCGTCTTCGTCGGCCATGACTGGGGGGCGTTCGTCGTCTGGGGGCTGACCTTGCTGCACCCGAACCGCGTGGCCGCAGTGATCAACCTGAGCCTGCCCTACCTGGAGCGCGGAGAGAAGCCCTGGATCGAGTTCATGGAAGACGCGTTCGGCGGTGACTTCTATTTCGTCCACTTCAACCGGCGGCCGGGCGTCGCGGACGCCGTGCTCGACGAGAACACATTCCAGTTCCTCCGCAACATGTACCGGAAGAACGAACCCCCGAGGGAGCCTCAGCCGGGAATGGTGATGATCGATCTCGCCAGGGCGGAGACACCGCTCGGTGAGCCGCTGATGAGCGACGGCGAACTGGCCGTCTTCGTCTCCTCCTTCGAAGCGACGGGGTTCACGGCCAGTATCAACTGGTACAGGAACCTCGATCGCAACTGGCATCTGCTGGCGGACGTGGACCCGGTCATCCGGCAGCCCGCGCTCATGGTCTACGGCGACCGGGACGCGGTCGCGAGGTCCGAGAAACTGGCGGAGTTCGTGCCCGAGGTGGAAGTGGTCAATCTGGACTGCGGCCACTGGATCCAGCAGGAAAAGCCGGAAGAGACCAACCGGGTGATTCTGGGCTGGCTGGAGAAGCAGGGCGCCGTCCGGACCTGAGGGCGTTTCGGGGGTGAGCGTGCCCTCCGGTTCGAACGGTGACCGACCGGATCGGCGACTGGACCGCCGGAAGGCGGGCGCGGGGAGGAAACCGTCGTGGACGTGACATCTCGCCGCTCCCGTCGACTGCCCGCGGTAAGAGAAGGAGGCCCAACCTCGCGGTTGGAACCTCCGCGGACGCGTGCGTGCTGTCTCCGGCGTCCGTCTCAGTGGTGGCCTCCGCCCCCGTGGTTTCCGCCGTTGTCGTCGTGCTGGTGTCCGCCGCCGTGACCGCCGTCGCTGTGGTGCCCCCACCCGTGTCCGTGGCAGTGGTAGTGCCGGTGCGACTTGCCGTGCCCGCCGTGCTGGTGGCGGTGCTTGTGGCAGCGCTTGTGCTCGGGGACCGCGGTCGGCGTGGTGGCCGACGTGGTCTCCTGCTGGACGACGGCCGGGCTCGCGTTGGCCTGGGTGGCCGCCGGGCCGCCGGTCTGGGCGGCCGCCGGAGCGCCGAATGCCAGGGCGGGAACCGCGAGTCCCGACAACACGGCGCCGGCAATCCTCTTCCTGTTCATGGAAACCCCCATCGCGTCAGAACGATGCGGGGCGTGCTCGCCTTCGGCTGTCGCAGTGCCCATTCGGTCGACGGGAGCCCTTCGTGCCCAGGGCCCCAACGGAGGTTTTGGGCGGTGCGGCCGGGCGCGCCGCCCAGTGGCAGCGCTCCCACGTGAGCACGCTCACTGCTGTCACTTATGTGACCCGTCCTCCGTGTGTTCGCTTGCATTCCTACTTGACATTCTTGCTCACCCATGCGCGAAAGGGAAGGGTATGGCACAAATGTCGCATGTGTGACAATGTCCTGCATGCGACATTGTCGCACATGTGAAATTTTTCATTTTTGCCATGGGGGCCGTCATGTCGGCTTTTTGCCTGAAGATGAGATGAGACCAATTCTGGAGCGCCGGGCGAGGGCGGTCAGCACTGCGTTCGCCCTCACCGCAGTCCTCCGAGGCCGCCAGCACGACACGGGTCCCCGTTCCAGCGGTGGAACGGGGACCCGCACGTTCCTTCCGACGGCGCGGGGCGCCGAGGCCTACACGCCGGTCGCCCGACCGGAGGCCAGATGCTCCGCCACCGCCGACGCGGCGGCCCGCACCAGCGCGCGGCACGGTTCGTCGGACGGGTCCGGCACCGCGTCGACCGGGAACCAGCCGAGGTCGTGCGACTCCTCCGGATCCCGCACCAGCACGGCGTCCGGTGGCGCGATGGCCGCGTACTGGACGTCCAGGTGGTGGCTCCCGCCTCCGCACGGCACCGCGTGGCGGTCGAGCCGGACGGGCTCGGGCAGCAGGGCCAACCCCCGGATCCCCGACTCCTCGGCCGCCTCCCGCAGCGCGGCAGCGGCGAGCGTGGCGTCCTCGGGCTCGCAGTGCCCCCCGGTCTGCAGCCACAGGTTGTGGACACCGTGCAGCACCAGCGCCACCTGGGAACCGTCCGCCGAGATGATCGCCGAACTCGCCGTGACGTGGCCGGGCAGGCACCCGCGCCACATCGCGTCCTCGTGCGCGCCCAGATGCTCCAGGTACGACCGGCGCAGCTCCTCCTGCCGGGCGTCGGGCGCGCTCCACGCACCCAGTACCGCCCGGGCGTCCGCGTGCAACGACACGGTCTAGGCGTCCTCTCCGCGGTCGTTCCGGTCGTCCCGTGTCCCGTCCGCCTCGCCGGTCAGCTTCGAGATGTCGAAGTCGGCGTCGCCGAACTCCCCGCCGCCGCTGACGAACGCGTCCGGGTCGTCCAGGTCGGCTCCCGTGGGCATGAGGTCCGGGTGCTGCCACACCGCGTCGCGCCCCTCGATGCCGCGCGCGTCCTCCAGCGCGGTCCAGAGGGCCGACGCCTCGCGCAGACGGCGCGGTCGCAGCTCCAGCCCGACCAGTGCGGCGAACGTGTGCTCGGCGGGGCCGCCGGTCGCCCGGCGCCGCCGGGTCGCCTCGGCCAGGGCGCCCGACTGCGGCAGCCGGTCGGACACCGCGTCCGACACCACCGTGGCCACCCAGCCCTCGATCAGCGCGAGCGTGGTCTCCAGCCGCGCCAGGGCCGCCTTCTGCTGCGGGGTGTCCTCGGGCTGGAACAGGCCCTCACCGCCGATACCGCCGGACAGCGCCTCCTGGAGGGCCTCCGGGTTGGTGATGTCGATCCCTCCGAGCTTGTCCTCCAGGCCGCTGACGTCGAAGGACATCCCGGACGCGTACTCCTCGACCAAGCTGGACACGTGCGAGCGCAGCCACGGCACGTGCGAGTAGAGCCGGTGCACGGCGGCCTCGCGCGCGGCCAGGTACAGCCGAACCTCGTCCTCGGGGATCTCCAGCCCCTCACCGAAGGCCGCCACACCGGGCGGCAGCAGGGCGGCGTTGCCCTCACCCGCCAGCGGCACGCCGATGTCCGCGGTGCCGATCACCTCGCGCGCCAGTTCACCGATGGCCTGGCCCGCCTGCTGGCTGACCATCATGCCGCCCATCTGCTGGACCATGCCCAGCAGCGGACCCGCGACCGATCGCATCTCCTCCGGCAGGTTCTGGCCCATGGCCTGCACGGTCTTGGAGGTCAGGGGGTCGCACAGCTGCGCCCACGCGTCCATCGTCTTCTCGATCCACTCCGACCGGCTCCAGGCCTGGGCGGTGTGGAGGCCCGACGGCAGGTCGGTAGCCTGGTCGAGCCACAGGTCGGCGAGGCGGAGAGCCTCCTCGACCTTGGCGTAGTCGTGCGGGGGGATGCTCGGGTCGCCGTGCTGGGACACCGTGTGCCGCGCGATGTTCTTGGCCATGTCCCAGTTGATCCCCGACCCCGACGTCTTCTCGCCGGAGCCGCCGGAGCCGCCGGGGCTCGGCTGGGCGGACATCATGTCGGCGAACTGCCGGAGCATGTTGGCCATCTGCTGTGGGTCGCCGAACGGGAAGTCGCTCGGCGTTCCGGAGTCTCCCCCGCCCGGGCGGCCGCTGCCGGCACCCGAGCCGGAGTCGCCTGAACGGCGTCCGGACTCGTCATCGGGATCGTTCGGCATGCTGAAACCGAATGGCAGGTCGCTCACAATCAGACCTCAGGCAGGATTAGGTTTGGTCTCCACTGTCACGTTAGCTGGGAGTCGCCCGGAGTGAATACCGATAGCAGCCAGGTTCGCCCAGAGCACAGCCCGTCCGAAGGCGCGGGCCCGGTGGTCGCGGTCACCGGCGCCGCCTCCGGCGTGGGTCGGCTCCTCGTGCAACGCCTGACCGAGCCGAATGGTTCCGTGGCTGCTCGGGAGGTCGTCGCGATCGACGACGAGTTCTCCGACCTGCGCGGCGTCACGTGGCGCATCGCCGACGTGTGCGATCCGGCGCTCGTCTCCCGGCTCGACGGGATCGACGTCCTCGTGCACACCGCGGACGACCGCTCCCTGGACACCAAGCCCGCCAAGCGGCGCCAGCACAACATCCGGGCCGCGCAGACCGTGCTGACCGCCGCCGCGGCGTCGGGCGTTCCGCGCGTCGTCCTGGTCACGGGCACGATGGTCTACGGAGCCGCCCCCGACAACCCCGTGCCCCTGCCCGAGGACGCCCCGCGGGTGTCCGACAACAGCGCCGCGCTGACCGGCGACCTCGCCGAGATCGAGGCGCTGGCCGAACGCGCCCGCCGCGCCCACCCCAGCCTGTCCGTGACCGTCGTCCGACCGGCGCCGCTGGTCGGCCCCGGGCTGGACACCCTGCTCAGCCGCCACTTCTCGGCCCCGCGCCTGCTCACGGTCAAGGGGCACGAGCAGCGGTGGCAGTTCTGCCACGTCGACGACCTGGCGAGCGCGCTGGCGTTCTGCGCCCTGCACGGCGTCGAGGGCGTCGGCGGGGTCGTCACGGTGGCGTGCGAGGGCTCCCTCACCCAGGAGGAGGTGGAGGAGATCGCCGGCATGAAGTCGTTCGAGGTCACCGCCAACCTGGCCTTCGGCGCCATCCGCCGCCTCCACCAGGCGAGGATCACCCCGGCGGCGGAGGGCGAGCTCAAGCACCTCGTCTACCCCTGCGTCGTGGACTGCGCCGCCCTGCGCGAGGCCGGGTGGAAGCCCCACCACGACAACCGCGACGTGCTCACCGCGCTGCTGGAGTACCGGAGCGGCAAGCCCGCGCTGGTCGGCCGCGAACTGGGGGCCAAGGAGGTCACCATCACCGCGGCGGGCGCGGCCGGTGCGGCGGCGGCGGCGATCGGCACCGCCGCCGCCATCCGCCACCTGAGGAGGCGGGGGCGGAGCTGACCGGCGGGCGCGGCCTTCGTGCCGGACGACGAGGCGGGCCCGCGCCGTCCTGGAGGACCGCACAGGGGTTGCGTCGAATCCGGGACCGGGCAGGTCAGGGTTGGTACCGTCGAGTCGTGCAAGAAATCACTCTCGCCGCCGTGCGCGCCACGCCCCTGTCCGTCGACGAGGTCCTCGCCGCCGTCGCGGACCCCCACGCCGGGGGGACCGCGGTCTTCATCGGCACGGTCCGGGACCACGACCACGGGCGCGACGTCGCCAGACTGGCCTACTCAGCGCACCCCTCGGTCGAGGAGCGGTTGCGGGCCGTCATGGAGAAGGTCCTCTCCGACACCAGCGTCCCCGGCCGGCCGGTCGTGCGGATGGCCGCCGTCCACCGCGTCGGCGACCTGGAGATCGGCGACGCGGCGGTGGTCGTGGCGGCCGCGGCGGCCCACCGCCAGGAGGCGTTCGACGCCTGCCGCCGTCTGATCGACGACCTCAAGGCGGAGGTGCCGATCTGGAAGCACCAGTCCTTCGAGGACGGCCGGGACGAGTGGGTCGGCACCCCCTAACGGCCCGGGTCCGGTCGGCGGCCGCCCGGGTCGCGCGCGGCCGTAGGGTATGGGCATGGTTCGTCGCGTCCTGACCCTCGTTGTCGCGCTCGTCCTGCTCGTGGGACTGGCCGTCGGCAGCCTCTACCTCCCCATGCCCTACATCGTGGCCACCCCCGGCGTCACGGTGAACACCGTGGGCGAGTTCGAGGACGGTCCGGTGATCCGGATCGAGGGAGCGCGGACCTACGAGCACGACGGCGCGCTCTCCATGGTCACCATCCAGTACGCGGGCGGCCCCCAGCGGCGGCTCAGCACGCTGGAGGTCATCACCGGGTGGCTCTCGCCGAGCAACGCGGTCATGCCCGAGGAACTGCTCTTCCCGGCCGACCGGTCGCCCGAGGAGGTCAGCGAGCGGCAGACCGTCCAGATGAACGACTCCCAGACCGACGCCACGGCCGCCGCTCTCAACCAGCTCGGCATCGGCTACGAGGCCGTGCCGGTCGTCGCGGACACCGTCGAGGACATGCCCGCCGAGGGTCTGGTCCAGCCCGGTGACGTCATCGTGGAGATCGACGGCGAGCCCGTTCCCACCGACACCGGTGCGGTCGGCGGCGAACAGGCCGTGGGCAGCGCCGCCGTCGTGGAAACGGTGAGCGCGCGCGAGCCCGGCGACGTCGTGGAGATGGCGGTCGACCGCGACGGCGAGACCGTCGAGGTCGAGATCGCCACCGCGGAGGGCGAGGACGGCACCGCCGCCGTGGGCATCCTCATCGCCGACGAGACCGACTTCCCGATCGACGTCGAGATCTCCGTCGGCGACATCGGCGGACCCAGCGCCGGGATGATGTTCGCCCTCGGGATCATGGACCGGCTCAGCGAAGAGGGCCTGACCGGCGGCACCCGGGTGGCGGGGTCGGGCACCATCAGCGCGGACGGCCAGGTCGGCGGGATCAGCGGCATCCCGCAGAAGATGGTCAGCGCCCAGCGCGACGGCGCCGAGTACTTCCTCGTGGCGGCCGACAGCTGCTCCCAGGTCGCCGAGTCGGCCGCCTACGGGGAGCTGGAGGTGGTCCGGGTGGAGACGCTCGACGACGCGGTCGACGCCCTGGAGACCATCCGGACCGGAGAGGGCGACCTGCCCCGCTGCGAGGGCCTGGAGTAGGTCCCGTTCCCCGGTCCGGTCACCCCGGGGGGTTTCCGTTCGGGCGTCCGGACAGAGCGGGTACCGCGCCGCGGGCGTCCGCCGAGGGCGGGCGACGGGCGGACGAGGCGGAGCGCAGGCCCGAGGAAGACACGGCTCAGCCGTTCCCGGACCGCCCGCCGCCCTCGCCCTCGTCGAGGTCCAGCGTCAGCGCCAGCGCCGAGGTCAGCGCCGGGATGAGGTCGGCGCCGTTGAGGACCTTGTCGTCGCTGTCGTGGCTGCGCATCCGCATCGCGCAGTGGCGCGAGCCGTCGCGCATGACCCCGGCGACCATCCGGATCTCCTCGGTCTCCCGGCCCGACGTGACCGGGTCCTCGCCCACGGCCAGGGTCTCGTCCGAGCCCTTGACCACCAGGCGCTCCATCACCAGCGCGCACCCGGCCACGTCCTCCGGCCACAGGATGCGCCCCAGCGCCTCCTCCAGGGGGACGTCGTCGGGCAGCGGCTCCTGCTCGACCGGGGTCAGTTCGTCGGGGTCGACGGGGGAGTCGATCCCCAGGAGGTCGGCCAGCGCCGGTTCCGCCTTCAACAGGTCGGCGGTCGGCACCAGGGCGTACAGGCCCAGCGGCCGGTCCCAACCCTGCTCGGCGGCGTGGCGTTCCAGGTCCATGACGGCTTCGCGAATGTTCGACACGCTTCCATGGTGACCGATGCGGGACCCTCGCCGGTCCGTTCCCGGACAGTAGGGTCGCCATGGGCGTGGGGGTTGCGGCTCCGATACCCCACCGATGCCGGCTCGTCACCCGGTCGGGGGGATTTCGGGAACCTCGCGGTCTCCGCATAAGTTCTCAGTAACAAGGCGCCACACGCGCACCGAACGCATCTAGCAAGCCAGAACGAGGGGGAGGCGTGAGCTTCCGATCGCCCGGCGCACCACCTGCGCGTATGCCTCGCCGATCAAGGTTGCTCGCGCCTGTCGCGGCGACCGTGGTCGTCATCATCGCGGGCCTGGCGCTCGCCGCGAACTTCTGGACCGACTACAAGTGGTTCAGCTCCGTCGGGTTCACGACGGTCTTCCTGACCGAGCTGTGGACGCGCGTGCTCCTGTTCGCCGTCTCCGCGTTGGTCATGGCCGTCATCGTCGGCGCCAGCATCTTCTTCGCCTACCGGTCCCGGCCCGGCGTGCGGCCCATGAGCCTGGAACAGCAGGGACTCGACCGCTACCGGCAGTCGATCGACCCGCACCGCAAGCTGTTCTTCTGGATCGCGGTGGGCGCCCTCGCCCTGCTGGCCGGAGCCGCGGCCAGCGGTGACTGGCGCGCCTACCTCCAGTTCGTGCACGCGACCGACTTCGGCACGCCCGACCCCGAGTTCGGCATGGACATCGGGTTCTTCGCGTTCGTCTACCCGTTCCTGCGGACACTGCTCGGGTACGTCTACGCGGCGGTCATCCTGGCGTTCATCGCCGCGGTCATCGTCCACTACCTGTACGGGGGCGTGCGCCTCCAGAACGACAGCGGCCAGCGCGCCACCCCCGCCGCCCGCGTGCACCTGTCGGTGCTGCTGGGCGTCTTCGTGCTGCTGCGCGCCGGGTCGTACTGGCTGGACCGCTACGGCCTGGTCTTCTCCGACCGCGGTTACACCTTCGGCGCCTCCTACACCGACGTGAACGCGGTCAAGACGGCGCTGACGATCCTCACGGTCATCTCCGTCATCTGCGCCGTGCTGTTCTTCGCCAACATCTACTTCAAGAACACCATGGTCCCCATGGCCAGCCTCGGTCTGCTGGTCCTGTCCGCGGTGCTGGTCGGTGTCGCCTACCCCGAGATCGTCCAGCGCTTCCAGGTCCGGCCCAACGAGCTGCGCCTGGAGCAGCCCTACATCGAGCGCAACATCGAGTACACACGGGACGCCTACGGCATCGCCGACGCCGAGGTGACCGACTACGACGCCACCACGGAGCTGACGCCGCAGGAGCTGGCCTCCGAGGCCGACACCATCCCCAGCGTCCGCCTGGCCGACCCGTCCGTCATCTCGCAGACCTTCCAGCAGATGCAGCAGGTCCGCGGCTTCTACCAGTTCCCGGACGTGCTGGAGGTCGACCGCTACCCCGACACCGACGGCAACCTGATCGACACGATCGTGGCCGTCCGCGAACTCGACGGTCCCCCCTCCGACCAGGACAACTGGCTCAACCGCCACCTGATCTACACCCACGGCTACGGCATGGTCGCCGCCGCGGGCAACCTGATCGACCCCGAGGGACGCCCGGTCTTCACCGAGTACAACATCCCGCCCCGGGGCGAGCTGAGCGAGGTCACCGGCGAGTACGAGCCGCGGATCTACTACGGCCGCGAGGGCGCCGAGTACGTCATCGTCCAGGCCGAGAACGAGTACGACTACCCGCTCGACCCCGAGGAGGAGACCGAGGAGGTCCCCACCCTGGAGGACGCGCAGGAGCCGACGCCCAGCCCGACGCCGGACGAGGCCCGTGCCCCGTCCGACTCCGGGACCGACGCGGAGGCGGACTCCGCCACGGAGGAAGGCGCCCAGGACGAGGCCACCCAGGAGGGGGCCGACAGCGAGGCCACCGAGAACGGGTCCGGTGAGGACGGCGAGGACGGCCAGTCCCAGGCCTACAACCGCTACGAGGGCAGCGGCGGCGTCCAGCTGAGCAGCTTCTTCGACCGGGTCCTGTACGCGATCAAGTACCAGGAACCCAACATCCTGCTCAACAGCGCCATCACCGGCGACTCGCGCATCATCTACGAGCGCGACCCGCTGGAGCGCGTGGAGCGCGTCGCCCCGTTCCTGACGGTCGACAGCAGCCCCTACCCCGCGGTGGTCGACGGCCGGATCCAGTGGATCGTGGACGCCTACACCACGTCCAACGGCTACCCGTACGCCAACCCGATCGACTTCAACCAGGCGGTCACGGACACGTTCACGGACGGGACGGCGCAGCAGGTCGGCACGCTGCCCGGCAACGAGGTCAACTACATCCGCAACTCGGTCAAGGCGACCGTCGACGCCTACGACGGCACCGTCACCCTGTACGCGTGGGACGAGGAGGACCCGGTCCTCCAGACCTGGATGAGCGCGTTCCCGGGCATCGTGACCCCTCGGTCGGAGATGAGCGAGGAGCTGCTCCAGCACGTCCGCTACCCGGACGACCTGTTCAAGGTCCAGCGCGAGATCATGCGCCAGTACCACGTGACCAACGCGGAGGCGTTCTACGGGGGCCAGGACTTCTGGACGGTGCCGACGGACCCGACCCGGGACACCGACGACCCGATGCCGCCGTACCGGCAGACGATCAACTACCCGGGCGGGGACACGGCCAGCTTCTCGCTGACCACCACGTTCGTGCCGCGCGGGCGCGAGAACCTCGCGGCGTTCATGGCGGTCAACAGTGACGCGGAGTCGGAGGACTACGGCCAGCTGCAGCTGCTGGAACTGCCGCGCAGCACGGTCAACTTCGGTCCCGGCCAGGTGCAGAACGCCTTCGACTCCGACGCGGCGGTCCGCGAGGTCCTGCTGCCCCTGGAGCAGTCGAACGCGGAGGTGACGCGGGGCAATCTGCTGACCCTGCCGTTCGGCGGCGGTCTGCTCTACGTCGAGCCGCTGTACGTGCAGGCGGGCGGCGGAGGCGCGGCCTCGTTCCCGCTGCTCCAGCAGGTGATGGTCGGGTTCGGTGAGGACGTCGCCATCGGCAACAACCTCCAGGACGCGCTGAACAACCTCTTCGGCGAGGGCGAGGCGCCGCTGCCCGACCCCGAGGAGCCCGCCGAGGGCGAGGAGCCCGCTGAGGGCGACGCCGAGGCGGAGGAGCCGTCCGGCGACCAGGAGCTCACCGACGCGCTCAACGAGGCCGTCGAGGCCTGGGAGGAAGCGCAGGAGAACCAGGACCAGGCCAACGAGGACCTCCGCGAGGCCCTGGAGGCCATCGAGGAGGCGCTCAACGAGTAGCCGCCGGAGTCCGCCGGGGGAAAGCCCGGCGGCACGGCGGTGGGCGGGGCGGGGCCTTCGGGCGCCGCCCCGCCCGTGTGCCGGGGGCGGTGCGCGGTCCGCGGACAGCCGGGGTGGAGCCGGAGCGGGACCGGGGTGGGCCACGTCTCGTGGTTTCGATTTGGGTTCACGGCCCGGACACGCTACTGTTGAGAACACAACGACGCGGGGTGGAGCAGTTCGGTAGCTCGCTGGGCTCATAACCCAGAGGTCGCAGGTTCAAATCCTGTCCCCGCTACCAACCGGGAGGCCGGTGGGATCGGAAGCGGAGCTTCCTTACCCACCGGCCTCCCGCATTTTCGCGGGGCGGCCCCGAAGCCGCCGGGGGGAATCCGGGTCCGGGAGAAATCCCGGGTCCGGTGCTTTTCGCCCGGTGCGTCGTTCCGGCCGCGGAGCGGAGGCAATTCGGCCGGGCGGGGGCGGTGACGGCCGCTCGCGGTGGTCGTTCCGGGCCTGGCGTCCTGGTAGGATCGGCGAAGGCCGGGTCGGAGGATCAGGCCGGGGTGGATCCCGATCGGTTCGAGAAAACCGATTTGCCACCCGGGGGGAAACCCCCTAAAGTAGGGATCAACGACGCGGGGTGGAGCAGTTCGGTAGCTCGCTGGGCTCATAACCCAGAGGTCGCAGGT
This sequence comes from Nocardiopsis sp. NPDC050513, assembly GCF_044457925.1. Taxonomy (NCBI): domain Bacteria; kingdom Bacillati; phylum Actinomycetota; class Actinomycetes; order Streptosporangiales; family Nocardiopsidaceae; genus Nocardiopsis; species Nocardiopsis sp. NPDC050513. Next base: position 376,197 of record NZ_JBITHK010000001.1, on the reverse strand, counting down.
TCAAATCCTGTCCCCGCTACCAACCGGGAGGCCGGTGGGATCGGAAGCGAAGCTTCCTTACCCACCGGCCTCCCGCATTTTCGCGGGATCGATCTACCCCTGAGCGAACGCGGACCGGTTTCGGAGGTTTCGACTTCCCCGGATCTTCGCATTTCCCGGACACTTCCGACGGCGCGGCGAAACAGCCCCGGACTCCGGACCATTTCCTTCCGCGGAACGGAACCGGGCCGCGGCGTCGCCGCCACGGCCCGGACACGGAGAGGTCAGCGGGTGCGGCCCTCGACGAGTTCGACCACGCGGTCGGCCCGCTCCGCGACCTTGGGGTCGTGCGTCACCACGACCACCGCCGCGCCGCGCCGTTCGGCCTGCCCCAGGAGCTCGTCCATGATCATCGCGCTGCTGGCGGCGTCCAGGGCGCCCGTGGGCTCGTCGGCGAGGATGAGCGCGGGTTCCCGGCTCAGCGCTCGGGCCAGCGCCACACGCTGCTGCTCACCGCCGGACAGCTGGTGCGGGTGAGAGTTGAGGCGGTGGCCCAGCCCGACCGACTCCAGCAGTTCGCGGGCCCGGGACCGGCGTCGCAGCAGCGGGACCCCGCCCAGCACCAACGGCACGCCGACGTTGGCCAGGGCGCTGCGCCGCTCCAGCAGGTGGAACTGCTGGAAGACGAAGCCGATGCCCTCGCCGCGCAGCCGCGACCGGCGTCCCTCGCCCAGACGGGTGGTCTCCACGTCGCCGAACGTGTACGTGCCGCTGCTGGGCTTGTCGAGCAGGCCGAGGATGTTGAGAAGGGTGGACTTGCCCGAGCCGGACTGTCCCACGATCGCCACGACCTCGCCGCGGGCCACCTCGAACGTGCAGTCGTGCAGCACGTCGATGCGGGTGCCCGACACCGTGAAATGCCTGGTCAGATGGTCCACACGGAGGAGTGCTGAGGTGCCGGCGGGGGGACGCGCGGCCTCCGGCGCTGGTACGTCGACCGACATCTACTCCGCCTCCAGGAAGAACTCGTCCTCGGAGAACTCCTCCTCGTCCGGCCCCCCGGGAACGTCGAAGCGGGGGTCGAGCGGAACCGGGTCCAGGATCTGCTCGCCCACGCTCAGGCCCTCGACGACCTCGACCATCGATCCGTCGGACACGCCCAGGGTGACCGGACGCGTCTCCTGGGAGCCGTCCTCGGCCACGACCACGACCTCGCCCTCGTCGGCGCTTCCCCGCAGGGCGGTCACGGGGACGGCGAGGACGTTGGAGACGTCGTCCACGGCCACCGACAGTTCGCCCTGGACGCCCTCGTAGGCCTCCACGTCCGCCGGGACGCGGCAGACCAGCTCGGTGCCGCCGCCCCCTCCACCGCCGCCCGCGCCGTCCTCGGCACCCTCGCCGCCCTCGGCGCCGCCGGACGGGCTCTGGTCGGCCGGGCCGAGGGAGACGAACTCGCACGGAGCGGGCGCGGGGCCCTGGTCGATGCTCAGTTCTATGTCCCGGGGCTCGTCCCCGAACCGGTACAGGTCGTTCGACGGGATGGACGCGACGGCCCGGAACTCGTCCGGGGCGACCGTGGCCACGACCGCCCCCGGTTCGAGGATGTCCCCGTTGCGCAGGTCGCCGAGCCCGGAGACGTCACCCGCGCGCGGAGCGTGCAGCGTGACCTCGCGCGCGGCGGGGGCTTCCGCGCCGTCCCCGCCCTCGGAGCCCCCGCCCGCACCCGGCACGGACAGGGTCACGATCGGGGCGCCGTTCTCGACCGGCGTGCCGTCGCCCACCCAGACGCGGGTGACCGTGCCGCCGTTGCGTGCCGCGACGTCCTCGCCGGGGGCGGCCCGGACGGTGGCGTCCAGCACCATCACCGAACTGATCGAGCCCAGCTCCACCGTGAACGGCACGCTCGACTCCAGGGCGGCCTGCTCCATGGGGATCTCCGGGCCGCCGCCACCGCCGAGCACCCGCGGCAGCACCACGTAGGCGCCGCCGCCGATCCCAGCGAGGAGCACGAGCCCGGTACCGGCGATGATCCACTTCTTCTTGCTCATCTTGAGTCTCCTACTCGCGCAGTCCCGCGACGACGGACGCTCGCAGCGCCCGGGCCGCGGGGATGATCCCGGCCAACAGTCCGACGCCGGCGGCGCTGCCCAGCCCGAGGAGCACCCCGTCGGCGGGGACGCGCACGTCGACGCCGGGCGGCACCAGATCGAGTTCGGTGACGACCGTGGAGCCCAGGGCGGCCAGCGCCCAGCACCCGGCGAGCGCGAGGACGCCCGCCACGACCGACACGACCACGGCCTCCATCACCACGGCGACGAAGAGCGTGAACCGGCTGGCGCCCAGGGCGCGGTAGGTGGCCAGCTCGCGGCGGCGCTCGCGCACGGTGACCAGCCCGACGTTGAGCACGCCGAGCAGGCCGGTGCCGAGGGTGATGAAGGCGATGCCGAGGAGCCCCCAGGTCATGTACCGGAGGGGTTCCTCCAGCAGGTCGGCGCTGTCCACGCGGTAGCTGTAGACGGACTCGGGGTCGTCGACCCCCCAGCGCCAACCGGCGGAGGCCAGCGTCCGCGCGAAGCCCTCGCCGAACTCCCCGACACCAGGGTGCTCCGGGTCCAGGCGCACGACGTAGGTGTTCTCGCCGCCGAAGGCCATGAAGCCGTCCGAGGGGGCCTCGGACTCCGCCGGGGCGAAGAGCATCTCCTCGGTGGCGGGGGAACGCAGCAGGTAGGCGGTCTGCCAGGCGAAGTCCAGGTTGGTGTCGGCGATGACGCCGACGACACGCGCGTCCACCCACTGGTCCTGGCCGATCTGCACCTGCGTGACGTCGGACAGTTGGCTGGCGAGGGACTCGTTGACCACCAGGACGGGGGCCAGGGACCCGGTGTCCTCCTCGGCGAACCAGCGTCCCCGGGCCATGTTGAGGCGGCGGATGTCGCCGAGTTCGACGTCGACGCCGCGGAACTCCACGTCGGGTACGGTCGCGTCGCCGGACCGGATCTGGATGGGGTTCCCCGGCATCTGGTAGAGGGAGACCTGCTCTCCGCCGGAGCGGAGGATGTCCTCCTCCAGGGCCCCGCGGTCGGTGATGTCACCGCTGACGTTGACCTCGAGGGTCGCGGGGAGCCCGCCCTGGATCTCGCTGTAGGCCACGGCGTAGCGCTGACCGAAGTCGCTGGCCATGACCACGACGATCAGGGCGCCGACGCCGATGACGACGCCCGCGCAGGACAGGATGGTCCGGGCGATGTTGGCCCGGGAACCGGCGAAGGCGAGCACGATCCCGGCTGTGAGGGAACGTAGCATTCGGCCCCTTCCCGTGTGTGGGGCCCGGCGCCGTCGGTGCGGCGGCCGGGCCCGCGTGAATCGGGTGGTTTCACGACACCCAACGTGGGGAACACGGGTTTCGGTTCACCGTGGGGAGGGGTTTGCGGCCGGGCGTCACTCCACGGTGAAGCCGTCGCAGGTCAGAGCGGCTCCGGAAGCGCTGTCGGACCAGATAACGGTATGGACACCCTGGGTGGGGGCGTCGGGGGAGCCGCCGTCGGCGAGGGAGAAGTCCTGGGGATAGTCCACGTGGGACCAGGACTCCCGGACGAGGTCCGCGTCGGCGGACGAGGAGGTCCCGTCGGCGGCGCGGACGGTCACGGTCACGCCGGAGACGTCGGTGTCCGCGTCGGCCAGTACCCCCAGGCGCACCGGTTCGCCCGGCGTGACGCCGGAACGGGGCGCCTCCGTGCGCCAGGTGTCCGACGCGGGTGAGTCCACGGCGGGGGAGCACATGAAGGCGTCAGGGTCGAACACGGCGTCCGGCAGCGCGGAGGGGTCCGCCGCTGCGGAGGCACGCACGGTGTCGGCGATCATCGCGTCGAGCTCTTCGGGGGAGTGCCCGTGCCCGCCGCCGCAGCCGACGAGCAGGAGAGCCGAACCGCACAGCGCGGCCAGGAGGGGTGTGGAGGTCTGCACACCCGGCAGGTTACTACGTTGCGTATCAGTGGAAGCGTGGAACGTCGCAGAAACGATGCGGAACGTCACCGAACGGGTATGGGTCCGCCGTTGAGCCAGGTCAGGGCGGAATCGTGGAGGACGCCGTTGCTGCATACCAGCGGGCCGCCGTCCTCGAAGTCCTCGCCCCGCAGGTTCGTGGCCCGTCCGCCGGCCTCCTCCAGGATGATCGGCAGCGGGGCGGCGTCCCACAGGGAGAGCTCCGGCTCGGCGGACACGTCCACGACGCCCTCGGCGACCATCACGTGGGACCAGAAGTCACCGTAGGCGCGGGTGCGCCAGACCGAACGGGTCAGGCCGAGGAACGAGTCGAGCAGGCCGCGTTCCTCCCAGCCGGTCAGCGACGAGTAGCTGAACGAGGCGTCGGCGAGCTCCGACACCTTGGAGACCTGGCAGCGCGACGCCTTCGACAGACTGCGCCCCGACCACGTGCCGCCGCCCTTGGAGGCCCACCAGCGCCGGTGCAGCGCTGGGGCGGACACCACGCCGACGACCGGCCGGTCGCCCTCCAGCAGAGCGATGAGGGTCGCCCAGACGGGGACGCCGCGGACGTAGTTCTTCGTCCCGTCGATGGGGTCGATGACCCACACGCGGTTGCTGTTGCCCGTCTTGCCGTACTCCTCGCCCACGACCGCGTCGCGGGGGCGCGCACGCGAGAGCACACCGCGCAGAGTCTCCTCGACCAAGCGGTCGGCCTCGGTCACCGGGGTGAGGTCTGGCTTGGTGTCGACCACCAGATCGAGCGCGCGGAACCGCTTGAGCGCGATGTCGTCGGCAGCGTCGGCGAGCACGTGGGCCAGCCGCAGATCATCGTCAAAGGACGCCATGGCCGGTAACGCTACCTCGCCGGGGGTGTCCGTGGCGATGCGGGCACTCCCGCGTGACCAGAGTGTTAGTCACACGGGCGGCGGGACGGGAAGAATGGGGGCATGGAGACCGAGAGGGGGACGTCAGCGCGGGAGCGGTTGATGGACGCCGCCTACGCCGAGGTCGTGGGCGGGTCGTGGCCCGGGCAGCGGATGGCGGACATCGCCGCGGCGGCCAGGGTGTCCCGGCAGACCCTGTACAACGTGTTCGGCAGCAAGGAGGGGCTGCTCCAGGCGGTCGTGGTCCGCGAGGTCGACGGTCTGTTGGACACCGTGGTGCGGTCGTTGGAGGCGGAGGAACAGGACCCGGCGCACGCGGTGAGCCGGGCAACGCGGCTGGTGCTGCTCGCCGCGCGGGACAACCCGCTGATGCGGGCGGTGGTCACGGGGGACCGGGACCTGCTGCCGGTGCTCACGACGCGGTCGGCGCCGCTCCTCGAGGTGATGGGGGAGCGGATCGCGTGGCGGCTGGGTGAGCGCTGTCCGGGGGCGGACGCGGCCCTGGCCGAGGTGGTGGCCGACGTGGCGGTGCGGCTGACGGTCTCCTACGCCCTGCAGCCGATCGACCCGGAACAGGCAGCGGAGCGGGTGGAACGCGTGGTGCACGGGATGCTGTTGGTGAGCCGCTGAGAGAGGGTGCCGATCGTGTGGGAGGAGTCGCTGTCGGAACGGGACCGGCGGAAGGTGCTGCGGGAGTACATGTCCGACGGGCGGATCACGGCGCTTCCGGTGCGCCGGTCCGAGCGGCTGGTGCTGTTGGACCAGGTGGCGCGCGCCTTCGAGCCCGGCGTCCGGTACACGGAGGACCAGGTCAACGCGGTGCTGCTGGGGTTCAGCGCGGACCTGTCGGTTCTGCGGCACTGCCTGGTCGACGAGGGCTTCATGGAGAGGGACCGCTCGCGGTACTGGCGCTGCGGAGGGACCGTCGACCTGGAGGACTGAGCCCCCTTCGCCCACCCACCCGGTGACCGCGAAGGGTGGCCGCCGACTCTCGCTCCCTGCTCGCCCCGGGGGGTTGCGGTAGGCACGCCCGCTCCGGGTCGCCGGTGGGCCCGCCCGGGGCCGTGTGCCGCGGGGGGTGGCCGTTCCTGGTCGGCTGACCGCAGGGGGTGGCCGCCAACTCTCCCGCCTCGTTCGCCCCAGGGGGGTGGCTGTAAACTCTCGCTCCCTGCTCGCCCCAGGGGGTTGGCCGCAGATTCTCCCACCTCGTTCGCCCTGGGGGGTTGGGGTAGGCGCGACCGCTCCGGGTCGCCGGTGGGGGGTTGGCAAGTGCGTGCCCGCCCCGAGTCACCGAAGGGGGGTTGCGTCGACCTGTTCTCGGGTCCATAGGGGGTTGGGTGTGGTGTTTTCCTGCCCCGGTCACCGGTGGGGGTGTGGCTCGTCCGGAGGGCGTGTTCGCGCAGCGAATTCGTTCCGGAGGGCGAGGTCCCTCACCTATGGTCACCGCTGGCGGTCCACAGATATGCAGGCGGCGGTCACCACGTGGGAACGTGATTCCGAAGTGATGACACCCCCGGCCCCAGGAGCGGGGGGTGGACGGTTCAGCAGACATCGGCCCCAAGCCCCACACCGGTCCGCACGTCCGTCACCGGAAAGGGGGTCTACACGCTCCCTGCCCGTCCAGCCTCAGGGGGGTTGGGGAGGCCCGACTGGTACAGCACCACAGGGGGTTGGGCAAAGCATTCCTGTCCCGTCCAGCCACAGGGGGGTTGGGGAGGCCTGACCGGTACAGCACCACAGGGGGTGTTGCGCAAAGCATCCCTGCCCTGCTCAGCTACAGGGGGGTTAGGGAGGCCCGACCGGTACAGCACCACAGGGGGTTGAGCAGAGCGTCCCCCGCGCGCCTGGCCACAGGGGGGTTCGAGGGCCACCGTCCCTGCCCGCCCAACCACAAGGGGGTTGGGCACACCCTCCCCGCCCCGCCCAGCCATGCGGGAGTTCGGGAACACCCGACCCCCAGCCACAGGGCTCGGCAGCGCGCGGACAGCAGCCCCCGATCCGATGGCGTGTCGGTCAAGCGCACACGATCAGTCGAAGAGTTGGTCGACGTCGGTGACCGTGACCGCCCGGTCGATCCAGATCTCCAGGTGAGCGAGGTTCACGCACTGGTTGATGCGGTCGCGGGCGGTGTCCGAGACCGGGAGGCGGCGCACATGAAGAATGCGCAGCAGGGCGGCCCGTTCGCCCTCGATCAAGCCCGCCACCTGGCCCTGAAGCCGGCCCTCCTCGCGGCCTTCCTCACGGCCTTCCGCGAGGCCCTCCTCGCGTCCTTGGCTGACGTACTTGCGTGCGAAGTCGCTCTGCCACTCGTAGGTTCCGGTCGCCATGAGTTCCTCCCACTTCTGTCGAGCCGCCGCGCTGAGCTTGGCCTCGATGAAGTCATAGTAAATGAGCCTGGTGTGTTCGGGCAGGGCGTCCAGGGCCGATTCGGTTGCTTTGAGGACTGCGGGATTGTCGCCGTGCGCGGCGGCGGACAGCACTGACAGCTCCGGTAGGCGCCGGGCCTGGTCGATGTCGTCGATGACCGGGGTGTTGGTCGGTCCCAGTACAGCGGGAGTGAAGACCGCCCCACCCGCCTCGAACTCGATGGGAGTTCGCGCCCACTCTTCGGTGCCGCTGTCCGGGCAGACGACCATCAGTCTGACCGGACACCGCAGGATCTCCCGCACGGTGGCCACGTACAACGGCCAGGTGTACGGCTTGTCGTGGTCCTTCTTCTGCTGGACCTCGGCGATGATGGCCATCACCTTGATCCCCTTGCGGTCGTAGAGGACGACTACGTCATCCGACTTGAACGGCACGGGCTTGAGCTTGGTGTGATCGGTACAGCCGAGCTCGGCGTGCGCGTAGTCGGGTACCGGGAAACCGATCGTGTCCCGCAGCATGGCGGGGGCCAACTCGGGACGGTTGTGGAACAGGCGCACCTGAAGCTCGTGGTCGAATCCTGGCATGGCAGGACACTACCGAGGGTGACCGCCTGAATCTGGGGATTCGGGAAATGTCGTAGTGACCGTGTGGCCCGAAACCCCCATGTGGCACTGAAGCGGTCGGGTGTTGGCGGACCCCTTGTGGTTGGGCGGGGCGGGGAGGGTGTGCTCAACCCCCTTGTGGTTGGGCGGGCAGGGAGGGTGGCCCTTGACCCCCCTGTGGTTGGGGGCAGGGAGGGTGGCCCTCGAACCCCCTGTAGCGAGGCGCGCGGGGGACGCTCTGCGCAACCCCCCTGAGGCTGGACGGGACAGGAATGCTTTGCCCAACCCCCTGTGGTGCTGTGCCGGTCGGGCCTCCCCAACCCCCCTGTAGCCGAGCAGGGCAGGAATGCTTTGCGCAACACCCCCTGTGGTGCTGTACCGGTCAGGCCTCCCCAACCCCCCTGTGGCTGAGCGGGCAGTGAGCGTGTAGACCCCCTTTCCGGTGACGGACGTGCGGACCTGTGTGGGGCTTGGGGCGGGTGTTTGCTGGACCGTCCACCCCCCGCTCCTGGGGCCGGGGGTGTCATCACTTCGGAATCACGTTCCCACGTGGTGACCGCCGCCTGCATATCTGTGGACCGCCAGCGGTGACCATAGGTGAGGGACCTCGCCCTCCGGAACGAATTCGCTGCGCGAACACGCCCTCCGGACGAGCCACACCCCCACCGGTGACCGGGGCAGGAAAACACCACACCCAACCCCCTATGGACCCGAGAACCGGACCACCCAACCCCCCAGTAGTAACTGGGGCGGTCGCGCCTACCCCAACCCCCCACCGGCGACCCGGGGCGGTCGCGCCTACCCCAACCCCCCACCGGCGACCCGGGGCGGTCGCGCCTACCCCAACCCCCCACCGGCGACCCGGGGCGGTCGCGCCTACCCCAACCCCCCAGGGCGAACGAGGTGGGAGAATCTGCGGCCAACCCCCCGGGGCGAGCAAGGCGGGAGAGCTTTCGGCCACCCCCCTGGGGCGAGCGAGGTGGGAGAGTTGGCGGCCACCCCCTGCGGTCAGCCGACCAGGGACGGCCACCCCCCTGCGGCACACGGCCCCGGGCGGGCCCACCGGGGACCCGGGGCGGTCACGCGCTCCCCTACGGCTGAGCGACCGGGGACCGTGGCCGTCGGTCAGGGTTCCTCGTCGAGGGTTCCCTCGCGGCTGGCGAGGAGGCGGCGCAGCGACCCCACGCGATCGGCGTCCAGGCGGCCCGCGCCCAGGGCGGCGGCGACCGCGCAGTCCTCCTCCTCGGGCTGGTGGGTGCAGCCCGGCGGGCATCCGTGTGCGACCTCGTCGATGTCGGCGAAGCCCGCCACGATGTCGTCCGGTTCGATGTGCGCCAGGCCGAAGCTGCGCACCCCGGGGGTGTCGATGAGCCAGCCGCCCTCGAAGGGCAGCGCCACGGCGGAGGTCGACGTGTGGCGCCCACGGCCGGTCACGGCGTTCACGTGACCCACAGCGCGGTCGGTTCCGGGGATCAGGCGGTTGACGAGCGTCGACTTCCCGACGCCGGACGAGCCGACGAACACGCTGGTTCTGTTGGCCAGACGGGATCTGAGCCGTGTGAGGTCCCCCTCGGGGCTGAGCACCTCGTAGGGCAGCCCGAGGGGCTCGTAGACCCGGACCAGGTCGTCCGGTTCGGCGAGGTCGGCCTTGGTCAGGCACAGCAGCGGTTCGAGACCGGCGTCGTAGGCCGCCACCAGGCAGCGGTCGACGAAGCGGGGCTGAGGCGCCGGGTCGGCCAGGGCGCACACGATCGCGAGCTGGTCGGCGTTGGCGACGATCACCCGCTCGACGGGGTCGGTGTCGTCGGCCGTGCGCCGGAGGACGCTCTCCCTCTGGCGGACCCGGACGACGCGGGCGAGCGTGTCGGGTCGGCCGGACAGGTCACCGACGACGTCGACGCGGTCCCCCACGACGATGGAGCCGCGGCCCAGTTCGCGGGCCTTCATCGCGACGACCGGCACGTCGTAGACCAGGCACCGGTAGCGACCCCGGTCGACGGCGGTGACCAGGCCCTCCGCGGCGTCCTCGTGCTTGGGCCGCTTCCTGGTGCGGGGTCGGGAACCGCCCCGGGCGCGCACGCGGATGTCGTCCTCGTCCAGGTGGCGCCCCCCGCCCCGCGTGCGGCTCATGCGAGGGCCTCCGCCCACAGGCCGGGGAAGTCGGGCAGCGTCTTGCGTGTGGTGGCGATGTTCTCCACCTCCACCCCGGGCACCGACAGCCCGATCACGGCACCGGACGTGGCCATCCGGTGGTCGTCGTAGGAGTGGAACACACCTCCGTGGAGGGGTCGCGGCCGGATGACCAGACCGTCCGGCAGCTCCTCGACGTCCCCGCCCAGGTGGTTGATCTCGGCGGCGAGCGCGGCGATGCGGTCGGTCTCGTGGCGGCGCAGGTGCGCGATGCCGGTGAGCCGGGAGGGCGAGTCCGCCAGGGCCGCCACCGCGGCGATGGTCGGCGTGAGCTCACCGACGTCACGGAGGTCGGCGGTGATGCCGTTGACCTGCCCGGTCCCGCGCAGGGTGAGGTCGTCGCCGGACCGCGACACCTCGCCGCCCATCCGGGTGAAGAGGGACCGCAGCTCGTCCCCGGGCTGGGTGGTGTGCTCGGGCCACCCCTCGATGGTGACCTCGCCGCCCGTGATCAACGCGGCGGCCAGGAAAGGCGCCGCGTTGGACAGGTCGGGTTCCACGGTGATCTCCGTGGCCTTGATCGGCCCCGGCGCCACCCTCCAGGAGTTCTCCCCGGTGGTGACGGACACGCCGACGGCCCGGAGCATCTCCACCGTCATGTCCAGGTGCGGCTGGGAGGGCACCGGCGGACCCTCGTGCCGGACGTGCACGCCCTCAGTGAACCGGGCTCCGCTGAGGAGGAGGGCCGACACGAACTGGGACGAACCGGAGGCGTCCAGGGTGACCTCACCGCCGGGAACGGCTCCGGCGCCGTGGATGGTCATGGGCAGGGCGCCGCGTCCGCCGTCGTCGAGGTCCGCGCCGAGGGCGCGCAGGGCGTTGAGCAGCTCGTCGACGGGCCGCTCCCGGGCACGCGGGTCCCCGTCGAAGTGGACGTCGCCGGCGGCGAGGGCGGCCAGCGGCGGCACGAAGCGCATGACGGTTCCGGCGTTGCCGACGTCGACGGACGCCGGACCGCGCAGCACGGCGGGGGAGACCGCGAGGTCCTCGCCCTCGGCGGTGATCCCCACGCCCAGCGCGCGCAGTGCGCCGATCATCAGCTCGCTGTCCCGGCTGGCGAGCGGACGGCGCACGAGGCACGGCGTCTCCGAGAGCGCGGCCAGGACGAGCGCCCGGTTGGTGACCGACTTGGAGCCGGGCAGGGACAGTCGCGCGCTCACGGGACGCTGGACGGTCGGGGCGGGCCAGTGGGCGGCGGGCTGCGGGGACGCGGTGTCAGGCATGACTCAAGGTTATCGGGGTCGGGGGAGGAGGGGAGGGGGAGGAGCGCGGCTGTGGACAACGGTGGCCGCGTATTCTGGGACGGCCATGGTGTATCTGGATCACGCAGCCACGACCGAGGTCCGTGCCGAGGTCGTCGCCGACCTCACGGACGAGCTCGGCGCCCTCGGGAACCCGTCCTCCCTGCACGGCCACGGACGGGCCGCGCGCCGCACGGTCGAGGAGTCGCGCGAACGCCTCGCCCTGGCTCTGGGGTGCACCCCGCACGAGGTGGTCTTCACCGGTGGCGGCACCGAGTCGGACAACATCGCGGTCAAGGGCCTGTACTGGGCCCGCAACACGGAGGCGCCCGCGCGCCGGCGGATCCTCGTGAGCGCCGTCGAGCACCACGCGGCGCTGGACCCCGCGCACTGGATGGCCGACCACCAGGGAGCCGTCTTCGAGACGCTGGCCGTGGACGGGCTCGGTCGCGTCGATCCGGGGACCCTGCGCGAGGCGATCGAGCGCGATCCCGAGACCGTCGCCCTCGTCTCGGTCATGTGGGCCAACAACGAGGTCGGCACCGTGCAGCCGGTGGCCGAGCTCGCCTCGGTCGCCGCCGAGTACGGCGTCCCCCTGCACACGGACGCCGTCCAGGCGGTGGGCGCCGAGCCGGTCGACTTCGCCGCCAGCGGCGTCAGCGCCCTCACGGTCAGCGGCCACAAGCTCGGCGGCCCGGTCGGTACGGGCGCGCTGGTCGTCGCCCGGGGCCTGGCCCCGGAGCCGGTCCTCCACGGTGGCGGGCAGGAGCGCGACATCCGCTCCGGCACCCTGTCCACTCCGCTCGTGCGCGGTCTGGCCACCGCGGTCGACCTCGCCGTGGCCGAACGCGAGGAGCACGTCAAGCACCTGACCGCGCTCCGGGACGAGTTGGAGGAGCGCGTGCGCGCGGCGGTCCCGGACGTCGTGGTCAACGGCGACCCGGACGGGCGCCTGCCGGGTATCTCGCACCTGTCGTTCCCCGGCTGCGAGGGCGACGCCCTGCTCATGCTGCTCGACGCGAAGGGCATCTCCTGCTCGACCGGGTCCGCCTGCTCGGCGGGGGTCGCCCAGCCCAGCCACGTCATGCTGGCGATGGGGGCCGACCCGGACACCGCGCTGAGCAGTCTGCGGCTGTCGTTGGGGAGGACCTCCGCACCGGGGGACGTCGCGGCGCTGGCCGAGGCGATCGGGCCCGCGGTGGAACGGGCCCGAGCCGCCAGGGCCAAGCGCCGGCGCTGACCCCTCAGTCCCCGGCGCGCTGGATCGTGACGGACTCCAGCGTCACGTCCTCCGCCGGACGGTCGCCCTGGTCGGTGGCGACCTGGGAGATCGCCTCCACGACCGCGTACGACTCCTCGTCCGCGACCTGGCCGAAGATCGTGTGGCGGTCGTCGAGGTGCCCGGTCGGCGCCACCGTGATGAAGAACTGCGAGCCGTTGGTGTCCGGGCCCGAGTTGGCCATGGCGAGCACGCCCGGTTCGGCGAACGTCCGACCGGACCCGAACTCGTCCTCGAACGTGTACCCGGGGCCGCCGCGACCGCTCCCCTCGGGGTCGCCGCCCTGGATCATGAACCCCTCGATCACCCGGTGGAAGACCGTCCCGTCGTAGTACGCGGCCTCGCCCGTCACCGGGTTGGGCACTCCCTGTCCCTCGGCGAGCCCGACGAAGTTGGCCACGGTCAGCGGGGCGTCCTCCGGGAAGAGGTCCACCTCGATGTCTCCCTCGCTGGTGCTCAGGACGGCGCCCTCCACGTCCGAGACGTCGACGTCGGCGGGGCCGCCGGACGCCTCGGGGCTGGAGGTCGAGTCGGCGCCGGCGGCGGCCTCCCGGTCCGTCTCCTGCGCCGACGCCAGGTCGGTGTCGCTCTGACACGCGGTCGTGGCGAGCAGGACGGTGGAGGCCAGCAGGGCGGTCGCCGACAGGGTAGAGCGCTTCATCGGTTCACTTCCGAGGTGAGGTTCGCGGCTTGGCGGCACACAGAGTACTGGGGTCGGACGGGTGACCCCACCTTGGGGCACGCCGAAGGTGCCCCTGGTCAGACGGGTGTCGGGTCATGGGACGGCATTGTCAGTCCTTGTACGGACTTATCACCGATCGCCGCACCCGCCCGGTCGCTTGACCAGCCGCACCGCCACGGGAGAGGGTCAGATGGAGGGGGCGGGGAGCCGACCCGAGTGAGCGGCCCGCCCCGACCGGCGACGGGAGAGGAATCGGGAGTGAACACTGCGTTGCCGTCTGCGATGTGGCTCCCCTTCGGCGCGCGGGTGCTGCGCGCCAGGTCCGACAAGGGGCTCTCACGCGCCGAACTGGCCAGGACCGTCGGGGTGACCGACGACAAGCTTCGCGAGGTGGAGTTCGCGCACTGCCGACCGGCCCGGACACTGGTCGAGCGGGTGGACACCGCGCTGGGAGCAGGGCACCAGTTGGTCGACGCGTGGGCGATCACCCTTCAGGCCGAGGCCTTCCCCAACGAGTTCGGGGACATGCGGGAACTCGGCGCGCACGCGGCCCGGCTCTGGGAGCACCAACCCATGGCCGTGCCCACGTACCTGCGCACCCGGGAGTACTCCAGGGCCATCCTGGGGCCCGCCCACCCCGACCTCGACGTGGACCAGGTCGAGGCGATGGTCGACGAGGAGATGGCGCACCGGGCGGCGATGACCGGCCCGGACGGCCCGGGTCTGCGGGTGGTGCTCAACGAACCCGCGCTGACGCGTCCCCAGGGGGGCGCGGCCGTGATCAACGCCCAGCGCGGCTTCCTGGCCGACCTCATCGAGGCGGGCATCGTCACCATGGGCGTGATCCCCGAGCAGACGCCGCGCCATCCCGGCCTGGGCGGCGCGTTCCGGCTCATGGAGTTCGAGGACCGGCCGAGCATGGTGTACGCGTTCGCGACCCAGGGCGGGGAACTCACGGCCGATCCGGCGCAGGTCGGGCGGTGCACGATGGTGCGCGACGCCATCGAGCACGCGGCCGTCGAGCTGACCCCGGACTCGCAGATCCTGACCTCGCGGTGGCCGGGGCGTTGACCTGAGGCGCGGCACCGGCCCCTTGGGGAACGCCGGACGATGGGCTAGGTTGCCCGCCATGGATATCGCGATCACTTCCGGATACGTCGTTCCCGTCGACGGCGACCCCATCGACGGCGGCACGGTCCTCATCTCCGACGGCGCCATCACGGCGGTCGGCCCGGACGCGGACGTCGCCGTCCCCGACGGAGCCACGGTCGTCGACGCGTCCGGCAGGTGGGTGCTCCCCGGATTCGTCGAGGCGCACGGCCACATCGGCATCGACGAGGAGGGCGTCGGCTGGGCGGGTGACGACACCAACGAGATGACCGACCCCAACGGCGCGCGTCTGCGTGCCCTGGACGCCATCAACCCCGCCGACCGGGGGTTCGTCGACGCCCTGTCCGGCGGTGTGACCACCTCCGTGGTCAAGCCCGGCTCGGGCAACCCGATCGGCGGTCAGACCGTCGCCGTCAAGTGCTGGGGACGCAGCATGGAGGACCGGCTGATCAAACAGCCGACCAGCGTCAAGAGCGCGTTGGGGGAGAACCCCAAGCGCGTGTACGGGGAGAAGAAGCAGCTGCCCTCGACCCGGCAGGGCGTGGCGGCGGTGATCCGCGACGCGTTCACCAAGGCGCAGGACTACAAGGCCAAGCGCGAGCACGCCGCGTCCGAGGGCACGCCCTTCGACCGGGACAACACCCTGGAGGTCCTGGTCAGGGTCCTGGACGGAGAGCTGCCCTGGTGCCAGCACGTCCACCGCGCCGACGACATGCACACGGCGATGCGGCTGGCCGACGAGTTCGGGTACCGACTGATCATCAACCACTGCACCGAGGGCCACCTGCTGGCCGACGAGATCGCGGAGCGCGGCATCCCGGTGATCACGGGCCCGCTGATGGTCGGCCGGTCCAAGGTCGAGGTCAAGAACAAGACACTGGCCAACCCGGGCATCCTCGACCGCGCGGGCGTGAAGGTCGCGCTCACCACCGACCACCCGGTCGTGCCCATCGAGTTCCTGGTCCACCAGGCAACCCTGTGCGTGAAGGAGGGGCTGGACCGGGACAGCGCGATCCGCGCGATCACGCTCAACCCGGCCCAGATCATGGGGATCGACGACCGGGTGGGGGCGCTGCGCCCCGGCCTGGACGGCGACGTGGTGGTGTGGTCGGGCGACCCGCTGGACGTGATGAGCCGCGCGCTGCGCGTGTTCGTCGGCGGGCGTGAGGTGTACACCTACGACGAGGAGCGGCGTGAGGGCGTGGTCGCGGACGCCTACTACCGCGAGTCCTAGGGCGTCTTCCGTGGATGCTGCCCGTCGCGAGCGGCGTCTCCGGTGCGGCTGTCGCAAGGCCGAAGAGGGAGTCAGGGTGGGGTCCTGTCGACTGATGAGAACGCAGCGAGAGTTGTGCTGGGGCGTCGCGCAGCAGGGTACGCGTCCGCGGAACACGCCCTAGGCGGACGCGCGCCTCCGGCGTGTCCCTAGGGAGGTCCTTAGCGGGGTCTTAGCCGCATCGCCCTGGTCCTCGGCGCGTGCCGAGGCCCGGAAATACGGCGGATCTCCCATGGTGGCGGCCCCCTCCTTAGCGCGAGTCTGGTGGCGGTCGGGACGCACGGTCCCGCCCCACCGGACTCACTGGAGGACGCCATGCACCCCGATCTGCACGCCCAGGCCGCCGACCTCTACCGCGCCGAGCGGGAGCGGGAGGCACGTGAGGCCAGGTCGGCGCGCGAGGCCCGGAAGGCCGCCAAGGAGCGTGCGGCTCCCGACGCCGACGCCCGGTCAGGCCAGCGCGCGCGGTCCCTCGTCCGCCGCCGCCACTCCGCTCCCAGCCGGGTCGAGGACGGCGGTGGCGCCTTCCATCTTCAGGCGTGAGACCAACTCCGGCACGTCGTCGGGGCCGCCCTCGGCGAGGATGACCGGAGCGCCCGCGGCCACCGGCGCCAGGAGGGCCGAGGCGTCGTCGCCGAGCGCGGCGAGCGGGGTGGCGGGGCCCAACACGATCGCCACGCGGTCCCGCGCGGTCAGCGCCCACTCCTCGGCGCGTCGGCGGGCGGCCGCCGCCAGTTCCGCGCCGGTCCACTCGCGGGTCGTCGCGTACGCGGCGGCGTCGGCGTCGAGCGCGTAGGGGGAGAAGCGATCACCGTGGGCCCGTGCCTCGGTGGTGTAGTCGAGGGCCATCGGGGGCAGATCCCGCAGGGGCAGCCCGAGCGGGTGCAGCGAGGCGCCCACGACCTCCTCCGCGCCGCTGCCGAGCGCGGCCTCCAGCCGGCCGGCGTCGGCCACCGCGACCTGCGCGCCCTCGGGGAACGCGTCGCCGTCGACGGGCACGGCCACCGCTCCGACCGACCAGGCCGACAGCAGCCAGACGAGCGACTGCCAGTGGAGCGGGAGCGCGATCGCGACCCGGTCGTCCGGCTGCGTGCCGAACCCGTCCACCATCAGGTTCGCGGTCTTGGACACCCAGTTGTCGAGGGTGGCAGGGGAGAGCTCGACCCGTCCTCCCGACGCGTCGTAGGAGGTCACGAACGGACGGGCGGGGGCGGTGGCGACCAGGTCGCGCCACAGCTGTGCTGGAGTCTGGGACATGCCGCCACTCTACGGGCGGTCCCCCCGTCCCCGACCTGGCCGGTCGGCGCCCGTCCGCGCCCGCGAGTCGCAGGGGCGAACCCGTGCGGCGCCTCGTCCTCACCGGCACCCCCGGCTCGGGCCGTTCCGCCCACCCACCTGGGCGATCCCGTCCGATCCGGGCCCCGCGCGCACCCGAGATGTGCGTCACGTGGCTCAAGCTGCCACAGTGTCCCCATGCGCTTGCCTCCCGGACGGCTCCTCGCCCGCGTCACCGCGCTCCCCGCCATCGCCGTCTCGGCCTGGCTCCTGGTGGCCTTCCCCCTTCTGGTGTTCGGTGTCCTCACGCCCGTGACGGGGCTCGTCGCCGGTGTCCCGGCGGTGTTCGCGGCCTGTGTCCTGGTGACGCGGCTCGTCCCGGACCCGGAGGAGGACGTGCCCTGGTGGCCGGTCGTCCTGGTGCTGCTGATCGTCGTGGCGTTCGCCGCGGTGCAGATCGCCTACCACGCGGAGGCGCTGGTCATCCGGCGCGACCCGGCCTCCTACGCGATGTACACGGTCTGGATCGCGGAGAACGGGTCCCTGCCGATCCCCCTGCGCACCGACCTCATCGCCGGGGACGACCCCTCCCTCAGCTACCAGAGCCTCGCCCAGTACCAGCGCGGCGACGTCATCTGGCCGCAGTTCATGGCCGGAGCGCCCCTGCTCACATCGATCGGCTACTGGGCGGGCGGCCTCACCGGCATGCTCGTGACCACCCCGGTCCTGGGCGCGTTGGGCGTGCTGACCCTCGCCGGGCTCACCGCACGCCTGGTCGGCGCCCGCTGGGCCCCGCTGGCGGCCCTGGTGCTGGCCGTGTGCCTGCCCCAGCAGTGGGTCAGCCGGTTCACCTACAGCGAACCCGTCACCCAGATCCTCCTGCTCGGCGGTCTCGTCCTGGCCTACGACGCGCTCTCGCGGCGTTCCTTCCTGCGTGACCGCTGGTCCGCCCAGCACACCCTCGCGGCCGCCGCGGGTCTGTCGTTCGGGCTGGGGCTGGTGGTCCGGATCGACGTCCTGCGCGATCTGCTTCCGGTCGTCGGCTTCGTCGGGCTCCTGCTCCTGGCCCGCCGCGGCCAGGCCCTCCCGCTGCTGGGCGGTCTGGCCGTCGGCGGCGGGCTCGGCCTGTACGCCGGATACGGACTCTCCGAGCCCTACCTGGACTACCTGTCGGACTCGCTGGACCCGCTGCTGATGATCAGCGCCGCGGTGATCGCGCTCACCGCCGTCGCCACGGCCGCACTGTGGCGGCACGGCGTCCCCCGTGTGGAGCGGGTCCGCTGGCTGCCCGGCGCGGTGGCCGCGCTGGCGCTGGTCGCGATGGTCGGCTTCGCGATCCGACCCCTGCTGTGGCCCGACTACGGCCACGGCAGCGACTTCACCGACCAGTGGGTGGCGGCCGTCCAGGAGCGCGAGGGGCTCCCGGTCGAGGGCAGCCGCACCTACTACGACCTCAGCCTCTACTGGGTGGGGTGGTACGTGGGCCTGGGCACCGTCCTGTTCGCCGGGCTCGGTCTCGCCCTGATCCTGCGCCGGATCGTCCAACGCCGTGAACCCCAGTGGGTCCTGCCCGCCATGCTGCTGGTCTGGACGGTGGGAACCACGCTCCTGCGGCCCGCCATCACCCCCGACCACCCCTGGGCCAGCAGGCGGCTGATCGCCCTGGTGATCCCCGCGTTCATCCTCCTCGCCGTCTGGTTCGCGGCCTGGTTGACCCGCTACTGCGACACCGCCGTCCGCGCGAACGGCCACGCCGGCCTCGCGCGCTCCCTCCCGGCCGCGGTGGCCGCGGGCGCCGCCGTGGCGATGACGGTGCCGACGGCCACCACGGCGGCCAACGGCGTCATGGGCTACCGGCAGGACGTGGGCACGGTCGCGGCCACGGAGAACCTGTGCGCGCACCTCCCGGAGGACGGGTCGGTGATCGTGGTCGACAGCGGGATGGCCGGGAACTACATGCCGCTGTTCCGGAACGTCTGCGGGCTGCCCACCGCGGCGATGGACGAGCCCACGCCGCAGGACGTGGAACGGGTGGTCGGCGAGATCCACGAGCGCGGCCGCGACGCCGTCCTCGCCGCGCCGGACTGGGTCCCGCTCGACGAGTTGACCGGTGGCGACGTCGAGCCCGTCCGGCCCTTCCAGGTCGTCGCCGACATGGATCCCAGTACGCTCATGGAACCGCCCACCGGCCACTGGACCTTCCGCGGGAGCGTCTGGGTGGCCGTCATCCCGGCCTGACCGACCAGCCCCCTACCACACAGACGGACGCATGAGCCAGACACCCGATCACACCCAGGACCGCGGCGCCGACGACTCGCCGGTGCGGGTCACCATCGTGCTTCCCTGCTACAACGAGCAGGACCACGTCCTCGACGAGGTCAAACGGATCAGCTCGGCCATGGACGCCTCCGGGTACGGCTACGAACTGCTGGCCGTGGACGACGCCTCCACCGACGACACCCTCGCCCGGCTGCGCGACGCGGAGGCCCTCTACCCCCACCTGCGGGTGATCGCGTTCGGCCACAACGGCGGCTCCGGCACGGTGCGCCGGGTCGGCAGCCAGCGGGCACGCGGCGAGTTCGTCGTGTGGACCGACGCGGACATGAGCTACCCGAACGAGCGCATCCCCGAGCTGGTCGCCATGCTCGACCAGGACCCCGAGACCGACCAGGTCGTGGGGGCGCGCACCCAGGAGATGGGGTCGCACAAGGCGCTGCGGGTCCCCGCCAAGTGGGTGATCCGCAAGATCGCCGAAGGGCTCACCGGCACCCGCATCCCCGACCTCAACTCCGGACTGCGCGTGTTCCGCCGCGATGTGGCCCGCCCCTACCTGCGTCTCCTGCCGCCCGGGTTCTCCTGCGTCACGACGATCACGCTGGCCTTCCTGTCCAACCACCACCCGGTCCGGTACGTGCCGATCGAGTACGCCACACGGGCGGGCACCTCGAAGTTCCACTTCGTCAAGGACGCCTACCGCTACATCCTCCAGGTACTGCGGATGGTCATGTACTTCAACCCGCTCAAGGTGCTCATGCCGCCCGCGCTGACCCTGCTGGGGATCGGCGCCGCCAAGTTCGTCTTCGACCAGGTGCGCAACCCGCTGTACATCCCCAACAACACGGTCATGATCCTCATGACCGGGCTGATCATCGCGGCCATCGCCCTCCTGGCCGACCTCATCGTCCGCTCGCGGGAGGGTGCGTGAGCGGCGGACCGGCCCGGGTCGCCCTGGTGGGGCCCGCCCACCCCTACAAGGGCGGCGGCGCCCGGCACACCACCGAACTGGCGCACCGGCTGCGCGCGCTCGGCCATCCGACGGTGATCGAGTCGTGGCGGGCGCAGTACCCCTCCGCCCTGTACCCGGGGCAGCAGACCATCGCCGACCCGGAGGGAGAGCCCTACCCCGACACCCGCCACGGCCTGGCCTGGTACCGGCCGGACGGCTGGTGGCGCACCGGGCGCCGCCTCGCGGACGAGGCCGACCTGGTGGTGCTCACGCTGTTCTCACCGGTGCAGGTGCCCGCCTACCTCGGGGTCGTCGCGGGCGTGCGGTCACGGCGGGCGGGGACGCGCGTGGTCGCGTTGTGCCACAACGTGCTGCCGCACGAGCGCGGCGCGGTCGACGTGTCCCTGACCCGCGCGCTGCTCCGGCGGGTCGACGGCGTGGTCGCCCACTCGCCCGACCAGGCGCTCCTCGCCGAGGGGCTGCGGGGCCCGGGGAGGTCCCGTCCGGTGGTCGCGCGGATGCCGCCGCACCTGCCGGAGACCGGCGGCGCCCGGCCCCCCGCGCCCGGCGAGCGGCGGCACCTGCTGTTCCTCGGCATCGTCCGCCCGTACAAGGGGGTGGACGTGCTGGTGCGGGCACTGGCGGACGGGGCCCCGCGGGACGTGGCGCTCACCGTGGCCGGGGAGTTCTGGGAAGGCCCCGGCGAGCTGTCGGAGCTGGCGGCCGAGCTGGGGGTCGCCGACCGCGTCCGGTTCCGCGAGGGGTACGTGCCCGCCGCCGATCTGCCCGCGCTGTTCGCGGAGGCCGACGCCGTCGTCCTGCCGTACCGGACGGCCACGGCCAGCCAGAACGTCTGGCTCGCCCACGAGCACGGCGTGCCCGTGGTCGCGACCCGGGCCGGGACGCTGGCGGACCACGTCCGCGACGGCGTCGACGGTCTGCTGTGCGCGCCGGGCGACGTCGGCGACCTGGCGCGGGCGCTGAAGGAGTTCTACGCCCCGGGGGAGCCCGAACGGCTGCGCGCCGGGGTCCGCCCGGTGGACGCCGGACCGTACTGGACGGCCTACACCGGGCGGTTGCTGGAGGCGTGAGAGCGCCGCCCCGTCCTCGGAGCGGCGGCGCTCCACGCGACGTCACCCGCCGTAGGGATCCTGGACGTCGGGCCAGGAGTCGGTCCACTCGGAGGTTTCGTAGAGCCTGTAGTGCACCACGTCGCCGGGCTCGGCCCAGCCGGCCTCCCACTCCGGGGCCTCGACCACGACCCGCTCGACGGACAGGAGCCGACCGGTTCCGGGGTCGAAAAGGATCCGCTCCTCGTATCGTCCGTCCCCCAGCCCGTCGACGTCGTAGGCGACGCCCACGGCGGGCCGTCCGGACAGGTCCTCGGTCACCCCCTCGGCCTCCCGGACGCCGGGCAGGCCCGCCAGGACCTCGTAGACGCCCGCCCTGACCCGCGGAGGAAGGGGGAGGTTCAGGTTGCCGGTGACGGCTGCGATCGACGGTTCGTTCACGGACGGGAAGCCCGCCTGTGCCGTGTCCCCCCCGTGCGACGACTCCTCCCCCTCGTCCTCGGACCGCAGCATCTCCCGCAGCCGATCCGGGTCGGAGGGGAGGTGCTGAACGTCCTGGGGGCTCAGCCACTCGCCGTCGATGGGGTAGTCCACCGTGGTGGAGTACGGCCTCGCGTCGTCCACCGGGGTGGGGATTTCCCGTCGCTCGGTCTCCTCCGGCCAGAACGTGGGGGAGCCGTCGCGCTGCCACGCTTCTCGCACGCGGTCGGCGACCAGCGACCAGTCCGTCGACACCTCCTGGTAGGCGGTCCGCCCGGTCTCGGTGTCCGTCCACCCCCGACGCTCGCGGACGTCGTACACCCCGTACCGGTCGCCCTCGGGGCCCACGCCCCAGGCGTCGGCGGTCGTGAAGCTCTGATGCCAGACCGCGCCGTCGGTCGGCTGGGACCGGGCGGCCTCGATGACGGGGGCCATGACCTCCAACGCGCTTCCGTCGTTCTCGGGTTCCTCCGACGCCGGGGCGACCGGGGTCAGCACGACCGAGTCCGAGGCCAGGAATCCACCCGGCCCCAGCGCCAGGAACGCGAACACGGCCGCGGCCACGAGCACGGCCGCACCGGAGAGGGCCAGGGGGAACCAACCGGTCGTGCGGACGCGGCGGGCGGGCATCGGGCCTCCGGGGCGCCAGCCCGTGCGCACGGCCAGTTCCTCCGCGGTGGGCTCGGGGACGTCCGCGCGCACCCGGCTCAGGCGGTCGATCTCGTTCACTGGGAGGTCCCCTTCACGAAGGCGGCGGGCAGGGCGGCGCGCACGCGTGTGCGGGCGCGGTGGAGCCGGGAACGGACGGTCCCCGTCGGGACGCCGAGCACCTGGGCGGTCTCCCCGTAGGTCAGTCCTCCCCAGGCGATGAGCAGCAGCGTGTCCCGGTCGCCCCGGGACAGGCGCGCCAGGGCCGAGGCCAGGTCACCGGAGAGGGCGGTCGCGTCCACGCGCTCGGCGACCCGTTCGGCGAAGCCCTCCATGACCGGGTCCGAGCCGGTCCGAGCCAGCGCCCTGTAGGCGCGTGTCTCCGACCGGTGGCGGCGGCGCACCAGGTTGGTGGCGATCCGCCACAGCCACGGTCGGGCGTCGGGACGGTCGGTGTCGTACCGGTGGCGCCTGCGGAACGCGGTGTGGAAGGTCTCGGCGACGATGTCGTCGGCGTCGGCCGTGCCCAGACGTCGGGCGACGTACCGGTGCAGCGCGGGCGCGTGGCGGCGGAAGACCTCGCCGAACGCCGCGGGGTCGGTCAGGGAGCGTTGGACGACGACCGCGTCGGACTCCGGTCCGCCGGGTGCGGAGGCCCTGGGGACGGTCTCGGGCATGGGGGATCCGATCAGGTCGATGGACGGTGGTCTCACACTCCTACTAGCCCGATCCCCGGGAAGGAGTTCACGCGGACGCCGATCCGCCCCCCGTCGTCGGCGGGCTGCCGCGCGTACCCCGGGTCACACGTTCCGGTCGGGGGCTTGGGTCCTCGCCGGATCGCCGGGAGCGTCCGACGTTCCCGGCCCCTGCGCCGACTCGGGGCGGGTCATCCGGGACAGCGGGACGGACAACCCCGCCCACGCCACGTCCGCGACCGTCATGACCAGTCGGGAGAGCACCGCGACCACCAGCGCGGCGCCCGCGTCGACGACCGGGGCCAGCGCCACCACCAGCACCGCCTCGCGCACCCCCAGGCCGGCGGGCGCGAACACCACCAGCAGCCCCAGCGTCCACGCCAGGGCGTAGGCCCCCACCGCGGGCCCGATCGAGCGCACGGGGTCGCCGCCCACCGCCCACGTCAACAGCCACACGTGCGCGCCCAACGGCGCCCACGCCAGCAGGGTCCACGCGACCGCCGCGGCCGTCGCGCGCCCCGGCAACCGGAGCGGGCCGGCCTCGGCCACCTCCCGGAACCGGGCGAACGGGCGGGCGGCGATCCGCACGCCCAGCCCCACCACGCGCGGGTGCAGGGCGGCCAGGAACAGGGGCGCCAGGGCCAGCGCCCACCACCAGCGCCGGGCCGCCTCGGCGGACGACAGCGGCAGCGCGACCGCCGCGACGCACAGGCTCACCGCGACCGTCACCCCGACGGCGAGCAGGGTCGCGGCGGCCCCGCGCACGCGCGGCACCCGCCAGTCCCGCGCCAGCTCCACCTGGGCGACGAACGCCCACACCGACCCGGGCAGGTACTTGCCGAGCTGTCCGACGAACATCACGCGTGCCGCGACGGCGCGCGGCAGGGGTGATCCGAGCCCGGTGAGCAGCGCGCGCCAGGCCATCATCTGTCCGGTCAGCCCCGCCATGCCCGCCAGCACCGCCGTCGGCAGGACCCACAGCGGCAGCGCCAGGGCGGCGTCCCGGGCCTGTTCCCAGTGCGCCCGGACCGCCAGGCCCGCGCACGCCAGGAGCGCCAGCAGCACGGCCAGTCGCACCCACGGGTTGTCGCGCAGCCGACCCAGCACGGGGCCCTCCCTCCTCACGGCACGGTCCACCGATGATCGCAGATCGCCTGGACGGACGCCCGCGGCCCGGCACCCCCCGCTCCGCGCTCACGACCGACTCCCCCGACACGGCGCCGACCCGCGCATCGTAGGGTGCGTCCATGAGTGGTGCGAACGACCTGGGAACCAACGCCTCCCCGACCCCCTCCGCGATGCGCCGCGCGCTGGCCCGCGCCCGCGACGGAAAGACCCTCGACGTCACCGAGGCCGAGGTGCTCCTCCACGCCCGCGGCGACGCTCTGGAGACGCTCCTCGACCACGCCGGGCGGGTCCGCGACGCGGGGTTGTCGGCCGCCGGGCGACCCGGGGTGATCACCTACAGCCGCAAGGTCTTCGTCCCCCTGACCCGGCTGTGCCGGGACCGCTGCCACTACTGCACGTTCGCCACCGTGCCCGGACGTCTGGAATCCCCCTTCCTGTCCCCCGACGAGGTCCTGGAGATCGCGCGCCAGGGCGCCGCACTCGGGTGCAAGGAGGCCCTCTTCACCCTCGGGGACCGCCCCGAGGACCGCTGGTCGGCGGCGGCCGAGTGGCTCGACGCGCACGGCTACGACGACACCCTGTCCTACGTGCGCGCCATGGCCGTCATGGTGCTGGAGGAGACCGGTCTCCTGCCGCACCTCAACCCGGGCGTGCTCACCTGGTCGGACCTGCAGCGGCTCAAGCCGGTCGCCCCGTCCATGGGGATGATGCTGGAGACCACCTCGACGCGCCTGTTCACGGAGAAGGGCCAGGCGCACTACGGCAGTCCGGACAAGGACCCCGCGGTGCGGTTGCGGGTCCTGGAGGACGCGGGGCGGTCCAGCGTCCCGTTCACCACCGGCATCCTGCTGGGGATCGGCGAGAACCACCGCGAGCGCGCCGAGTCGATCTTCGCCGTGCGCGCCGCGGCCCGCCGCTACGGCGGCATCCAGGAGGTCATCGTCCAGAACTTCCGCGCCAAACCGGCGACCGCGATGATGCACCGGCCCGACGCCGAGCGCGAGGAGATGGCCGCCGCGATCGCCGTCACCCGCCTCGTCATGGGGCCCAGGGCGCACGTCCAGGCGCCGCCCAACCTCATCGGCGCCGAGAGCGGGGGCGTGGACGAGTACGCGCTCATGGTCCGCGCGGGCATCGACGACTGGGGCGGGGTCTCCCCGCTCACCCCCGACCACGTCAACCCCGAGCGCCCGTGGCCGCAGATCGACGACCTGGCCGCGCGCACCGCCGCCCTGGGCTTCACCCTGCGCGAGCGGCTCACCGTCTACCCGGAGTACGTCCGGATGGGCGAGCCGTGGCTCGACCCGAGGGTGGCCGGACACGTGGCCGCGCTCGCCGACCCTGAGACCGGGTTGGCCCGCGAGGACGCGCCCGTCGTGGGCCGTCCGTGGCAGGAACCCGAGGCCGTGCTGGTCTCCTCGGGCCGCACCGACCTGCACACCGGGATCGACGGGCGGGGCCGGAGCGAGGACCGGCGCGGCGACTTCGACTCGGTCTACGGCGACTGGGACGAGCTGCGCGCGGGCGTCGACCGGGAGGGGGCCGTGCCCCGCCGGTTCGACCCGGAGATCGCCGCCGCCCTGCGCAGCGCCGAGTCGGACCCCGCCGGACTCACCGACGACGAGGCGCTCGCGCTGCTGCACGCCGACGGCCCCGAGCTGGAGGCGCTGGCCGACCTGGCGGACCGGGTCCGGCGCGACACCGTCGGCGACGACGTCACGTTCGTGGTCACCAGGAACATCAACTTCACCAACGTCTGCTACACCGGTTGCCGGTTCTGCGCCTTCGCCCAGCGCCGCACGGACGCCGACGCCTACACGCTCTCCCTCGACCAGGTCGCCGACCGCGCGGAGGAGGCGTGGAACGCGGGGGCCACGGAGGTGTGCATGCAGGGCGGGATCCATCCCGACCTGCCCGGCACCGCCTACTTCGACATCGCCGCGGCCGTCCGCGACCGGGCGCCGGACATGCACGTCCACGCGTTCAGCCCGATGGAGGTGGTCAACGGGGCGTCGCGCACCGACCTGCCGATCCGCGAGTGGCTGACGCGGGCGCGCGAGGCGGGGCTCGGCTCGATCCCCGGGACCGCGGCGGAGATCCTCGACGACGAGGTCCGCTGGATCCTCACCAAGGGCAAGCTGCCCGCGAGCGAGTGGATCGAGGTGATCACGGCCGCGCACGACCTGGGCATCCCCACCACGTCCACGATGATGTACGGGCACGTGGACTCGCCGCGCCACTGGGTCGCCCACCTCAAGCTCCTGCGGTCGCTCCAGGAACGCGCCCAGGAGCGCAACGGCCGCCCGGGCTTCACCGAGTTCGTGCCGCTGCCGTTCGTGCACACCAACGCCCCGATCTACCTGGCGGGGCTGGCCAGGACGGGGCCCACGGTGCGCGAGAACCGGGCGGTGCACGCGCTGGCCCGGCTGCTGCTGCACGGCAGCATCGACAACATCCAGTGCTCGTGGGTCAAACTCGCCGAGGACACGTGCCGCCAGCTGCTGGCGGGCGGGGTCAACGACGTGGGCGGCACGCTCATGGAGGAGACGATCAGCCGGATGGCGGGATCGGGGCAGGGGTCGTACAAGACGATCAGCGACATCCGCGCCCTGGTCGCGCCGACCGGTCGCCCCGTCCGCCAGCGGACGACGCTCTACGGGGAGGTCGCCGAGGACCGGCGCCGGGTGGCGGAGGCCAGCGACGGGGTCGCCCCCAGCGTCCGGCGCCCCACCCTGCCGCTCGTGTAGGGAGGTTCACGTTCCTCCGGGACACGGGAGTATGCGCGGAGTATGATCCGAGTATGACGAACAAGCGCGTCACTATCAGCGTCCCGGAGGAGATCGTGGCCAAAGCCCAGCGTGCGGTGGATTCCGGGCAGGCTGGATCGGTGTCGGCGTACTTCACCGAACTCGCGGAGAACGCGCCGGACTGGGTGGCCGTCAGGGCGACGCTCGATGAACTGAAAGCCGAGGTCGGAGAGGTTTCGGCCGAGGACAGGCAGTGGGCCAGGGAGGCTCTGGGGTTGGACGAGGCGGACGAGTTCTCCGATTTCGAGGACAACTCCCACGCCGCTGCCTAGGGTTCTCAACATGAAACAGGTCGTCCTCGACTCGGGATTCCTCATCGCCCTCGAACGGAGGAACCCCCGGGCCTATCAGGTCCAGGAACTCCTGTATGAGGAGCGTGTCGTCGCGCACGTGTCCGCGGGGGTGCTGGCCCAGGTGTGGCGGGGCGATCCCCGTCAACAGGTCATTGCCAGGCTTGTGAAGTCCAAGGGCGTTCTCGCGCACCCGCTGGACCTTGGGAGCGCGCGCCGGGCCGGAGCCCTTCTGGCCCGCAGCGGTACGAGCGATGTGGTGGATGGCCACGTGGCCCTGTTGGCCGCGGAGTTGAACGCCACGGTCCTCACCTCGGACCCGGACGACATCGGCAAGCTCGATCCGACCCTGCGGATCGTGCGGATCTGAGGAACGGCGTGGGGGCCCACCGCGCCGGAGGCGGATGCGGCGGGGGCCCAGTCTGATCCTACAGACGCCCCCGGCGCGGAGACAGGGCCGCGTCGGGGGCGTCGTCTGGGGAAGGCGGGGCCGCCCCGGCGGCCCCGCACCTGGTCAGCAGGCGCCGAGGGACTCCCAGGCGCCCCACTCGCCGGTGGTGCCGGGTTCCGCCTGCGTCCACCACTTGGCCCGGTACGCCGCACCGTTGTGCGTCACGGTGTCGCCCTGGGTGTAGGTCTCGCCGGAGACCCACGCCGGGGCGGCGCAGTCGTCGGGGGTGCCACCGCCGCCGTCACCGCCGCCGCCCGCGGGCGCGTCGACCAAGGTGCCCTCGCGGGGGTGGTCGTAGGTGACGGCGTACTCGTTCCCGCCCACGTTGACGCGGACGTTGGACGGCTGCGCGATCGGCAGCCGGTAGCTGAGCGTGAAGTCCAGCGACCCCCCGGCCGGGATGCTCTGCCAGCTCGGAACGGTGAGCTCCACCCGGTGGAAGTCGCCGTCCAGGCCGCCGACGTTGTCGCCCCGGTCGTGGCCGTTCTGGATGTGGGTCAGCCCCATGCCGGACTGGTCGCTCATGGTGGCCGGGGCCGAGGTGCCGTAGTCGAACGTGATCGTCGAGCCGCCGGGGATCGCGCCCGCCGAATTGTTCGTGACGGTCACGTCCGGGGTGATCGGGTAGTTGTTGTCGCCCAGGGCGAACCCGTGGAAGTCCACGTCGACGTCGAGGACCTCCGCGGGCGCGGCGGTCTCGGCCTTGGCGGCGCCGTACGGTCCCGCGGTGCTGAACGCCTCGTGGATGCCGGTGACGAGGGTGTCGCCCATCACGTACTGGCCCGCGGCGGCGTCGTAGGCGTAGTCGCCCGCCATCTCCCAGATCATGATGCCGCCGAGGCCGTTGGCGGCGACGTAGTCGGTCTTGGCGGCGATGGTCCGGTCCGCGTCACCGGACAGGAACGTGCCGGTCGTGGAGTTCCACCACCACTCGTTCTTGGTGACGTCGTCCCAGTGGCGGGTGTAGGAGCCCTCGATCCCGTCCGTGATCCCGTAGTCGGCGACGTAGTCCCCGACGACGCCGTTCTCCAGGTTCAGCACGTGCCACATCGGGTTGGCCCCGGCGGCGACGGCGTTCCCGGTGACGGGGTCGCTGTCGTGCCACAGGTTGTCGATGCCGTCCGCGCCGTCGCCGCAGGGCACGGTGACGCCGGTTCCGGGCTGGCACTCGTTCTGGTTCGGCAGCGCCGCGGTGCCCCACAGCCCGTTCTGTCCGCCCTCGACGTCCCTCCATCCGCGCGTGTAGAACGGCACGCCGAGGTTGATCCGCCCCGCCTGCATGGCGCCGCGGAAGTAGTGGTGGGCCCAGTCGGCGTTGAGGTAGCCGATGCCGTCGTAGGCGTTGTAGACGTCGGCCAGCTCGGGGTCCTGGCCGCTGTCGTAGAGCGCGCCGTTGTGCCCGACGAAGTGGTTCCACGTGCCGTGCAGGTCGTAGGTCATCATGTTGACGAAGTCCAGGTACCGCACGACCTGGTGCACCTCCTGCCCGCGCAGCAGCCAGCCGGAGGAGGGCACGGCGGCGGTCAGCTGGTAGTACCTGCCGTCCTCGGCCGAGGCCGCGTCGAGCTTCTCGCGCAGGACGCGCATCAGCTCCTCGTAGCCCTCCCAGAGGTGCCCGCGGCGCGCGTCGGAGATCCAGAAGTCGTCGGGGTTGCCCGCGCCGTTGTTGGAGGTGGCGTACTCGTAGTCGATGTCGACGCCGTCGAACCCGTACTCGCGGACGAACGCGACCGCCGAGTCGGCGAAGGTCTCGATCCCCTGGTGGTTGACGCCGGTGGCGGTCGTGGTCATCGAGTAGAAGCCGCCGGAGTCCACGCGCGTGCCGTCCGGCCCGAAGTAGCCGCCGGTCTCGGCCCAGCCGCCGACGGCGACCAGGGTCCGGACGCCCGGGTTCTCCTTCTTGAACTTGTTGAGCTGGTTGAAGTGGCCGTTGTAGGCGAACTCGGGGTCCGGTTCCAGACCCGGCTCGTCCCAGGTCATGCCGGTGGCCGGGTTGTCGGGCCCGTCCGGTCCCACGGAGAGGCGGTGGTCGCCGTCGACGTGCCCGAAGGCGTAGTTGATGTGGGAGATCCGGTCCCAGGGGATGTCGTCGACGAGATAGGACGGCTGGCCGTTGGAGCCGTTGCGCCAGCTGGTGAAGTAGCCGATCACCCGGCGGTCGAGGTCGTTGGGGAGGATCTCTCGGCCGTCGGCGTCGTAGACGTCGCAGTACGGGACGTCGACCCCGGGCGTCCGGTAGAGCCCGTCGGGCCGGCACCCGGCGTGGTCGGTGGTGGAGGCGGGCGCCGGCGCGGCCTCGGGCGCGGTCGTCGCGGCGTGCGCGGTCGGCGCCGTGACGAGCATGCTCGCTGACACGCACAGCCCCGCGGCGGCCGCGCCGAGGGCTCTGGCCCACCGGACGGGCCGGGCCCGTTCCCTGGGGGGTCGGGAGGTCATGGGGGACCCTTTCTCGTGGTGTTCTCAGGGCACACCGAGCGGGCCCCTCCCCGGCCGGAGGCGGGGGAGGGGTTCACGGTGGTGACAGGAGGCCGAGGACGTCGGCCGGTGAAGGGGGAGACCGGGCGGACCGGAGGGGGAGGTGGGCCGTCACGCGAGGGGAGTGGGGTGACGGCCCACCCAGGGGGGAGGGAGAGGAAGAGGCGGGACCGGGGCGGCCCGCGCGGGTCAGCAGGCGCCGACGGTCTCCCAGACGCCCCACTGGCCGGTGGTGCCCGGCTCCTCGCCCAGCGTCCACCACTTGGCCCGGTACACGGTGCCCTCGTGGGAGACGAGGTCACCGCCGGTGTAGACGGTGCCGGAGGACCAGGCCGGAGCGTCGCAGTCGACCGGAGGGTCGGTCGGGGGGTCCGTGGGCGGGTCGGTCGGCGGGTCCGTCGGTCCGGTGCCGAGCCGCGCCGAGATGTCGTTGGCGAACTGGTAGCCGTTGGTCGCGTCCCAGTTGATCGACCAGGTCATCACGCCGCCGATGGGGCCGTACGGGGTGCTGGGCGAGTACCGGCCGCAGCCGGTCCCGGCCTCCAGGCAGTCGAGGGCGGCGATGACGCTGCTCGTGGGCATGTACCCGCCGCCGGCGGCCGAGGGGACGGCGGGGAGGCCCAGTCCGACCTGGCTCGGGGACAGCCCCATCTCCAGCTGGATGCAGGCCTGGGCGGCGACGAAGTCGACCGTGCCCTGGCCGTAGACCTGGCCGTCGCACCCCAGCATCGTGCCGGAGTTGTAGTACTGCATGTTCACGATGGTGAGGATGTCGCGGATGTTCGACGCGAGCCGGTAGTACTGCTGGCTGGGCGCCTGGAAGTCGATGGTCTGCGGCGCCATCGCGATGACCAGGCCCGACCCGGCGCTCGCGCGCAGGTCGCGCAGCGCGGACTCCATGTACTGGGCGTTGATCCCGTGTTCGAGGTCGATGTCGATGCCGTCGAACCCGTAGTCCCGCATCAGCGCGTACGCCGTGTCGGCGAAGTTCCGCGCCTGGGTGGCGTTGGTGACGCTCACGTGCCCGTTCTGGCCGCCGACCGACAGGATGACCTTGCGGCCCTGGGCCTGGACGGCGGCGATGTCGGACCGGAACTGGGCGTCGGTGTAGCCGTTCAGCTCGCCGCTGGCGAGGTTGAACGTGATGCCGCCGTCGAGCGAGGGGTGGTTGTCGGCGAAGGCGACGGCCACGAGGTTGTACTCGGACGGGATGTCGGCCAGCGTCAGAACGGTGGAACCGTTGTCGAAATTGTGCCAGTAGCCCGTGAGCCACTGTCCGGTCGCCTGGGCGGTGTTGGTCCCGGCGACGGGCTCGGCCTCCTCGGCCGCGAGGGGGAGCGGGGCGGCGCCGGCGACGAGCACGGCGGCCAGGACGGCGAAGGCGCCGGTCAGGGCGGCTCTGGCCCGCGACGGGCCACTCCTTCGCGGGCGGGGGGTTCGGCGGACGTCGAGCATGGGGGGTGCTCCTCTCGTCGGGCGGGGGCGACGAACCGGCTGAGTGCCCTTAATTGTTAAGAAACCTTAGAGTTGCTTGACCGGCGCGTCAACGAAAACCGTAAGGAAACTTTGCGATTTTTCGGAGGCGTGGCGTGAGCCCGTGTCACATGTGACTTCTGTGCTCCACGGGGTCGGTGAGGCCATGGAGGTCACGCACCGCACACACGCGAACGGCCGGCGTCCCGCCCCGGGACGCCGGCCGTCGGTCACCCACCGCGTCATCGCACGGTCACGAAGTCCTCCGGATCGCGTGGCGGTCGCTCCCTCGGCGGCTCGGCCGCGTGGCCGACCGCCACCGCCCCCATCGGCTGCCAGTCCTCCGGCACGTCGAGCACCTCGCGCACGACGTCCGGGCAGAACATGGTCGAGGAGATCCAGGCCGAGCCCAGTCCCTCCATCGCCAGTCCCACCAGCAGGCTCTGCACTCCGGCACCCATGGCGACCAGGAACATCGACCGCTCCGCGTCCGCCCGGCGCCGGTCCGGGTAGGGGTGCGCGCCGTCGGCGACCAGGAACGGGACCACCAGGTACGGCGCGTCGCGCAGCACGTCGCCCCGCCGGGTCCGCCGCGCGACCGCCTCCTCGGAGAAGCCGTCGCCGCGCAGGTCGGCCACCCACGCGTCCACCATGGCGTCCAGCAGCCGCTTGCGCGTGCGTTCCGACTCCACCAGGACGTACCGCCACGGGGTCGTGTGGTGGGGCGCGGGCGCGGTCAGCGCCGTGCCCACCGCACGCCGCACCGCGGCCGGGTCCACCGGGGCGCCGGTGAACGCGCGCACCGTGCGCCGGGCGGGCACGACGTCGCGCGATCCGTAGCGGAACAGGTCGGCGTCGGCCGAGCGGACGAGCGCGGCCGCCCCCGGGCCGTCCTCCTCGGTGACCAGGGCGCCCAGACCGCTGACCACGGCGACCGGCACACCGTCGGCCTTGCCCTTGACCAGCTCGCCCGCGCCCGCGATCTCGTCGGCGACCGCGTTCACGGTCACCTCCATGACGTTGCCGTGGGTGTCCGTGCCGCCCCGCAGATCCTGGAGCACCGACAGACCCGCCGCGCCGATCGCCACGTCCGTCTGCCCCACCCGCCACGGACGGCCGAACGTGTCGGAGACGACCACCGCCACGTCCACACCCAGCAGCCCGCGCAGCCCCGCGCGCAGGGCGCGGGCGGAGGCGTCGGGGTCCTCGGGCAGCAGCAGGACCGTTCCGGGTTCCACGTTGGAGGCGTCCACCCCGCCGGCGGCCATCACGAGTCCGTGCCGCGTCTGCACGATCCGCGTACGCCCGGCCCGGGCCACCACGCGCACGGTCTCCGCGTCGACCGCCGCGTCGCGGTCCATCCGCCGGGCACGGCCCTCGGCCTTGCTGACGATCTTGGAGGTCACCACGAGCACGTCGCCGTCGGCCAGGGGCGTGCCCGAGGCGGCCACGGCGTCGGCGACCAGGGCCGTGAGGTCGTCGCCCGGGCGCACCTCGGGCATCCCGGCGAGTCCGCGCACGCGTATGTCGTCGGTCACGTCCGCTCCTTCGACAACTCGACCGCCAGGTCCACCGCCGCGCGCGCGATCGCCTCGGTCGCCGCGGGGTCGCTCATGTACAGCGGCCGGGAGCGTACCTCGATGCCCTCGACCTTCGCGTCCGCGTCGGCCTCGTCCACCAGCCAGCCGTCGAGCAGGTCCGATCCCAGGTGCTCGGCGACGGCGGCGGCGCCCGTCTCCACGCCGATCGCGGTCAGGCAGGCGTCGGCCATCCCGCGCACGGGCGCGCCGCCGATGATCGGCGAGACGCCGACCACGGTCTTGCCGACCAGCGCCTCGCGGATGCCGGGCACGCCCAGCACGGACCCGACGCTGACGACCGGGTTGGACGGCGGCAGGATCACGGCGTCCGCCTCGGCGATGGCGGCCAGGACGCCCGGCGCGGGCTTGGCCGACTCGGCGCCCACGCTGATGATCCGCTCGGCGGGCAGCGCGGCGCGGTGGCGGATCCACCACTCCTGGAAGTGGATCGCGCGGCGGCCCTCGCCGTCGTCGACCACCACGTGCGTCTCCACCTGGTCGTCGGTCATGGGCAGCAGGCGGACGCCGGGCTTCCAGCGTTCGCACAGCGCCTCGGTGACCGCCGAGAGCGGGTACCCGGCGGCGAGCATCTGGGCGCGGACGATGTGGGTGGCGGTGTCCCGGTCGCCCAGGCCGAACCACGTGGGCCGCATGCCGTAGGCGGCGAGCTCCTCCTTGACGGTGAAGGTCTCGTCGGCCCTGCCCCAGCCCTGTTCCTCGTCGATGCCCCCGCCCAGGGTGTACATCACGGTGTCCAGATCCGGACAGATCCGGAGGCCGAACAGGGTGATGTCGTCGCCGGTGTTGCCGATGACGGTGATGGCGCTGTCTGTGGTCTGGTCCCCGGTGGTGGGGGCGCCGGTCCCGAGCACGGCCCGCAGGCCGCGAAGGAACCGTGCTCCGCCGATACCGCCGGCCGGTACGACTATCCGCATGCGTCCAAGTCTGGCAGGCTGGGGGCGTGTATGAGTCGTCTGCCCCGCCGTGGGGCACGACCTCGGCGTGATCGCGCTCCGACCGGGGATCTCCGAACTCCGGGGCCGCGTCCGCCGTCTCACCGGTCGGCTGTGTCCGATGTCCCCATTCCCCGTCGGGGCGCGGCCGGCACCCGACAGCCCGACGATATGCAAAGCCTCCCCCGTCTCGGTGGGGGAACCAGCGGAGGGGATCCTCTCTTGAACAACGAATCACTCGAACGCCTGCGCCCGCTGGGGGCCTGGGTGCTCCTCGGGGCCGTGGGGGCGTCCCTGCTCTCCGGGCTGATCCGCCTGATCGTGGTGGCCAGCGACTACACCGGGGGCTTCGCCGCCGGGGTGGAGTCGGCCGCGTCCAGCTTCTTCGGTCTGTGGAACGTCGTCCTCCTGGTCGCCGCCGTCGCCCTGGTGCTCACGAGCCAACGCACGCGTCCGGCCGCCGCGCCGATCGTCGTGACCGCGATGATCATGGTCGGCGTCGGGCTGCTGTTCGCCCTGATCTCGCTCATCACCGGGTTCGTCGACGCCGGGAACGTCGGGTTCGGCTTCGCGCGCTTCTTCACGACGCTCGCCGAGGGCGCGGTGCTCGGCATGGCGGGCTTCGTCTTCCTCAAGCTCTACAACGACCCCGCGGTGGTCCCGCGGGCGACTCCGCAGGCCCAGTACCACCCGCAGCAGCCGTACGGTGCGGCCCAGGCCTACGGCCAGCCCGGGTACCCGGCCGCCGACCCGACGCAGACCGGCGCCGGGCAGGTCTACGGGCAGGACCCGACCCAGACGACGTCGGGCCAGCAGCAGGCGTACGGGCAGGCGTACGCGCAGGGCGGCGCCTCCGGCCAGCAGCAGGCCTATGCCCAGTACGGGCAGGAGGCCCAGGGCTACGACGCCTCGGCGCAGCAGGCGGCCTACGGCACCGGCGCGCAGCAGGCGTACGACGCCTCGGCCCAGCAGCAGGCCTACGACGCCCACGGCCAGCAGCAGGCGGCGTACGGCACCGGCGCCCAGCAGGCGTACGACGCCTCGGCCCAGCAGGCGCCGGCGTACGGCACCGGGGCCCAGCAGGCCTACGGGCAGTACGGCGACGCGGCGGCCCAGCAGCAGGGTTACGCCTACGGCACGGGCGGCCAGCAGGCCTACGACCCCTCGCAGTACGGCCAGCAGTACGGCCAGCAGCAGGACGCGGTCGCCCAGCACCAGGACGCCGGCCAGGCCTACGACCCCTCGCAGTACGCGCCGCAGGCCTACGACGCCCAGCAGGCCGCGCAGCAGGCGGCGTCCTCGGGTGAGCAGGCGGCCCAGGACGCCATCCAGTACGGGTGGTACCAGGGCGCCGAGCAGGGCCAGCAGGCGCAGGACACACCGTCCGCCGGCGGAGTTGACCCTTTCTTTAACTCCGGTGAGCAGGCTGGTACGGACACGTCCGGCCAGGGCGGCGCCTCGTACGGAAGCCAGTACGAGGGAGACGCCTCCTACGGCTCTGACCAGCAGGGACAGGGCACCAGTGGTGGCCAGCAGGGCTGGTACGGCGGGGAGGACCAGCGCTGATCGCGCCTGGCGCCTCCGCGCCCCCGCCGCTTGGGAAGGCCGTGAATTGCGTGGTAATTCACAGAACGGACATGGCACGATCGTCGTTGGCGGTTCGTTACATGATATTCAGTGGATTACCACGTAGGGCGCTTGACTCCTGGTCACGGGCCCGCGTGTAATTTCAAGGTGGGATTCCACCCGGCCTTGGGGGACGAAAAGGGCCGGGGACATCTATGGGGGGCAACAGGAGGTGCGCATGAGCGAGGTGATCCCGCTGGCGCACGGCTCGGACGAGGATCTGGGCTGGCAGGAACGTGCCTTGTGCGCGCAGACCGACCCGGAGGCGTTCTTCCCCGAGAAGGGCGGCTCGACCCGGGAGGCGAAGAAGGTCTGCCAGTCGTGTGAGGTGCGTGCGGAGTGTCTGGAATACGCGCTGGAGCACGACGAGCGCTTCGGCATCTGGGGGGGACTCTCCGAGCGTGAGCGCCGGAGGCTGAAGAAAGCCGCCGGAGGGGATTTCGATTTCCTGGCGGAGATGCTGTAGGGCACACGCGCGAGGCGCGTCCGGGCCGCGAGTCCGGACGCGCCTTTTTCATGTTTCATCCCGTTTGGGACTTTGGTGAGGATTGCACCACACATCCGTGCTGGTGTGAATGCGGTGATTCGCCGCCTCGTCGGCGACGCGGACGAACAGCCCCGCGCCTTGCCGAGGTGGCGTATGGTGATGACCCGCGCCCACCGTGCCGGACCGGCCACTCCGGACCAACCGTGCCGAAGTGGACCCGGACGGGGCACACCGGCACCCGGCGCGCACACGCGCCCGACGGCGGGGCACCGTCCCCGCGACCCGGGGCCCGCCCCTCTCCCGGAAGAGAACCCACCACAGCCGTGCTCGACCACGACCCCGCCCGACACGTCGTCACCGCGGTCATCGTCTCCCACGACGGCGCGCGTTGGCTGCCGGAGACCCTCGCCGCGGTCCGCGGCCAGTCCCGACCCGTCCAGCGCGTCGTGGCCGCCGACACCGGAAGCACCGACGGCAGCGCCGACCTGCTCACCGAGTACCTGCCCGACGACGCCGTCCTCGACCTCCCGGCCACCACCGGCTACGGCGACGCCGTCCGCGGCGCGCTCGGCCTCCCCCGCTCCACCACCCCCGTCCCCAGCCACGCGGGCGCCACGGAGTGGATCTGGCTCATCCACGACGACCTCACCCCCGAACGCGACGCCCTCGACCGCCTGCTCGCCGCCGCCGACCAGGACCCCCGGGCCGCCGTGCTCGGACCCAAGCTCCGCGACTGGTTCGACCGCCGCCGCCTCGTCGAGGCGGGCGTCACCATCGACGGGGCGGGGCGCCGCGAGACCGGCCTCGAACAGCGCGAGTTCGACCACGGCCAGCACGACGGCACCCGCCAGGTCCTCGCCGTCTCCAGCGCGGGCATGCTCGTCCGCCGCGACGTGTGGGACCGGCTCGGCGGATTCGACCCCGCGCTCCCCCTCTTCCGCGACGACATCGACTTCTGCTGGCGCGTGGGCGGCGCCGGGCTCCGCGCGGTCCTGGTCACGGACGCGGTCGCCTACCACGCCGAGGCCTCGGCCCGCCGGCGCCGCCGCATCACCGCCACGCGCAACCACCCGCGCCGGGTCGACCGCAGGCACGCCGTGTTCGTCCTCCTGGCCAACCTGCCCGCGGGCGGCATGGCGGCCGCGCTCGTGCGCAACTCCGTCGCCTCGCTGCTGCGCGTCCTGACGTACCTGCTCATCAAGCAGCCCGGCAACGCGCTGGACGAGGCCGCGGCCATCACGCTCGTGTACCTGAGACCGCTGCGCCTGGCCAGGGCCCGGTTCCGGCGGCGCCGCGACCGGCGCCGCACCTACAGCGCGATCCGCCCGTTCCTCGCCCGGGGCGTGGCCCTGCGCCAGTTCGCCGACACCCTCACCGGCATCCTGTCCGGCGAGCCCGTGCTCAACACCCCCGGCCGCCACCAAGCGGTCACCGTCGCGCCCGGCTCCGACGACGAGGCCGCCGCGCTCGCCGACCAGACCAGCTTCCTGCGCCGGGTCGTTCTGCGCCCCGGCGTCCTGCTCGTCCTGGGCCTGGCCGTCGTCGCCGTCGTCGCCGAACGCTCCCTGCTGTTCGGCGACCTCCTCGCGGGCGGGGCGCTGCCCCCGGTCGCGGGCTCGGCGGCCGATCTGTGGTCCCTCTACCTGGCCGCGTGGCCCGACACCGGGCTGGGGTCGAGCACGCCCGTCGCGCCCCACGTCGGCCTCCTGGCGCTGGCGTCCACGCTCACGCTGGGCCAGCCGTGGATCGCCGTCTCCGTGGTCCTCCTCGGCTGCGTGCCGCTGTCCGGGCTGACGGCCTTCCTGCTCGCCCGCGAGGTGGTGGGACCGCGTCCGGTCCGACTGTGGACGGCCGCCGTCTACGCCCTGCTGCCCGCGGCCACCGGCGCGGTCGCCCAGGGGCGGCTCGGCACGGCCCTCGTCCACATCCTGGTGCCCGTCATGGGGCTGCTCCTGGTCCGCCTCGTGACGCTGCCGCCCCGACCTTCCCGCCGCGCGGCGTGGGGGCTCGGCCTGGTCCTGGCGGCGGCCACCGCGTTCGTGCCCCTCGTGTGGGCGCTCTCCCTGTTCACGGGGGTGCTGGTCGCGGCGGCGTTCGGGCACCTGGGGCGGCGGCTGTACGTCAGCGTCGCGCTGAGCCTGGCCGTGCCGGTCGTCCTGCTGCTGCCGTGGTCGCTCGAACTCCTGCGCCACCCCACGCTGTGGCTGCTGGAGGCCGGACTGCACCCGCCGACGACCGGCGCCACCGCCGCGCAGCTGCTCCTGCTGTCCCCCGGCGGCCCGGGGACCCCTCCGGTCTGGGTCACGGCCGGGTTCGGGGCCGCCGCGCTGTGCTCGCTCCTGCTCCTGCGCGACCGGATGATCGTCGCCGCAGGGTGGACCCTCGCCCTGGTCGGACTGCTCGTCGCCGTCGTGGCCAGCCGCCTGGTCGTCGAACCGTACTCCGGCGGGCCCCCGGTCCAGATCTGGCCCGGCACCGCCCTGTCGTTCGCCGCCACCGCCGTGCTGCTGGCCGCCGCCACCGGCGCGCGGTCGCTCGGCCCCATGCTGCGCCTCGGCGGGATCCGCCGGGTGTTCGCGGTCGCCGTGTCCGCCCTCGCGCTGGCCACACCCCTCTCCGCCGCGGCCGTGTGGGTGGCGGAGGGCGTGGACGGGCCGCTCACCGGCCGGGCCGACACGGTGGTGTCCCGCGCGCTGGCGGTCATCGACCAGGACGGCACCCGGCCCCGCACGCTGGTCGTCACCCCGGGCGAGGGCGGCGTCGACTACACCGTCCTGCGCGGAGAGGAACCCCGGCTCGGGGACGAGGGCGTCGTGCCGACCGCCCCGACCAGGGAGGTCATGGACCGTGCGGTCGCCGAGCTGGTCGCCGGTCAGGGCGGCGAGCACCTGCACACCCTCGCCGACTTCGGCGTCCAGTACGTGCTGTACCCGCGTCCGGAGGTCGACGGCCCGCACGACACCTCGATGGTCACGACCCTGGACGGCACGCCCGGCCTGCTGCGGATGTCGCTGTCCGACCGCTACGGGCTCTGGCGGGTGGGGGAGCCCACCGGGGTCCTGCGCGTGGTCGAGCCGGCCGCCGACGGGACCGACGAGGTCGAGGCCGAGGTCCTCGCGGTCGGCGACGATCTGCCCGACGGCGGGGGCGGACGGCTGCTGTACCTGGCCGAGCCCGCCGACGACGGGTGGCGGGCGACGCTCGACGGGGCCGAGCTGACCCCCGCCGCGACGGAGAGCGGCGTCCAGGCGTGGGAGCTGCCGCCGGAGGGCGGCGCGCTGGACCTCCGCCACGTCGACCCCGTCCACACCGCGTGGCTGGTCACGCAGGGGGCGGCGCTCCTGGTGGTCGCCGTGCTCGCCGCCCCCGGGGCGCGGACCGAGGAGGAGACCCGCCTGATCGAGGCCACCCCGGCGCCCCGTCCGCGCCGACCGCGGTGGACCGGCCGACGTTCCCGCAGGGGCGGACGGCGACGGGCGAGCCGGGCCACGACCACGACCAGGGGGGTCTGATGCGGCTCATCGTGCGCAACCGGTTCGCGCTGCTCGGCCTCGTGGCGGTGGCGCTGGCGGCGCTGTTCTGCGCCGCCCTCGTCCCCGCGACGGAGCCCCTGGGCACCACCGATCCGGGCACGGTCCGCCCCGACCGCGCCGTTCGCGTGTGCCCCGCCCCGCACGACGGGTCGGACAGCGTCCTGGCCGCCTTCGCGCCGCGGGTCGGCCGCGACGACGTCGGCAGGCTGCGGGCCGACGTCGGGGACGAGATCAGCGAGCCGGGCAGCGTCTGGCTGGCCGAGACCGGGGGCTCGGACGAGCCCGCCGTCCTGCGTGCCGAGGGCAGCCTGGCCTCCGGGCTCGACTCCTCGCAGACCACCGTGACGGACGACGGCGTGACCGAGGTACGCTGCGCGGCCCCCTCGACCAGCACCTGGTTCGCCCTCCCCGGCGGCAGCGAACAGGGCGCGGGCGGTGAACGGAACCCGCACCCGATGGACGGGGGCGGGGCCGCGGAGCCGTGGGTCGAGACCGAGACGCTCACCGTCCACCTCGCCAACCCGGCGCGGACCGCGGCGACGGTGAGCGTGGACGTGTACACCGCGGGCGGGCTGTCCTTCTCCGCCGAGAGCCGGGGCGTCTCCGTGCCCGCCGGGCGGTCGACCGAACTCGACCTGACCGAACTGATCCAGCAGTCCGCCGCCCTCGGCGTCCACGTCCGCACCAGTACCGGCCGGGTGGCCGCCGCACTGCTCGCCGAGCACGAGGGCGGCGCCACCGGGTGGGTACCGCCCACACGGGTGCCCGACGAACGGCACGTGATCCCCGGCGTGCCCGGCGGCGAGGGCGCGCGGCGGCTGTTCGTGACCGTTCCCGGGGACGAGTACACCGAGGTCCGGGTGCGTGTGCTGCCCGCGGGCGACGATCCCGAGGACGAGCTGGTCCTGGACGTGCCCCCCTCCGCCTCCGGGTGGGTCACCCTGTCGTCGGCCCTGGCGGGTCGGGCGGGCACGGTCGTCGTGGAGGCCGACGCGCCGGTGGTCGCCGGTGTGCTCGCGGAGGACTCCGACACCGCCTACCCCGCCGCCGTCGACCCGCTCGCCCACCCCCTGGACACCAGCGCCGTCCTGCCGTTCGTTCCCGGCGGCACCGACGTGGAGGTGGTGATGAGCGCCCTCGACCTCGACGCCCAGGTGGTGGTGACCCCGATCGGCGTCGACGGGACCCAGGGCGACGCCG
Source organism: Nocardiopsis sp. NPDC050513 (assembly GCF_044457925.1). Classification (NCBI taxonomy): domain Bacteria; kingdom Bacillati; phylum Actinomycetota; class Actinomycetes; order Streptosporangiales; family Nocardiopsidaceae; genus Nocardiopsis; species Nocardiopsis sp. NPDC050513. The sequence goes on along the minus strand of NZ_JBITHK010000001.1, from coordinate 335,209 downwards.
TCCACGTCGACCTGCCCGCCGGGACCACGCGCGTGGTCGGGGAGGACTGGGACCTGCCGTCGGAGGAGGGGAACACGTTCCGGCTGGAGCTGCTGGAGGACTCCGGTCCGGTGCACGCCGCGCGGATCCTCAGCACGCGCGACGGATGGAGCGTGCTGCCGGTGCCCCCGGCGCCCGTGGAGGTGCGGCTGCCGACGGCGCGGGGGTCGATGCTCGGGATCGTCCCGTAGCGCGCGGCGGCGTCCGGACGCAGGTCCTCACGCCTCGGGGTCGACGGACTCCGGCTCCACGCCCAGCAGGTTGGCGACCTCCTCGACGACCGCCTCGTGGACCAGCAGGGCCGTCTCCTCGGGATCCTTGGTCCGGATCTCCACCGGACGCCGGTAGACCACGATGCGGGCCCTGCCGTTGGGGTCGGTCTCCAGACGGGAGAAGGGGATCGACTCCGTCAGGGGGCCGTGGGGCGGGACCGGGGGGACGTCCTCGACCAGGAAGTCCACGTTCGCCAGTTCGCGCGCCCACAGGCGCTCCAGCCGTTCGACGGCGTCCAACACGAGGTCGTCGAACGCCTGCGCTCGGCTGCGGAACACCGGCAGGTCGGCGGGCACGAGAGGACCGCGGACACCTCGGCCGCGGCGGTCCCGGCGCCGCACTCGGTCTGGTTGGCCACTGGAAAGGCGCACTCGTCGCACACTCCGAGACTAAGCCATCATTCGCCCCGCGCGTAGTCCCGATCGGCCCCAACCCGGGCGCGCGCGACCCGGTGCGGCGACGGTCGTGGGACGATGCTGGCGTGTCTCCCGGTAAAGGCATACAGTCAATCGCTGTGAGCCATGTTCGACGCTGCTCCCGTACCGCGTGCAGGCAGCCCGCCGTCTTCACGCTCACGTACGTGTACGCCGACTCCACCGCCGTCCTGGGTCCCCTCGCCGCCTACGTGGAACCGCACTGCTACGACCTGTGCGCCGTCCACGCCGACCGGCTGACGGCCCCCCGCGGCTGGGAGGTCGTGCGGCTTCCGGTCGAGACGTCGGGCGGCGGTCCCGGCAGCGACGACCTGGAGGCGCTCGCGGACGCGGTGCGTGAGGCGGCGCGTCCGCCGTCGCGCGCGGTTCCTCCGGACGACGCCGTCGGCGAGGGGACCGAGACCCTGCGCCGCGGCCACCTGCGCGTGGTCCGCTCCGACCCCGGCCGCGGCGACCAGGATCCCCGGCCCCGGGGCTGACCCCGCACCCGCGCCCCGCGGGGTCGAGCGCGGCCGTCCCCGGCCGAGCCGCCTCCACACCCCGGGGGCCGTCGGCCGCGCTCGGCCGCTTGCTACGTTGGTACGGCGCGGGGCCCTCGCGCCGCAGAACCAGGAGCAGGACCGACTGGCCGGAGAAGACGTGGCTGACCTCGGAAGCATCTTCAAGGCATACGACGTGCGCGGTGTGATTCCGGACACCTTCGACGCCGGCGTCGCACGGGCGATCGGCGCCGCGTTCGCCCGCGTGGTCGGCGGCCCGGCCGTCGTGGTCGCGCACGACATGCGCCCCTCCTCACCCGAACTGGCGACAGCCTTCGCCGACGGCGTCACCTCCCAGGGCCTCGACGTCGTGTTCGCCGGACTCGGCTCCACCGACCTCCTCTACTACGGCTCGGGCCACCTCGACCTGCCCGGCGCCGTGTTCACCGCCAGCCACAACCCCGCCGAGTACAACGGCATCAAGATGTGCCGGGCCGGGGCGGCCCCCATCAGCGGCGAGACCGGCCTGGACGAGATCAGACGCCTGGCCGAGTCCGGGGTCGCCCGACACGACGGGCCCGCGGGCACCGTCACCGAGCGGGACCTGCTGCCGGGCTACGCCGCCTACCTGCGCGACCTGGTCGACCTGTCGGGGATCCGCCCGCTGAGGGTCGCCGTCGACGCGGGCAACGGCATGGGCGGGTACACGGTCCCGGCCGTCCTGGAGCAGGGCCTGCCGCTGGAGATCGTCCCCCTGTACTTCGAGCTGGACGGCACCTTCCCCAACCACCCCGCCAACCCTCTGGACGAGGCCAACCTCGTCGACCTCCAGGCCAAGGTCCGCGAGGTCGGCGCCGACATCGGCCTGGCCTTCGACGGCGACGCCGACCGGTGCTTCGTCGTCGACGAGCGCGGCGAGCCGGTCCCCCCGTCCGCCATCACCGCCCTGGTCGCGGCCCAGGAACTCGCCCGCGAGCCCGGCGCGACGATCATCCACAACCTCATCACCTCCACCGCCGTCCCCGAGATCGTGCGGGAGCGGGGCGGCGTCCCCGTCCGCACCCGGGTCGGCCACTCCTTCATCAAGGCCACCATGGCCGAGACCGGAGCGATCTTCGGCGGGGAGCACTCCGCCCACTACTACTTCCGGGACTTCTGGCGGGCCGACACGGGTATGCTCGCGGCGATGCACGTCCTGCGGGTCCTGGGCTCGGACGACCGTCCGCTCTCCCGGATCACCGAGGAGTACTCGCGCTACGCGTCGTCCGGGGAGGTCAACTCCACGGTCGCCGACGCACCCGCCCGGATGGCGCAGGTCCGCGCGGCCTTCGCCGACAGGAACGGCGTCACCGTCGACGAACTCGACGGCCTGACCGTCCAGTTGCCGGACGGATCCTGGTTCAACCTGCGCGCCTCCAACACCGAGCCGCTCCTGCGCCTCAACGTTGAGGCATCCGACGAGGGGACCGTGGCCAAGCTGCGCGACGAGGTCCTGGCCATCGTCCGGGCCTGACCGGGCGACGGGAGGTTCCGCGCAGGGCGGAGGGATCCGCGCGGCGCGGACGTGCCACGGCGTGGTCGCGCCACGGGCACACGACATCACGAGGAACGAGAACATGAGCACGAAGATCGACGGGTGGCTGCTGGACATCCTGGCCTGCCCGCAGAGCCAGGCGCCGCTGCGCCACGACCCCGAGACCGACGAACTGGTCTGCGACGAGAGCGGCCTGGCCTACCCGATCCGGGACGGAATCCCGGTGCTGCTCGTCGACGAGGCGCGAAAAATCGGTTGAGTCGGGACGGAACGATCTGGCCGCTTCAGCAGTCGAAACGGCTGAGGACAGGGTGTGAGCCGCACCGCGCGGACGTGCTCGTCCACGACGCGGAGTTTCCGAGACCCCGTACCCTGATTCTGCGCGCCCCGCACGAAAGCCCTGGAGGACACTGATGCCCGGTCAACCGCTACAGCCGAGCGACCCCGCAGCGTTCGGCGCGTACCGCGTGACCGGCCGCCTGGGCAAGGGCGGGCAGGGCGTGGTGTACCTCGCTGAGGACACCGAGGGCGACCAGGTCGCGGTCAAGGTCCTCAACGACCAGTGGTCGGGCGACGGCGACCTGCGTCGGCGCTTCGCCAAGGAGGTCCGGGCGGCGCAGAAGGTCGCGTCGTTCTGCACGGCCGCGATCCTCGACGCCCAACTCGACGAGGACCCGCCCTACGTGGTCAGCGAGTTCGTGCCGGGCAGCGACCTGCAGGACACGGTCGCCAAGGGCGCCCCGCTGCGGGGCCCCAAGCTCCAGCGCCTCGCCGTGTCCACGGCCACCGCCCTGGTCGCGATCCACAAGGCGGGCATCGTCCACCGCGACTTCAAGCCCGGCAACGTCCTGCTGGGTCCGGACGGGCCGCGGGTGATCGACTTCGGCATCGCGCGCATGGACGACGGAACGGCCACCATGACCAACTCGATCGTCGGGACGCCGTCCTACATGGCGCCCGAGCAGATCGAGGGGCGCGGGGTCACCGACAAGTGCGACATCTTCGCCTGGGGCTGCGTGATCGCGTTCGCCTCCACGGGCCAGGCGCCGTTCGGGGCCGACACCGTCCCGGCGGTGGTGCACCGGGTGATCAGCGCGCCGCCCGAGCTCGACGGGATGGACGAGGCGCTGCGGCCGATCGTGGAGTCCTGCCTGGACAAGAACCCCGACAACCGGCCCAGCGCGCAGACCCTGCTCATGCGCCTGCTGGGCCACGAGGGGGTCGAGGACACCGGTTCCACCGACGACGCGCTCCAGCGGGGCGAGCAGGTCGCCCAGGCCGGGGGCGCGTTCACCGGTGGACAGGTTCCTCCGATGGGCCACCACGCGCCGCCGCGCACCGGCCCCCAGCAGGGCTTCGGGGGCTACCCGCCGCACGTGTCCGACCCGTGGTCGGGCCAGAGCCCGGGCACGTCCAACCCGCGCCCCACGGGCCAGCCGATGGGCACGGGGCCACGTCCCGGCTACGGCGCGCACCCGGGCGCCGCGAACCCCCGCCCCGGCATGCCGGGGGCCTACCCCCAGCCCCAACGGCGGCCGATGCCGCCCGCCGGGCGGCACGGGGCCAATCCGATGGTCACCGGCGGCAACCCGAACCAGACCTACGCGCGCCCCGGGGCGGGGCGGCCCATGCCGCGCCCGGTGGAGCAGAACTCGGTGCTCCAGCAGAGCTGGGTGATCCCGGCCGTGCTGATGACCATCGTCATCCTCATCCTGTTCCTCGTGCTGCTGGCGGTCAGCTAGTCGGCGGGACGCCGGGCCGAGCACCCCGGCGGCGCCCGGGTGCGGCCCGGGCGCCCCGGCCGGGTCACACCCGGGTGAGGACGTTCATCGCCCGCGAGACCGCCTCGTCCACCAGGTCGCGGATCTGCGGCCACCGGTCGTCCACGCAGTCCGACGGCATGACGGTGACGCTCTCGGCTCCGGACATGTCCAGCGCGTCGCGCACCCCCTCCGGCGTGGTGAGCCGCGCGTCGGCGGTGACCGCGAGGACGCCGGTGGTCGGGCAGCCGACCTCCTGCACGACCACGAACAGGGTCAGGGACGCGTCGCCCACCACCAGCTCCAGGGACGTCCACCAGTGCGCGGCGCCGGGGGTGAGGACCGTCCGGGCGGCCGGCGCGGGGGCGGCGTCCTCCGGGGCGTCGTCGGACCCGCCCGTGCGCACCGTCGTCGTCGCCCCCGGGTCCAGGGCCTGGAGGATGAGCGCCAGGGAGCCCCGGCGCGACCGCACGTAGTCCTGGACCCTGCGGCACGTCACCGACGCCAGCGGGGAGATGTGCGCCCGCGGGGGCGGGACACTCGCGGGCGCCCAGCACAGTTCGTCGCGCAGGGCACTGGTGACCAGGCGCGCGAAGTGGTGGACCAGCTCGGCGAACCGGGCTGCGGGGTCCCGCTCCTCGGACGGCGGCGGGAAGCAGCGCGGGTCCGGGAGCAGGGGCGGGTGGTCGGCGCGCTGGAGCACCAGGGAGGTGAGGATCCACGGCAGGGCCCACGGCGGGTCGTCGTCGGAGGGCGCGCCGCCGGTTCCCGCTCCGGGGCCGTCCGACTCGGCGGCCCGGAGGCCGCGCAGCACCTCGACGCACTCGGCGTACACGTGCGCGGCGCGGACGACGGGATGCGCGTGGACGGCGGCGGCCCCGGCCAGCCGACCGGCCCCGGCGGTCCCGAGGGGGCCGGGGGAGCGGTGGCGGCAGTCGGCGGGCAGGGCTGCCGCGCGTCGGCCGAGGTCCTCGACGTAGTCCACGGTGACCGGTTGGCCGGACATCCCGTCCTCGGAGGTGGACACGACCAGTTCCTCCAGGGCGGGCCCGCCGCCCCAGTCGCGGACCCGGCGCCGGATCAGTGCGCGCAGGGCGGCCGTACGCTCTTCCTGCGGCTGGCCGTGGCGGTACCGGGTCCAGATCGCATGGAGCCGGTCGACGTCGGTGAGCTCGTCGCGCACGTGGACCGGGAGACGGTTCAGGGTCGCGCCGCTGCTAAGGGTATCCACGTGTGGATCCGTAGCCCGTGGACTCGCCGCCAAAACCTGTTGGGACGGAGGGCATGTGGCCGTGACCGGCCGCGCACGCGTGTCAACCCACGGTGGGGACGGGCGTCGTCGGTCAGGCGCGACGGTGGTGGAGCAGGCGCATCGCCTTCTCCTTCTCGAAGTCCATCGCGCGCGCGGGGGCGGCGGTCAGCCTGCCCAGCCGCTCGCCGTGCGCGCGCACCCGCGCCAGGACCTCCGGCTCGGCCAGCACCCGCAGGGCGAACGCCAGCGCGGCGGGCGGGATGTCGAACTCGCGCTCCATCTCCAGGCCGACCGCGATCGTGCGCAGGTCCTCCTCGGTGAAGCGGCGGTGGCGGTGCCCGCGCCCGGTGGGACGTTCCTGGGTGCGGGGCAGCAGGCCCAGGCCCTCGCGGTAGCGCAGCATGCGGGCCGTCGTGCCCACCCGCTCGGCGGCCGCCGAGATCGGCACGGGGCCGCCCGGCGCGAGCCGGTCGGGTGCGGGCGGGGCGTCGTCGAGGGCGGCCATGGACGCGAGCCTAACCCACTTTCCACGCGAGTCGAAGCAAATCTGACAGTTGATTGTCAGAAACAGTCCGTGCGGCCGGGAGCAGCCATACAATCAGGGTCGCCACCACGATCACGAGTGAGGAACGCATGGCTTTCGACTTCAAGGTCGCCGATCTTTCCCTGGCCGAGTTCGGCCGCGACGAGATCCGGCTCGCCGAGCACGAGATGCCCGGCCTCATGGCCACTCGCGCGGAGTACGGCGACAGCAAGCCCCTGCGGGGCGCCCGCATCATGGGCTCCCTGCACATGACCGTGCAGACCGCCGTTCTGATCGAGACCCTGGTCGCCCTCGGCGCCGAGGTGCGCTGGGTCAGCTGCAACATCTTCTCCACCCAGGACCACGCGGCCGCGGCCGTGGTCGTCGGCCCCGACGGCACCGTCGACGACCCCAGGGGCGTGCCGGTGTTCGCCTGGAAGGGCGAGACGCTGGAGGAGTACTGGTGGTGCACCGAGCAGGCGCTCACGTGGCCGGGCGCCGAGGGTCCCAACATGATCCTGGACGACGGCGGCGACGCCACCATGCTCGTCCACAAGGGCGCGGAGTACGAGCGGGTCGGCGCGGTCCCCGACCCCGACACGGCCGACAGCGAGGAGTTCGGCGTCGTCCTGCGGCTCCTGCGCGAGAGCCTGGCCAAGGACCCGCAGAAGTGGACGAAGATCGCCGCGGGCATCAGGGGCGTCACCGAGGAGACCACGACCGGCGTCCACCGCCTGTACGAGATGCAGCGCGACGGCAGCCTCGCCTTCCCCGCGATCAACGTCAACGACTCCGTCACCAAGAGCAAGTTCGACAACAAGTACGGCATCCGCCACTCGCTGCCCGACGGCATCATGCGCGCCACCGACGTCCTCATCGGCGGCAAGGTGGCCGTGGTGTGCGGCTACGGCGACGTCGGCAAGGGCTCCGCCGAGGCGCTGCGCGGCCAGGGCGCCCGGGTGGTCGTCACCGAGATCGACCCGATCAACGCCCTCCAGGCCGCCATGGACGGCTTCCAGGTCAGCACCCTGGACGACGTCGTGGAGACCGGTGACATCTTCATCACCACCACCGGCAACTTCAACGTGATCATGGCCGACCAGATCTCCCGCATGAAGCACCAGGCGATCATCGGCAACGTCGGCCACTTCGACAACGAGATCGACATGGCGGGCCTGGCGAAGATCCCCGGGATCGCCAAGAAGGAGATCAAGCCGCAGGTCCACGAGTGGACCTTCGCCGACGGCACGTCCGTGCTCGTGCTGTCCGAGGGCCGGCTGCTCAACCTGGGCAACGCCACCGGCCACCCGAGCTTCGTGATGTCCAACAGCTTCACCAACCAGGTCATCGCGCAGATCGAGCTGTTCACCAAGCCGGACGAGTACCCGACCAACGTGTACACGCTGCCGAAGATCCTGGACGAGAAGGTGGCGCGGCTGCACCTGGACGCGCTCGGCGTCAAGCTGACCACGCTCACCAAGGAGCAGGCCGCCTACATCGGCGTGGACGTCGAGGGCCCGTACAAGCCCGACCACTACCGCTACTAGAGGCCAGGGACGGGCCGGGGCGGGGACACCACCCGCGCCCGGCCCGGTTCCACGAGAGACGGACACGGGTGAGCTGATGACGGGCCCCTCGCACGAGGTGGCGGACCTCGGACTGGCCGAGGCCGGGATGCGCCGGGTGGACTGGGCCGAGCGCTCCATGCCCGTGCTGCGCAGCGTGCGCGAGCGGTTCGCACGGGAACGGCCGCTCGACGGCACGCGCGTCGCCGCGTGCCTGCACGTGACCGCCGAGACGGCCAACCTGCTGCGTGCCCTGCGCGCGGGCGGCGCGGAGGTCTGGCTGGCCGCCTCCAACCCGCTGTCCACCCAGGACGACACCGCCGCCGCCCTGGTCGCCGAGTACGGCGTGGCGGTGCACGCGTGGGCGGGCATGGACCAGGCCGCCTACGACCGCAACCTGGTCACCGTCCTGGAGGCACGGCCCCACCTGCTGCTCGACGACGGCTGCGACCTGGTCAACACGGTCCACTCGCTGCGCCCCGACCTCATGGAGGGAGTGCTGGGCGGTTGCGAGCAGACCACCACCGGGGTGATCCGGCTGCGGCGGATGAGCGCGGCGGGCGAGCTGCGGCTGCCGATGGTCGCGGTCAACGACACCGCCACCAAGCGCATGTTCGACAACCGGTACGGCACCGGGCAGTCGACGATAGACGGCATCCTGCGCGCCACCAACGCGATGCTCGCCGGGCGCACGATCGTCGTGGCCGGGTTCGGCTACTGCGGTCGCGGACTGGCCGAGCGGGGCCGGGGGATGGGCGCACGCGTGGTGGTCACCGAGGTGGACCCCGTGAAGGCCCTGGACGCGGTCATGCAGGGCTACACGGTCACGACCATGGACGAGGCGGCGCCGCTCGGGGACGTGTTCGTCACCGTGACCGGCAACCGGGACGTGGTGCGGGCCGAGCACCTGGAACGGATGCGCGACGGCGCGATCCTGGCCAACTCGGGCCACTTCGACCTGGAGATCGACCTCGTCGCGCTGGACCGGATGGCGGTCGAGGTCAACCGCGGGGTCCGCGAGCAGGCCGACGAGTACGTCTTCGCCGACGGGCGCCGGGTCCTGCTGCTCTCCGAGGGGCGGCTGGTCAACCTGGGCGCGGCCGAGGGGCACCCGGCCGCCGTCATGGACATGTCCTTCGCCGTGCAGGCCCTGACCACCGAGTGGCTCGCCCGGCACCACGCCGACCTGGAACCCGGGGTGGTCGAGGTACCGGAGGAGACCGACACCGAGGTGGCCCGGCTCGAACTGGCCGCGCTCGGGGTGCGGATCGACACCCTCACCCCCGACCAGGACGTCTACCTGCGCTCCTGGCACCCCTGAGGGAGGTCAGGGACGGCCGTGCGCCGGTCCCGCGGGGCCGGGTCCCGGGGGGCCGTCGAGCCAGGCGTCCAGCGTGTGTCTGCGGCGGCGTTCGGCGAGCACGGCGGCCAGGAAGTGCGGCGGGGCCGTCCCCGGCGGCGGGGGCGGGCTGATCTGGGCGGCCACCGCGTCGGCGAGGCGCAGGCCCATCTCGTGGCGGGTGTGCTCGGCCAGCTCCGTGTACCGCATGACGTACTGGCGGGCGGACGCGGACGTCTCGGGGGTGAGGCGGGACAGCTCGGCGTGCGCGGCCCACTCCGCCAGGTGCGGCGGCATCGCGACGAACTCCTCGCGTCGGCGCCCGGCGCGCTCCTCGACGACCATCGTGCCCGCGATGAAGTCGCCCACGCGCCGTCCGTCGCGGTTGACCATCGACGTGAACAGGGCGATCACCCCGGTCGTCAGCCAGATCTCCACGAAGGCCGCGAGCGCGCGGGCCAGGGCCTGGCGGAAGCGGACGGGGGAGCCGTCGGTGCCGACCACCCGCAGCCCCAGGGCCAGCTTGCCGAGCGACCGGCCGCGGGAGATAGTCTCGAACGCGGTGGGGTACCCGACGATGATGAGGACCATCGTCGCCGTGTAGAAGGCCATCGTGGCGGCCAGGTCGACGCCCGTGCTGATCCAGGTGGTCGCCGCGACCAGGGCGACCAGGAGGATGAGCTGGAGGATGACGTCCAACGCGATGGCCGCGGCCCTGGTCGCGAAGCCCGCAGGGCGCAGGTCCAGGACCACCGCGTCGCCCGTGACCAGCGGAGCCGTGCCGTACACGTCCTCGCGGGCCTCGCCGCCGGGATGGTTCACCTGCACACGCTCCCTCGAAGTCCGTACCGTACCCTCCGACACTACCGCCACCTGCTCTTCCTGGCGTCAGCGGCCGGGGCACGGATCGGGCGGAACGACCCAGTAGGGTCTCACACGTGGATATCGACGTGTTCGCGGCGGCGCACGCCAAGGAGTGGGACCGCCTGGATCGCCTGGTGGGCAGACGCCGTCGGCTGTCCGGCGAGGAGGTCGACGAGTTGGTCGGGCTCTACCAGAGGGTGTCCACGCACCTGTCGGTGGTGCGCTCCTCGGGGCAGGACCCGGTGCTGGTGGGACGGCTGTCCGCACTGGTGGCACGCGCGCGCTCGGCGGTGACCGGGTCGCACTCCTCCGCGTGGCGGGACGCCGCGGGGTTCTTCACACGGGTGTTCCCGGCCGTGCTGTACCGGCTGCGGTGGTGGTGGCTCGCGGTGACGCTGGGCATGGTGCTGGTGTCCTCGGCGACGGCCGCGTGGCTCGTGAACACCCCGGAGGCGCTGTACGCGCTCGGCTCGCCGGAGGACATGGCGCGCTACGTCGAGCACGACTTCGCCAACTACTACGTGGAGAACCCGGCGGGTTCGTTCGCCGCGCGGGTGTGGACGAACAACGCGTGGATCGCGGCGGTGGCGATCGTCTCCGGGGCGTTCCTCGGGCTGCCGACCCTGTACGTGCTGGTGGTCAACGGGATGGGGCTGGGCCAGACGGCGGCGATGATGATCGCCAACGACCGGGCCGACGTGTTCTTCGGGTTGATCCTGCCGCACGGGCTGCTGGAGCTGACGGCGGTGTTCGTGGCGGGCGGCGTGGGCCTCAAGCTCGGGTGGACGATCGTCTCCCCGGGCGACCGGACGCGGCTGCGGGCGCTGGGCGAGGAGGGCCGGGCGGCGGTCGCGGTGGCGCTGGGGCTCGTGGTGGTGCTGTTCATCTCCGGACTCATCGAGGGCTTCGTGACCGGGTGGGTGGAGACGGTGTGGCTGCGGATCGGGATCGGCGTGGTCGCCGAGGCGCTGTTCTTCGTGTACGTGTACACGCTCGGGAAGTGGGCGTACGAGCGGGGCGAGACCGGGGACCTGGAGAACGCGCCGGCGGCCGTGCCGCTCGCGTGAAACCCCGGCGGTGAGGGGGATCCTGTGGCAGCATCGCCCCGTGGATACCGATACCCCCCGCTGGTTCAAGAGCTCCTTCAGCACGTACGAAGCGGCGTGCCTGGAAGTCTCCCTGGCCAAGTCGCCGACCTGGTCCAAGAGCAGTTACAGCAGTTACGAGACGGCCTATTGTGTCGAGGTCGCCCTCACTGAGCAGATGGTGCTGTTACTCAGGGACTCCGTGCACCCCGAGCAGGCGGTCCTGGGCTTTGGAAGGGCCGAGTGGTCGGGTTTCGTGCGTTTGATCAAGGCACCGGCGCACTGAACCCTGCTCATTCCTCATCGAGCAGCCGCGTGGCCTCGTCGCGTCTCTCGCGGGCTAGCTGGATCCGGGGGTGGTCCGGTCCGAGGAACTTTCCCCACACGGGCAACACTCGGTCAAACGCCTCCCTGGCACGACGCGCGTCGCCCTGTTCGAGGAGGACCCGGCCGACGTAGTACTCGGCCTGCGCGGTCAGGTGGTGGTGTTCTCCCCACAACCGGGTTCGAACCCGCCACACATCCCGAAACATCGACTCGGCCGACGACAGTTCTCCCTGTTTCATGAGGACGAAGGCCAGGTTCTCCATGGCTACCTGTGTGGACTGGTCATCCGTGCCGCGTCGGCGAAGGCGAGCCTCCAACACCGCACGTGACTCCGTCTCCGCCGTCGCCCAGCGTCCACGCATGCCGTGGATCATGGCCAGTTGGTGACGGCTGTCGAGGACACTGTCGTGGGTCTCGCCGAGCACCCGTCTACGGGCCGCGAGCACATCGAGGTGGATCTCCTCGGCCTCGTCCAGCCTGCCCGCCATCTGGTGTGCCTCGGCGAGGTAATGCCGAGCCGTGAGCGTGACCGGGTGTTCGTTCCCCAGGGTGTTCTCCGCTCTCCCGGCGAGTTCGGTGAGGACCCTGACCGACTCGTCGAACTGACCAAGCAGGATCATGGCGTGAGCCGCGTCGACGAACATTGACATGGCTGCACCGGGCTGTTCTGGGCTTGTCCGCGAGTGCAGGTGGCCGATGGCCCAACGGCTCACGGATTCCAGGATCGGGTCATGGCCACGTCGCCAGGCCAGGAGGTGTCCGGCCTTCCCCAATAGGGAGAGGTCGTTCCGCGTGAGCGCGGCGCGGATGGTCTCGGACACGAGCGGGTGGAGGCGAAGGGAAGCCTCGTTCTGGTGTGTGGTTACGGCCACCAGACCATGGATGACGAGGGCGTTGACCGTCCGGGCGAACGCCGCCTCATCGACGTCGCCGAAGACGTCATCCAGTTCGGACAGGGGGAGTCTGCGTAGCGGGATGTCTGTCGCCTCGGGACCCAGGAGCGCGAGCAACCGTAGCAGTGCGGTGGCTTGGGGCTCCTTCTCGGCGACCAGACGAAGTGACAGTTCCCAGACACAGGAGAGGAGTCGTCGATCCGCTTCGCCGCCTGCCGTGAAGGGCGTGGCCAGTTCGTCCAGCACCTCGATGTTCTGGTCGAGCCTGTCCAGCAGAGCGTGCGCGTCGGGGAAGAGCACCCGGTGTGTCGCCAGAATGCGACCGGAGAGGTGGAGTGCGAGCGGTACGCCTCCGAGGCGCTCAGCCAACGCGTCGGCTCCGGGGAGTTCGGGAAGGCCCGCGTGGTCGGTGAGTGCCGTCGTCGCGGCGGAGGAGTCCAGGGCACCGATCCGATGGACTTCGGCCGGGGCCCATAACGCGGGGTCGTCCACTCGGCTGGTGACCAGGACGAACCCGCCGGTGCTGGCTCGCATCCATCCGAGCTGGTCCCCTGCCCGGTTATCGGGGTCCAACTCCTCCGGTCTGTCGGCGTTGTCGATCACCAGCAGCCACGGGCGGGGCGCCTCATCGAGATGACGCCAGACCCACCGGGCGGCCTGGTGTCGGGTCCCCCGAAGTCGTTCGGCCTCCTCCCGGGAGCCACCCACCTCCACGGCGGCCTCCAACATGCTCGCCGTGACGTTGCCGGGACGGACCCAGAACACCGTCCACCCGTCCGTGCGTGCCCGCTCGGCGAGCGCGGCGGCCACGGTGGTCTTCCCGAAGCCGCCGGGACCCGTGAGCACATGCGGAACGGGCGCGCCCACGCGCATCGCCTCGCCGAGCGCGGTCAACAGGTCGTCGCGCCCGCGCACGGGGGTGGCGAGCCGGGGCGGATCCAGGGACACGTCCGATGACGGAGCGGGCGGAGCGGACGACACGTTGATCGTCACGCCGCCGTGGATGTCCCTGGCCTGCACCAGTTGGCCGTGCACGTCACCGCGAGAAGCGTTGTGGTTGGCGTTGGGGGGAGAAGCCATGCCCCCATACTGCCGACCTCGGGCACTGTTTGGACAGCGCCGACCTGAACGCGGCGTATGACAGGGTGTATTACCATGCCTGTATGGCAATGATCAGTTTTCGTCCGGACGAACGGACCGAACGCGAGTTGCGGGAGCTCACCGCAGGACGCGACCGCTCCACGGTGCTTCGGGAGATCATCCACGAGGCCTACGTCGCCCAGCAGTACGCCCAGACGCGAGAGGACGCCGAGCGCCTGAGGAATGACGAGGCGGACAGGGCCGAACTCGCGCGGATCGCGGCGGAGATGGGCGACGCGGATGCGTGGTGACCTCTACCGGCTCCGTGCGGACAAGCGCGCACTGGGTCATGAGCAGCGCGGCCCACGTTACTGCGTGGAGCTTCAGGGCCCCTTCAACCTCTCCACTGTGGTCGTGGCTCCGACCTCGACGAGTGCCGCACCCGCGATCTTCCGGCCCGAGATCAAACTGGCGGACGGCACCGCCACGCGGGTGCTCGTCGACCAGATGCGCGCAGTCGATCGCCAGATACGCCTGGGGGACTTCGCCGGGCGACTCGACCCGCATGAGCTGGACGAGTTGGACCACGCCTGCCGTCTCATCCTGGGACTTCTATAGGGATCACAGTCGCCCCTGGGCCTTGAGGTTGATGTAGGCGTCCGCGAGCGCCGGGGCGATGTGCTCCGGGTCCGCGTCGACGACCTCCACCCCCATCCTGCGCAGCTCCGCCGTGACCCGCCGCCGCTCGCCCAGCGTCCGCTCCGCCGCGGCCGCCCGGTACAGCGCGTCCGCGCTCCCGCGCTCGGCCGCCATCGCGCCCACCGCCGGGTCGGTGACGGCCGCGACCATCAACAGGTGCCGCGAGGTCAGCGCGGGCAGCCTCGGCAGCAGCCCCTCCTCCAGCGCCGCCGCGTTGAGGTCGGTCAGCAGCACCACCAGGCGCCGCGCCCTCCCCTGCGTCCCCAGGACGGTCGACACCATCCCCGCGGGGTCCGACTCCACCAGCTCCGCCTCCAGCGGGGCCATGGCCTCCACGATCCGGCTCACCTGGCTGCCCTTGCCCGACGCGCGCACCTGTGCCCGCGTCCGCCGGTCGTAGGCCAGGAAGTCCACCCGGTCGCCCGCCTTGCCCGCCAGCGCCGCGAGCAGCAGCGCGGCGTCCATCGAATGGTCCAGGCGGGGAGTGTCGCCCACCCTCCCCGCCGACGTGCGTCCGGTGTCGAGCACGATGAGGATCCGACGGTCGCGCTCCGGCCGCCACGTCCGCACCACCACGCCCTCGCCCCGCGCCGTCGCCCGCCAGTCGATCGACCGCACGTCGTCGCCGGGCACGTAGTCGCGCAGCGAGTCGAACTCACTGCCCTGCCCGCGCACCATCGCCGTGTGCTGACCCTCCAGCTCCCGCAGCCGTGACAGCTTTCCCGGCAGGTGGCGGCGGCTGTGGAACGGCGGCAGCGTCCGCACCGTCCACTCCGCCGCCAGCGTCCGCTGGCGTCCCGCCAGCCCCATCGGTCCGATGCTGCGCACCGTCACCCCGGCCGCCCGCGCGTCGCCGCGGCGGGTCGGTGTCAGCGTCGTCGTGATCCGTCGCCGCTCGCCCGCCGCCACCCGCACCGGGACCCTCCTCGGGCTCGCGTCCGCGCTCGGCGGCCAGGCGTCGCGCACCCACCCGCGCAGCGGGCGCCGGGTCGGGTTGGCCAGGATGACGTGCACCGTCGCCGAGTCGCCCAGGCGCAGCGCGGTGTCCCCCTCCCGGGCCAGGCGCAGCGCCCCCGGGCTCGCGGCCAACAGCACGTCCGCCGCGAGCAGCACGGCCAGGACGCCCAGCGCGACCGCGGTCGCCCACGCGCCCACCGCCCCCGAGATCGCCACGGCGGCCACCGCGAGGAGCCCGACGACGACCGCCCGTCCGGTGACCGCCATCAGCGGGGCACCGGGACGGAGGCGAGCACACCGTCCAGGATTCCGTCGGTGGTCGCGCCCTCCAGCTCGGCTTCCGGGCGCAGTGAGACGCGGTGCCGCAGCGTCGCCTTGGCCAGCGCCTTCACGTCGTCCGGCGTCACGTAGTCGCGACCGGTCAGCCACGCCCACGCCCGGCTGGTCCGCAGCAGCGCCGTCGCGCCGCGCGGAGAGGCGCCCAGCTGGAGCGAGGGCGACTGGCGGGTCGCCCGGCACAGGTCCACGATGTAGCCCAGCACCTCGGGCGCCACGCGGACCCCCTCCACGGCGAGCCGGGCGGCGTGCAGCTCGGCGGCCCCCGCCACGGGGGTCACCCCGGCGGCGGCCAGGTCGCTCGGGTCGAACCCGTCGGCGTGGCGGCCCAGCATCTCGACCTCGGCCGTGCGCTCGGGCAGCGGGACGGTGACCTTGAGGAGGAACCGGTCCAGCTGGGCCTCGGGCAGCGGGTAGGTGCCCTCGTACTCCACCGGGTTCTGCGTCGCGGCGACCATGAACGGGTCCGGCAGCGCCACCGGGCTGCCCTCGACCGTCACCTGCCGCTCCTCCATGGCCTCCAGCAGGGACGCCTGCGTCTTGGGCGGGGTCCGGTTGATCTCGTCGGCCAGCAGCAGGTTGGTGAAGACCGGCCCCTTGAGGAACTCGAACTTCGCGGTGTGCTGGTCGTAGACGAGCGAACCGGTCACGTCCCCGGGCATCAGGTCCGGGGTGAACTGCACCCGCTTGTGGTCCAGGGACAGCGCCGCCGACACGGTGCGCACCAGCAGTGTCTTGGCGACACCCGGCACACCCTCCATCAGCACGTGGCCGCGGCACAGCAGTGCCACGACCAGCCCGGTCACCGTCTCGTCCTGGCCCACGACCGCCTTGCCGACCTCCTGGCGCAGGGCGGTCAGCGCCGCCCGCGCCTCGTCGGCGGAGGGCAGTGCCTCGGATGTGAAGGCGCTCACGTGCCGTCTACCTCTCTCGATACCTCGGTGGTCTGCCGCGGGTCCCGTGTCGCCGGGGTCACCGCAGCTTCCTGGAGCGTTCGTCCAGTTCGTCGGCGAGCCGGACCAGGGACCGGTCGTCGGCGGTGAACGGGTCGGCCCGGTCGCCGTAGATCAGGGTCCGCAGCGGCGCGGGGTCGTCGCCGGTCCGCTCGGCCACGGCGGCGACGACGGCCTCGGGGACGGCGTCCGGGTCGAGCCCGAGCTTGGGCACCGTCCGTTCGCGGAAGCCCCGCCGCAGCGCGTCGGCGGCCCGGTCCCGCGCCCGGCGGGACTGGTACAGGCCGGCGTGGCCCTCGGTGGTCTCCGACGCCCGCACCACGACCGGCAGCGCCTCGGGCACGAGCGCGCCCATCCGACGCCCGCGCCACAGCGCGAGCAGTCCCAGCGTCGCCACGAGCGGCAGCACCGACCACCGCGCCCCCGCGGGCAGCAGGTCCCACATCGAGGAGCCGCCTCCCACCTGGGCGGGGTCGGGGCGCAGCCACACGACGTGGTCCGCCTCCAGCAGGTTGAGCGCCAGCGCCGCGTTCCCGCGCGCGGAGAGCGCCGTGTTCGTCAGGGGGTGTCCCGTGCCGAGCACGGTGGTCGTCGTCCCGTCCCCGGTGACCCGGACCAGCGCGTCCCCGGTCTCGGCCGGGTAGCAGCCCACGGCGCCGGAGTCCCGGGCGGCGGTGTACAGCTCTCCGCCGACTCCGGCCTCGCCCGCCGCGACGGCGGCGGGCAGGTCGCACTCGGGCGTCAGAGCGTCGCCGGAGTCGATCCGGCCCGTGACGTCGAGCCCCGGCGCGAACGCCGACAGCGTGAGCGCGGAGGGCCGGACCAGGACCGTGTCGACGTCCAGTCCGGCCAGCTCCGCGACCTCCTCGGGCAGCAGCCGGTGGTCGAGCGAGACCAGCAGGACGGTGTCCTCCCCGGCGTCGGCGACGGCCTCCCGTGCCTCGTCCGACGACCGCGCGACGTCGACGTCGCCGTCCCGCTCCAACAGCTGGACCAGGGCGCGTGTCCCGTCGGGGGAGACGCTCTCCGGTTCCAGGACCCCTTCGGGGAACCGCTCGGTGCCGAGCGAGAGCAGGACCGCCACCACGACCAGCGCGGTGAACAGGATGAGCGGGGTGCGGACCGCGCGCCAGGTGCGGGCGAGCGGACCGCCGGCCGGTCCGGAGGCCTCCGGGACCCTGATCGGGGGCGGGGCGGCCGGCGCGGGGGCGGTCACCGGGCTTCCTCCTCGGCCGCCACGGGCCGGGCGGACTCCAGCCGAACGTCCAGCTCGCGCAGGATCCGGGCGGACTCGGCGGTGGCCGGGCGGTCGCCGTAGGCCACGTCGTTGAAGATCCGGGCGCCCTCGGCCAGGCCGCCCGCCTCGCCCGGCAGCACGGCCGCGGCCTCCTCGGCCAGTTCGGTGGCGGTGCGTCCGAGACGGGGCGCGACCACCGCGCGTTCCTCCAGCGCGACGCTGATGGCGCGCAACCGCTCGGTGACGGCGGCCGCGTACTCCCCGGCGGCCTCGTGCCGCTCGGCGGCGGCCCGGTGGTCGGCCACGGACAGCGGAGCCTCCTCGTGGACGGCCTTGCCGCGGCGTCGGCTCGACGACGGGCGGAGGTAGACGACCAGCCACACCAGGAGGCCCGCGAGCAGCACCAGGAACGGCCCGAGCACGGCCCAGCCGCCGATGACGCCGGAACCGGCCGAGACCAGCCCGGAGAGGAGGTCGAGGATCCAGTCGCGGACCCGGTCGAGGAGTGAGGGCGTCTGCGCGCCGTAGAGGGGGTCGGACAGCTCCTCGACCGCGCGTCTGCGGCCCTCCTCGCGGGTCACCTCCGCGACGCCCGTCCGGGGAGTCACGCGCGCCACTCCGGAAGGTAGATCTCCGGGCCCGCCTCGTGACCCGCCCTGGCGGCCTCGTGCAGCCGCAGGTCGAGGCCCTCGCGCCGCATGCGCAGGTCGATGTAGAGCAGCGTGGTCACGCCCACCGTGAACGGGGTGGTGACCGAGCTGATGACGACGGAGCCGATGTAGACGATCGCACCCGAGACGACGGGCATCCACGCCTCCAGCGGGAAGACGATCACCAGCACGACGGCCGTGCCGCTGAACGGCGCGGTGAGCATGCCGCCGATCACCTGGACGAGGAGCATCGTCAGCAGGATGATGCCGAAGACCCGCCACCAGCTGCCCCTGGTCAGGCTCCAGGACCGGGCCAGCGCGGCGAACACGCCCACCCGCTCCAGGACGATGACCGGCATGGCGAACTGGATGCGGACGGCGATCCACAGGAACACCGCGAACGACGCGAGCCCGGCCGCCAACCCGAGGACCAGGACGACGATCCCCAGTTCGACCGTCCCGGAGGCTATGAAGGCGACACCGGCGACCACGCCGACGACCGTGACCGCGACCACGGTGAGGGTCAGCCCGAAGAAGATGAGGAGCTGGGTCAGGGCCAGTCGTACGACCGCCCACATCCGGTCGCGGACGGCGGCCCACGCCTGGCCGGGCGTGAGCCTGCGGCCCAGGACCGCCAGTCCGACGACCGCCGTGAGCAGTCCGGTGACCAGGATGATCCCGGCCTGGGACAGGAGCGCCCCGGAGTAGGTGGCCACCAGCGACCACATCGACACCGGCATCGGGTCGTCGGGGTCGATGGAGGTCGGATCGTTGAACGCCTGGTCGACGAACACCCCGTAGTCGGCCATGGTCCCGCCGAAGCCGATGACGCTGACGACGCTCGTGACCGCCATGACGATCATCGCCAGGCCCACGGTGGTCTTCGGGTTGTTCCGGATGAGCGCGAACGCGCCGTTGAACAGGTCGCCGACGGTCATCGGGCGCAGCGGGACGACACCCGGCTTGGGCACGGCGGGCCGGCCCGCCGCTGGGTGCTGGTACCCGTGGCCCGCGCCGGGGTAGGCGTGGCCGGGGGCCGCGTAACCCGGGGCGGCGCCCGGAGGCCCGTAGACGGGCGCACCGCCGGGAACCGCGTACCCGGGGGCGCCGCCGGGCGCCGTGCCCGCCTGGCCGTGACCGGGATCCGTTCCGGGCGGCGCGAACCCCGGCGCCGCGTGCCCCGGGGCGGCTTCGGGGCCGGTCGCCGGGCTGCTTCCCGGAGAGTCGCGGTGGTCGTCCTCCTGGCTCATCTGGCCCAGCCCTCCGTGACTTTCGGCTACGCTGCGTGAGCGAAACCCCTGTCGGGTCGTGCTCCTTCCCCCAACCTACCGGCCAGTCGCACCGCACTTCGGCGGCACCGGGGCAGTGACCGGCGCAACCTAGGCACTTCATTCCTTTTGTATGCTTTCTGTTACCAACCGGTGCAGAGGTGGCCGCTCCCGGTGCAGCTCAGCCGGGTCGCCGCCGCCGGTGGCCGAAACCGGCCCGCAGGGCCAGAAAAACGTCGACCGCTCTTCCAACGTTGTCCGAAGGTGGCAAGGTTGGGGGACGACTCCGGTTCCCCGCGCACAGGGGGACCGGGCACCGCCCACATCCGCCGCCCGAGTGTTCCAGGAGAGAGGAGTAGGCGCCGCGAGGTCCGCCCGCGAGGGGCGCCCGCGCCCGGCGCCGGACGCACCTATGAAGGGACGTGTACTGGTTGTCGACGACGACCTCGCCCTCGCCGAGATGCTCGGCATCGTGCTGCGGGGAGAGGGCTTCGAGCCGTCGTTCGTCCACGACGGGGACAAGGCCCTGGAGGCCTTCCGCGAGACCAAGCCCGACCTGGTGCTCCTTGACCTGATGCTGCCCGGCGCCGACGGCATCGACGTCTGCCGTCAGATCCGCGCCGAATCCGGCGTCCCGATCGTGATGCTCACCGCCAAGAGCGACACCATCGACGTCGTCCTCGGCCTGGAGTCCGGCGCCGACGACTACATCGTCAAGCCGTTCAAGCCCAAGGAGCTGGTGGCCCGCGTGCGGGTGCGCCTGCGCCGCACGGAGGAGCCCGCTCCCGAGGTCCTCCAGATCGGGGACATCACCATCGACGTCGCCGGGCACGCCGTCCGCCGCGACGGCGAGCAGATCAGCCTCACCCCGCTGGAGTTCGACCTGCTGGTCGCCCTGGCCCGCAAGCCGCGCCAGGTGTTCACCCGCGAGGTCCTGCTCGAACAGGTCTGGGGCTACCGACACGCCGCCGACACCCGCCTGGTCAACGTCCACGTGCAGCGCCTGCGCGCCAAGATCGAGAAGGACCCCGAGCACCCCGAGGTCGTCGTGACCGTCCGCGGTGTCGGCTACAAGGCCGGTACCGCCTGATCCGGGCCCACCCGCACATGACGCCAGCCGTACCCGAGGACGACCGGGGGGCCGACCCCGGGGAGGGCCGGTCCGCCCCGGCGACCGGAGTGCCCGCGGACGAGTCGGGCGATCCCGGAAGCAGTCTGACCAGGACCTACGCCTTCGCTCAGCGGGCCGCCCGCGCGTTGGTGCGCGGCGTCCAGACCAACTGGCGGCGCTCCCTGCACCTGCGGGTCATCTCCACGACGCTGGTGCTGTCCCTCGTCGTGATGGTGGGACTGGGGTACGTCCTGGTCAGCCAGGTGCGCAGCGGCCTCCTGGAGGCCAAGATCTCCACCGCCGTCAACGACCACCGGGCGGGGCTCAACCTCGCGCTCACCGAACTGCGGGAGAACGAGGTCGGGGACCGCAACCGGCTCCTGTACAACATCACCAGCGAACTGCACAGCCGCAGCGGGGACACCGGGCTGTACGGCGTGGTGATCCGACCGTCGGTCAACGGTGAGAACGGGTGGGCGACCGACGAGAACAGCTCGCCCCAGCGACTCGAGGAGAGCGTTCCCGAGCGGCTCGTCAACGAGGTCCGGCGGTCCGAGTCGACCGAGCAGCAGTACCACACGTACACGAGCATCGAGCAGGACGGATCCACCGAGCCCGCCCTCGTGGTCGGCGCGCAGCTGACCTACGCCTACGAGCTCTACTACGTCTTCCCGCTCCAGCACGAGCAGGAGATCCTCGATCTGGTCCAACGCACCGTCGCGCTCGTCGGTGTGCTGCTGGTGGTGCTCCTGGGGCTGATCGCCTTCGTCATCACCCGCCAGGTAGTCAGCCCGGTCCGGTCCGCGGCGCGCTCGGCCGAGCGGCTCGCCGCGGGCGACCTGGCCGAACGCATGACCGTGCAGGGCGAGGACGACCTCGCGCGGCTGGCGGTCTCGTTCAACGACATGGCGGGCACCCTCCAGGAGAAGATCCAGGAGCTGGAGGAGCTGTCCAAGCTCCAGCGCCAGTTCGTCTCCGACGTCTCCCACGAACTCCGCACCCCGCTGACCACCATCAAGATGGCGGGCGACCTCCTGTTCGACGACCGCGAGGAGTTCGAACCTACGCAGCGGCGGTCGGTCGAGCTGCTCCAGAGCCAGGTCGAGCGGTTCGAGGAGCTGCTGAGCGACCTGCTGGAGATCAGCCGCCACGACGCGGGCGCGGCCACCCTCGGCATCGAGTCGGTGGACATCCGCGACGCCGTGATGAAGGCCGTCGGCGACGCCGAGCAGATCGCCGAGCGCCGCGGGATCAAGGTGATCCTGCGGCTGCCCGCGGAACCCTGCGTGGCCGAGTTCGACACCCGGCGGATCAACCGCATCCTGCGCAACCTCATCGTCAACGCGATCGAGCACAGCGAGGGCCGTGACGTCATCGTCGCGGCGGCCGGCGACCGCGACTCGGTGGCCGTGGCGGTCCGCGACTTCGGGGTCGGACTCAAGGAGGGGGAGGAGCACCTGTGCTTCGACCGCTTCTGGCGGGCCGATCCGGCGCGCGTGCGCACCACCGGCGGCACCGGACTCGGCCTGGCCATCGCCAAGGAGGACGCGCAGCTGCACGGCGGGTGGCTCCAGGCCTGGGGCATGCCGGGACAGGGTTCGCAGTTCCGTCTCTCGCTTCCCCGCACGTCCGGCGCCGAGCTGCGCGGCTCCCCGCTGCCCCTGGTTCCTCCGGAGATCGCGCTCGGCCGCAACTTCGCCGCCTACGGGGACCGGGACAACGGGGGCGCGACCGAGCGGGCCGACCGCTCCGACCAGCACGGGGAGCACGCCAGCCGGGGCGAGGAGGACGCGTGAGGGATCGGATCCGACGGGGCGCGCGGGCGTCCGCCGCGGTCGCGCTGACGTGCGTGTCGCTCGCCGCCTGCGCCACCGTGCCCGTGACCGGTCCCGTCGTCCCCGGTGACGGCGGGGGCACCTCGGGGGACAGCGGCGTGTACGTGCGGCTGCTCCCCGCCGGTCCGCAGCAGGGCATGGGCCCGGAGGCCCTGGTCCGGGGGTTCCTCAGGGACATGGGCAGCTTCGAGGAGGACCACGACGCCGCCCGCAGCTACATGACCGAGGAGACCGGACAGCGGTGGTCTCCGGGCGAGACCGTCCAGGTCTACTCCGACACCGAGACGGTGGACCTGTCCTCGGAGATCAGCGCCGACGGCCTGACCGCCAGCGTGCGGATGCGCACCTCGCTGGTGGCCACGATCGACGCGTCCGGAAAGTACGTCCCGAGCGAGCCGGGCACCCTCCTCGACCTCCCGTTCACCCTGGTCAGGGAGGGCGGCGACCCCGAGGGCGAGTGGCGGGTGAGCGAACTGACCGACGAGCTGGTCCTGAGCCAGCTCGACGTGGAGCGCACGCACCGACCGTTCAACCTGTACTACTACAACCGTGAGCGGTCCGCCCTGGTGCCGGACCCCGTCTACCTCTCGGTGAGCGCCGACGAGTCGGAGGTGCTGGCCGAACGTCTGCTGGACCACCTCGTCGCGGGCCCCACCGACTGGTTGGCGCCCGCGGTGAACTCGACCCTGCCGGAGAGCGCCAGCGTGGAGGTCGACGAGCAGCGCGCCGTGGTCCGCGTCGACGGGGTGCGCCAGGTGGACGAGTACCGTCTGGGCGCCCAGATCGCCTGGACGCTGCGCCAGCTGCCCGAGGTGCAGGAGTTCATGCTGGTGGTGAACGACTCCGAGATCGCCTTCCAGCAGGCGGAGGGGGAGAGCGCCGAGCTGCCCCGACCGGGCAGCGACTACTGGGCCGAGGTGGGTCCCGGCGCGGCCGCTGCCGGTCTGCGCGCCTACTACATGCAGGAGGGGCAGCTGTGGTCGGCGGCCGAACTCGGCGCGCAGGCGTTCACCGACGCCGAACGGGTGCCCGGCCCGCTGGGCGCGGGCGACGTGCCGCTGGAGCGCTTCGCCGTCTCGATGCAGGAGGGCACGGTCGCGGGTGTCACCGTCGGCGGCGGCGAGGTCGTGACCAGCTTCGCCAGCGCGGGCGCCGAGGTCCGTGAGGTCCTGTCGGACGGGGTCTTCACCGACCTGTCGTGGGACGTGGACGGCCACCTGTGGGTGGTCGAGGAGACCGAGGAGCCCGCGGAGGGCGACGCGTCCGAGGAGGACGGGGGCGACGAGGACGGCCGGGACGACACGGCGGGCGGCTCCGAGGACGGGAACGGGTCGGAGGGCCTGAGCGCCGACACGCCGGCCGAGCCGGGGGCGACGGCCCTGTGGATGCTGCGCAACGGCGACGAGGTGGTCGGGGTCGACATCTCGGAGCTGGACGACCGCTCGGTCGTGAACTTCCGCATCTCCCGCGACGGGGCCCGCGCCGCCGTCGTGACCGAGGTCGACGGCCAGCGGTCGCTGGAGGTGGGCCGCGTGGTGGTGGACGGGGACGGACAGGTGTCCGTCGGGGACTTCGTCACGTTGGCCGGAGAGCTCGCCGACGTCACGGACATCGCGTGGCGCTCCGGGGACCAGTTGGTGGTGTTGGGCAGCCGTGAGGGCGGCACCGGCCAGGCCTTCCTGGTCGCCCTGGACGGGGGCACGCCCGCCACGAGCGCGGGGGCGCCCCCCTCGGGGATGACGAGCGTGTCGGGCGCTCCGGGTCAGCCGCTGGTCGCGGGGTCCGAGGACGGCAGCGTGTATCTCTCCAATGACCGCTTGAACTGGCAGAACATGGTCGAGGGCGTCTCGCCGAGCTACCCGGGCTGACCGGGACGGCCCCGGTGCCGGAACCCCCGCCCGCGCGTGGCGCGCGATGCCGGTGCGGAGCGGCGGTCCGGTTGTCCACAGATCCGGACCGCCTCTGGCGACCGCCCTGCCGCGGACGGATCCTGGTCGCATGAACGATCCGATCCGCCGGATCGGGCGCGTGCTGGAGCGCCTGTTCGCGGTGCTGTTGGACCTGCTCCTGCCCCAACCCTGTGCGGCCTGCTCGGCGGCGCCCGGACCGCTGTGCGGCGACTGCCGCGCGCTCCTGGAACGGCGGCCCCGGCAGTGCACCCCGCGCCCGGGATGCCCGTCCGTCTGGGCGGCGGGCCCGTACGCCGGTATCGACCGTCGGGTCCTGCTCGCCTTCAAGGAGGGCGGGGTCGACGCACTGGCCGCTCCGCTCGGCGCCCGGCTCGCGGCCGTGTACGCGGCGACCGGGTGGTCCGGACCGGACACCCTGCTCGTGCCAGTGCCCGGGCGGGGGCCGCCGTGGCGCTCCGGTCCGGTCGAGCGCCTGGCGGCGGTGTGCCTGGAGCGTTCCGCCGACGCGGGGCGGGTGGTCCCGCTGCTGCGGTACCGGCGGCGGGCCAGACGCCAGGTGGGGTTGGGCCGCGCCGAGCGACTGGCCAACCGGAGGGGGGCCTTCGTGGTGGATCGCGGCGCGGTCGGCGGCGCGGGGCCGTTCCGGGCGGTGGTGGTGGACGACGTGCTGACCACCGGGGCGACGGTCGCCGAGGCGGTACGCGCGCTGCGCGCCGCGGGTGTCGCGGTGGCGGGCGCCGTGGTGGTGGCCGAGCGCGGTCGGTAGGACGGCGGCTCGCCCGACCGCGGTCGGCCGGACGCGGGCGCGGTCGAGCGGGGCCGGACGGCGCTTCGGTGCCGGACGCGTGGCCGCGAGCCCGCTTAGGAGCGACAGCGGGCCGACCGGGTGCCGGGCCGTGGAGGCGGGCGTCGGCGGCGAAGGTTTTACGAACCTCTCGTGAACGGGTGAAAAGCCCGTCTGTACAGGGATTTGTGGCGTTCGGCGAGGAGAGGGGGAGACCCTGGCTACCTGACAGACGCGCCGGGACAGGTTACGGTCCAGGTATGGCACCCGTCCGGGTCCGTGGTTGCGCCGGAATGACCGAGCTCCTGGGGAAACCGGGGAGCGGTTCCGGCAAGCCGATGCCAGGCGCAGGCGAAACGGCCCACGTAAGGCGACTTTTCGTCGACCGATCACGGTGCGCCTTAGAGGTAAGCCCTGCCCCGCGGAGGGTCCCGATGTCCCTCATGACAGGGAGAAGAGCAGTAGTCGCGGACAAGAGCGGCGACACTCTCAGCAGGCGGATGTGGGGACGAAGACCAGGTCGGCCGGACGGGTGGCATGCCTTCGCGCGGGGGTTCACCGTCGAGGGTGAACCCCGCGGGAGCACGTCCTCCCAGTCATACCCGGTTCCTCACCACCGGGGGACGTGCGCCACGCGCTCGCCCCACTCCTTCCCGGGCTGTCGGCCCCCTCGGAGACGGCGGTTCCGTCCTGAATCCGACGTTTGTCCGTTCACCCTGATCAGAGGCCGCGATTCCCGCGCTGATGCGCGTGAGGACCGTGCTTCTGGTGGGTATACGCACATCCAACCGAGCCGTGGCCCTGAAAGGACGGGGCCACCAGCGGAAGGGGGCTAGCGCGACACTCTTCCGCCCCCCACGGCGGAAGGGAGCATAGCCAGCCTGGCCGTCGCCTTCACGGCGGCCACGCGATGAAGGGGGTCCTATGGACATCATCGTCAAGGGTCGACGCACCGGTGTGAGCGAGAGGTTCCGACAGCACGTCGCGGACAAGCTCGAACGGCTCTCCAAGTGGGAGCGCAAGGGCATGAGCGTCGACGTGGAGGTGTCCGCGGAGCGCAACCCCAAGCTCGCCGACGTCCGCGAGCGGGTTGAACTGACCATCCACTCCAACGGTCCGGTCATCCGCAGCGAGGCGGCGGCCGCGGACCGGCACGGGGCTCTCGATCTCGCCATCGACAAGATCGAGGCCCGACTCCGCAAGGCGGCGGACCGACGCAAGGTCCACCGCGGGAACCACGCCCCGGTGTCCGTCGCGGCCGCGACCGCGAACCTCGCCGGGAACCTCGTCACCGAGACCACCACCGCGGAACAGGCGCCCCCCGCCCAGCGCCGCGGGGAGGAGGAGTTCGGGGGAACGGCGGGCAGCGAGCGGTTCTCCGAGGACATCGTCGAACTCGACACCCAGGGGGACACTCCCGTCATCGTTCGGGAGAAGTTCCACCGGGCCAAGCCGATGAGCATCGACCAGGCGCTGATGGAAATGGAACTCGTCGGACACGACTTCTACCTCTTCCACGACGAGGTGAAGGACGCTCCGAGCGTCGTCTACCGCCGTAGGGGCTTCAACTACGGAGTCCTCCGGCTCGTGGACTGAGGTCGCCGAGGACCGGGGACCAGCCGCTGGCCGGTGCCCCGGAGGCGAAGGCGGTCCGCCCGCGTCCCGCCCGTACGAGGGCGTTCCCGCCGAACCAGGCCCCGCCCGGGGCCGTCCCCCGCGTTCCACACACGGACCCGCCCCGAGCCCGGGGCGGGTCCGCTCGCGTCGTGGCCGGGCCTGCGGTCAGCCGAGTCGGCGGGCCTGCTCCTGCTTGATCTGGTGCAGCGGGGTGGCGTGCGGTTCCTCGGACTCGTACCTGGGCGGGTCGAGCACCACGTCCGCCAGGATGTCGCACACGACGGCCACCACGAGCGCGGCCACCATCAGCAGACCGCCCACGATCAGCAGCCACGCCGTCCAACCGAGGACCACGGCCAGCCCGCACATCGCGAAGCCGACGAAGGCCAGGCCGACCGCGGCCCAGGACGCCGCGCTCCCCCGGTGGTGGGCGGTCGGCGCGAGGTTGCCCCCCTGCCGCTGGAACCCCCGGATGTGCCCGAACCCCTCGTCGTCCGCCGGTCGGCGGCGTTCCCACCACGAACCGGGGTCGTTGTCCACCACGGGCTTGGCGGCCTTCGCCCCGGGCTGGAAGAGCGCACCCTCGATGAACTCGAACGGGGTGCGCGGGGCCGGGGCCCCTTCGGCCGTCTCCGTCCCCTGCTTCCTTCGGCTCGCTCGCATCGCCTTTCCCCCTCCGGCACGCGTCGCGCCCGACGGCGCCAGGCAAGCACGGGTCGTCGGCGCGACCTCCTATGAATCCACTACCCACTGGGGTGCCACGGGCCGCACAAACGCCGCGAAAAGGCGGGGAACATCCGAACCCGTTCCACACGTTCGTAGGAGGGTAGGAAAAGGGACGGACCGGGTTGGCTTCGGCCGGTATCCGACCGCGTCCGGAGTGTAGCCGCTTCGACGTTGCCGGGCTCGCGGCCGTGGTCCTCTAGGATGGAGCCCCGAGGGCTCAGGAACCCCCGGCGTCCACCGCGGTCGCTGGAGCAGGCGGTCCGCGGGCCCAGGTCTGACGCTCCACGTCCGTGGAGCCAACCGCGATCTGCGAGGAGCGCATAGGAAGTGCCAGGGATACTCAGTAAGCTCCTGCGCGCGGGTGAGGGAAAGATCCTGCGCCGGCTCACCAAGCTCAAGGACCAGGTCAACTCCCTCGAGGAGGACTACGTCGACCTGTCGGACGAGGAGCTGCGGGACCTCACCAAGGAGTACAAGGAGAGGTACGAGGACGGCGAGTCGCTCGACGACCTCCTCCCGGAGGCCTTCGCCACCGTCCGCGAGGCGGCCAAGCGCACCCTCGGCCAGCGGCCCTACGACGTCCAGATCATGGGCGGCGCCGCGCTCCACCTCGGCAACATCGCCGAGATGAAGACCGGTGAGGGCAAGACCCTGACCAGCACCCTGGCGGTCTACCTCAACGCCCTCGCGGGCAGAGGCGTCCACGTCATCACGACCAACGACTACCTCGCCCGCCGCGACGCCCAGAACATGGGCCGCATCTACCACTTCCTCGGCATGGACGTCGGCGTGGTCAGCCCGCAGATGACCCCGGCCGCCCGCCGCGCGGCCTACCAGGCCGACATCACCTACGGCACGAACAACGAGTTCGGCTTCGACTACCTGCGCGACAACATGGCGCTGTCCCTGGACGACACCGTCCAGCGCGAGCACTACTTCGCCATCGTCGACGAGGTCGACTCCATCCTCATCGACGAGGCGCGCACGCCGCTGATCATCAGCGGCCCCTCCGAGCAGAACTCCCGCTGGTACGCCGAGTTCGCCAAGATCGCCCCCCGCCTGCGCCGCGACGACGACTACGAGGTCGACGAGAAGAAGCGCACCGTCGGCATCACCGAGGCCGGCGTGGCCAAGGTCGAGGACTGGCTGGGCATCGACAACCTCTACGAGGCCGTCAACACCCCGCTGATCAGCTTCCTCAACAACTCGCTCAAGGCCAAGGAGCTGTACCGCAAGGACAAGGAGTACATCGTCAGCGACGGCGAGGTGCTCATCGTCGACGAGTTCACCGGCCGCGTCCTGGCGGGTCGCCGCTACAACGAGGGTATGCACCAGGCCATCGAGGCCAAGGAACGCGTCAAGATCAAGGACGAGAACCAGACTCTGGCCAAGGTCACCCTCCAGAACTACTTCCGCCTCTACGAGAAGCTGTCCGGCATGACCGGTACCGCCCAGACCGAGGCGGCGGAGTTCCACCAGACCTACGACGTCGGCGTGGTGCCGATCCCCACCAACAAGCCGATGGTCCGCGACGACGTCAAGGACGTCGTCTACAAGCACGAGGACGCCAAGTTCCAGGCGGTCGCCGAGGACATCGCCGAGCGCAACGAGGCCGGGCAGCCGGTCCTCGTCGGCACCACCAGTGTCGAGAAGTCCGAGCTGCTCTCCCGGATGCTCAAGCGCGAGGGCGTTCCGCACGAGGTCCTCAACGCCAAGAACCACGCCCGTGAGGCCGCGATCATCGCCCGCGCGGGCAAGCTCGGCGCCGTCACGGTCGCCACCAACATGGCCGGCCGCGGTACCGACATCATGCTCGGCGGCAACCCCGACTTCCTCGCCGACGAGGAGCTCCAGAACCGCGGCCTGAGCCCGCTGGAGACCCCGGAGGAGTACGAGGAGGCCTGGCCGGAGGCGCTGGAGAAGGCCAAGAAGGAGTACGAGGAGGAGCACGAGAAGGTCGTCGAGGCGGGCGGTCTGTACGTGCTCGGCACCGAGCGGCACGAGTCCCGGCGCATCGACAACCAGCTGCGCGGCCGTTCCGGCCGTCAGGGCGACCCGGGCATCTCCCGCTTCTACCTCTCCCTCCAGGACGACCTCCTGCGGCTGTTCAACAGCAGCCGCCTGGAGGCCTTCATGAACCAGCTGAACATCCCCGACGACCAGCCGATCGAGTCGGGCATGGTCAGCAAGGCGATCGCTTCCGCCCAGGGCCAGGTCGAGACGCAGAACTTCGAGATCCGCAAGAACGTCCTCAAGTACGACGAGGTCCTCAACCGCCAGCGCAAGGTCATCTACGCCGAGCGCCGCAAGGTGCTGGAGGGCCAGGACCTGCGCGAGCAGGTCGTGGAGATGCTCGAGGACGTGCTGCGCGGCTACGTCGCCGCCGAGACCTCCGAGGGCGACCCGAACGACTGGGACCTCGACCGGCTCTGGCGTGCGTTCCGGCAGATCTACCCGGTCAGCCTCTCCGTCGACGAGTTCCTCGACGAGAACGGCGACGTGTCCACCCTGACCGCGGAGCTCGTCGCCGACCGGATCGTCGAGGACGCCAAGGAGGCCTACGAGGGTCGCGAGACCGAGCTGGGCGAGGAGACCATGCGCGAGGTCGAGCGCCGGGTCATCCTCCAGGTGATGGACCGCAAGTGGCGTGAGCACCTCTACGAGATGGACTACCTCCAGGAGGGCATCGGCCTGCGCGCGATGGCCCAGCGGAACCCGCTGATCGAGTTCCAGCGCGAGGGCTTCGACATGTTCCAGCAGATGCTGGAGGCCATCAAGGAGGAGTCGGTCGGCTACATGTTCAACGTGGAGGTCCAGGTCCGCAAGAAGGAGGAGCCGACCCTCACCGCCTCCGCCGCGGCCCAGACCGCCGCGCGCGTCGGCGGGGCCGCGGGCGCCACCGCCGTCGCGACCGTCGTCGACGAGGACGAGGAGGCCGCCGCGGCCGAGGCCCCCAGCGAGGAGGCCGAGCCCGTGGAGGACGTGGTCGTCCCCGGCTTCGGTGAGGACCGCCCGGACCGGCTCCAGTACTCGGCTCCGAGCGAGGACGGCGGCGTCGAGCAGCACAGCGAGGCCACCGACGAGTACGCCGGTACGGCCCGCAACTCGCCCTGCCCCTGCGGCTCGGGCAAGAAGTTCAAGAAGTGCCACGGTGCCCCGGCCGCCTCGTAGTCCCGGCCGGTAACCGACGAACGCGTGTGGGCGCGGTGCGCGCCCACACGCGTTCTGGCGTTCGGCGCCGGAGCGCGTTCGGCGGGAAGGCCCGGCGCCAGCGCGAGACGGTTCGGCGCCTACAGCGCGACCGGGGCCGATCCGAAGGCGACCGAGAAGCGGTCGCACCAGATGACCACGCTCGTCATGCCGGAGATGTCGGCGTCGGCCGGAATCTCGTAGTTGGCCGACCCGTGGGTGCCCCGCAGCTCGCCCAGGGCGACGTAGCGGCCGTCGCGGTACTTGAACCAGTCGCCGCCCGCCTCCTGGTCCGTGATCCAGACGTGGAGGTCGGGGCCGTCGCTCGTGGCCAGGTCCTCGAAGCGGACGTGGCGCGACCCGTCGGACAGCTCCAGGACGGCGACCGTTCCGGAGGTGCCGTGCTCCTGGCTCACGAACTCGCCCTCCGCCAGGACCACCGGTTCCGTCTCCGCTTCCTCCGTCCCGGCTGACGCGCCGTCCTCGGCGTCCGGGCCCCCGTCGTCGGGGTCGCTCGGCGCGGCGGCGGCGGCGGCGACCGGCGGCGGCTCCTCGACCGTGCGCGTGGTGAACAACCGCCAGGGCTGGGTCGCCCACAACCCGGCCGCGACCAGGACCAGGACGAGACCGGCCACCGGCCACACCACCAGGGGACGGCGCCACCAGGCCGCCTTCGGAGTCCGCGCGTTCATCGCTCCGCCTTTCCAGAGGGTTCGTGTCCCCCTCCATTCGGAGCGGACGGCGGTGAGGAGACCCCGCGTCGCCGAACTCCTCACCGCCGGACTCCGGCACGGTCAGCCGGTGCGGTCGTCCTTCTCC
The DNA here is from genome assembly GCF_044457925.1 of Nocardiopsis sp. NPDC050513. Taxonomy (NCBI): domain Bacteria; kingdom Bacillati; phylum Actinomycetota; class Actinomycetes; order Streptosporangiales; family Nocardiopsidaceae; genus Nocardiopsis; species Nocardiopsis sp. NPDC050513. Next base: position 303,671 of record NZ_JBITHK010000001.1, on the reverse strand, counting down.
CCGCCCGCGTCCGCGGTTCCCCCGGTCCCCGGGGCCCCGGCGTCGGCCTTGGCCGCCGCGTCCTCCTCGGCGGGCTCACGGCCCGGCGTGGGCAGGTTCATCTTCCGGATGAGGAAGGTGAACACGAAGTAGTAGAGGAAGAAGTAGCCGATCCCCAACGCCAGGATCCACAACAGGCCCGTGGTGTTCGACTTCGTCGCGTTGATGAGCAGGTCGATCGCTCCCGCGGAGAAGCCGAAGCCCAGGTGCGCGTCCAGGGCGTTGAGCACCGCCATCGAGATGCCCGTCAGCACGATGTGCACGGCGAACAGCACCGGAGCGACGAAGATGAACGCGTACTCGATCGGCTCGGTGATGCCCGTGACGAACGCCGTGAGCGCGGCCGCCACCATGAGGCTGCCGATCTCCCTGCGCTGGGACGGGTGCGCGCAGCGCCAGATCGCCAGTGCAGCGCCCGGCAGACCGAACATCAGCACGGGGAAGAAGCCGGACAGGAAGCCGCCGGCCGTCGGGTCGCCGGCCAGGTAGCGGTTGATCTCGCCCAGGAACACGTCGCCCGACTCCGGGTCGGTGTACTCGCCGAACACGAACCACACGACCGAGTTGACGATGTGGTGCAGGCCGAGCGGCAGCAGCAGGCGGTTGACCACGCCGTAGATGCCCGCTCCGACCGAGCCCAGTCCGATGATCCACGTGCCGAAGTCGTTGATCCACCCGCCGACCGTCGGCCAGACCAGACCGAAGACCACGGCGATCAGGGTGGCGACGCCCGCCATGAGGATGGGCACGAAGCGGCGCCCGCCGAAGAAGCCCAGCCAGGTGGGCAGCTTGATCCGGTGGTAGCGCTGCCAGAGCAGGGCCGTCACGATGCCGATGACGATGCCGCCGAGCACGTCGCTCGGGTTCTTCACGCCCCAGTTGACCACGGCCTCGCCCGCGGCGCCGAAGGTGACGCGTTCGCCGATCTCGCCGCCCTGCTCGAAGAAGAGCAGCTTGGACACCCGGTCGAAGACCAGGTAGCCGACCAGGGCCGCCAGCGCGGTCGACCCGTCGGCGCGCTTGGCGAAGCCGATGGCCACACCGACCGCGAAGAGCAGCGGCATCGCCTGGAACAGTGAGTCACCGGCGGCGCCGACCACGCCGGAGACGGTCTCCATCCAGCCCATCCCGGGCCAGCTCGCGACACCGTCGGCGCCCAGGAGGTCGGGCTGGCCCAGGCGCAGGAGCAGGGCGGCCGCGGGCAGGACCGCGATCGGCATCATCATGCTGCGGCCGAGGCGTTGCAGGACCGCCAGGGTCGTGGAGGACCGCTTGGCGGTCGTGGTGTCCTTCGATGATCTGGTGGGGGATGTGTCCGGACTCATGGGGGGCCTTCCACGGACGTGCGCCGCGCGGGCGCGGGGGAATTCAGTCTCCGTGCCGCCGGGGATCCAGCCTGGAGTGCAGCTGGTAGCGGTCGGCGCGGTAGGTGGACAGCGCCAACTCCACGCACTGTCCCTTCGCGAAGCTCCGGCGCTGCATCACCAGCACCGGGCTGCCGGCGGGCAGGCCGAGAAGACGGGAGTCCGCGGAGTCGCAGATCCCCGCCTCGATCGTCTGCTCGCCGGAGTCCAGGAGGATGTCGTACTCGTTCTCCAGCACCTCGTACAGGGAGCGCTCGGCCAGGTCGAAGTCCTCCAGCCCCGGCACCATCGCCGCCGGGATGTTGGAGCGCTCCACCGCCATGGGCTCGTCGTCGGCGGTGCGCATCCGCTCGATGTGGTGGACCAGGGTGCCGGGCGCGATGTCGAGCATGCGCGCGGTGTGCCCGCTGGCCGGGATGACCTGGCGGATCAGCTCCCGGGCGCCGGGCTCGTACCCGCGGGCGCGCATGTCCTCGCTGAAGGAGGCCAGGACGAGGGACATCTCGATCTTGGGGCGGGCGATGAAGGTGCCCTTGCCCGGGACGCGGTACAGGCGCCCCTCGGACACGAGCAGGTCGATGGTCTGGCGCACGGTCATGCGCGACAGCTGGTAGGCGGCGCTCAGTTCGCGCTCGGAGGGGATCATGTCGTCCACGCCCAGACCCGCCTCCGTGATCCAGTCCAGGAGCAGGTCGCGGAGCTGACTGTACTTCGGGAGCGGGTTGCTGGGGTCGATCGGCATGGGCGGACGGCCTTCTCGTTCGGCGGGTGGTCGGCGTACGACTCTAACGCCACGGGCCCCGGCGATCCGGGTCGGCGGGACCGCTCCGGCTCCGGGAGGATCGGGGTGAGACTGGTATAGTCCGGACTAGACCACAGCTCCGTCCGCGTGTCAACACGTTCCACACAGGGCGGCCCGAACCCCAGGGAAGGTTGTCCATGCCCACCACCACGAGCGTCATGCGCTCCGAGATCGCCGAACAGCCCGAGGCCCTGCGCCGCACCTTCGCGGAGCTGCTCCCGCTGCGCCCGGAGATCGGGGCGCTGGGCCGCACCACCAAGCAGGTGCTGTTCATCGCGCGCGGTTCCTCCGACAACGCCGCGGTGTACGGCGGCTACCTGCTCCAGGCCCACACCGGCCGACTGGCCACCCTGGGATCGCCCTCCATCGCCACCACCTACGGCGCCAGGGTCGACCTGTCCGGCGTCCTGGCCGTCGCCATCTCCCAGTCGGGCAAGACCGAGGAGATCGTCGAGACCATGCGCTGGGCCGCCGACTGCGGCGCGCGCACCGTCGGCGTCACCAACGGCGCCGACTCCCCGCTGGCCGCCGAGGCCGACGTCGCCCTGGTCACCCGGGCCGGGAACGAGGTCGCGGTGCCCGCCACCAAGACCTACAACACCCAGCTCGCCGCTCTCGCCGTCCTCGCGCTGGGGCTGGGGGCGAACCTCGACGCGGGCGACCTGGAGCGCGTGGCGGACGGCATCGAGCAGACCCTCGCCGCGCCCACCGACGCCGTCGAGGAGATCGTCGAGCGCATGGTCGCCGTCCAGGGCGCGGTCATCTCCGGCCGCGGCATGGCCTTCTCCACCGCGCTGGAGGCCGCGCTCAAGCTCAAGGAGGCCTGCTACCTCCACGCCATGGGCCTGTCCTACGCCGACCTGCTGCACGGCCCCATCGCCGTCGTCGACCCGCGCACGCCCGCGCTGCTCGTCGCCGCGCCCTCCGGGCCCACCCTCCAGGGCACGGTCGCGCTGGCCGATCGCGTCCGCTCCGCCGGCGCCCCGGTCTTCGGCTTCGGCGGCGGTGACGCCCTCGCCGCCGCCTGCGACCTGTCCGTCCCCGTCCCGGACGTGCCCGAGTGGGTCTCGCCGATGAACCTCATCGTCCCGGCCCAGCTGCTCACCGAGCACCTCGCCCGCCGCCTCGGCTACGACCCCGACGTGCCGCGCGGCCTCAACAAGGTCACCCAGACCTCCTGAATCCGCCTCCGGTCCAGACCGGATTCCGCCGGAGCCTGGTACGGCGGCGCCGGTGGCCGTAGGCTCGCGTCAACCATCGGGAACCCGCTCCTGTGAGCGCACACGTTACGGAGGACTCATGGCGGACAAGGCGGCCGCGATCGTGGCCGGGCTCGGCGGCGCGGACAACATCGAGGACATCGAGGCCTGCATCACCCGGCTGCGCACCGAGGTCAACGACGCCGGACTGGTGGACGAGAAGGCCCTCAAGGCCGCGGGCGCGCACGGCGTCCTCGTCTCCGGCACCGTCGTCCAGGTGGTCGTGGGACCCGAGGCCGACACGCTCACCGACGACATCCAGGACCTGCTCGACTGACCACCCACCCCCGGAAGGCTGCCCCCCTATGTCGGATCACGTACTGCGCGTCCTGGCCCCCGTGCCGGGCACGGCCCGCCCCCTGGACTCGGTCCCCGACCCGGTCTTCTCCCAGAACATGGTCGGCCCCGGCGTCGCCGTCCACCCCGAGACGGGGACGGAGGGCGCGGACGACCCCCAGGAGGCGTGCTCGCCCATCGACGGGACCGTGGTGAAGCTGCACCCCCACGCGTACGTGGTGATGTCCCCCGACGGCGTCCGGGGCGTCCTCGTCCACCTGGGCATCGACACCGTCCAGCTCGCGGGGGAGGGGTTCGCCCTCCTCGTCGAGCAGGGCGCCGAGGTCGGCGCGGGCACCCCCGTGGTGCGCTGGTCCCCCGGACGGGTGGCCGCCCTGGGCAGGTCCCCGGCCGTGCCCGTCGTCGCCCTGGACGCCGCCCCCGACGCGCTCGCCGAGCACGCCGACGGCGCGGTGGACCGCGGCGACCCCCTCTTCACCTGGCGTTGATCCCCACGCCGCGCCGGGCGGAGCCCGGACCCGTCCCGGCTCCGCCCGGCGCGGCCGGGGCCCCGAACCCCCGCCGACCGGGTAGTCTCCGGCGAGCCCGCACCATCGCCGGAGAACGACCCGCCATGAGACTGTCGCACCTGCTGGCCCCGGTCTGCGTGGGCCTGGCCCTGATCGCGTCCGCCTGCACCACGGAGGAGGTGGATTCGTCGCGCCAGGCCGATGAACCGCGCCCCAGCCCCAGCCCCGAGCCCTTCGAGCCGGTCCTCGCACCGCGCGTGCTGGAGGAGATGACGCTCGACGACAAGATCGGCCAGCTCCTCGTCCTGACCGCACAGGGCACCACCGCCGCCGAGAACGCCGCCCAGATCGAGGCGTACCGCCCCGGCGGCCTCATCTACTTCGACCGCAACCTGGTCGACGCGCCCCAGATCGCCGGGATGTCCGCCGGGCTCCAGGAACTGGCCGCCGCCCAGGGGACGGGCACGCCGCTGTTCGTCGGCGTCGACCAGGAGCAGGGCAAGGTCGCCCGCCTGCCCGTGGGCACGCGCTTCCCCGACGCGATGGCCGTCGGAGCCACCGGCGACCCCGCGATGGCCGAGCTGCTCGCCTCGACCACCGCCGCCGAGCTCACCGCGCTCGGGATCAACCTCGACTACGCGCCCGTCGCCGACGTCAACACCAACCCCGACAACCCGGTCATCGGCGTCCGCTCCTTCGGCGCCGACCCCGACCTGGTCGCCGAGATGGCCGTCGCGGAGGCCGGGGCCTACGCCGAGGCCGGGGTGGTCCCGGTCGTCAAGCACTTCCCCGGGCACGGCGACACCGACGTGGACAGCCACACCGGCCTGCCCGTCATCGACCTGCCGCGCGATCAGTGGGAGGCCGAGCACCTGCCGCCGTTCCGCGCCGCGGTCGAGGCCGGGGTGGACGCCGTGATGACCGCCCACGTCCTCATGCCGGGGCTCGACGCCTCCGACGACCCCCAGCCCGCCACGCTCTCCCCGGCCCTCATCGACGGAGTCCTCCGCGGCGAACTCGGCTTCGACGGCGTCGTCACCACCGACGCCCTCAACATGGAGGGCGTGCGCCAGACGCACTCCGACGGGGAGATCGCCGTCCGCGCCGTCGAGGCCGGGGTCGACCAGCTGCTCATGCCGCCCGACCCCGCCGCCGCGGTCGCCGCCCTGCGCGCGGCCGTGGAGGAGGGCCGTCTCACCGAGGAGCGCGTCGACGCGTCCGTCCTGCGCGTGCTCGCCCTCAAGGAGAAGCGCGGCATCCTCACCGGGGACCCGCCCGCGCCCGCCGACCCCGAGTCCGCCGAGGCGGCCGTGGCCGATCCCGCCCACGCCGAGGCCGCCCAGCGCGTCGCCGACGCGTCGGCGACCCTCGTCCGCGACGAGGACGGGCTCCTGCCCCTGGCCGAGGGCACCACCGTGAGCGTGCGCGGCGAGGGGGCCGACCGCATCGCCTCCGGCCTGCTCGACGCCGGGTTCAGCGTGGTCGAGACCGGCGCCGACGTCGTGGTCGTGGGCACGGACGGAGCCCGGGGGTCGGCGGCGCAGCGCACCCCGGTCGAGTTCGCGCTCGCGCAGGGGACGCCGGTCATCGTGGTCGCCCAGGGCGGCCCCTACGACCTGGAGGCGTTCCCCGGGGTCGGCACGTACCTGGCGGTCTACTCGTCGGTGGACGTGTCCCGCACCGCGGCCGCGCGCGTGATCGCGGGCGAGGTGGAGCCCTCCGGGCGGCTACCCGTGGACATCCCCGGTGCCGGTGTGGAGGCGGGAACGGGACTCGGTTTCTGACCACCCAGGTGGCCCGGGTGGTTGAAACGTGTGCGAAACGGGAAGAACCGTTCCCCGCCCGGCACTCGGGCCCCTTCCGAGGACTGGTCGGACCGCGTCCGCGACACGGATGGAGGGGATCGGATGATGGACAGCGCACGCCGGGGTGTCATCTCGGACTGGGGCGGGGTGCTCACCACGCCGCTGCTCGACGCCATCAGCGCCTGGCTCGACGACGAGCGCATCGACGGCGCCCACTACCGGCGGGTCATGCGGCCCTACTTCGACGGCAGCCTGGACGGGAACAACCCGATCCACGCGCTGGAGCGCGGTGAGATCGACACCGCGGCGTTCGAGCGCGACCTGGCCGCCCTGCTCAGGCTCACCGACGGCGGCACGGTGGTCGCCGAGGGCCTCATCCACCGCATGTTCGCCCGTTTCGACCCCGTGCACGAGATGTACGAGACGCTGCGCGTCCTGCGGCGGGCCGGCGTCGGCACCGCCCTGCTGTCCAACTCCTGGGGCAACGGGTACCCCCGAGAGCACTTCGAGACCACCTTCGACGAGGTCGTCATCTCCGGCGAGGTCGGGATGCGCAAGCCCGAACCCCGCATCTACCTGCACACCTGCGAACTCCTGGGCCTGCGCCCGCGGGACTGCGTGTTCGTCGACGACCTGGAGCACAACGTCCGCACCGCCGAGGAACTCGGCATGACCGGTCTCCTGCACACCGACGCGACGACCACCCGTCGCGAACTGGCCCGCATCCTGTCCGTGGACGTCGACGCCGAGGACTCCAGAGCGGCCTGACCGCGCGGCGTGCGGCGGGGCGGTGGCGCGTCCACCGCCCGTTCCTTGGCAGACTCAGGGGGACCGCACACCATCCCGGAGAGCCGATGTACGTCTTCCTGCCCAGCACCGTCCCCGCCCTCGCGAGAGTCCTCGAGGAGGGGCGGGTGGACGGAGCGCCGCTGACCGCCTTCGCGGCCGACCCCGGCTCCGGGACCGACGCGGAGGAGGCCGAGTACGACGCCATGTACGCGGCCGCCGACGAGTCGCTGACCCTGCTGGCGGCCGACCCCGCCGCCCCCCGCCGCCGCGTGGTGCTGGCCGCGACCATGCCCGACGACGTGGTCGAGCGCGTGGGGACGGCGGGCCCGGGGGTGATCCGCGTGCGGGTCACCGGTCCCGTGCCGTACAAGAGGCTGGCCTCCGCGCACGTGGACGACGCCGGGGCGGCGGACGACGTCGCCAGGGCGGCGGCCGATCCGGCCTCCGACGCCGCCGCGGAGCACGAACTCATGTGGTTCGCCGTCCAGGAGCTGCGCTACCTCGTCGGGGAGAGCGGCTCGTAGGTCCCGTCCAGGTCCTGGAGCAGTCGGCGCCCGGACCTGGCGCCGACCATCGACCGGACCGGTTCCCCGCCCTGGAAGACGAGCATCGTGGGCATGCTCAGCACACCGTAGGAGGCCGTGGTCCGGGGGTTGCGGTCCACGTCGATCCGGACGACCCGCATCCGGTCCCGCAGTTCCCGCGCGACCGACTCCAGGACCGGCGCCAGCTGGCGGCACGGCGGGCACCAGTCGGCGGTGAACTCCACCAGCACGGGCAGGTCCGCCTCCAGTACGTCGCGGGTGAAGGTGTCGTCGGTGGTCTCGGCCACGCTCGCCGTCGTCGTCATCCTCGTGGTCCCTCCATCTGGCACAGCGGCTCGGGTGCCCTGGGCAGGCGTGCCTCGGCACCGGCCAACTGCGCGCTCACCTGGTCGCGCACCGCCCGCAACCGCCCGATCAGGGCGTCGATCTCCGCGAGCTTGTCGCGGTAGACGCCGATCGAGTCGGGGCAGGAGTCCCCGGTCGGGTGGCCCGCCCGGAGGCACTCGACGAAGGGCCGGGTCTCCTCCAGCCCGAACCCGAAGTCCTGGAGCACGCGGATCTGCTCCACCAACCGCAGGTCGTCGTCGCCGTACACCCGGTACCCGTTGGCCGCACGGTGCTCGGGCAACAGCCCGAGGGATTCGTAGTACCGCAGGGTCCGGGTGCTGACGCCCGCCCGCTTGGCGAGTTCACCGATGCGCATGTCCGCGACGGTAGACCTTGACGCCGACGTGAAGGCAAGGGGCCGTCCGGAACCCCGCCGCGAGGGCAGCGGCGCCCGAGGCGACCGTGCCGTGCGGGACTCCGGCACTCATCGCCGCCAGAACAGGTGGTGGGTGACCCCGCTGGGGCTCGGCACCGCCTCGTGGTGGAAGCGGTCGTCCAGGTCGTCGGGGCTCTCCCACAGCTTCTCGCCCCTGCCGAGGTCGACCGGAGCGACCGCGACGTGCACCGTGTCGACCAGGTCGGCCGCCAGGAACTCGCGGACGGTGGCGACACCGCCGCCCAGGCGCACGTCCCTGCCGCCGGCGGCCTCCTTCGCGCGGTTCAGCGCCTCCTCCGGCGTCGCGTCGATGAAGTGGAAGGTGGTGTCGGACAGGGTGAAGGACGGGCGTTGGTGGTGCGTGAGCACGAACACCGGGGTGTGGAACGGCGGGTTGTCGCCCCACCAGCCCTTCCACTCGTCGTCCTTCCACGGGCCGCGCTGGGGGCCGAACTTGTTGCGCCCCATGATCTCCGCGCCGATGTTGCGGTGGAACTCGCGGGTCATGTAGTCGTCCAGACCCCGCGTGCCGCCGGGGTCGGTGCGGTTCGGCCAACTCGCGGTGGCTCCCGCCCACGAGATCAGGTCGGCGGGGTCCGCGTGCCCGAAGGGCCGTTCCAGGCTCTGGCCCTCACCGGCGCCGAACCCGTCTCGCGACACGCAGAAATTGTGGACCCTCAACAGCTGCGACATGCGTTCTCCTCAAGGAGCGTCTGATGGCGAAGTGCGACCGGTAGTCGTCTACCACCCCATGGCGACAGGACGGCCGGCTCGCCTGTCCGTCACGTCCCCACCCGGCGGGCGGGGACCACCGCCCGGAGGTCGCCGACCCGCCCGCCGGAGCGGTCGTCCGCGACTCCGTGCGCCCCGAGCTGGGCGTTCTCCCCCTCGGGGCCGCGGAGTGGGTCTCCTCCACCCGGCTGGTAGCGGCGGAGGCCCCGCGCGCCTGAACCACCCATACGGCAAGATAGGTGCGTCCCTCGTCCCCGACACCCCGAGGAGCCCGCCATCAGCCGCCTGGTGCTATGGAACGTCGACCTCACGCTCCTCGACGCGGGGCGCGTGATGCGGGCCGCCTACGCCGACGCCTTCGAGCGGGTCACCGGCGACCCCCTGGTGTACCTGACCTCCACCGAGGGGCGCACGGACTCGGAGATGTTCTTCGAGTTCTGCGCCCGCAACGACACCGACGTCGAGCCCGACACCGACTCCCTGGAGCGGTTCCTGGCCGCCCTGGAGGACGCCTTCGCCCGGCGCGTGGGCGAACTGCCCGCCAAGGGCCGCGTCGTGCCCGGCGCCGCGGCCTCGCTGGCGGCGGTCGCCAGCCTGCCCGACACCGTGCAGACCGTGGTCAGCGGCAGCACCCGCGCGACCGCCACGGCCAAGCTCAGGGCGTTCGGCCTGGACGAGTACCTCGACCTCTCGGTCGGCGGCTTCGGGTCGGTCAACTACCCCAAGTCCAGTCTCATCCAGTCGATCCGCCTGCACGCGGCCGGTGAGGGCGGCCACACCTACACGGAGGAGGAGACCGTGCTCATCACCGGCTCCGTCCCCGACATCCGCGCGGCGGTCATCGGCGGCGCCGTCCCCATCGCCGTCCTGACCGGATCGACCACCGAGGGGCGGCTGCGCGAGGCGGGGGCGACGACGGTGCTGGCCGACCTGACCGACCCGCGCGCGGTGATGGCCGCCGTCCATCAGGCGACGGCGGCGTAACACCCCGTCACACCGGTGCGTCCAGCTCGGGTGTTCGCCCTGGGGACGGACTCCCGCAATCCGTTTCTAACAGTACGTAACTACCGCGTAACGGTGTTGGTCCTGTTCTCTGCGGCGAAAACCAGTAGCCTGGTCTGCGGGTGGGGACGGAACAACGGCGTTCCGGCACCTCGCCGACCTTCAGCCTGTGCGCACAGGCCCACGCCCAACCACCATCCCCGTGTCTCCCTCACGGCCGAGAGGGTTCACGGAAAATCACAACCCAGCACGGAAGTTCACAGGTCACATGACCGGGTGTCCCTCCGAAGCGCGTGCGACGTTGCTCACAAAGGAGTGAGAGAGCCATATGTCCGGGCAATCCGACGTCATCCTCCAGAAGCTGCTCAGTGACGCGGCGACCCGGTGGTCCCCAGGACCCCGGGTGAGTCGTGAGGAAACCGACGCCGTCCGCCGATTCCTCCCCCTCTACTTCCGCCACACGGACCCCGAGGAGATCGCCGGGCGCAGCCCCGAGCAGATCTGCGGCATCGCCGGCGCCCACCGCGCGTTCGGCGCCGAACGCGTCCCCGGCCGCGCGAAGGTCCGCGTGTACACCCCCACCGTCGAGGAACACGGCTGGGACCAGCAGACCAGCATCCTGGAGATCGTCACCGACAACGCGCCCTTCCTCGTCTCGTCCGTCACCATGGCGCTGAACGAGCTCGGCGCGGGCGCGCGGCTGATCATCCACCCCCAGATGACCGTCGGCCGCGACCTCGAGGGCGTCCTGCGCGAGGTCGACCCGGAGATCGGCGGAGAGGGCCTGCTGCCCACCGACGAGTCGTGGATGCACATCGAGATCGACCGGCAGACCGATCCCGAGCGCATCAAGGAGATCACCACCCGGATCGAGAGCGTCCTGGGAGACGTCCGCTTCGTGGACGAGGACTCCGCCAAGATGAGCGACCGGGCGATCCGCGTCGCCGACGAGCTCGCCGCCTACCCCGACCGCCTCGTCGCGGGCGGCGTGGACCCCCGCGAGATCGGCGAGAGCGTCGACTTCCTGCGCTGGATGGCCACCCGCCACTTCACCTTCATGGGGTACCGCGAGTACGACCTGGTCACCGACGAGAACGGCGACGACGCCCTGCGCCCCCAGCCCGGTTCCGGGCTCGGCATCCTGCGCATGGACGCCCCCGCGTCCACGAGTTTCGCCGCCCTGCCGCCGGAGATCCGGGCCAAGGCCCGTGAGCCCTACGTCCTGGTCCTGACCAAGGCCAACTCCCGCGCCACGGTCTTCCGGCCCAAGTACCTCGACTACATCGGGGTGAAGCGGTTCGACGCCCAGGGCAACATCGTCGGCGAGCGGCGGTTCCTGGGCCTGTTCACTCCGCAGGCCAACACCGCGAGCATCACGCAGATCCCGATCATGCGCCGCAAGCAGGCCGAGGTCCTGGCGCTGGCCGGGTTCGAGGCCGACAGCTACGACGGCAAGGACCTCATCGAGCTGTTGGAGACCTTCCCGCGCGAGGAACTCCTCCAGATCCCGGCCAACGAGCTGTACAACATCGTCCGCGGGGTCCTGCGCCTGCGCGACCGCCGCGGCACCAAGCTGTTCATGCGCCGCGACCCCTACGGCGGCCGGTACATGTCCTGCTTCGTCTACATGCCGCGCGACGAGTACAGCACCCGGATGCGCCTGGACATCCAGAGCGCCCTCGGCGAGGCCTTCGAGGGCGCGACGATGGACCACAACGTCATGGTCGGCGCGGCCCCGCTCGCCCGCCTGTACCTGGTGGCGCGCGCCCAGCACGGACACACCCTGGCCGACATCGACCAGGTCGCCCTGGAGGAACGCGTCCGTCTGGCCGCCCGTTCCTGGGACACCGACTTCGACCAGGCGCTCACCGAGAAGTTCGGTCCGACCCGGGCCACCGAGCTCAAGGACCGCTACGCCAGCGGCATGAACGAGGCCTACCGCGTCGACAACGTCCCGGAGATCGCGGCGGCCGACGTCGGCGAGCTGGAGGAGCTGCTCGAGCGGACCGACCCCGACCGGCGCGCGGGCGAGTTCGGCGCCAGCCTGTACCGCCCGGACCCGGGCGTCGACGCGTGGCGCTTCCGCCTCTACCGGATCGGCGACCCGATCTCGCTGAGCCGCGTCCTGCCGGTCCTGGAGCACCTGGGCGTCGAGGTCGTCGACGAGTGGCCCTACGACATCACGGTCAAGGACGTCGGCCGGGTGTGGATCTACGACTTCGGCCTCGGCCCGATCCCCGCCTCCGACCTGGCCCCCGACCGCCTCAAGGAGCTGTTCGAGGACGCCTTCGACGCCTCCTGGCGCGACCGCTGCGAGTCCGACCGGTTCAACCGCCTCGTCGTCCGCGCGGGCCTGGACTGGAACCAGATCACCGTGCTGCGCGCCTACGCCAAGTACCAGCGCCAGACCGGCTCCACCTTCACGCCCGACTTCATCGCGGACGTGCTCGGCGCCAACGTCTCCATCGCCAACCTGCTGGTGGAGCTGTTCGAGGCGCGTTTCGACCCGGACCAGCCCGACGCCGGTCGCGACGAGCGCTCCGACGCCCTGGCCCGCAAGATCGAGGGCGAGCTGGAGGCGGTCGCCAGCCTGGACCACGACCGCATCCTGCGGGCCTACGCAGCGACCATCCGCGCCACCCTGCGCACCAACCACTACCAGGACCACCCGTACCTGGTGCTCAAGCTCAACCCGCAGGAGATCCCGGACCTGCCGCACCCGCGGCCCCGGTTCGAGATGTACGTGTACTCGCCCCGCGTCGAGGGCGTCCACCTGCGCTTCGGGTCGGTCGCGCGCGGCGGCCTGCGGTGGTCGGACCGCTTCGAGGACTTCCGCACCGAGATCCTCGGCCTGGTCAAGGCCCAGATGGTGAAGAACTCGGTGATCGTGCCCAGCGGCGCGAAGGGCGGCTTCGTCTGCAAGCGCCTGCCCGAGAACGGCACCCGCGACCAGGTGATGGCCGAGGTCGTCTCCTGCTACAAGCAGTTCATCAGCGGCCTGCTCGACGTCACGGACAACCTGGTCAACGGCGAGGTCGTCCACCCCGAGCGCACCGTCCTGCACGACGGCGACGACTCCTACCTGGTGGTCGCCGCGGACAAGGGCACCGCGACCTTCTCCGACATCGCCAACGAGATCTCCCTGGGACGGGACTTCTGGCTCGGCGACGCCTTCGCCTCCGGCGGTTCGGTCGGCTACGACCACAAGGCGATGGGCATCACCGCGCGCGGCGCGTGGGAGTCGGTGGCCTACCACTTCCGCGAGATGGGCGTGAACGTCCAGGAACAGCCCTTCACGGTCGTCGGCATCGGCGACATGTCCGGTGACGTGTTCGGCAACGGGATGCTGCTGTCCCAGCAGATCAAGCTGGTGGCCGCCTTCGACCACCGCCACGTCTTCCTGGACCCCGACCCCGACCCGGCCGCGTCGTGGGCCGAGCGCAAGCGGGTGTTCGAGCTGCCGCGCAGCACCTGGGAGGACTACAGCCCCGACCTCATCTCCGAGGGCGGCGGCGTGTTCCCCCGTTCGGCCAAGTCGGTGCCGCTGACCCCCCAGGTCAAGGCGGTCCTGGGCATCGACCCGGAGATCGGGGCGGTCACGCCCGACGAGCTGATCCGGTACGTCCTGACCTCGCCCGTCGACCTGTTGTGGAACGGCGGCATCGGGACCTACGTCAAGGCGAGCACCGAGACGCACGCCGACGCGGGCGACAAGGCCAACGACCAGGTCCGCGTCAACGCCGACGAGCTGCGCGTGCGGGTGGTCGGCGAGGGCGGCAACCTGGGCCTGACGCAGCCCGCCCGGATCGAGTACGCGCGCGAGGGCGGTCGGATCAACACCGACTCCATCGACAACTCCGCCGGTGTGGACACCTCCGACCACGAGGTGAACATCAAGATCATGCTGGACCGCCAGGTGCGGGCGGGCGAGCTGGGCAAGGACGACCGCGACCGGCTGTTCATCGACATGACCGACGAGGTCGCCTCGCTGGTCCTGGACAACAACTACGCGCAGAACACCGTGCTGGCCGCCGCGCGCAAGCAGACCACGGAGATGCTGCACGTCCACGGCCGGTACATGCGCCACATGGAGCGGACCAAGCTCCTCAAGCGCAAGCTGGAGGACCTGCCCTCCGACAAGGTCATCGCCGAGCGGCGCGCATCGGGCAAGGGGCTGACCAGCCCCGAGTTCGCGACGCTGCTGTCGTACACCAAGATCGACCTCAAGGAGCAGATCGGGGAGTCCGACCTGGCCGACGACCCCTACCTGGCCGACACCCTGACGGAGTACTTCCCGACGCCGCTGCGCTCGGAGCGCTTCGCCCGTGCCGTGGCCTCGCACCCGCTGCGCCGGGAGATCATCGTCAACCAGGTCGTCAACCAGCTGGTCAACCGGTCCGGGTCGACCTTCGCGTTCCGGCTGAACGAGGAGCTGGGCTCCAGCGCCGCCGACATCGCCCGCGCCTACCTGGTGGTCCTGGACGTCCTCCAGCTGCGCAAGTACTGGGGCGAGGTCGAGGACCTGGAGAACGCGATCTCCGTGGACAGCCAACTGGTCCTGCTGCTGGAGACCCGCAAGCTCGCCGAGCGCTCCGCCCGCTGGCTGCTGCGCCACCGCAGCTTCCCGTTCGACATCCGGAGCGAGATCGGCTACTTCGCCGAGGCCGTGGGCGAGGTGCTGCCGCGCCTGCCCGACCTGGTCAGGGGGCGCGACCGCGAGGCCTACGTCGAGCGTCGCGACCGCTACACGGCCCTGGGCGTTCCCGCCGAGCTGGCCGAGCAGGTGGCGGTCATGGTGCCCGCCTACTCCACGCTGGATCTGGTGGAGATCTCCCAGCGCACGGGCCGCCCGGTGGAGAAGGTCGCCGAGCTGTACTTCGAGCTGGCCGACCGGATCAACCTCAGCTGGTGGCGCGAGCGGATCATCGACCTGCCGCGCGACGACCGCTGGGGGACGATGGCCCGGTCCTCGATGCGCGACGACCTGTACTCCGCGCACGCCGACCTCACCGCGCGCGTGCTGGAGTCGGCCGACACCGACTCCACGGCCGAGCTGCTCGACACCTGGGCCGGGCAGAACCGCGACCAGGTGGAGCGGGTCGCGATGACGCTGTCGGAGATCCAGGAGAGCGAGCGGTTCGACCTGGCCACGTTGTCGGTGGCCCTGCGCTCCATCCGCTCCCTGGTGGACTGAGGCCCGGCGGACTGACGCCGCGCGAGCTCCGGCGGGCCCCGTGTGCACGACCAACACGGGGCCCGCCGCACACGCCCTAGACTGGGTGCGTGGCAGAACTGGACCCAGCAGAGAAAATCAAGGAGCTCGCGGCGACCCTCGCGAGCGTCACCGCCGTGGTGGACGTCGACGCGATGCGGACCGAGATCGCCGAACTGCGTGAACAGTCCGCCGACCCCGAACTGTGGGCGGACCAGGAGAACGCGCAGAAGGTGACGCGGAGGCTCTCCAGCCTGGAGTCCACGGTCAACAAGCTCGCTTCGATCGGGCAGCGCCTGGACGACCTCGGGGTGCTCTACGAGCTGGCCGAGGCCGAGGACGACGCCGACACCCGCGCCGAGGCCGACCGCGAGCTCGAACAGCTGCGCAAGGAGATCGGCGAGCTGGAGGTGCGCACGCTCCTCAACGGCCCGCACGACGAGCACGAGGCCCTCGTCACGATCAACTCCCAGGCCGGCGGCGTGGACGCCGCCGACTGGGCGCAGATGCTCCAGCGCATGTACCTGCGCTGGGCCGAGCGGCACGGCTACTCGACCGAGATCTTCGAGACCTCGTACGCGGAGGAGGCGGGCATCAAGTCCACGTCCTTCGCCGTCCGGGCGCCGTTCGCCTACGGGACCCTGCGCGGGGAGCACGGCACGCACCGCCTCGTGCGCATCTCGCCGTTCGACAACCAGAACCGCCGACAGACCTCGTTCGCCGGGGTGGACGTCGTCCCGGTGGTGGAGCAGAGCGACCACATCGACATCGACGAGACCGAGCTGCGCGTGGACGTGTACCGGTCGAGCGGACCCGGCGGCCAGGGCGTCAACACCACCGACTCGGCGGTGCGGATCACCCACCTGCCGAGCGGCATCGTCGTCTCCTGCCAGAACGAGCGGTCCCAGCTCCAGAACAAGGCGACCGCGATGTCGATGCTCCAGGCCAAACTGCTGGCGCGCAAGCGGGAGGAGGAGCAGGCCGCCCTGGACGAGATCCGCGGTGAGTCGACGAGCAGCTGGGGCACCCAGATGCGCAACTACGTCCTGCACCCCTACCAGAGCGTGAAGGACGTGCGGACCGGCGCGGAGACCGGCAACACGACCGGCGTCCTGGACGGCGACATCGACGACTTCATCGACGCGGAGATCCGTTGGATGCGCAGCCGGGAGCGGAACGGCGAGTCGGGCTGATCCCGCGGGGCGTCCCCGCCCGCGGGCGGGGACACGACGGCGGATCCTCTCACCCGTGACCGCGCCTACGGGTGCGGGCGGGGCTCGGGCACGGTACGGATCCTGGTGTGATCACCGGGGTTCGTGTCCCAAAGGTGATGAGGGTGACTCCGCACTTTAACCGAAACAGCTATATATGAACGTTACCATCGGTTGACGCCTCCGATATGCTCGGGGCTGCCGCACGGCGGAGCCACGATCTGGCGGGTGTGCCGCGATCTGGACAATCCGGGCCGCGCCCCCCAATACACTGTCGGTTGGCCATGCGGCCGGTACGATCCCGCGGGAAGACACGCTTCGACGCGGGTACCCATACCTTCGAGACCCTTGTGATGCGCCTGTGATCCACTTCGACAACGTCACCAAGGTCTACCCGACCCAGAAGCGCCCCGCGCTCGACGGCGTTTCCATTGACGTAGACAAGGGCGAGTTCGTCTTCCTCGTCGGCCCTTCGGGCTCGGGTAAGTCGACCTTCCTCCGGCTCGTGCTGAAGGAGGAGAAGCCCGACAAGGGACGCGTGCACGTCGCCGGCAAGGACCTCGCGCGCCTGTCCAACTGGAAGGTGCCGCACCTGCGCCGACGGATCGGCTGCGTCTTCCAGGACTTCCGCCTGCTGCCGAACAAGAACGTCTTCGAGAACGTCGCCTTCGCGCTGGAGGTCATCGGCAAACCCCGGCGGTTCATCCGCAAGGTCGTGCCCGAGGTCGTCGAGCTCGTCGGCCTGGAGGGCAAGGCCGGCCGCATGCCCGGTGAGCTGTCCGGTGGTGAGCAGCAGCGCGTGGCCATCGCCCGCGCGTTCGTCAACCGCCCGCAGATCCTGCTGGCCGACGAGCCCACCGGAAACATCGACCCCGCGACCTCGATCGGCATCATGAAGGTGCTCGACCGCATCAACCGCACGGGCACCACCGTGGTGATGGCGACGCACGACGCCGCCATCGTCGACTCGATGCGCAAGCGCGTCATCGAGCTGGAAGAGGGCCTCGTGGTGCGCGACCAGACACGCGGCGTCTACGGCCAGGCGTACTGACCTCTGGCGTGCCCGCCGCCGGGTCGCCGATCACCGCTGCGAGGACACCGGCGCGGCGAAGCTTCCAAGGATGGACCTGTAACAGATCATGCGAGCACAATTCGTTCTCTCCGAGACCTGGATCGGCCTGCGCCGTAACCTGACGATGACGGTCGCCGTCATCACGACGGTGGCCATCTCCCTCGCCCTGTTCGGTGGCGGTCTGCTGGTGAACCAGCAGGTGACGGAGATGCGCAACTTCTGGGACCAGCGGATCACGCTGACCGTGTACATGTGCAACGACATCTCCCCGGCCGAGGCCTGCCGGGAGAACGGCGCCGCCACCGAGGAGGAGCGCACCACCCTCCAGGCGGACCTCGAGGGCATGTCGCAGGTCGAGAGCGTCGAGTACATGTCGGCCGCCGAGGCGTTCGAGGACTTCCAGCAGCGCATCGGCTCCACGAACGAGGCGCTCGCCAACGCCGCCCAGGAGGGCGACATCCCGGACAACTTCCGGGTGCAGCTCACCGACCCGGGCCACTACGACACCGTGCGCGACGCGGTCTCCGGCGCCCCGGGCGTCGACAGCGTCTCCAACGACCAGAGCGTCCTGGAGGACTTCTTCGGGCTGCTCGACGGCCTCAAGTGGGCCGCGCTCGTGGTCGCGGGCGTGCAGCTGGCCGCCGCCGCGCTGCTGATCGGCAACACGATCCGCCTGTCCGCGTACAGCCGCCGCCGGGAGACGGGAATCATGCGGCTGGTCGGCGCGTCGAACTTCTACATCCAGCTGCCGTTCCTCCTGGAGGGCGCGATCGCCGGTCTCATCGGCGGTCTCATCGCGTCGGGGTTCATCGTGGCCACCCGGTTCACGCTGCTCACCCAGATCGAGGAGTGGTTCCAGTTCGACATCGCGCTGGACACCGGCGCGCTGCTCTACGTCATCGGGGTGTCGATCATCCTCGGCGTGCTGCTGTGCACCATCACCTCGTTCCTCACCCTGCGCCGCTACCTGAAGATCTGATCCGACGGTCGTCGGAAGGGGGCGCGCGGGGTACGGGGGCCGTGTGCCCCCTGACCGTATGAAGGGAATCCACTGTGGCACGGGAGACCGGTCGCAAGCCCATCGCGCAGAATCGGCGTGCCCGGCACGATTACCACATCGACGAGACCTACGAGGCGGGCCTGGTGCTCACCGGAACCGAGGTCAAGTCGCTCCGTGAGGGCCGGGCGTCGCTCGTCGACGGGTTCGCGCACATCAACAACGGTGAGGTGTGGCTGGAGAACGTCCACATCCCCGAGTACTCCCAGGGAACGTGGACCAACCATGCGGCCCGCCGATCCCGTAAGCTACTCCTGCACCGCTCGGAGATCGCCCGGCTCATCGGCAAGACCAATGAGCCCGGACGCACGCTGGTGCCGCTGTCGCTGTACTTCAGCGACGGACGGGCCAAGGTCGAGATCGCTCTGGCCCGCGGTAAGCGTCAGTACGACAAGCGCCACGACATCGCCGAGCGCGAGGCGAAGCGCGACATGGAACGCGCGCTTCGCCGCCGTCGATGAGGCGCCCGAAAGGAACACACACGGTGTCCCCCCGTCCCCTCGGCCGCGTCGCGGCCGCCGGAAGCGGCGTGGTCATGGCCCTCACCCTGGCCGCGTGCACACCCAATCCCAGCCCCGAGGTGGCTGTCCGCTCCTTCCTTCTGGCCTGGCAGAACGGGGACCACGAGACGGCCGCCGCGTACACCACCGGTGACCCCGGCGAGGTGGCGGCCACACTCGCCGACGTGCACGAGCAGTTGGACCTGGCGAGCCTGAGCTTCGGCCTGGGGCCGATCGAGCGCGGGGACGACTCCGCGACCGCCGAGTTCGACGTCACCGCCGACCTCGGGATCGGCGACCCGACATGGAACTACACCGGCCGCATGCCGTTGGAGTGGGGTCCGGACGGGTGGCGGATCACGTGGTCGCCGTCCGTGGTCCACCCCGACCTGGGCGAGGGCGAGCGGCTGGCGGTCAGCTACGAGATCCAGGAACGCGGCCAGATCCTGGACCGCGAGGGCGAGGCCCTGGTCACCACCGAGAGCGTGACCGCCTTCGGCGTGTACCCGGGGCGGATGGAGGACGCCGAGGCGGGCGTGACCGAGCTCGCCGACCTCCTCGACGAGGACCCCGGCCCCCTGCTCGACCGGGTGCGCTCGGCGCCGCCCGAGCAGTTCCAGCCGCTCGTGCTGATGCGCGACGCCAACGTCGGCCAGGCCCTGCTCGGACAGGTCGCGGCGATCCCCGGAGCGGACACCCAGGCGGTCGAGATCAACCTGACGCCGTCGGTGGCCCCGGCCGTGCTGGGCGAGGTCGCCGGGACGGCGGAGCACCGGGTGTCGTCCCGGGTGCCGGGCGCGTACCAGGCGGGCGACACCGTGGGCCTCAACGGCCTCCAGAACATCTTCCAGAACGAGCTGGCGGGGTCGGCCACCACGCAGGTGGTCTCCCTGGACGCCGACGGCCAGATCACGGACGTCCTGGAGTCCTGGCAGGGCGACCTCAGCGGCGGCATCGCCACCACGCTCGACGCCGGGATCCAGCGGTCGGCGGAGGCCGCGTTGGAGGCCATGCCGGGAAACGGGTACCTGGTCGCGGTCGACGTGGGCAGCGGTGACGTCCTCGCGGCGGCGGCGCGGCAGTCGGACGGGACCGGAGGGACCACCGACGACGCGGCCCTGACCGGTTCCTACGCTCCCGGCGGAGTGTTCACCATCGTGTCCGCCCTGGCCGCACTGGAGTCGGGCGCGGTGGCGCCGGACGCCGAGGTGCCGTGCGGCTACCAGACCGAGATCGGCGGACAGACCTTCACCAACCCGGACAACGGCGCGCTTCAGGTGGACCCGACGCTGGCCCGCAACCTGGCGTTCCAGTGCACCGTCGGTTTCGCGGACCTGAGCGGCGAGGTGGGCGCCGAGGCGCTCGCGGACACCGCCGGGCGCCTGGGCCTGAACACCGAATGGCAGCTGGCGCTGCCGGCCAACCCCGGTGGGGTGGACATCGGCGACGGTGCGGCCGACCTGGCCATGGCGATGAACGGCGACCGGGGCGTGCGGGTCAGCCCGCTGTCCATGGCGCTCGTCGCCGCGGCCGTGGCCGACGGGACCTGGAACGCGCCGTCCCTGGTCCGCGAGGAGGGTCCCACCCCGATCGCGCCGACCGAGCTGGACCAGGCCGACCTGGAGGTGGTCCGCGAGGGCATGCGCCAGGCGGTCGCGCAGCGGATGTCGCTGCTGAACGCGTACGGCGAGGAAGTCCTGGGGCAGGCCGCCCGGACCGAGCAGGACGGGACGGCGTTGCACTGGTTCGTCGGCTACCAGGGCGACGTGGCCTTCGCGGTGCTGGCCGAGGTGGACCCGGCGGTGACCCTGGTCAACCAGCACGCGGTGAGCTCGGCGGCGTCCTTCCTGAACTACCTGGCCAACGGCGTGCCGGAGGCCGCCGCCGCCACGGCGACCGACGGCGCGGTCGACCAGGGCACGGCCGGGGCCGGTACCACGGGGGCGACCGAGGGTACGGGGGCGACCGGGGCCACGACGGGCGGCACCGCGACCGGAGGAGCCGCGGGCGACACCACGGGGCAGACGGGTTTTTGACCGGGCACCGGCGTGCGCGCCGGACCGATCCGACGCGAACGGTCCTCCGGGGCAACCTCCCGGAGGACCGTTCGCGTCTTCCCCTATGACTGGAGCCGCGACAGGGGGTAGCGGCTCAGCCAAGGAGACAGGACCTCATCTCGGGGGAGGCTCTGTCGGTTCCCAAGGTCGGCCCGACCCTGCCGACCGCCCCCGTGGGCCGCGTCGACCTGTCTTGCGTCCGCACCCGCGGGGGTTTCTCCCTGTCCGGAGGGTGCGGACCCGGCGGGAATCCGCTTGGTACCCGCGTCGTTGTACCGGTAGAGTGAGGGTCAGCGAGCGCGCGCCGCTCGCGTGTCGGCCACCCGGCGACGGGGGGCTTTGACAACTGCACAGGGGGTGATCGGTTTCGACTTCGGTAGTCGTTCCAGGGGAAGCGGGTCGAGGGTTGCGTTTGTGACCTCGCAAATCCTGCATTCGCGTAAATTCAAGTGCCAATAAGAAGCACTCCGAGTTCGCTCTCGCTGCCTAAGCGATAGCGACTCTGTCGCTCTGAGCTCGTCATCGGCCCAGGTAGCGGCATCAGCTAGATGACTTACCACCCGGATCAGGCCACGAGGCCCGGGTGGGACACCTTCGTGGCTGGGCCTGTCAGCGATGTGTCCGTGCAAGCGCTGGGGCCGAGTAGAACGGCATCGCGGACTGCACCCGGAGAAGCCCTGGCTCGGTGCTGAAGGACGCGGGTTCGATTCCCGCCACCTCCACTCGTCGACGGGACGGCCCCGCTCGCAAGCTGTGCTTGCCCGCGGGGTCGTCCCGTCGTTTCCCCTGGGGGCGACCCCGGGGAACACCGTCGTGAGAACGCCTCCGACCAGTGGGAACCCCCACAGGCCGGGGGCGTTTCGTGCTTCATGTCCGTGTTTCAGGATGTCTGAATCAGATGACTTCGATGTCGGCTGACGTCTGTGCACCGCGCTTGACGCGTTCGTCGGCGGTGATGAGCGGGACACCGAGATCCTCGGCCAGCGCGACATAGGCCGCGTCGTATCCGCTCAGGTTGGCTGACAGCCCGCGCATACGGGGCCACAGGTGATGCAAGCCGTTTCGGACGATGGTGAGCCGCCGGTAGGACTCCATGACACGGTCACGCTCACCGGGAGCGAGCTTGGGTTTGCCTCCACGAGTGCCCTTCGACAGCGACAGGAGAACGGAAGCCACCTCCCAGTCGACGAGAGAGGGCGCGGCCAGTTCCTCGGGGCCCAATCGCTCCCGTGCGGCGCGGCCCGCGTCTTCCGTGCTGGTCAGTGCATTGACCAGGACTGAGGCGTCCACGATGATCACAGGTCCCCCCGAGCGTCGTCGACGGCCTCGGTGATGTCCTCGCGAGTCAACTGGGCGCCGATCGCGTTGCTGCTTTCCTCGAATACTTGGGCGTTGGCGCGCGTGATGTTGACGGGATGCAGGGTGATGGTGCCGTCCTCGTCCTTCGTCACCTCATAGTAGGGTTCCGTGGCGACCTTCTCACCCAGGGTGACGCGGCCTCTGCTTCCAGTCTTGACGAGCTCCATGTCGCCTCCTCTGTTTCCCAGTGTGGGCAATGCCCACAGTACCAAACGGGGTTCTTTGTGGGAGTTCTCCGACTCTGACTCTGGCGATGCGGACTGTCCCGGGCCGGAGTCCGTCCACGGCAGCACGCGGCCTCGCGCTCAGGAACGTCCCCGCAGTGCGGCCGCGAGGTGGTCGCGGGCGTCGGTCAGCGAGGGCCCGTACCAGGTCAGGGCGCGGCCGTCGACGCACACCGCGGGCAGGTCGGGGAAGGCCTCGGGGCCGTCGTCGGGACCGAAGCGGTAGGGCTCGTCGGGCAGGACGACGAGGTCCGGCGCGGCCGCCGCGATGACGTCCGGCGTGACCCTCGGGTAGCGGCCCTCCGCGTCGGCGAACACGTTCACCGCGCCGAGCCGGGCCAGGACGTCGCTGGAGAAGGTGTCGCCGCCGATGACCATCCAGGGGTTCCGCCAGATCGGGACCGCGACGCGCGGGCCCCGCTCCGGGACGGGCGCGCTCCACACGGCCTCCGCCTCCGCCAGCCAGTCGGGCGCGGGTGGTCCGCAGACCTCGGTGAGCAGGCGGCGCAGCGAGGCGAACGCGCCCGCGACCGTGCGCACGTCGGTCACCCACACGGGCATCCCGGCCTCACGCAGGGCGAGCACGTGCCGTTCCCGGTTCTCCTCCCGGTTGGCGACCACCACGTCCGGGGCCAGTTCGACGATGCGTGCGACGTGCGGGTTCTTGGTGCCGCGGACGCGTTCGACGGCGAGGTCGGCGGGGTGCGTGCACCAGACGGTGGCCGCGATGAGCAGACCGGGTGCGGTGCGGGCGATCGCCTCGGTCAGGGACGGGACGAGCGACACCGCGGTCTCCACCCGGTCCGGCAGCCGTACCGGGTGGCCGAGGTCGTCGAGCACGGTGCGGGCCACGGTTCCTACCGTAGGCGCTCCCGGGCGGCACGCACGAGCGCGTCGGCCACGGCGTTCGGAACGTCAGGCCTCCCCGAAGGCACGGGCGAGCGCGTCGGCCTCGGCGTAGGTGGGCAGACCGTCCGGGACCGGCAGGTCCTCGGCCACCGCCAGGGCCGCGGCCACCGTCGCCTGGAGGGCCGCCCGGAACAGCAGCGAACCGCAGCTGACGCGCCGCACGCCCAGATCGGCCAGGGCCCGCAGGGACGGGCCGCCGGGCGCGTACAGGATGTTGAGCGGCACGTCCAGCGCGTCGACGAGCGCGGCGATCGCCTTCTCGTCGCGCAGCCCCGGCACGAACACCCCGTCGGCGCCGGCCTCCCGGTAGGCGGTCACGCGCGCGGTCGTGTCCTCCCCGGTCCCCGGAAGCCAGTGCGTGTCGGTCCGGGCGTTGACGAACAGGTCGGGCGCCGCGCGCTTCACCGCGCGGATCACGGCGCACTGGTGCCCGCGGTCGGCGAGCCCTCCGCCGGGCCGCCCGTCCTCGATGTTGACCCCGACGACGCCCTCCTCCGCGAGCACGCGGACGAGTGCGCCCACCTCGCCGGGGTCCTCGCTGAACCCACCCTCGATGTCCACGCTGACGAGGGCGTCCATGCGGGCCAGGCCCAGGGCGAGCGCCACGGTCTCGGCCCGGGTGCCGCCCGCGGCGTCGGACTTCCCGGCCGCCGAGGCGACGCCGAGGCTGGTCGTCCCCACGGCGCGGAACCCGGCGGTGACCAGGGCCGCGGCCGAGGCGTGGTCCCAGGCGTTGGGCAGCACCAGCGGCGCGCCGGTGCGGTGCAGGTCGCGGAACTCCGCGTAGGCGTTCATCGGTTCTCCGTGCGTTGTCAGGCGGCCCGGGAGGGCCGGGCGCGGTCGGTCAGGTGTGGTCGTCAGCGGTCGCGAAGGAGGGGCCGTCCGGCGCTCCGGGCGCGGACTCCTCCAGGAGGACGTCGAGCACTCCGCACGCCAGCGCCGTGGCCAGGGCCGAGGCGGGGCAGGCGCGGCGGCCGTACCCGAAGGTGAGATGTCCGGGCGCCGGGTCGCCGAGGGCGGGGCGGTCGGGGTCGGAGAACACGTTCGGGTCCCGGTTGGCGGCGGCGAAGTCGAGCACGACCTCGGCGCCCTCCTCCACCGGCTGTCCGGCGAGGACGGCCCCGGGCAGGGCACGGCGGCGGGTTCCGGGGACCGGGGACGTGAGCCGGAGCGCCTCGGTGACGAGCGCCTCGGTCGCGGGGCGGCCCGGGCCGGAGAGGCCGAACTCGTCGACCACGGCCAGGACGCCGCGGATGAGCCCGGCGGTTCCCTCGCAGGACTGGACGAGCAGGGCGACGCGCTGGGCGACCTCCTCCGGGTCGCCGTCGGGCAGCAGGGAGACCAGGGCCGCCACCGCGTCGTCGGCCGGAGCGGTCGCGTCGGCGGGCGCGCCCGTCAGGTAGACCGCCGCCACCGTGCGAACGGCCGGGACGACCTGGGACAGGGCGGCGTGGGAGACGCCGAGGCATGCGGCGAGGACTTCGACGGGCACGTACGGGGCGGTTCCGGCGGGCGTCGCGCGGGCGCGGGTCCGGGCACGCGCCTGCAGGTCGTCGGGGTCGAGGCGGGCGAGGAGGCCCTCGACGACCGCGCGGCGGCGGTCGTGGGCGGCGCCCTCGGCGAACCGGACGGTGGTCCGCCGCAGCCAGCCCAGGCCGCCGACGGCGTGGGGTCCCTCCGGGACGGGGGGTACCGCGAAGCGGCGGTCGGCGAGGACCTCGCGGACCCCGGCGTGGTCGCGGACGTGGAGTGGAGGCGTCATGCCGCGACTCTAGGGCCGCGACGCTTCGGCGGTCGCCGAAGTGTCGTCGGGTCCGCGGAGGCCCGGGCGCGCGGGCGGATCCCGGACCTCGTCGGACACGGGTTCCGTCCCCCGGCTACGCCTCGCCGCCGGCCGTCCACCGGCCCCGGTACATGACCGCCTCGACCGCGAGATCCTCGGACAGGAGCACGAGGTCGGCGTGGCCTCCGACCTCGATCCGGCCCGCGCCGTCGAGCCCCAGCGCCGCCGCCGGGACCGAGGAGGCGGACCGCACCGCCTCGGGCACCTCCACGCCGAGGTCGCGCACCGCGGTGCGCACCGCCTGGGGCAGGACGATGGTGCTGGAGGCGATCGCGCCCGTGTCCACCAGGCGGGCCTCGCCTCCGCTGACCCGTACGCGCAGGTCGCCCAGGGTGTACTCGCCGTCGCCCAGTCCGGTCGCCGACATCGCGTCCGTCACCAGCGACACCCGTGCGGCCCCGGCGGCGTCGAAGACCAGCCGCGCCGCGCCCGGGTGGACGTGCACGTTGTCCGTGATCAGCTCGACCGTCACCCGCTCGTCGCGCAGCGAGGCGGCGATCGGCCCCGGATCGCGGTGGCCCAGCGGCCGCATCGCGTTGTACAGGTGGGTGGCGACGGTCGCCCCCGCGTCGAAGGCGGCCAGGGTCTGCTCGTAGGTGGCGTCGGTGTGGCCGACGGCCGCCACGACACCCGAGGACACCGCCGCGCGGACGAGGTCCAGCGCGCCCGGCAGCTCGGGGGCCACCGTGATCATGCGGACGTGGCCCCGTCCGGCCTTGAGCCAGTGGTCGAACTCGGAGGTGTCCGGGTCGCGCAGCAGCTCCGGGTCGTGCGCACCGCACCTGGACCGGGCGATGAACGGGCCCTCCAGGTAGATCCCCGCCAGCTCGCCCGCCTCGCACAGCTCCGCCAACGCCGACACCTGGCGCACGGTGGCCTCCGGAGAGGCCGCCACCAGCCCGGCCACGACCGACGTCACGCCGCGCGCCCGGTTGAACGCGACGATCTCCCGCGCCCCCTCCGGATCGGCGTCGGGGAACGCGTGCCCGGCACCGCCGTGGATGTGGGTGTCGACCAGGCCGGGGGCCACCCAGCCCCATCCGGCGTCGTGGGTCGGTCCGGCCGGAGGCGGACCGGCGCCGAGTTCGGCCACACGGCCGTCCTCGACCCGCAGCCAGCCGTCGTGGACGCCGCCGGGTGTGACCACCCGCGCGTGCGTGAGCGTGAGGGAGGTGTGCATTCGGGCTCTCTCTGGGTCTCGGAAGGGCGTGACGCGGCCTGTGTGTCGCAAATTACACCGGGTTCCCGGCGCGGTCCGGCGCGGGGCCCGGCGGCCCCCTCCCGCGCCCGGGATCCCCGGCGGAGCTGGGAAATCCTGATCCGTGGGACGGCCTGTCCACGACGTGGACGCCCAGGTCCGGGGTGTCCGCGGGGTGGCGGAAGGGTCGACACGCATTGACGATAGCGGTCGGTGCGCCGCATCATGGGTGCATGTCCGCCGGTGAGCTGCTTGTCCAGCGCCTGCACGTCGATCTTCGACAGCAGGCGAGCGCGCTCTGTCGTAGCTAGCGCTGAGCGGGGCCCGCGCCCCGCGCCACGGGTGTACCCCGTGCCCTCCGTGCCCTCGCAGACACCGGACACTCAGCTCTCCCAGCTTCTGGGTCCCGGGCCGCATCTCGGCCCGACGAGCACCCCTGCCAGGCCCGCACCACGTCTCGGACGACGGCGTCCGCGCCTGGTGTCGGCAGGGGAACGACGTCTCCTCCGGTGTCGACCAACGAACACCGCCCCTGACGCTTCCTCCGGTCGAACCCGGCAGGCTCTGACCGAACCCAGGAGTTCCGCATGACCCGCATCACCGTGCTCGTCGCCGCACCGCAGACCCGTTCCTCCGTCCGCGCCGCCGCTCTGGACGCGGCCGCGGAGATCTCGTCCCGCGTGGGCGTCGACGCCCGCCCCGCCGTGGTCGACCTCGCCGAGATCGGCCCCGACCTGCTCACCGACTCCGCTGCCTCCGTCGACGCCGCCTTGGAGCGCGTGCGGGAGAGCGACGTCCTCCTGGTCGCCTCCCCGCAGGTGCACGGCACCTACACCGGCCTGCTCAAGGTCTTCCTGGACCGTGTGCCGGAGCTGGGTCTCGGCCACACCGTCGCGGTCCCGCTGGCGGTCGTCGAGGACCTGCGCAACAGCCGCGGAATCGAGGAGGACCTGCGCGTCCTGCTCGCCGACCTGGGCGCCTGGGTGGCCGAGCCCGGCCTGGTGCTGTCCGCCGACGAGACCGACCGGCCCGGCGGCGTCGTGCGGGCGTGGGCCGACGTCGCCGCGCCCGGCCTGCGCGAGGCCGTGGCCGTCGCGGCCTGACCCCGGAGCCCGACCGGAGGCCGGAACCCGGCCCGGGCCTCGGATCCCGGCTCTGGTCCGGGCCGCGCGGGGGCGCGGCCCGGACCGCTCAGTCACGGGCGTGCGAAGCCGCCTCCGGGGTGACGGGACCGGCGGCGCGGCGGCGGCTGGTGTCGGCCTCGGCGCTGGCCGCGTTCCCGCGCACCAGGACGACCACGACCAGGGTCAGCGCGAAGCCGCCGATCCGCAGAACCAGCGTGACCGGGTCCTCGGGCAGGCTCTCGCCGAAGAGGACCGTCCCCGCCACGACCATGAACACGTTGCCGACCACGTTGGACACCGGTGCGGTGATCGAGGCGCGCGAGCGCTGCAACGAAGTCTGGAACAGCACGATCCCCACCGCCCATCCGAGCGCGTACAGGTAGGGGAACGGCGAGGTCAGCGCGGGCAGAACGGCCGCGACCACGCCGTGCTCGGCGAGCAGCCCGCCCAGGCCCTTGCCCTGGAGCCCGGCACTGCCCTGCGCCAGCCCCGCCGCCGCGCCCATCGCGGCGGCCGACACGTACCTGCCGCCGCGTCCGACGGCGCCCATCACCGCCACGCACGCGACCACGGTCACCAGACTGACGGCGACCAGGACCGGGGTGTTCGCGGAGGTCCCCGTCTCACCGCCGTCGTTCGTGGACAGGGAGAGCAGGCCGAGGGCGACCGGCATGACGCCGAGGGCGACGTACTCGCCCCGGGTGATGCGCTCACCCGTGAGCAGCGTCGCGACCAGGAGCGTGGCCGCCACCCCCGCGGCGAAGGCCGGTTGGGCGACCGACACCGGCGCCAGGCCCAGGGACACGATCAGGCCCACGCTGCCCAGCGCGGCGAACACGCAGCCGAACACCCAGCGCGGATTGCCCAGAAGGACGCGGGCCAGGTGGAGCGGGCGGTGGACGGAGATCGGCTCCGATCCGTGCAGGGCGCGTTGTTCGACGGACAGGCCGAGGGTGTAGACCACGGCGGAGGTCAGCGCGACCAGGAGTCCGATCACGGTGGGGCCCTTCGGTCGGGACGACGTGCGGACTCGCAATGTATAACAGGTTCTAGTCTGCGCGTCGCCAGGGGCTCTCGCGGAGGGCAGGTCACGATCGACGTATTAACCTGTTGAGGAGCCCCCTGTCCTCGTGTAACCGGCCGTGAACGGGGGAACCGTCCGTGACGGGTGAGAACCGGTTCCGGATCCATCCGCACGACGCCGCAGCGAGGAATGGGGCACGGTGCAGGACCCAGACGAGCCCGAGAGGGACGCGCGTGAGGCCGAGCCCGGGCCGGAGACCGAGGACACGGACGGCGCGCCGGACCGCTGGCGTACCCTCGTCGGCCTGGCCGCGCACGTCCTCCACCGCTTCGACCGCCTCCTGCCCGGTTCGTGGCGGGAACGCCCCTCGCGCTTCGAACCCGGACCGCTCGGACTGCTCGGCGTCATGCTCGCCGCCATGGCCGTCACCCTCCTGCTGCTCCAGACCGGCTCCGGCGGCGCGGGAGCGGCGCGGGGCGGCGGGGAAGGGCCCGTGGAGGTGCCCGGACAACCCGAGGGGCGGCTCCGGATCATGGTGGCGGGCGGCTCGCTGACCCAGGGCAGCAGCGGGGACTACACCTGGCGGTACCGGTTGTGGCGCCACCTGGCGGAGTCCGGGGTCGACGTGGACTTCGTCGGTCCCCACGACGACATGTACCGGCTCGCGGACGGCGGGTTCGGCGACCGCGGGTACGCCGATCCCGACTTCGACACCGACCACGCGGCCCGCTGGGGCGCCACCGCCGGCGACCTCGCCGACGGGATCGCCCGCGTGGCCGCCGAGCACGAACCCCAGTACCTCCTGCTCCTGGCCGGGATGGAGGACATCCTCGGCGGCGGAAACGCCGACCACGCCCTGGAGGGGGTCGGCGGGACCGTCTCGACGGTGCGGGTCGCGCTGGGGGAGGTCCGCTTCGTCGTCGGGGAGCTTCCGGCCGTGGCGGGGACCGGGGACGACGCCCGGGTCAACCGGGAGATCGAGCGGTTCAACATGGGTGTGGTCGACCTCGCCCAGCAGCTCACCTCCGAGACCTCGCCCGTGGTCGTCGCCCGGGTGGCGGCCGGATACGAGCCCACCCGTGACAACTGGGACGACGTGCACCCCAACGCCCGGGGCGAGGTGCGGATCGCGGCGGCGTTCGCCGACGCGCTCGCCGAGCCGCTCGGAGTGGGGGAGGGCTACCCGAGGCCGCTGCCGGCCATGGCGGTCGGGCCGCGGACCGCTCCCGAGCCGGAGGCCGAGGAGTCGGCGGAGGGGTTGGTGCTGAGCTGGGACGCGGTGGACGGCGCGACCGACTACCGGGTGGTCCAGCGCAGGGTCGATCCGGATCCCGACGAGGCGGTCGTGCTGCCCGCCGAGGTCGAGGCGGACGGGGACCGCCGGAGGGTGCTGGTCGGGGCGCTGCTGAGCGGGGCCCGGTACGAGTTCGTCGTGCGCCAGTACAAGGGGCGGGACGAAGGCGCGCGGTCCGCGGCCCTGAGCCTGGTGTGGAACTCCGACCCGCCCGCCGCCCCGACCGGTGTGCGCGTCGTCGACGGAGGGGCGGCGGTGCGGTGGGACGCGGTCGGGGACGCCACGCACTACGAGGTGTGGGTGCGCGCGCTGGCCTGCTCGCCGAGCGACGACTCCCGGACACCCGGGTACGGGGACGACGGGGAGCCTTCGGGGCGGCCGGACGACGACGAGCCGTCGGGACGGCCGGACGACCAACCCCCGCGGGGCGAGCCGGACCCCGAACCGAGGTCCACGCCGACCCCGGCGCCGGTTCCCGAGCCGACCACGGCCCCCGAGCCGACCGCGGGTCCCGAGCCGACCCCCGACCCGGGGCCGACGACTCCGCCCGCGCCCCAGGAGCCGGAGTGCGTTCCGGTCGACGACCGGGGACCCGGCAGCGGCCAGGGGTGGCGTCCCCAGGGGCCGACGGGAGCCGAGCCGCGCTGGACGGTGAGCGTGGGCGGGCCCCACGAGGTCGTGGTGCGGTCGCACCGGGACTACGTAGCGGGCGGCTACTCCGGGGCCGTCGAGCTGGGGGGCGGGTGAGTCCGGTGCGCTGGTGGGACCGATGGCTGCCGTGGGCGGTGGGTGTGCTCGCCGGCGCCGTGGCGCTGGGCCCGGCACTGGGGCGCGGGTACGTGCTGCGCTACGACATGGTCTTCGTCCCCGACCTGTCGCTGCGGGCCGTCCTGCGCGGCGCCGACGGATTTCCGCGGGCGATCCCGAGCGATGCCGTCGTCGCGGCGCTGTCGGCGCTCGTCCCCGGGGACGTGGTGCAGGCGGGGGCGCTGTTGGCCGTGTTCACCGTGGGGGCCGCGGGGGCGGCCCGGCTGCTGTGGGGTTCGCTGTGTCGGGGCGGGGACCAGGAGGGGGCTGACGAAGCCGGTGGCGGCCGGGGAGGCACGCCAGAAGGACTCGGGCCCGGTACGCCGGATGCGTCGGGGGGTGTGGGCTCCCCGGACGATGCGGGAGTGCGCGGTGGCACGGGTGCGGCAGAGGGACGGGAGCGACCGGATACCCCGGGTGGCTCCGGCTTCGCGGCCGACGCGACGGCGCCGTGGGCGATGGCCGCCGCGCGCGTGGCGTCGGCGGCGGCGGGGATCGCCTATGTCTGGAACCCCTTCGTCGCCGAACGCCTCCTGCTCGGGCAGTGGGCGATGCTTCTGGGATACGCGGGCCTCCCGTGGGTCGTGGGGGCTGTGGTGCGTCTGGGGCCGACCCGGCGGGCCACCGGGTTCGCCCGACTCCTGTGCTCCCTGATCCCCGCCGCCGTGGGCGGCTTCTCCTCCGTGCTCCTCACCGCGCTCACCGCCGGTCCCGTGGCGCTCGCCCGGCGCGGCCGGGTCGTGGCCACGGCTCTCCTCCTCCTCGCCCTGGTCCTGGTCTCACTGCCGTGGCTGCTTCCCGCGCTGGCCAGCGGGGCGGAGACCGATCCGGCGGGCGTGCCGGCGTTCGCCGCGCGGTCCGACACGCCCTTCGGCGCGGCCGGTTCGCTGCTGCTCCTGGGCGGCGTGTGGAACTCCGGCGCCGTACCGGTGGGCTACGGCGAGCCGGTGACGGCGTCGCTGCGCCTGGCGCTGTGCCTGGTGGCGCTCACGGGCTGGGTGTGGTGGTTGCGCCGGGCGAGACCGGCGTTCGGGGCCGGGCTGTCGATCGCGGCGGCGCTCGGCTTCGCGATCGCCCTGCTCGGCACCGCCGACGCGGGCCAGGCGGTGCTGGAGTCGCTGATCGGACTCTGGCCCGGCTTCGGCCCGCTGCGCGACGGCCAGTTGTACACGGCCCCTCTCGCGCTGGTCCAGGCCCTGGGGTTCGGGTCCGCCCTGTGGTGGCTGGCCCGCCCCAGACCGGAGGCGTCGGCGGGTCGTCCGGCCGTGGGCGGTGGGGACACTGCCCCGGACGAGTCCCCGGCGGACTCCGAGGACCCTTCGGCCCCCCGTCCTGCCCGGTCACGGGAGTCCTCCGGCGCGGTGGCGCGGTCCGTGCGGCGGTTGGGCGCCGCGGTGTTCATGGCGCTCGTGCCGGTGGTGGTGCTGCCGGGGCTCGTGTGGGGCGCGGGTGGTCGGCTCGTGCCGGTGGACTACCCCCGGGAGTGGATCGAGGCCCAGCGGGCGGTGGCCGCTGACGCGCGTCCGGGGGCGGTCCTGGTGTTGCCCTGGAGCGCCTACCGGGGGCTGGACTGGTCGGGGGAGCGGGTGGTCGTGCTGGATCCGGCGACCAAGCTCTTCGACCGGCGCACCCTGTGGAACGACGACCTGCGGGTCGGGACCGCGGACGGCGGCACGGTCGTGGTGGCCGGCGAGGACGCCCGGGCGCGCGAGGCCGCCGCGGCTCTGGGGATCGACCCCCGGACCGGGCTGCCCCGCGTCGACGACGTCGCCGGGGTTCTCGGTGGACTCGGTGTGCGGTACGTGATGGTCTCCGCCTCGATCGATAACGCGTTCTTGTTGCAGGCCGAAGGGCTGTCTCCGGTGGTCGAGGGCGCTGGCGCGGTCCTTTTCCGGGTCGACGATCAGCACGTAAAACCCGATAAAGCTGACGGATCGGGGTTGGAAGTTACCGGGGGGTTAGTTACAGTTGGGGCAATCGTCTGGTCTGTAGCTAGATCAGGTTCTAGTCTCGTTCTCCAGCGTTCCGGTTTCAGAGCGAGGCCGGGCGCGCGGAAGGAGATCCCCAAGTGATCAAGGTAATCGCCGCCTGCGTGATCGGCGCGGCTCTGGCGGGTGGGGCCACCGTGGTGGCCACGAACGTCGCCACCGAGTCGACCGCTACCGCGGAACCGGTGAACGAAACCCTCTACAACTACGGCGACCGCTAGGTCGTCGCCGTCGGGAGAGGCTCGGGACGCCCCGTTCCCAGCGGGGTGTCCCACTCCCCGCACTCCCCGGCCGGGTCGGTCCCGGCCGCCCCACCTGACGTCCGGTCGACGGGCTTGGTCGGCATGCCCTTCCCTCCCGTGATCGCTCAGTGGACACGCGTCGCGACAGTGAGTGTCCGACGCGGCGTTCCGGCCGGACACCGCGCGGAAGGAGAACGTGTGGTCATCGAGAAGGCCCACCACAGGGTGGGACCCGGCGTGCCCAGGCGGCCCCTCCCCGCTGTCGCGACGGCCCCGGCGGCGGTCACCGGGCCCGCCGCGGCCTCCCCGGCGGAGCCCGCCGCGGACACCGACCTCGGCCCGCGCCTCGACGGCGTGCGCCTGGTGATGATCAACTGGCGCGATCCCTGGCAGTCCACCGCGGGCGGCGCCGAGGAGTACGCCTGGCGGATCAGCCGTCACCTGGCCGAGCGCGGTGCCATCGTCACCTTCCTCACCAGCCGTGAACCCCACCAGGCCCGCGTGGAGACCCGCGACGGCATCGTCATCCGCCGCATGGGCGGCCGTTTCACCGTCTACCCCCGCGTCATGGCCTGGCTGGCCCTGTGGCGGCGCGAGTACCACCTGGCCTTCGACTGCATGAACGGGATCCCCTTCCTCTCCCGTCTCGTCCTGCGCCGCCGCACCAGAGTGGTGAGCGTCGTCCACCACGTCCACGACCTCCAGTTCAACGCCTACTTCCCCGCGCCGCTCGCCTGGTTCGGGCGGTTCGTGGAGTCGGCCGTCGCCTCGCGCGTCTACCGCCGCTGCACCACGGTGACCGTCTCCGAGTCCTCCCGCGCCGCCATGCGCGACAAGCTCGGCTGGCGCGCGCCGATCGAGGTCGTCCACAACGGCGGCCTCCCCGCCCCCGAGGACCCGCGCGCCCCCGAGCGGGCGTCCGCCTTCGACCCCTCGCGCCCCGCCGTCGTGAGCCTGGGCCGACTCGTCGTCCAGAAGCGCGTCTCCCGCGTGGTCGACCTGGCCGCCGCGCTGCACGACGAGCACCCCGGGCTGAGCGTGCACATCGTCGGCCGCGGCCCCGAGGGAGAGCACCTCGCCGAGCAGGTCGAACGCGACGGCCTCCACGACCGCGTCCACCTGCACGGCTTCCTCCCCGAGGCGGACAAGAACGCCGTTCTGGCCGCCTGCGACCTCCACGTCACCGCCTCCCGGTTCGAGGGCTGGGGCCTGACCGTCATCGAGGCGGCCAGGCTCGGGATCCCCACCGTGGCCTACGATGTGGACGGACTTCGCGATTCGGTCCGCGACGGCGAAACCGGTTGGCTGGTGCGCGAGGACGAGGACCTGACCGACGTGGTCTCCCGGGCGCTCGAGGAGCTGTCCGACCCCCACCGCGCCGAGGAGGTCCGCCGGGCCTGCCGCGCGTGGGCCGCGCACTTCACCTGGGAGGCCAGCGGGGCTCGGATGACCCGTCTCGTCGCCGCCGAACTCGGCCTGGCCGAGACCCCGGCGGGCGACGGGACCGAGAGGGAAGCAGGGAATTGACTTCGGCGGAATCCACCGCCAGGCGCGAACCGGAGGATTCCAGAACACCGTCCGCCCCCGGCGGATCGCTGGACCACACGCTGCTCTCGCGGCTCAAGGTCCTCACGGTGTGTCTGCTCTTGGGCGCGTTGGCGGCCAGCATCGACCCCGGAAGGATCGTCAGCGACACCAAGCTCGACCTGACGGCCGACCCCGCGGGGTTCCTGGAGCGCGCCCTGCACCTGTGGGACGCCTCCTACTTCGGGCAGATCCAGAACCAGGCCTACGGGTACTTCTTCCCGAACGGCCCCTTCCACCTGCTCTTCGACACCCTGGGCACACCCGACTGGATGACCCAGCGGCTGTGGATGGCGGTCCTGCTCGTCGCCGCCTTCCTGGGCGTGTACAAGGTCGCGGGCGCGCTCGGTCTGGGCACGGTCGACACCCGCATCCTCGCGGGGGTCGCCTACGCCCTCGCCCCGCGCGTGCTGACCCTGCTCTCCTACAACTCGGCCGAGCTGCAGCCCATGCTGCTCATGCCGTGGATCCTGCTGCCGCTGGTCCTGGGAGCCAAGGGCAGGCTCTCCCCGGCCCGTGCCGCGCTCCTGTCCGGACTCGCGTTCCTCCTGTGCGGGGGCACCAACGCGGCGTCGGAGCTGGCCGTCCTCGTCGTGCCCGGCCTCTACCTGGTCACCCGGGCGCGCGGCCCGCGCACCCGGCGGCTCACGGCCTGGTGGGCGGGCGCGCTCGTGCTCGCCTCGTTCTGGTACGTCGCGCCGCTGCTGCTGATGTCGCGGTACGTGTTCTCGTTCATGCCCTACACCGAGGACGCGGCCGTCACCACGGGTGTGACGTCCCTGCTCAACGCGGTGCGCGGCACCTCGAACTGGATGGGCTTCCTCCCCGACCAGGGCAACACCGCGCTGCCCTCGGGCGCCGCGCTGTCGACCACCCCCTGGCTGATCGCGCTCACCGCCGTGGTGGCGGGGCTCGGGCTGGCCGGGCTCATCAACCGGCGCACCCCCGAACGGCTCTTCCTCATCGCGTGCGTCCTCACCGGGACGGCGATCATCGCCGCGGGCTTCACCGGTGACCTCACCGGGCCCTTCGCCCCGCTCATGCGCGATCTGCTCGACGGCGCGCTCGCGCCCTTCCGCAACGTCCACAAGTTCGACGCGCTGATCCGCCTGCCGCTCGTCCTCGGCCTGGCCCACCTGCCCGTGGTCGTCGCGCGCGACCGCGCCGAACGCCGGGGGGCCGCCGCCGCGCCCCGCGTCCACCGCGCCGTCGCGGGCGCGAGCGCCGCGGTCTTCCTGGCCACACTCCTGCCGATCGCCACGGTCGGCGTCGCCCCGCACGGCGGGTACGAGTCGCTGCCCGAACACTGGCGCGAGGCCGCCGACTGGCTGAACGAACGGGCCGACGGACGCGGCATGACCATGGCCCTGCCCGGCTCCGCCCGAGGCGAGTACGAGTGGGGCCGCCCGCTGGACGAGCCGATGCAGCCGCTGCTCACGGGTGCGTGGACCAACCACCAGATCATCCCGTGGGGCTCGGCGGGCGTCTCCCGCCTCACCCACGAGATCGACCAGCGGGTCTCGTCCGGCCGCGGCTCGGCCGGGCTCGCCGACACCCTGGCCCGCATGGGCGTCACCCACCTCATCGTCCGCAACGACCTCCAGCGCGCCGCCAACAACGGCGGCTGGCCCGCGCGCGTCCACCAGGCCCTGGGCGACTCGCCCGGGATCAGCCAGGTCGCCGAGTTCGGCCCGGTCATCGGGTCGCTCGACCACCAGCCCGCCGCACGCTGGTTCGACCAGCCCTACCCGGCCCTGACGGTCTACGAGGTCGAGGACGCCGCGCCCGCGGTCGGCACCGTTCCCGCAGACGAGACCGTCCGCGTCACCGGCGGGCCCGAGTCCCTCCTCCACCTGGCCGAACAGGGCCTGATCAACGACGACCGCCCGGTCCTGCTCGGCGACGACCCCGGCGCGGACGCGGTCGACGCCGCGGACACCGTGGTGACCGACTCCGCGCGCCGCCGCGAGGTCGTCTACCCGGACGTGCGCCGCAACGTCTCGGCCACCCTGACCGAGGACGCCGAACTCGAACGCGACGTCCCCGCCCCGGACATCCTCGACCCGGCGTGGGAGCCCTACGTCGCCCACGCCGAGGACCTGGGCGTCGCCTCGGTCAGCGCCTCCTCCTCCGAGAGCGGCGCCGGGGCCCGCGGCTCCGACCGCGACCCCGGCCACGCTCCGCACGCGGCCCTCGACGACGACCTCACCACCGCGTGGCGGTCCAGCGCCTTCACGGGGGCGCTCGGGCAGTGGCTGGAGGTCGAGTTCACCGAACCCCGCGACGTCAGCGGGCTCACCGTCGCCTTCGACCAGCTGTCCGGGGAACCGCCGCCCTCCCGTGTCACGGTGATCACCGACACCGGTGAGACGGAGGTGCCCGTCGCCGAGACCGGCGAGCCCCAGGAGCTCATGGCTCCGCCCGGCCGGACCTCGACCCTGCGTGTGCGGGTGGACGAGCTGGCCTGGGAGCCGGAGTACCGGTTCGGCACCCGCGTGGGCGTCACCTCCCTGTCCCTGCCGGGGCTGGAGGCCGCCCGCACCCTGCACGTGCCGGGACCCGCGGACGCCGGCACCCTGCTGTTCACCGGCTCCACCGGCAGCGCTCCCGGGTGCATGGAGGGCTCGCACGTGTGGGTGTGCAACGCGCGGTTGGAGGTCCAGGGCGAGGACGCCAGCCGCCTCGACCGGACGTTCGAGCTGTCGGCCGCCTCGGCGGCGGGCGCGCACCGGGTGTCCGGCGAGGTGGTGCTCACCGACCCGCGCGAGGCGGAGAACGCCGCCAACCGCGCCAGCGACCACCCGCGCGTGACCGCCTCCTCCACCGCCGTGGAGCACCCCGCGGCGATGGGCCGGGGCACGCTCGACGACGACGCATCCACCGTCTGGTACCCGGACCCGGAGGAGAAGCACCCCTGGCTCGACATCGAGCTCGGCGCGCCGACGACGGTCGACCACCTGGAGGTGGACTTCCCCCGCGCCGACAGCGTGCTCCGGCCCATCCGGGTCACCGTCGAGGGCGGCGACACGGTCCGCGAGGGCTGGCTCGACGGCAGCGGCCGGGTCGACTTCGCCGAGTTCACGGCCGACTCGCTGCGCGTGACCTTCGAGCGCCCCGAGGGGCAGGACCTGGAGATCGGCACCATCACGCTGCCCGGCGTCGACCCGGTGGAGCCGCTGCCGGAGGGCGACGCCGCCACCGCCTGCGGCCTGGGCCCCATGCTGCGGGTCAACGGCCAGAGGGTGGAGACCCGGATCACCGAGGGCACGCTCGCCGACCAGCTCACCGGGCGTCCGCTGCGCTACGAGAGCTGCACCGGCCTCGACCTGACCGAGGGCGAGAACCGGATCGTCGTCGATCCGGGCAACCGCTACGACGTGCGTTCGGCCCTCGTCGAGGGGGACACGTCCCTGGCCGACCGGGAGCCGGTCGAGACGGCCGGGGTCGAGCGGGTGCACGCGTGGGGTCCGGGCGAACGCCGTTTCGACGTCGCCGTCGACGAGGAGAGCCTGCTCGTCGTCAACGAGAACTTCAACGAGGGCTGGGAGGCGACCCTGTCCGGCGTCGGGGGGACGCTGGAGCCGGTCCGGCTGGAGGGCTGGAAGCAGGGCTGGGTGCTCCCCGCGGGCAGCCAGGGCACGGTGACGCTGACCTACGCGCCCGACACCGCCTACCAGGTCACGCTCGTGGTCGGCGCCGGGCTGGCCGGGCTCCTCGCGGCCCTGGCGGTGTGGCCCCGGCGGCTCGTGCCCGCCCGGCTCGCGGGCGCGGTCGCACGTGCGGCCGGATCGACGGGGCGCGGCGGTCGGCCGTTGCCCGCCGCCGGACCCGGATGGCTGAACCGGTGGGCGGTCCTGCCCCTCGGGCTGGTCTACGGGGTGTGGGTGGCGGGCGCGGCCGGGGCCGCCGTGGTCGGGGCGGTCCTGCTGTGCGTCTGGTGGCTCGGCAGGCGGGCGCCCAGGGGGCTGCGGCACGCGCGGCCGGGGCGGCCGTCGCTCGGCGGGCGCGCGCTGCCGCACCTGGCGGGTCCGTGGACGGTCACGGTCTCGCTCGCCCTGGCCGGGGCGGCGATGGCCGTCGGCACGCATCTCGCGCTGTACATGCCCTTCCACGACGTCACGGAGGTGTTCGGGGGAGCGCTGCGCGGCTGGGCGGCCCAGGCGCTGTGCCTGCCCGCCCTGACCAGGCTCGTCCTCGCGCTCGGCCAGCGCGGGGAGCACACCCCGCCCCCCGGCGCGGCGCGGGTGCGGGCCGGCGGAGGCCGCCGCACCGTGCCGTTCGACCATCCGGCCCAGCCGGTCGGAACGGCCGCCGCCAACGGGCACGGGAACGGGTCCGTGCCCGCGCCGGACACCGATGCCGAGGAGGCCCGCACATGAGCGCACCGGTCGGGGAGCCCCGCCGGGGCACCGTCCTCGTCGCCCTGGGCGCCTTCCTGCTGACGCTGGCCGCCCTGCTGCCCCTCTACGTGTACGACCGCGTCGCGCTCCTGCCCGCCTCCGCCGAGTTCGAGCTTCGGATGGTCGACGAGGACGCCGCCTACCTCGACGCGGCCTCCTGGTCGTTGCGGGAGGGCGTCGAGATCCGGCGGGTCACCCGGGTCGGCGCCACGCCGCACGGCGGTGACTGGTCGGCGTGGGAGATGTCCGTGGACGTGTCCACCCCCGAGCGGATGATCGACCACTGGAGCCGCCGGGTCATCGTCGACCGCGCGTCCGGGCGCGCCGTCAACTGCTGCGGCGAGCACGTCAACGGCGACCGGGCCGTCCGGCAGGCCGGGCTCGTCCTCCACTGGCCCGCGGACGCCCCCGCGGAGGACGTCACCCACTACGACGCCGAGATCCGCTCGGCCCCGCTCCTGGAGTACGACGGCACGGACGAGGTCGCCGGGATCCCGGTCCGCCGCTACGTCCAGACGATCGGCGCCACCCAGGTTCCCGACTCCGCCCGGTCGGTGCCCGCCGCGCTGTTCACGGCCGGGGCCGGGGGCACCGCCACGGCGGCGCGCTGGGTGGAGATCACCCGGACCTACTGGGTCGAGCCCACCAGCGGCATGGTCGTCGACGCCCAGGAGTCGCGCGCCGAGAGCCTCCGCCCGCGTGGCGGGGGCGGCGAGGTCGGACTGCTGTCGGCGGAGTTCACCCTGTCCGAGGGGCAGGTGTCCACCCTCGCCGAGCAGGCGCGCGTCCGGGCGTTCCTGCTCACGGCCCTCGACACCTGGGCGCCCTGGATCCTCGTCCCGCTGGGCGGTCTCGCGGTGCTGGCCGGTTTCGCGCAGGCGTGGCGGACCCGTGGGGTCGCCCGGATGCGGCGGCGCGATCTGGGCGAACACGTCGACTGGGTCGACGGCCTCGGGGAGGCCGACCCCGCCCGCTGACTCCGGCGACCGACGGGGCCCTCGGCGCGACGAGGGTTGAAAACAAATGAATAATCTGTTTTTATAGATCCATATCCACGGCGCGTCACGGAAGGCACCCCGCATGGACCTGTTCGCCGACTTCCTCTCCTGGGCCTGGCCCCGCCACCTCAACCCGCTGAGCTGGTACATCCGCCCGCTGTTCTTCCTGCCCATCGCCTACTTCTGCTGGACGCGGCGTCCGTGGGCGCTGACGGCGACCATCGTGGCCATGCTGTCGAGCTTCTTCTGGTTCCCCGCCCCGCCTCCCGGGGAGGTCGACCCGAGAATCCAGGGGGTCCTGGAGATGGAGGAGGCCCTGTTCGCCGACCCGACGTGGGTCACCTGGCTGACGCTGCCGCTGGTCCCGGCGCTGATCGGCGGACTGTGCGCGGCCTTTTGGCGGCGCTCGCTCGGCTGGGGACTGGTGGTGATCGACGGCGGTCTCGCGCTGAAGATCGCCTGGACCGTCGCGAACTCCGGCGCCGACGGGCTCGCCACCGTGCTGCCCCTGGGGATCGGTGCGATCGTGATGACCGCCGTCATCGTCGCGGTCGCCCGCTGGCGGGGACTGCCGTTGGCGCTGACCGGCCGCCGACGCGCCGACGCCACCGCCGGGACCCCCTAGGATCGTCCGCATGTGCGGTCGCTATGCCCAGTCCCGGAACCAGCACGAGCTCCAGCTCGCCTTCGACCTCCCCGAGGAGACGATCGCGGAGGAGGCCGACCCCCGGGCGTGGCCCCCGCTGGACGAACTGCCGCCGGACTACAACGTCGCCCCGGGCAAGCCGGTGTACGCGGTGCTCGGCCCGCCGCCGCGCGGCGCCGGGGGCGACGACGAGCCGGCCGGGCCGCGCCACCTGCGCACCCTGCGCTGGGGGCTGGTCCCGTCGTGGGCCAAGGACCGCAACGTCGGCTACCGGATGATCAACGCCCGCGGCGAGACGGTGGCCGACAAGCCCGCCTTCCGGGCGGCCTTCCGCCGCCGCAGGTGCCTGCTGCCCGCCGACGCCTACTACGAGTGGCAGCTCATCGGAGCCGACGGCCGCGCGGAGGCGGGCACCTCGCCCGCGACCGACCCCCAGCACCGCAAGCGCAAGGCGCGCTCCGCCAAGAAACCGTTCGCCGTCCACTACGACGACCGCGAGCCGCTGGCCCTGGCCGGGATCTTCGAACGCTGGCGCGACCCGGAGGCCGACGAGAACGACCCCGCGGCCTGGCTGTGGACCTGCGCGGTCATCACCACCGGGGCCGCGCCCGAACTCGCCCACATCCACGACCGCATGCCCGTCGTCGTCCCCCGGGGGGACTGGGCGACCTGGCTCGACCCCGACTCCGGCGCGGACGACCTGGCCCATGTCATGGCCGGAACGCCGGTCGACCGGTTCGCGGTCGACGAGGTGTCCACCGACGTCAACAGCATCAAGAACAACGGTCCCGGGCTCCTCGCCCCCGTGCCCGGCACGGAGGATGACGGACCGGACACACTTTTCTGACCCGGGGGCGCCTGGACACGGCCCGGGGACCTCTGTGTATGGTGTGCGAGGCCACACGGCCACGCGCCCCGTACGGGGCGTACGCGCGTCGCTCACCCCATCCCCGACGTGCGCACATGTGAATACCGCGGGAGCTCGCGCCATGGCGGGCTGAGAGGGCGGCTCAACGGTGTCGCCGACCGCAGAACCTGTTCGGGTAATTCCGACGTAGGGAGGCATGCCATGACGGCTGCGGACAGCCGCGCCACGAGTTCCACCGCCGACGAGCACCAGGTGACCACGGGTCCCATCATGGGATCACGGAAGGTCTACCGCGAGATCGACGACCCCGCCGGTCTCACGCTCCGCGTCCCGCAGCGCCGGGTGGAACTGAGCAACGGCAGCCACTTCGACCTGTACGACACGTCAGGTCCGTACACCGACTCCACCGCCGACATCGATGTCCACCGGGGACTGCCCGGCACGCGGCAGGAGTGGATCGACGCCCGCGAGCCCATCGACGGAGCGGTCTCCCAGCTGGCCTACGCCAAGGCCGGGACGATCACCCCCGAGATGCGGTTCGTGGCCGCCCGCGAGCACATGGACCCCGAGTTCGTGCGCCAGGAGATCGCGATCGGACGCGCGGTCATCCCCGTCAACCGCAAGCACCCGGAGTCCGAGCCGACCATCATCGGCAAGAACTTCCTGGTGAAGATCAACGCGAACATCGGCAACTCCGCGGTCACCTCCTCCGTGCCCGAGGAGGTCGAGAAGATGGTGTGGGCCACCCGCTGGGGCGCCGACACCGTGATGGACCTGTCGACCGGCAAGCGCATCCACGAGACCCGCGAGCGGATCCTGCGCAACTCGCCGGTCCCCATCGGCACGGTCCCCATCTACCAGGCCCTGGAGAAGGTCAACGGCGACCCCACCAAGCTGAGCTGGGAGATCTACCGCGAGACCGTCGTCGAGCAGGCCGAGCAGGGCGTCGACTACATGACCGTCCACGCCGGCGTGCTCCTGCGCTACGTGCCGCTGGCGGCCAGGCGCGTCACCGGGATCGTCTCGCGCGGCGGTTCGATCATGGCCGCCTGGTGCCTGGCCCACCACAGGGAGAGCTTCCTCTACACCCACTACGAGGAACTCTGCGAGATCCTGCGCGCGTACGACGTCACCTTCTCCCTCGGTGACGGTCTGCGGCCCGGCTCGATCGCCGACGCCAACGACGAGGCGCAGTTCGCCGA
Organism: Nocardiopsis sp. NPDC050513; assembly: GCF_044457925.1. Taxonomy (NCBI): domain Bacteria; kingdom Bacillati; phylum Actinomycetota; class Actinomycetes; order Streptosporangiales; family Nocardiopsidaceae; genus Nocardiopsis; species Nocardiopsis sp. NPDC050513. The sequence continues at coordinate 260,946 of NZ_JBITHK010000001.1, read as the reverse complement.
GCTGCGCACCCTGGGCGAGCTCACCCACATCGCCCGCGCGCACGACGTGCAGGTGATGATCGAGGGGCCGGGCCACGTGCCGATGCACAAGATCGCGGAGAACGTGCGCCTGGAGGAGGAGCTGTGCGGCGAGGCGCCGTTCTACACGCTCGGCCCCCTGGCCACCGACATCGCCCCCGGCTACGACCACATCACCTCCGCCATCGGCGCCGCCCAGATCGGCTGGCACGGCACGGCGATGCTGTGCTACGTCACCCCGAAGGAACACCTGGGCCTGCCCGACCGGGACGACGTCAAGACCGGTGTGGTCACCTACAAGCTCGCCGCGCACGCCGCCGACCTGGCCAAGGGCCACCCCCGGGCGCAGGAGTGGGACGACGAGCTGTCCAAGGCGCGGTTCGAGTTCCGCTGGCAGGACCAGTTCAACCTGTCGTTGGACCCGGAGACGGCGCAGTCCTTCCACGACGAGACGCTGCCCGCGGAACCGGCCAAGACCGCGCACTTCTGCTCCATGTGCGGGCCGAAGTTCTGCTCGATGAAGATCTCCCAGGACGTGCGCAGGTACGCCGAGGAGAACGGCCTGGACACCGTCGAGGCGATCGAGAGGGGCATGGCCGACAAGTCCGAGGAGTTCGCGGCCTCGGGCAACCGGGTGTACCTGCCGCTCGCCGACTGACGCGGCACGGGGGCGGGGCCCTCCGCGGGTTCCGCCCCCGTGGCCCGGGGGCACCGGGCACGGTCGGAGAACGCGCCCTTGTGTCGGCACCGGGTCGTAGGGTGCCCGGTATGCGCCGAGCGTCCGAACCGAACCCGCCCTCCGGTCCGCGCGTCGTCAGGGGAGACGCCACGAACCCGGACGCGTCCGGGCCCACGATCATCGCCCATGTGTGCAACGACCGCGGGGGCTGGGGCAAGGGCTTCGTCCTCGCGCTGTCCAGGCGCTGGGCGGAGCCGGAGCGCGACTACCGGGCCTGGCACCGTGAGCGCGCCCGCAACGACTTCGCCCTGGGCGCCGTCCGGGTCGTGAGGGTCCGGCCCGACCTGTGGGTGGCCAACATGGTCGCCCAGCACGGAACCCGGCGGGGGACGGGCGGCCGGCCGCCCGTCCGCTACGAGGCCGTCGCGGCCTGCCTGCGCGCGCTGGCCGCGCACGCCGAGGAGCTCGGCGCCAGCGTGCACATGCCGCGCATCGGCTGCGGGCTGGCCGGAGGCAGGTGGAGCAGGATCCAGCCGCTCATCGAGGAGGAACTCCTGGCCCGGGGGATCCGGGTCACCGTCTACGACCCCGACTAGGCGGGTCCGGGCGTGCCCCGCCCGGGGCGGCGAACGATCCCTACCCGGGCTTGCGCGCGCTGGCCACCAGGTGCACGCCCACGTAGTCGTCGGACTCCGTGGCCCGCGTCTCCATCTCCACCAGGCGGCTCATCGACCTGGGGTCGCGGGCGAGCATCCCCTCGACCGTGGACGGCGACAGCACCGTGCGCGGTTTGATCCACTCCAGCCGCAGGCCCGCGTCCTCCAGGGTCTCGGCGAGCTGCTCCGAGGTGAAGCAGCGCGTGATGGACCCGTCCGGCCACGGCACCAGCAGGACGTCGGCGCTGGGCGCGTGGCTCAGCTCGGGCCAGCAGTCCTGTTCGGCCAACAGCGCCATTCCGAGCACCACGGAGTCCACGCACACGAGCGCGCGCCCACCGGGCCGCAGCACCCGCGCGATCTCCGCCATCGACGACTCCGTGGCCAGGTGCCGGGACAGCACGCGGTTGTCGGCGATGACCCCGTCGAAGGCCTCGGAGGCGAACGTGCGCAGCAGCGTCGAGTCGCCCACCACCCGGCGCAGCCGGCCCCGCGGGGCCGGACGCGGCACACTCGCGTGCCCGTTCACCAGCGTCAGCGGTTGCCGCACCGCCATGTCCTCGGACGGCAGCAGCGTCACGACGTCGTGCCCGGCGGCCACGGCGCGGTGCGTGCCCTGGAAGTCCGGGCTGGACAGGTCGAGCAGTCGGGCGGGCGCGGGAGGGAGCCAGCGCGCGATCTGCGCTTCCGCGACGGACCAGTAGAAACGCCAGTAGTCCGACAACCGGTCGGGTGCGGCGAACTGGGCGGCCGGGGACCGTGGTCGGTCGGACGCCGGGGTCGAGGACGGTCGCACGTGCACTCCTCTCCCATCCTTGTGTGGTCCTACCCGCACTCTCCCATGCCCTACCTCCGCCGATACAGCCAAACGACAAAGTTCACCGGTGGGCGGCCGGGTCCTCCCCGCCAGGCCGGAATCAGGCCGCGGAGAGCGTTGTTGTCACCGACACCGCGCCGGACGCCGAGGATGCCCGAGGGCGCGGATCGGACGTCGGGGAGGGGTACTTCGGACATGTCGACCGCCAGCGCGTGCCTGGAACGCGGGGAGATCGCGGCGACGCCGCGTGGCGCCGGTGCGCGTGTCCTGGTGCTGGAGCCGTATCTTGGGGATATGGATGCTCCAGCCGGGACCAGCGCAGGGAGGCCGACGGGATGGGAAGAGGGCCAGGAGACAGCACGTGAGCGGGAGGAGCGCTTCGAGAGGGACGTGCTTCCCTTCCTCGACCAGCTCTACTCCGCGGCGCTGAGGATGACCCGTAATCCCGCCGACGCGGAGGACCTCGTCCAGGAGACGTTCGCCAAGGCGTTCGGTTCGTTCCACCAGTTCAAGCAGGGGACGAACCTCAAGGCGTGGCTGTACCGCATCCTCACCAACACCTTCATCAACTCCTACCGCAAGAAGCAGCGGGAACCGAAGCAGGCCGGGACCGAGGACGTCGAGGACTGGCAGCTGGCGCAGGCCGCCTCGCACACGGCCGTGGGGCTCAAGTCGGCCGAGGCCGAGGCGCTCGAACACCTGCCCGACACCGATGTGAAGCGGGCGCTCCAGGAGTTGCCCGAGGACTTCCGGATCGCGGTGTACCTCGCCGACGTCGAGGGCTTCGCGTACAAGGAGGTCGCCGAGATCATGGGCACGCCGATCGGGACCGTCATGTCCCGGTTGCACAGGGGGCGCCGGCAGCTCCGGACCCTGTTGGAGGAGTACGCGTTGGACCGCGGTTTCCTTCCGACGGCGAGGGCCACGGCCTCCGCCGTCGCGTCGGGCGCGTCCGCGGTAGGTCGGGGACAGGCGAACGGGTCGGATCGAGGAGATCGGCAATGAGCGGCGGCCACGGCAGGGACAGCGAGACCCCTTGTAGCGAGGTGCTCGACAAGCTGTACACCTACATCGACGGCGAGCTCGAGGAGGGCAACTGCGAGCAGATCCGGGAGCACCTGGACGACTGCGCGCCCTGCCTCGACGAGTACGGCCTGGAGGAGGCCGTGAAGAAACTCGTCGCCAAGCACTGCGGATGCGATCCGGTTCCGCTGGACCTGCGCGACAAGGTCCTCGGCCGGTTGGCGCGCGCACGCGAGGAGTCCCTCGCGCGCGAGGTGAATGCGGGCGCGGAAAGCCTCGTGCGCGAGGTAAGTTCGGAGTAGTCCCGGGAGTCCCGACCGGGTGACCCGGGTCGGGCGGCGATGACGCCCGCGGCGGTGGCTGGAATTCCAGTCACCGCTTCTTCTTTTGTGCCATTTCTGTCGGTGTCTTGAATTATCCCGCCATGTCGGCCTGTGCGTGGTCTGTTGATGTTTGTGGGTATCCCGGGTTGGATTCCCCGTGTCTGCGCGGGTTTTGGTCACGCGTCCGTCGGGGGCGGGGGCGGGCGGGCTTCCGACACGCCCGGCGAGCCCGAGCACTTTCGCGTCGTGACCGACTCGGAATGATTTTTCCCGGAGCCGGAGTCCGGCCCCCAGGTTGGTGACTAAGGGTAGTCATTGCAGGTGAATGCTGTTGTGTGGACGGGGTGGGATCGACCTCGCCGTCGGATTTTTCGTGGTGGCGACCCGCGCCGTCCGGTGACGCAGGGTTATCACCCGTGATTACGAGTTGAATTAGTAATTCCATACTCCGGAAATGGCGGGTGCTGTGGCGCTCCGTGATGTCGTCGGTTCGGGTTGGGGGTAATCGGGGAGCTGCGTCGGCCCGTTAAACTGGACGCCATATCCAACGAATGGGGCAATTTGCGCCGCGTGTCCAGGGGAATGGGCGACACGCGGCGTCGGGGGAGAGGGGACCACCGTGTTCATCAGCATGCTGCACGTGATGATGGTCGTTCTTTGGTCGGTATCCGCCTTCACCGGATGGTCCTGGTGGTAGAACGGAACCGGTGAAATCATGACAGTCCGGTCGTCGTCGGCGGGGGGTGAACGGGGGTGCGGGCTCTTCCTGGGGGCGCGCGTGTCTACGTCGGAATCATCGTTGTCAGTGCTGTCACCATCGTGCTGGTCGGGCCGTATTCGGGCATCAACCTGAAGACCCTGGTCCTCGTGGCCGTGCTTTTCGTGGTCGCGGAGTCGATCAGCACCATCGTCGTCTCCAACGGCAAGATGGGGATGTCGCCGAGCTCGGCGGTGTCACTGGCCGCGGTCGTTCTGGTGGGACCCGTCGGGGCGGCGGTCGTCGGTTTCGCCTCCTGCCTGACCATCCGCAAGCAGATCCTGGTCAAGCGGGCGTTCAACGGCTCGCAGTTCGCCCTGGCCGCGTACGCGGCCGGCCACGTCTACCTGCTCTGCGGCGGCAACGTCGGCGAACCGGTGCGCGAGGACTTCCCCATGGTCCTGCTGCCCTACGTGGCGGCCGTGCTCACCCACACCGTGGTCAACTCCGCGCTCGTCGCCGCCCTGATGTGGACGCTTGGCGCGGTCCAGACCCGTCGCAAGCGGCCGATCCACTGGCGGCCGCTGGCCGCGGTGGAACTGTCCTCGATCGGCTACCAGATGCTCGGCCTGGCCATCGCCGCCGTGTGGGGCGGGGTCGGGATCATCGCTCCGCTGCTGGTCCTGCTACCGCTGTTCATCGCGCGCTGGACCTTCGCGCAGCAGGCCGACGAGGCCCGCGCCCACGAGGCCACGCTCGCCACGCTCTGCCAGGCGGTCGAGACCAAGGACTACTACACCCGCGGCCACTGCATGCGCGTCGCCGAGGGCTCCGCCATGATCGCGCGCGAACTGGGCATGCCCGCCGAACGGGTGCAGAAGATCCGCTACGCCGGGATGCTGCACGACATCGGCAAGCTCGGGGTGCCCACCAAGGTGCTGCAGAAGACCGGCAAGCTCACCGACGAGGAGTACGCGGCGATCAAGCTGCACCCGACGCGCGGCTACGAGATCGTGCGCGAGATCAGCTTCCTCGACGAGGCCCTGGCCGGGATCCGGCACCACCACGAGCGCCTGGACGGGCGCGGCTATCCCATGGGGCTGGTGGGGATGGAGATCCCCGAGTCGGCCCGCATCATCACCGTGGCCGACGTGTTCGACTGCCTGACCTCCACGCGCTCCTACCGCAAGGCCTGGTCGGTGGAGGAGGCCATCACCGAACTGCGGGCCTGCGTCGGAACCCAGTTCGACGGGCGCATGGTCGAGGCGCTCGTCCGGGCGGTCGAACGGGAGGGCTGGAAGACCCCGGACATCGCCGAGCCGCCCGGCGGCTGCTACGCGCGCGCCGACGCCGAGCCGACCGATGCCGAGCCGACCGCCGACGCGACGGGCACGGGGCCCGCCCCCGCGGAGGCGGTCCCGGGCGGGCGTGACCGATGATGACGCAGAGGCAGTCCGACGAAGCTCCGCCACCCCGAACCCCGCTCTCCGGACCGGAGGGCGGAGCCCTGGGCCTCCCCCGGCGGAGGGGGCCGATCTGGCGGACCACGCGCCCCATCCGCGCCGTGCTGGTCGTGGTGGCGGGGGCCGGAGCCCTGGCCGCGGTCGTGTGGACCGCCGCGCACGGGGCCGTCGACCCCTACGTCGCCCTCACGTTCTGCCTCGTCATCGCCGTCGGTGAGCTGGCCCGCATCACCCTGCCCGGGCACCGCGAGGTCGCGCCGATCGCCTCCGCCGGGGCGATCAGCTACGCGTTCCTGGTCGGTCTCGGCAACGAACCCGTCGAACACGCCGCGCCCCAGGTCGTCGCCGTGGTCGGCCTCGGCCTGGCGCTGGGCGAGCTGCCGCACGTCGCGGTGGGACGGAGCCCGCGCCTGGAGGACCTGGCCCGCCGGGTGCTGGACGTGATGCTGCTGGCGGCGGCGTTCCGGCCGCTGGTGACCGAGTGGTCGCTGTCGGAGCCCTCGGTACGCGTCACGCTGCTGATGACCTCGCTCGTGATGGCCGTCTGGCTCGTGGACGCCGCACTGGCCGGGATGATGCGCGCCGAACGGTTGCGGACGAACCTGCTGGTCGCGGTGCGCGACGAGGTCCGCGCCCAGTTCGCCACCGGCGCGGCGATCGGTGCCAGCGGGGTGCTCATCGCGCTGGCCTGCACGGTCACCGGCCTGGTGGGGCTGCTCGTGTTCAGCGCCCCGCTGCTGGTCTCGCAGGTGGCCTTCCGGCGGCACGCGGAGGTGCGCCGCACCTATCTGGAGACCGTGCGGGCGCTGTCGCGGGTCACCGAGGTCGGCGGCTACGTGGAGAACGGGCACTCGCGGCGCGTCAGCCACCTGGCCCACGGGATCGCCTGCGAACTGGGCTTCTCCGAGGACCAGCTGCTGGAGCTGGAGTACGCCGCGCTCATGCACGACATCGGCCAGCTCTCCCTGCGCGAACCCATCGCGGGCGGAGCGACCGTGCTCGCCTCACCGCGGGAGCAGCGGCGGATCGCCGAACTGGGGTCGGCCATCATCCGCGAGACCGGGGTCCTCGACAACGTCGCCGAGGTCGTCCGCCGCCAGTGCGAGCCGCTGGCCGGGGACGGGGACGAGGGCGTGCCGCCGCTCGGCAGCCGGATCATCAAGGTCGCCAACGCCTTCGACGACCTCGTCGGGGAGAACGGCGACGAGGAGCGCCGGGCCGCCGTGCTGGAGCGCCTGCGCATGGACACCGACAGCGAGTACGACCCGAAGGTCGTCGACGCGCTCGCCACCGTGCTCGCCCGCGTGTGAGGGGACCGGGGGCGGGAGTGCGGGGTCAGTCCGTCGGCGGGCGCAGCCGCGTGACGAACTTGTACCGGTCGCCGCGGTACAGCGAGCGCACCCACTCCACCGGGTGGCCGTCGGCGTCGAAGCTGTGCTGGCAGTGCAGGACGAGCGGCAGCCCCACGTCCACGCCCAGCAGCCGCGCCTCGTTGGGCGTGGCCAGAACCGTCTCGATCGACGCCTCGGCCTCTGCCAGGGACACGTCGTAGGCGCTCGCGAGAGCCTCGTAGAGCGACGCGTAGCGGTCGAGCTGGCGCCGGAGGCCGGGGAAGCGCCGCGCGGCCAGATGCGCCGTCTCGACGGCCATCGGTTCGCCGTTGGCCAACCGGAGCCGCTCGATCCGCAGCACGCGACCGCCCGAACGGATCGCCAGCATCTCCGCCAGGTGGTCGTCGGCGTTGATGTAGCTGACGTCGAGGATCCGCGTGGCCGGGTGCAGGCCGTGCGCGCGCATCTCCTGCGTGTAGCTGGTCAGCTGGAGGATCTGCGCGACCTTCGGCTTGGCCACGAACGTGCCCTTGCCCTGGATCCGCAGCAGGCGGCCCTCGACCACCATCTCGGTCAGCGCCTGGCGCACCGTCGTCCGCGACGTCTCGAACTGCGTGGCCAGGGCGCGCTCGGGCGGGACCGGGTTGCCCGCGGGCATCGCCTCGATGAGCTCCAGCAGCTGCTTCTTCACCTGGTAGTACTTCGGCACCCTGGGGTTGCCGTCCAGTGTGCTCTGACCTGTCATCGGTGTCCTCCCACGCGTCCCGCTCCGGCCACACACCCCTCCGGTGTGGTCGGCGCGGCGGGCCCTCCGGCCGCCGACTGGTGTGGACCACTGGTCGAGTGCGTACCTCTTGAGTATGCACGCCTTCATGGGATGATTTGTGAGTGCCTCACCTCAGTGATCTCATCCGACGCCACACCTCGCTCAAGCAGGCGGACCTCGAGTGGATCCACTCGCTGGTCTCGGACTGGCAGCTGCTCGCGGACCTGTCGTTCGCCGACCTGGTCCTGTGGGTGCGGCTGCGGGACGACAACGGCTGGGTGGCGGTCGCCCAGATGCGGCCCACGACGGGGCCCACGGCCTTCCAGGACGACCTCGTCGAGACGGTGCTGCTCGACGACCTGACCGACGTGACCTCGCGCTCGACCCCCCGGGTGATCGGGCGCCGCGCCCTCATCGACCGCGCCTGGACCGAGGGGCGGATCTGCCGGGACGGCGACCCCGACTGGTCGGGCGGCGTCCCCGTGCGCGAGGAGACCGTCCCGGTGCGCCGCGCGGGCCGGCTCATCGGAGTGATCCAGCGCAGCACCAACCTCAGCTCCGCGCGCACCCCCAGCCGTCTGGAGCTCACCTACCTCCAGAGCGCCGGGGACCTGGCGCAGATGATCGCCGAGGGCGCGTTCCCGTTCAGCGACCAGGGACCGCTCATGGTGCGCTCGCCCCGGGTCGGCGACGGCCTGTTGCGGCTGGACCAGAACGGGGAGGTGGTCTACGCCAGTCCGAACGCCCTGTCGGCCTACCGGCGCCTGGGTTTGGCCGCCGACCTGGTCGGCGCCCGGTTGGACCGCACGACGCTGGAGCTGGCCGCGCAGGGCGAGGCCCGCGACGAGGCCCTCACCTACACCGCGAGCGGCCGGGCGCCGCAGGAGGCCGAGGTGGAGGCGCGCGGGGTCACCGTCCAGCTGCGCGCCATACCCCTGGTCATCGACGGGGTGCGGATCGGCGCGCTGGTCATGGTCCGCGACGTCACCGAGCTGCGGCGGCGCGAGCGCGAGCTGATGACCAAGGACGCGACCATCCGGGAGATCCACCACCGGGTGAAGAACAACCTCCAGACGGTGGCGGCGCTGCTGCGCCTGCAGGCCCGGCGGCTGGACGTGCCCGAGGCGCGCGCGGCGCTGGACGAGGCGGTCGGGCGCGTGGGGTCGATCGCGATCGTGCACGAGATGCTGTCGCACACGCCCGACGAGGTGGTGGACTTCGACGACATCGCCGACCGCGTCATGCAGATGGCCGCCGAGGTCTCCTCGACCGGGAGCACGGTGGTGCCGCGCAGGGAGGGCGGGTTCGGACTGCTGTCGGCGCTGGTGGCCACACCGCTGTCGATGGTCCTGGCCGAACTGGTGCAGAACGCGGTGGAGCACGGGCTGGGGCAGGGTCCCGGGGAGATCGTGGTGCGGGTCCGCCGGTTCGACGCCGTGCCCGGCCACCCGAGGGCGAGCAGCCTGGAACTGGCGGTCTGCGACAGCGGCGGCGGGCTGCCGGAGGACTTCGACCTGGAGGGGACGACGAGCCTGGGGCTCCAGATCGTGCGCACGCTCATCGTGGGCGAGCTGGGCGGGACGCTGGCGATCAAGCCGCGCGACGACGGCGGGACCGAGGTGGCGATCAGCCTGCCCCTGGAGCAGCAGGAGGAGGCGGAACTGCGCTGACCCGGCCCCCGTCGCGTCGTCGGAGGCGCTCGGGGGCGTCGGTGCCCGTCCGGTGGCGGCCGGCCTAGCTGCGGACCATCGGGCGGCGCACGCTGCCGCGCCCCCGCATCCGGCGGCGCTCGTCCTCGCTCGTGCCGCCCCAGACACCGCCGTCCTGGCCGCTCTCCAGCGCCCACTTCAGACACGCGGAGCTGACGGGGCAGCGCTGACAGACCGCCTTCGCTTCCTCGATCTGGATCAGTGCGGGGCCGAAGTTGCCGATGGGGAAGAAGAGCTCGGGGTCTTCGTCACGGCAGGCTGCTTCATGGCGCCAGTCCATGCGGTCCACTCCTCACAGTGAGGCGATCGGGGGTTGTGAACATTTTCACGATCGTACGTGGGGCGCCCAGTGGACGGTTTCCACCGGAGGGGTCAGGGCCGAGACGGCGAGGTTTCACCCCACGGCCACGTGGGAAGCGCCCCAATTAACTCGCCCGTAACTCATGGCGATAACTTGAGCGTGACAGGCTTGCAGGGCCGGTGCAAGAGCTCTCGGGGCCAAAGGTCCTGATCGGCGTGTCGGGTGCGTCACAGTGGGCGTGAATGGTGTCTTTCCGGCCAATTAACAGATGATTCGTAATGCCTTCGGTACCGAGTGGAAGTTGACCCGTTCGCGCTCTCCCAGGTACTCCCCGTCGATTTGGAAAGCCCGGGGATGGGTGGACGAGATCTCGAGTGAGTCCAGGTCGTGCCAGGTGAGGTACCCGTCGCCGATCGCCGGGAGACCCTTGGGAAAGAACATCTGCGAAAGTACCCACCCGGTGAGCGGGTGCGAGGAGTTGGTCAGCGCGAAAGCGTCCAACCCCAGCTCGAAACGGGACGAGGGCGTCGGTTGGAGCGGCAGTGAGCCGGCGTAGGTCCACGGCGTGGTGTTGGTGACGAGGGCGAAATAGACCCCGTCCCGGGGCGGTCCGCCCGCGGACACGCGCAGTGACGGATCCCGGATATCCCCGCGGAAGAACAGCTTTACCGCCACTTCGGCGTACAGGGCCGGGGTGGCCCTGCGCCCTTGGGCGCGCGCGTGCTCGACCTGCTGGACGACGTCGGCGTCCCATCCGAAACCGGCGCAGAAGGTGAAGTAACGGTCGTCCTCGTCGCTCGTGATCCGGCCCAGGTTGATCTCCCGCTCCCGGCCCGCGCGGATCGCCTCCAGCACCGCGCTGGTCGCCTCGACCGGGTCGCCGGGCACACCCAGGGAACGGATGAACACGTTGGCGCTGCCCCCGGGGATCACGGCGTAGCGGGGGCGCGGCAGATCGTCCGGGGTCGCCAGGAGCCCGTTGACCACCTCGTTGACCGTGCCGTCACCGCCCAGGCTGAGCACCAGCTCGAATCCGTCCGCCGCGGCCTTGCGCGCCAGCTCGCTGGCGTGGTCGCGGTAGGCGGTCTCGACGACGGTGAGGTCCAGCTCCGAGGCCAGGGCGCCGACGATCACCTCACGCGTGCGTGACGTGGTCGTGGTCGCCTGGGGGTTCACGATGAATAGGGCGCGCACGGCCTCAGTCTAGGCGCTGTCGGCCCGCGCACCCGGGGCGCGAGGCCCGGTGTGGTCGGGTGCGCGTCCGCACCGGGCCGGGAGACGGTGTGACCTGGGCGGGGACCCGGGGGCGCCGGTCGGCGGGTCGCGTATAGGCTCGACGGGTGTCCTCACGTCCCGTCACCATCGTCGTCGCCGCCGCGCTGGAGGCCCTGATCGGGCTCGCCGCCGCCGTCGGCGGCCTCTACAGCTTCGTCACGGCGGTCACCGGCCGGGCCGCGTCGGTCACCTCGGCGGTCCCGCTGGCCGTCCTCGGACTCGGCGCGGGCGCCGTCCTGGTGTTCGTCGCGCGCGGTCTGTGGCGGCTGCGCGACTGGGCGCGCACGCCCGTGGTGGTCACACAGCTCTTCCTGGCGGTGGTGGCGTACTACATGTTCACCAGCGGCCAGTACCTGATCGGCGGGGTGCTGCTCGCCGTGGCCCTGTGCGCGGCCGGGACGGTCCTGGCGCCACCGACGACCGCGGCGCTCTTCCCCCCGCAGGAGAGGAAGTAGCCCCGCGGTCGCCGGTGGCCGACCCCCGGCCGGTCAGTCGTCCGTGGTCAGCGCCTGGCGCAGCTGGGCCAGTGTGCGTGCCAGCAGACGCGACACGTGCATCTGGGAGATGCCCAGTTCCTGGGCGATCTGCGACTGCGTCATGTTGCCGAAGAAGCGCAGCAGCAGGATGCGCTTCTCCCGCGGGGGCAGTTGTTCCAGCAGTGGTTTGAGCGACTCGCGGTACTCGACGCCCTCCAGGGACTCGTCGACGATCCCCAGTGAGTCGGCCACCGCGGGGGCGTCCTCGTCGCCGCTGTCGGGCGCGTCCAACGACACGGTGGAGTAGGCGTTGGCGGACTCCAGGCCCTCCAACACCTCCTCCTCGGTCATCTGCAGGTGTGCCGCGAGCTCGGCGACGGTCGGCGAGCGTCCCTCCCGCTGCGACAGGTCGCTCACCGCCTTGGTCAGCGAGAGCTTGAGCTCCTGGAGGCGGCGGGGCACCCGCACCGCCCAGCCCTTGTCGCGGAAGTGCCGCTTGATCTCGCCGACGATGGTCGGTGTGGCGTAGGTGGAGAACTCCACCCCGCGCTCCAGGTCGAACCGGTCGATGGACTTGATCAGTCCGATCGTCGCCACCTGCGTCAGGTCGTCGAGCCACTCGCCGCGGTTGCGGAACCGCCGGGCCAGGTACTCGACCAGGGGCAGGTGCAGCTCCACCAACTCGTCGCGGATCCGACGGCGCTCCTCGGAGTCCGCGTCGAGTTCGTTCAGGCGCTCGAACAACTCTCTCGCGCGAGCCCGATCGGGCACCGCGTGCTCGGTCTTCGCTGTCAGAGCGGGCCCCCTTTCGCTCACGCGGACTCCAGCGTGCCGCGACGCTTGTACAGGACGATGTGGACGCGGTCGTCCGCGCCGACGCCCGCGTCGACCTCGCCCGCCAGGGCGGACAGGACGGTCCAGGCGAAGGTGTCACGCGCCGGGAGGCGGCCGTCGGCGGTGAGCACCGACACGCAGATGCGCATGCCCTCGGGCGTGAGTTCGAACTCCGTGGTCAGTTCCGTGCCGGGCAGCGCCTGGGCCAGGAGCATGGCACAGGCCTCGTCGACCCCGATGCGCAGATCCTCGATCTCGTCGAGGGTGAAGTCGAGGCGCGCGGCCAGGCCCGCCGTCGCCGTCCGCAAGACGGACAGATAGGCGCTGTCCGCGGGCATGTTGACGGTGACAGCGTCCCGGACGCCGATGGCGTCGGCCGTGGGCACAGCGGTTTCTTCGGTCACGTCCCTCCTTCGGGGGGCGAGGTTGCCGCTTGAATGCAATGTATCTCGTTTCACCCTGCCACTGCCGCAGGGAGGTGAGATCGTGTCCGTCCGATCCGGTGCGAACGTGAGACGAACGGCGGTTCTCAGTCTTTTCGGGAGCCCAGAGCGCGCAGCGCGTCGCCGTCCAGCCGGCGGACCGTCCACTCGTCCATGGGCGTGGATCCGAGCGCGGCGTAGAAGTCGATGGCGGGCGTGTTCCAGTCCAGGACCGACCACTCCAGGCGGGTGTAGCCGCGCTCCGCGCAGATCTGCGCGAGCCTCCTGAGCAGTTCGAGGCCGTAGCCGTGGCCGCGCAGGTCCGGGCGGACGTAGAGGTCCTCCAGGTACACGCCGTGCTTGCCGGTCCAGGTGGAGAAGTTGAGGAACCACAGGGCGATCCCCGCGGGCTCCACCTCCCCGTCCTCCCCGACGTGCTCGGCGACGTGGCCGTACACGGCGGCGTCCGGGCCGAAGAGGGCGGTGCGGATGTCCTCCTCGGTGGCGGTGGCCGACTCCGGCTCCTTCTCGTACTCGGCGAGTTCCCTGATCATCCGGTGGATGACGGGAACGTCGTCGGGGCGGGCTGGCCGGATCATCGGATCACCTCGGTCGGAGAGGAGAGGAAGCGAGCCGTTCCAGCCTATGCGCAGCGCGGGACGCTCCCGCGGGAGCGGGTCAGGCGGGGCGGTGGGCGACCATCCGCTCCACCAGACCGAAGAGGAGGCGGTCGTGGTGGCCGACCTCGAAGCCGACCTCCAGCGCGACCTCCCGGGGGAGCCGGCGCGGACGTTCGCGCCGGGCCTCCACGAGGCGGGCGGGGAAGCGCGCGTACTCGATGCGGTCGACCAACAGGAGACGGCCGCCCGGGACGAGGACGCGGAACATCTCCGCGAGGGCGGCGCGCTGGTCGGGCGCCGAGCCGAGCGCGAGGGTGGAGACGACGGTGTCGAAGCACGCGTCCGGGAACTCCAGCCGGCCCGCATCGCCCTCGACGAGGTGGACCGGGCGGCCCAGTTCATCGGCGCGCTCCCGGGCCCTGGCCAGGGCCTCCGGGTTCGGGTCGACCCCCGTGAGGTGGATCTGGGGAGGGTAGTGGCGGAGGTTCCGGCCGGTGCTGATCGCCACCTCCAGGGTGCGACCGCGCGCTCCGGCGCACAGGATTTCGCGGGTACGGCGGAGCGCGGGACCCTGGAGGGCCCCGCCGAGGTCGTCCATGGTCGTTCTGCGGTTCCAGGTGCTGCGTTCGCGCTCGGTGCGCGGGTTCATGTCCTCCCCCGAAGGCCGTGTGGGTGCCCCTGCGTCACGACTCTCGTGGCGCGGCGTCGCCGGGTCAAGCTCGGGGGAGGGTGTTTCCCCGCCCGTTTCGGCCGGGTCGGCCGCCCGTCGGTTGCGGCGTCTCCGGTCCGTTCCCCTCTGCCCCTCTACCCGCCCTGGGGCTTCCCATGGCACTCCGTGCCCGACTGTCCCGATCCGGCCACCGCACGGACGCGACGTGCGGCAGACGACGGCGGGCGCCCCGCGCGCGGCGCGGGGCACCCGGGGTCACAGCACCTTGGACAGGAACGCCTGGGTCCGCTCGTGCCGGGGGGAGGCGAGCACGTCCTTCGGGGAACCCGACTCGACGACCACGCCCTCGTCCATGAAGACCAGGGAGTCGCCGACCTCCCGGGCGAAGCCCATCTCGTGGGTCACCACGACCATGGTCATCCCGCCGCGGGCGAGGTCCCGCATCACGTCGAGGACCTCGCCGACGAGCTCGGGGTCGAGGGCGCTCGTGGGCTCGTCGAACAGCATGAGCGTCGGCTCCATGGCGAGGGCGCGGGCGATCGCCACCCGCTGCTGCTGGCCGCCGGACAGCTGCTCGGGATAGGCGTCGGCCTTGTCCGGCAGCCCGACCTTCTCCAGCAGCTCCCTGGCGGTCTCGGTCGCCACCGCCCTGGGCACGCGCTTGACCTGGACGGGCGCCTCGATGATGTTGCCCAGCACGCTCAGGTGCGGGAACAGGTTGAACCGTTGGAAGACCATCCCGATGTCGCGCCGCTGGGCGGCGATCTCGTGGTCGCGCAGCTCGTGGAGTTTGCCGCCCTTCTGCCGGTACCCCATGAGCTCGCCGTTGACCCAGAGCCGCCCGGCGGACAGCTTCTCCAGGTGGTTGACGCACCGGAGGAAGGTCGACTTGCCGGAGCCGGAGGGGCCGATGACGCACATGACCTCGCCTCGGTTGACGGTGAGGTCGATGCCGCGCAGGACCTCCAGCCGTCCGAAGCGCTTGTGGACGTTCTCGGCGACGACGAGGGCGTCGTTCGTCTCGGTCATCAGTGCGCACCTCCGGTGACGCGCCCGCGCTGGCCCGGGTTGAACCTGCGCTCGACGAAGTACTGGCCGACCATCAGGACACTGGTGATCG
The DNA here is from genome assembly GCF_044457925.1 of Nocardiopsis sp. NPDC050513. NCBI lineage: Bacteria > Bacillati > Actinomycetota > Actinomycetes > Streptosporangiales > Nocardiopsidaceae > Nocardiopsis > Nocardiopsis sp. NPDC050513. Next base: position 245,746 of record NZ_JBITHK010000001.1, on the reverse strand, counting down.
CCAGGTACCACAGACACGCCGCGACCAGCATCGGGAAGATCTGGTAGCTGCGCGTCCCGATCGCCTGGAGTTGGTAGAACAGCTCGATCGTCACCGGCACGTAGGCGAGCAGCGCGGTGTCCTTGAGCATCGCGATGGTCTCGTTGCCGGTGGGCGGAATGACCACGCGCATGGCCTGCGGCAGGGTGATCCGCCACAGGACCTTGGCGCGGCTCATGCCCAGGGCCTGGGCGGCCTCGGTCTGGCCCTTGTCCACGGACTGCAGACCGGCCCGGATGATCTCGGCCATGTAGGCGCCCTCGGACAGCGACAGGGCGAGCAGCCCGGCGGTGTAGCCGCTCAGGAGGGTGCGCGCGTCGATCTCGAAGAACCGGAGATCGCCCTCCAGGCCGAACGCGGCCATGAGGTAGTTGTCGAACGGCACGCCCAGCTCGATGGTCGAGTACAGGATGGCCAGGTTGCCGAAGAGGACGGCCAGCACGAGGCGGGGCACGCCCCGGAAGAACCAGGTGTACAGCCAGGAGACGGACACCAGGACGGGGTTGCCGGACAGCCGCATGACGGCCAGGAGGATCCCCAGGACGACGCCGATGAGCATCGACAGCAGGGTCGCGCTGAGCGTGACGCCCACACCGCGCACGACCGGCTCGGAGAACATGTTCTCGAACATGAACGGCCAGTCGAAGGCGTCGTTCGTGACGAGCATGTGCACGAACATGGCGGCGAGGACCAGGATGAACGCCGCGGCGACCCAGCGCTCCGGGTAGCGGACGGGGACGGCGGTGACGGGTTCGACGGGGCGGTCCGGGGCCGTGGCGGCGGACTTCGGACCGCCCGTCGGTTCGCTCGGTGAGGACACGGTGGGGTCTTTCACTCGATGGACGGGATGGGCGTTCGGACAAGGGCCGGAGCGGAGGCCCTGGGCCAACGCGGTCAGCCCTCCACGGACGGGTTGACCTCGGCGGCCTCGATCGCCCCGGCCTCGATGCCCCACTCGGCGAGGATCTCCTCGTAGGTGCCGTTCTCCATGATCGCGCCGAACGCGTCGGCCAGCTCCTGCGCGAACTCCTCCTCGTCGCGGTGCACCACGATCCCGTAGGGTGCGGCGTTGTACTGCTCTCCGATGAACTCCAGCACCCCGTCGCCGGTCTGCTCCAGCGCGTAGGCCGAGGTGGGCATATCCGCGAGCGACGCGTCGTTGAGACCGGAGACGACGGTCTCGGTGGCCTGGGGCTGGTTCGGGAAGCGCTCGATCGTGACGGGGTCCTCTCCCGCCTCCTCGCACGCCTCGCTGCGGGCGGTGATGTCCTCGTCGTGCGTGGTGTTGGACTGCACGGCGATCCGCATGCCGCACGGGTTCTCCGGGTCGACGTCCTGGGGGTTGCCCGTCTGGGCGAACCACTGCGTACCGGAGGAGAAGTAGCTGACCATGTTGACGGCCTGCATGCGCTCCTCGGTCACCGTGAACGAGGAGGCGCCGAGGTCGTACTCACCGCTCTGCACACCGGTGATGATCGAGTCGAAGGCGGAGGGCACCCATTCGGCCTCCATGCCCATCTCGGCGAGGGCGGCCTCGACCAGATCGACGTTGAAGCCCTGGACGGTCTCGCCGTCGTCCTCCAGGAACTCACCGGGAGGGTACGAGGCCTCGACGCCGATGACCACCACGTCGGAGCCCTGCCCGGACCCGGAGGAGTCGCCGCCGTCGTCGCTGCCGCCGCCACAGGCGGACAGGGCCAGGATTCCGGCGAGGGAGAGGGCGCCGAACGCGGTGCGGCGTGCGGGGTCGGGCGTGAGCGTGGCCATGGTGGGGTCTCCTTCGAGCGCACGTCGTGCCTGGCCAGGGTCCGGGAAGGGGGCCCGATCGCCAGTTCCCAGGCAGCATCCACGACATTCTGTACAAAAAGGGGGTACTGAGGTGCCGTCAATGGTGGCCACCCGCGATGTTCCTCCGGTCACCGTTGTGAGAGGATTGCGTAACGGGTCAACCCCGTGAGAGGCGGCCGCGCAGTACTCGCATAGGAGTCCGGCGAAGCACGACCCTTCTCGGAACGCACCTCCGGTCCGACGCGACCGGAGCCGAGGAGGCTCCCCTAGCACTCACACGTCTTCGCGCGCAGCCCCCGCCGCTACCAAGTCCGCCCCCGTCATGGCCGACGCCGGGCGTACACGCGAAACCTGAGGGGTTTGAGAAGTTGTCCACTGATTCGCACACCCATGAGACGCCCGCCCACCTGGACCAGGATCCCGCCTTCGCCCTGCACCGCGGCGGCAAGCTCCACGTGACCTCCTCCGTCGACGTCAACGACCAGGCGAGCCTGTCCCTCGCCTACACGCCCGGCGTCGCCCGCGTGTGCGACGCCATCGCCGAGCACCCGGAACTGGTCGAGGCCTACACCTGGAAGAGCAACCTGGTCGCCGTCGTCACCGACGGCACCGCCGTCCTGGGGCTCGGCAACATCGGACCCGAGGCGTCCCTGCCGGTCATGGAGGGCAAGTCGCTGCTGTTCAAGCAGTTCAGCGGAGTCGACTCCGTGCCGATCGCGCTGGCCTGCACCGACGTCGACGAGATCGTCGAGACCGTCGTGCGCATGGCTCCGTCCTTCGGCGGCATCAACCTCGAGGACATCTCCGCTCCGCGCTGCTTCGAGATCGAGCGCAAGCTGCGTGAGCGCCTGGACATCCCGGTCTTCCACGACGACCAGCACGGCACCGCCATCGTGGCCGTCGCCGCGCTGCGCAACGCCGCCCGGCTGACCGGCCGGACCCTCGGCGACCTGCGCGTCGTGGTCTCCGGCGCCGGCGCGGCCGGGGTCGCGGTCACCAAGATGCTCCTGGACGGCGGCATCGGCGACATCGCCGTGGCCGACTCCAAGGGCATGATCCACGGGGACCGCGAGGGTCTCACCCCGGTCAAGCGGGAGCTGGCCGCCCTCACCAACAAGGCGGGGCTCCAGGGCTCGATCGAGAGCGCCCTGGAGGGCGCCGACGTCTTCATCGGCCTCTCCGCCGGCGAGGTGCCCGAGTCGGTCGTCGCCACGATGGCCGAGAACGCCATCGTCTTCGCGATGGCCAACCCGAACCCGGAGGTGCACCCGGACGTCGCGCGCAAGTACGCGAGCGTCGTCGCCACCGGGCGCAGTGACTTCCCGAACCAGATCAACAACGTCCTGGCCTTCCCCGGCGTGTTCCGGGGCGCGTTCGACGCGGGCGCCAGCGACGTCACCGAGAACATGAAGCAGGCCGCCGCCACCGCGCTGGCGGAGCTGGTCGGCGACGACCTGTCCGCCGACTACATCATCCCCGGCCCCTTCGACGAGCGGGTGGCCCCCGCCGTCGCGGCCGCCGTCGCCGCGCAGGCGCGCGAGGACGGCGTCGCCCGGAAGTAGGGCCGGCCCCGCACGACGGGTGGGGCCCGGAGCGCGTCCTGGCGACGCCTCCGGGCCCCACGCGTGTGCTCGGACTCCTAGTCCCTCGTCCCCCCGGTCCCTCCGTCCCCGTCGGCGTCGTCCTGTTCGCTGACCGCGGTGCCCCAGGGGTCGGCGGCGGTGCCGCCGCCGACGGGCGGCATCGGCCGGGCCTCCGGTCGCTCCTCGGCGGACTCCTCGGCGCCGGGTCCCTCGGCCGCCGGCTCCGCGGGCGGGCCGGTGTCCCCGGCCTCCCCGGCGGGCTTGTCCTCCCCGCGCCCCTCGTCCTCGGCGCGGTCGCACGGCGGGCCCCATCGGCGCACGTCGCGGCGGATCACCTCGACCGTGTCGTCGAGGATGCGCCGCAGGTCGGTGGCCGCCGCCTCGCCGACGTGACCGGCCTCCCGGACGACGTCGCGCACGCGTTCGGAGAACTCGCGCAGGGCCTGGTCGAACTCCGGGGTGTGCGAACGGTCCGAACCGCGGCCCCAGGCGGCGCCGAACGCGCCGCTGAACCCCTGGGCGAAGCGCTCCCACTCGCGGGCCCACGGGCCGCCCTCGCGGCCGTGTTCCCGTTGGTCGTCGCCCTCGCCTGGCCTCTCGTCCGAGCCGGGCTCCTCGGCGGTCGCCCCCGAGGGCTCGCCCGCGTCCTTCGGCGCCTCGGGTTCCTCGCCCTCCGTCTGGGCGGGACCGGCCGCGGTGTCCGCCGAGGGGCGGCGCGCGCCCCCGGCGGCGTACTTCAGCTCCTCGCGCAGGGAGCTGATGGTCGCGCGCACGTCCTGCTTGACCGCGCGGGCGACGTCGCGGACCGAGTCGGTGATCTCCCGTTCCAGGTCGTCCAGGTCACCGCTGCGGTCCCGCAGTTCCTGGCGTCCCTTGTCGGTGAGGCGGTAGACCTTGCGGCCGCCTTCCTCGGTGTGCGTGACCAGCCCCTCCTCCTCCAGACGCGCCAGGCGCGGGTAGATCGTGCCGGGGGAGGGCGAGTACACGCCCAGGAAGCGGTCGCGCAGGAGGCTGATGATCTCGTAGCCGTGCCGCGGGCTCTCGTCCAGCAGCTTGAGCAGGTAGAGCCGGAGCCTGCCGTGGCCGAAGATGGTGCTCATTCAGGCTCCCTCGGGGATCGCGGCGGGCGTGGCGGGCGCGCGGCGCAGGAGCGCGGTACGGGCCGACACGGTGGTGGTGGTGATGGCGGCGGGGTCGACGCCGGGGCCGATCTTGCCGCTGAGCACGTTGCGCGCCGGGGCGCTGCGCCGGTCCAGGGAGAAGTCGCTGTCCAGGGCGCCGGTGACCGACCGCATCTCGACGTTCGCGGAGGTCTCGGCGGGGACGCGCAGGGCGATCTCGCCGGAGACGGAGTTGAGCCGGACCCGCCCGGAGGGGGACAGGTCGGTGTCCGCGAGGATCTGGCCGGACGCGGTCTTGGCGCTGAAGTCCGACAGGCGTCCGCCCGCGACGGCGAGCTGGCCGCTGACGCTGTTGAAGGTCAGTGACCCGGACGGGTTGCGGACCGAGGCCTGGCTGTTGGCGGTGGTGATGTCGGTCGCGCCGGAGGCGTCGTCGAGGGTGATCTCGCCGGACGCGGTCCGGATGCTCGTGCGGGCCCCCAGGCCGGCGGCCACGACGGGCGCGCTGACCGTGTTGATCTCCACCGGGCAGTCCTTCGGGAGGCGGAGGTTCACGGTGGCCTTGCGGCTGCCCATGCTCTTGTAGCTGTTGAGCTGGATGGGCCGGAGGCGGTCGAGGAGCCCCTGGCTGGTGAGGTCCTCGTAGTGGATGGTGAGGATCCCCGCCTCCTGGGTCACCAGGACGGGTTCGCCGACGATGTCGGTGACCTCGAAGGTGACCGGGTCGTCGGTGGGGAGGATGTTGACGTGACCGCCGATGATCCTGACCTTCAACGCGACGATGCCGTCGAGTGTGTGGGTCATCGGCTTGTCGATGGTCCAACGTGCCATCGTGCACCCTTTCGCTCGCTCGATGTCATCACGATATGTCGCGAGTCGGGTGAACTCAAGATATGTCGCGGATATCGGGGGAGGTTCAGGGGAACGCCGGGGCTGACCCCGAGGCCGCCAGGTGTCCGCATCGTCGGGCTCGGGGTCGCCCTGATCGCTCCCGGCTTCCTCCTCCTGCTGCTGGGCCCGGGGTCCGGCCGGGAGCGGCTGCGGGTGACCGGTACCCGGTGGTCCGGGCACGCGGAAGGGCCCGGGTCATCGCGACCCGGGCCCTTCCGCGTCCGTCACGGACCTACTCGCCGTCCTCGTCGTCCAACCGGGCCAGCCAGGTGGCCAGGCGGTCGACGGCCGTCTCGAACTCGGGGTTGACGTCGGTGAACGTCCTCAGCTGCTCGGCGAGCCAGGCGAAGCTGACCTCCTCGTCGCCGCGGCGGTTCTCCAACTCCTCGATTCCGCGATCGGTGTAGTACACGTCGCCCCGTCCGTCCTAGTCGGCCGGCGGGAACACCGTGTCCACCAGGGCGCGCTGCTCGGCCTCGTGCCGCTTGGCCGAACCCGCGGCCGGGGCCGAGGAGGCCGGGCGCGAGATCCGGGTGAACGGGCGGTCGAGCTGCTCGGAGAAGACCAGCGCCACGAACGGCCACGGGCCCATGTTCGCGGGCTCCTCCTGGACCCAGAGGACCTCGCCCGCGTTCGGGTAGGCCTTGAGCTGCTCCCGGATCTCCTCGATCGGCAGCGGGTAGAGCCGCTCCGCGCGGATGATCGCGGTGTGCTTGTCGCCGCTCTTGCGACGGGCCGCGTCCAGGTCGTAGTAGATCTTGCCTGAGCACAGCACCACGCGGCGGACCTTGTCGGGAGCGATGGAGTCGTCCCCGACCAACGGCCGGAAGTGGCCCGACGTGAAGTCGTCGGCGGCCGACGTGGCGGCCTTCAGACGCAGCAGCGACTTCGGCGTGAAGATCACCAGCGGACGCTCCAGCTGCGACTTCGCCTGCCAGCGCAGCAGGTGGAAGTAGCTCGCCGGGGTGGTCGGCATGGCGACCGTCATGTTCTCCTGCGCGCACAGCTGGAGGAAGCGCTCGATGCGGGCGGACGAGTGGTCCGGCCCCTGGCCCTCGTAGCCGTGCGGAAGCAGCAGGGTCACGCTGGAGCGCTGGCCCCACTTCTGCTCGCCCGCGCTGATGTACTCGTCGATGACGGTCTGCGCGCCGTTGACGAAGTCACCGAACTGCGCCTCCCACATCACCAGCGCGTCCGGCCGGGTCAGCGAGTACCCGTACTCGAAGCCCAGCGCCGCGTACTCGCTCAGCAGCGAGTCGTGCACGTGGAAGCGGGTGGTGCCGGAGTCGAACTGCTTGAGCGGCGTGTACGACTCACCGGTCTCGCGGTCCATCAGCGTGGCGTGCCGCTGGCCGAAGGTGCCGCGGCGGCTGTCCTGGCCGATGAGGCGGACGGTGTGGTCGTCCAGCAGCAGCGACCCGAAGGCCAGCAGCTCACCGGTGGCCCAGTCGACGGCGTCGCTCTCGACCGTCTGCGCGCGGCGGGCGATCTGCGGCGCCAGCCGCGGGTGCGGTGTGAAGCCGTCGGGCAGGTTGACCTGGGTGTCGATGACCCGCTTGACGGTCTCGGTGCTGATGCACGTCTCGACCGCCGAGTGGTCCAGGCGGCCCTCGGTGAACACCTCGGGCTTGACCACGGAGCCGGGCTCGATCGGGCGCTTCTCGACCTCGCGGGTCTCGGTGAAGGCGCGCTCCAGCTCGGTCTGGTAGTCGCGCAGGGCCGACTCGGCCTCCTCCACCGTGATGTCGCCGCGGCCGATGAGGGCCTCGGTGTACAGCTTGCGGGTGGAGCGCTTGGCGTCGATGACGTCGTACATCAGCGGCTGGGTGAACGCGGGGTTGTCGCCCTCGTTGTGCCCGCGGCGCCGGTAGCAGACCATGTCGATGACGACGTCCTTGTTGAACGCCTGCCGGTAGGCGAAGGCCAGGTGCGCGACCCGGACCACGGCCTCGGGGTCGTCCCCGTTGACGTGGAAGATCGGCGCCTGCACCATCCGCGCGACGTCGGTGGCGTACACGCTGGAACGGCTGTCCGACGGCGAGGTGGTGAAGCCCACCTGGTTGTTCACGATGATGTGCACCGTGCCGCCCGTGCGGTAACCGCGCAGCTGGGACAGGTTCAGGGTCTCGGCGACCACGCCCTGCCCGGCGAACGCCGCGTCACCGTGGATGAGGATCGGCAGCACCGTGAAGCCGTGCGGACCCTTGTTGAGGAGGTCCTGCTTGGCGCGGACGATGCCTTCGGCGACCGGGTCGACCGTCTCCAGGTGGGACGGGTTGGCGGCCAGCGAGATGCGGATCCTGTCGCCCTCGCGGGTCTCGAAGAAGCCCTCGGTGCCCAGGTGGTACTTGACGTCGCCCGAGCCGTGCGCGCTGCGCGGGTCCAGGTTGCCCTCGAACTCACCGAAGATCTGCGCGTAGGACTTGCCGCAGATGTTGGCGAGCACGTTGAGGCGGCCGCGGTGGGCCATGCCGATCACGGCCTCGTCCAGCTCGGCCCTGGCGGCCTTGGAGATCACGCCGTCCAGCAGCGGGATCAGGGACTCGCCGCCCTCCAGGGAGAAGCGCTTCTGACCCACGTACTTGGTCTGCAGGAAGGTCTCGAACGCCTCGGCGCTGTTGAGCCGGTGCAGGATGTGCAGCTGCTCGTCGCGGTCGAGCTTCTCGTGCTCGCGCTCGACGTGCGCCTGGATCCACTCCCGCTCCTCCGGGCTCTGGATGTGCATGTACTCGATACCCACCGTGCGGCAGTAGGTGTCGCGCAGCACGCCCAGCACGTCGCGGAGCTTCATGACCTGCTTGCCGCCGAAGCCCCCGGTGGGGAACGAGCGGTCCAGGTCCCACAGCGTCAGCCCGTGCTGGAGGACGTCCAGGTCGGGGTGGCGGCGCACGTCGTGGTCGAGCGGGTTGGTGGCCGCCATCAGGTGGCCGCGCACGCGGTAGGCGTGGATCAGCTCCTGGACCCGGGTGGTCTTGTCGAGCTGGGTGGCCGTGTTGACGTGGATGTCCTGGACCCAGCGGACCGGCTCGTAGGGGATGTGCAGGGAACGGAAGATCTCGTCGTAGAAACCGTCCTCGCCCAGCAGGAGCTGGTGGATCCGGCGGAGGAACTCACCGGACTGCGCGCCCTGGATGATGCGGTGGTCGTAGGTGGACGTCAGCGTCATGACCTTGCTGATGCCCAGCTCGCTGAGGGTGTCCTGGGAGGCGCCCTGGAACTCGGCCGGGTACTCCATGGCGCCCACGCCGAGGATGGTGCCCTGGCCGGGCATCAGACGCGGCACCGAGTGCACGGTGCCGATGCCGCCGGGGTTGGTCAGGCTGATCGTGGTGCCCTGGAAGTCCGTCACGCCCAGCTTGTTGTTGCGGGCCTTGCGGACCAGGTCCTCGTAGCCGCTCCAGAACTCGGTGAAGTCCATCTCGTCCGCGCCCTTGATGGAGGGCACGACCAGCTGGCGGGAGCCGTCCGGCTTCTGGAGGTCGATGGCCAGACCGAAGTTGACGTGCTCGGGCTTGGCCACACCGGGCTTGCCGTCGAGCTCGACGTAGGAGTGGTTCATCTCCGGCATCGACTTGAGCGCCTTGACCATGGCGAAGCCGATGAGGTGGGTGAAGGAGACCTTCCCGCCGCGCCCGCGGCGGAGGTGGTTGTTGATGACGATGCGGTTGTCGAACAGGAGCTTGACCGGGACCGCGCGCACGCTGGTCGCGGTCGGCAGCGCCAGACTCGACTCCATGTTGGTCGCGGTCCGCGCGGGAGCCCCGCGCAGACGCTCCTGCTTGACCTGGAGCGCATCGTCGCTCTTGGGTTCGGAGGCCTGGGGGGACTTCTTCGGCGCGGGGGCCGCGGGAGCCTTGCTCTGCTGCGCCTTCGCGGGCTTGGCGGCTCCTCCGCTCTTCACGCCGGAATCCGCGGGCTTGTAGTCCGCGAAGAAGTTCCACCAGGCCTTGTCAACGGAGTTGGGGTCGGTCAGGTACTTCTGATAAAGCTCCTCGACCAACCACTCGTTGGGGCCGAAATCTGTCAGGGGTTGAGACGCCTCAGACGACACGGCGGAGATCGCCCACTTCCGCAGCTCGCTAGTGAATGTGTATGGAGACGGGTGGCTGCCGGCAAGGCGGGCTCAATGAACACGTGGGATAGCCCCCGCGGTCCGGGGAGTATCTGACCTGGCCAGCACTCGTCCTGGTCCCAGGCTACTTGTACCGCCCTCCAAGCGGGGAACGCGAGCGTTGTTGAAACTAGGAGATAGCTAACAATCTTTCACAGCCCCGTTGTCTCTGCGTGGCGTCGGCTTTGCGGAGCGTGCCGATCGTGTCGTGAATGTGCTGATTTGTAGGGGTTTTGGCGTGCGGCCGCCATGACCGAGTCCGGCCATGGCGGATGTGGCGCGTCACACGGGGCCCGTCCCGCGCCGGGGAGGCGGCTCCGCTCGTCCGGCGCCACCACGGTCCGGAGGCGGTCCGCCGTTCCTTCCGCGCCCGCCGCGCCGCCGCAGGTCGCGAAACGCCGGTGATCCCCGCCACGAGTGTGCGGATCTGTGTGCTCTCCGGCGTTTTCCCACGCGGGAGCCGTCGCCGTGCCTACGATCTCGGTACGAACTGGGGACACACAGCAGGGGGTGGGCACCGTGAGGGGGCTCGGGGAACTCGAGGCGGCCATCATGGACGCGCTGTGGCGGGCCGAGGAACCGCTGTCCGTGCGCCGTGTCCGCGAGACCATGGTCTACGACCGGGAGATCGCCTACACGACCGTGATGACCGTCGCCAACATCCTCTTCCACAAGGGCCTGTTGGACCGTGAGAAGTCGGGCCGCGCCTGGGTGTACTGGCCGCGCGAGTCGCACGCCGAGTACACCGCGCGCGTCATGGACGAGGTGCTCAACGCCGGGCCGGACCCGGGGGCGACCCTGCGGAGCTTCGTCGAGCGGTTCAGCGACGAGGACATGGCCAGGTTCCACCGGCTGCTCGACCAGGTCCGGGACCGCAGGGGCATCGCGATCTGACGGCGTCGGCACGCGGCTCCCCGGTCAGCGGCGGCGCAGGGTCCGCACGCTCCGGGACGAGAGCGCCGCCAGCGTCGCGGCCACGGTGAGCGCCGCCAACAGCGCGACGGCCGGACCGGGCCCGAGGCGCTCGGCCAACGGCCCCGCCGCCACCTGGCCCACGGGGACGGCCGCGAACGACCCCAGCGCGTCGTAGGAGTAGACCCGCGACAGCCGCTCCGCGTGCACGTTCTCCTGGACCGACACCTCCCAGGCCACGCCGAACTGCTCCACCGCGACCCCCGCCACGGCCATCGCGACCAGCAGGGGGAGGAACGGGACCGAGCCCGCCAGCGCGAACAGCGGCACCGTCTGCACCAGGATCAGCGCGACCCCGAACGCCAGGGCCCGCCGCGGCTGCCACCGCGCGGCCAGCACGCCGCCCGCCAGGAGCCCCACCGCGTTCGCCGCCATCAGCAGACCCCACTCCGTCCGGCCGAAGGCCGCGTCGGCGATCGCCGGACCCAGGACGGACACGGTCGCGGTCCACGAGGCGTTGACCACCATGAACTGCGCCACCACGATCCACACCCAGCGCCGGGCGGTGAACTCGCTCCACCCCTCCCGGAGGTCGCGGAGGACACCGGCGCCCCCGTGCCCGTCCCGACCCGGGCCGCCCGGCACCCGCAGGAAGGCGAAGGCGACCCCGGCCAGCGCGAACAGCGCCGCGTCCGCCGCGATCGCCCACCCGGAGCCCGCCGCCCCCACGACCGCGCCGTTGACCAGACTCAGCCCGACCATCACCGGGAGGGAGGCGGTCCCGGTGAGCAGGGCCGCGGCGAGCACCGCCTGGGAGCCCGCCGCCAGCACGCATCCGCCCCGGAGGACGAGCGAGCGGGGCACCCGGTCCGCGACCACCCCGCCCAAGAGCAGCAGGCACACGTTGGCCAGGGAGCGCGCACCCACCACCAGCCCCACGTTCACCAGGGAACCGGTCGCGTCCAGCACGGCGAAGGCCACCGCGACGGAGGCCATGCCGTTGCCCAGGAACATCAGCGAGCGGCCGAGAGCCAGGGCCCGGAAGGCCGGATGACGGAGGGGGAGGAGGACGCCGACGCCCGGATCGCTCGCCTCGTCGGCCCGTGCCATGCCCCACCGTCCTCGCCTCGACCACGTCGACCGGGGCACGATGCCAGGGCGCGGGGCACGGGGTCCACCGGATTTCCGCCCGGCGCGGGAGGGGGCGGTCAGGAGGCGACGGGCGGTGACCCCAGCACCCAGCTGCGCCCCTCGGCGGCCAGCTTCTCCACGAGCGTGGCGCTGTCGTGCTCCTTGGCGAACCGGTGCTCGGACCGGGTGATCGGCACGATCCACAGCCACCGCACCGGATCGCCCTGGAAGGACAGGCCGGCGGTCTCCGGCGGCCGGTGGTCGGGGCGCGTCACCAGCGCGGACGGGTCCTCCAGGAGCAGCACCGCCCCCGCGTCGCCGCGCATCGCCCGATCCTCGGGGTTGTCCAGCCACTTGACCGTGTGCCCCGTGCCGAACCACGTCACCGCGCGCCACGGGAACGCGCCGATCCACCGGAAGATCCGCGCGGCCCGGTGCGCGGGCAGGGTCGTGGCCAGCGCCAGCTCGACCCGCGCGTGCCGGGAGGTGTCGGCCATGTACCGGTCGAGGGTCGGCATCCGCTGGCCGCACATCCCCACGGTGGACAGCACCGTGAACGGGCGCTCGGCGCTGGGCGGGCGCTCGGACAGCCGCAGCAGCGGCGGATGGCCGTCGGACACGTCCCAGTAGTGGCCGGGCTCGCCCACGCGGCGGTTGAGGTGGCTGAGCACCGTGCGCTGCACGCTCCGCCACGCGCCCGCGGCCCGCCGCCAGTCCCAGTAGGCCTCGGCGTGCACGACCCTCGGCCACAGCTGGTCGCGCACCGAGTCCAGCTCCCAGGCGAAGGCGCTGCGTCCGACCGCCTCGCGCGCGTAGCCGGGGAGCCCGCTGTCGGCCTCGGCCCAACCGGGGATGACCGCGAGCAGCCCCTCCTCGTCGGTCAGGGCGACCCCGTCCCCCTCCTCGAACCACACGGCGCGCAGGCGCGCGGGGTCGAAGCGCGGTCGGCCCTGCGGGTGCTTGGTGTAGGCCTCGGGCATGAGCGGGGCGCGGCCCTCGAACAGCCCGCCCTCCTCGCTGGCCGCCGGGGCGACGTCGTGGTTGGCCAGCCACACGGGGACGCGGATGCGGCCGCGCGCGTCGAGCAGGTAGGCGGCCGTGGTGCGGGAGTCGCACTCGACGACGACACGGCGGCTCTGGTAGGGACTGACCTCGTCGAGTAGGACGTCCATCCCTGTCACTGGCCCTCCCACGTGCCGTACCCGTGCCGTCACCCGTGTCCGGTCCCGGACCAGCCCGGAGCGCTCTCGGAACGAGGCCGGTAGAATCGACCGTAGTGCCCTGACAGGCGGAGCCGCACCGCGGCAGCGTATAGGTCGTGTAACGACCGGAACCGCGCCGTCCCCGCGCCGGGCGCAGACCACCGACGCCACCCCTTACGGATACCTATGCCCGCCGAGCTCACCTTCGTCGCCCCTCGCCGTGCCCAGCCGCCGCGGCACCTCGCCGACCTCAGCCCCGAGGAACGGGCCGAGGCCGTCGCGGATCTGGGGGAGAAGCCCTTCCGCGCCAAGCAGCTCGCCAAGCACTACTTCGGCCACCTGGAGTCGGACACCTCGGCGATGACGGACCTGCCCGAGGCCTCCAGGGCCAGGCTCGGGGAGGCGCTGCTGCCGACCCTGATCACACCGGTCCGGCACATCACCTGCGACAACGGGATGACGCGCAAGACCCTGTGGAAGGCCTTCGACGGGGTGCTGTTCGAGTCGGTGCTCATGCGCTACCCCGACCGCGTCACCCTGTGCATCTCCTCCCAGGCCGGGTGCGGGATGAACTGCCCGTTCTGCGCGACCGGCCAGGCGGGGCTCACCCGCAACCTGTCCACCGGCGAGATCGTCGACCAGGTGGTGGCCAGCGCCCGCGACCTGGCCCGGGGCGAGGTCGCGGGAGGCCCGGGGCGGATCAGCAACATCGTCTTCATGGGCATGGGCGAGCCCATGGCCAACTACAAGCGGGTCCTGCAGACGGTCCGCCGCATCACCGACCCGGTGCCGAACGGGCTGGGCATCTCCCAGCGCGGCGTCACGGTGTCCACGGTCGGCCTGGTGCCCGCCATCGACAAGCTCACGGCGGAGCGGATGCAGGTGCGCCTGGCGATCTCCCTGCACGCCCCCGACGACGAGCTGCGCGACGAACTGGTGCCGATCAACACGCGGTGGAAGGTCGCCGAGGTCCTGGACGCCGCGTGGCGGTACGCGGGGACCACCGGGCGCCGGGTGTCGATCGAGTACGCGCTGATCAAGGACATCAACGACCAGGCGTGGCGGGCCGACCTGCTCGGCGAGCTGCTCAAGGGCCACCTGGTGCACGTCAACCTCATCCCGCTCAACCCCACGCCGGGGTCCAAGTGGACCGCCTCGCGCCCGGAGGACGAGCGGGAGTTCGTCCGGCGGCTCCAGTCGCACGGGGTGTCGGTCACCGTCCGCGACACGCGCGGCCAGGAGATCGACGGCGCGTGCGGGCAGCTCGCCGCGGCCGAGGGCTGAGCCGGCCGGCGGCCGGGGGAGAACCGTGACCGAGACCCTGCTGGCCTTCGTGGTCGCCTCCGTCTCCGGCCTGGTCCCGGTCCTCAACATCGAGGTGTACCTGGTGGGCGCCGTCGCCCTGGTGGACGACGGCGCCCTCGCCGCGATGGCGGCCGCCGCCGGGCTGGGACAGGCCCTCGGCAAGCTCCCCTACTACTACGTGGGCCGGGGCACGATCTCCGCGCCCTGGCTGCGCCGGAGGGCCGAGACCCCCGGACGCTGGACGGCGCGGGTGGCGCGCTGGCGGCGCAAGGCCGAGGAACGCCCCGTGTGGGGCGCGGGCCTGGTCGCGCTCAGCTCGTTCGCGAGCATCCCGCCGTTCATGGCGGTGTCGGTGCTCGCGGGCGTGGTGCGGCAGAACGTCGTGCAGTTCTTCCTGGTCACGTGGGTCACCCGGACCGCCCGCTTCCTCGTGGTGGTGTTCGCGCCCGCCTGGGCGATGTCCTTCCTGCCCGGGTGACGCCGGGCGGTCGGCGCCGGAGTCCCCGTCAGCGCGGGCCGAGCGCCCGGTCGGCCAGGCGGACCAGCGCCGCGACCACCTCCGGGCCGTACGCGAGCGCCGGGTCGTTGTGGTCGGCGCCCGCCACCACCACCTCCTCGACCAGCCGCGGACTGGCCTCGGCCACCGCGCGACTCTGCTCCGGGGGGACGACCAGGTCCCCGTCGCCGAGGACGACGGTCGTGGGGCGGTCGATCTCCGCCACGTTCGCGCGCACCGGGTAGCGGTCCCACAACAGGGCCCGGACCGGCAGGAACGGGAAATGGTGGGCGGCGACGTCGGCGAGCGAGGTGAACGGGGAGCGCAGCAGCAGTGCCGCGGGCGGGCGCTCCACGGCGAGCCCGCTGAGCACGGCGGCGCCGAGGCTCTCCCCGAGGTAGACCGTCCTCGCCGGGGGGTGCCCGCGGGCGGCGAGGGCGTCGGAGGCGGCTCGCGCGTCCGAGGCCAGACCCCGCTGGGAGGGCGTGCCCGGGTTGCCGCCGTAGCCCCGGTAGTCGAAGAGGAGAACGGTGAACCCCTCGGCGGACAGAGCGCGCGCCAGCGGAGCCCGGGTCTCCCGGTTGCCGGAGTTGCCGTTGGCCACCAGCACCGCCGTGCCGCGGTCGGCGCCGCGCGGAGGGATCAGCCACGCGCCCAGGTCGAGTCCGTCCCCGGTGCGCAGGCGCACGTCCCGAGCGCCGGCGACGACCTCGCCGGCCGGCGGCGGCGTCCCGCCCGTGGGCAGGTAGAGGAGCGACCGCTGCATGCCCCACATGAGACCTCCGAGCAGGATCAGGACGGCGACGGCGGCGACCGCCGCGGTGACGGCGCGGCGGCGCGGGTTCCGCCGGCCGCGCGCGGCGCCCGTCCCGGACACGGTGCCCTCCTCTCACGGTTCCGCCGGGGGAGTCCCCGTCGGCGCCCGCGGGGCGGCCGGAACCGCACCCGCGGGCGGGCGCCCCGGTCCTCAGACGCTGACCAGGTCGCGGCGGCGGAAGCCGCCCAGGCCCACGGCGGTGGCGGCCGTCGCGGCCAGCAGGACGAGGACGAACGGCGCCGCGTCGAACTCCTCGGCCGGAAGCTGCGCCAGGATCTGGAACGGCCCGGCGTCGAGCATCCAGTCGGGCAGGTCCATGAGGATGCCGAAGACCGCCACGACCAGTCCGTACCCGTACCAGGCCCACACCAGGCCGACCAGGCGGGGAGCGGTTCCCAGGAACAGGGTGGTCAGGCCGACGAAGAGCAGCACCACCGGCGCCTGGGCGGCGCCCGCCTCGGCGACCGTGCGGATCCAGTCGGTGTCCTCGGTGACCAGTCCCGCGCCGAGCCCCATCGCCAGCCCGCCCATGAGCAGCATCAGGGTCGCCGCCAGGGCGCTGACCAGGACCGCCGTACCCATCCACCGGATGCGGCCCACGGCCGCGGCCAGGGTGAGCTCCGCGCGCCCGGCGTTCTCCTCGGCCCGCGTGCGCAGGACGGAGAGAACGGCGAAGGCCGCCGCGGCCATCACGACGTACAGGACGAGCATGCCGAGGAAGCCGTCGGCCATGTTCGCGGCGTCCAGGCCCATCCGCGCCAGCAGTTCGGGGTTCTGCTCGACCATGGCGTCGATCTCGGAGACGAGCGTGCCGAAGGACAGCGCGAACAGCGCCACGGCCGCCGTCCACACGATGATGGAGGTGCGCTGCTGGCGCAGGTGCAGGGCGAACACCCCGTTGAGCAGGGGGCTCGCCCCGGCCGGTCCGGGCTTGGTCGTCACCAGCCCCGCGCCCAGGTCACGGCGGCCGGCCAGGGAGTACGCGGCGGCGAACAGCACCGCGATGACCAGCGCGTACAGCGCCAGCGGCCACCAGCGCAGGTCGTCGAACATCCGGGTCTGCTGGGCCCAGGCGAAGGGCGAGAACCACGACGGGGCGCTGCCGCCGCGCTCGGCGATGTCGCCGACCACGCGGAACATGAACAGCACGCCCACGACGAGGAAGGCCAGCCCGCTGGCGCCGCGCGCGTGCTCGGAGACCTGGGCGCACACGGCGGTGATCGCGCCGAAGGTGATCCCGGCCAGGGCGATGCCCCCGCCGAAGGCCACCGAGTCGGCCGCGGCCAGGCCGTTGCCCACCATGACCAGCGTCAGCAGCGCCCCGACGGCGCCGCAGACCAGGGCGTTGGTGGCGAGCGCGGCGGTCATCTGGGCGCTGGAGCCGAGGACGTTGGCGCGCAGGAGCTCGGCGCGCCCGCTCTCCTCCTCGGCCCGGGTGTGGCGGACCACGTGCAGGACGCTCATGACCGCCAGCGCGACCAGCAGGCTCATGGTCATCTCGTTGGCGACCATCGCGCCGAGGCCGTAGTCGTCGAGTCCGTATCCGGGGCCGCCGAAGACGATGCCGGTCGGCGTCTCCATCACGGCGGCGCGGGCCGCCCGCTGCTCCGGCTCGGCGAACATCTCCGCGAGAGTCGGCACGGTCATGGCGAGCATCCCGCTGAGCGAGAGCGTCCAGACCGTCATGCGCACCCGGTCGCGGCGCAGGATGAACCGGATCAGGTGCCCGGTCCCGGTGAACGTGCTCATGCCGCGCCCCTCCCCTCGCCGTTGAGGGCGGCCAGCTCGTCGCCGTAGTGGCGCATGAACAGCTCCTCCAGGGAGGGCGGGTTGCTGACGAGCGACCGGACGCCGAGGTCGGTCAGGGCGCGCAGGGCCTGGTCCATCCGGTCGTTGTCGACGTCGAAGGTCACGCTGCGGCCGTCGACGGACAGGTCGTGCACGCCGGGAAGCCCGTCCAGCACGCTCGCGTCGCCCTCGGTGGTGGCCCGGACGGTGGAGCGGGTCAGGTGGCGCATCCCGTCGAGGGTTCCGGACTCGACGGCCCGGCCCCTGCGGATGATCGTGACGGTGTCGCACAGCTTCTCGACCTCGGCCAGGATGTGGCTGGACAGCAGGACCGAGCGGCCCTGGGCGCTGGCCTCGCGCACGCAGTCGGTGAAGACGGACTCCATGAGCGGGTCGAGGCCGGAGGTGGGCTCGTCGAGGATGAGGAGTTCGGCGTCGGAGGCCAGGGCGGCGACGAGGGCGACCTTCTGCCGGTTGCCCTTGGAGTAGGTGCGCGCCTTCTTGGTGGGGTCGAGCTCGAACCGGCCGAGCAGTTCCCGCTTCCGGGCGGCGTTGACCGACCCGTGCAGCCGCCCGAGCAGGTCGATGGCCTGGCCTCCGGTGAGGTTCGGCCACAGGGCGACGTCGCCGGGGACGTAGGCGAGGCGGCGGTGCAGGGCGACGGCGTCGCGCCAGGGGTCGCCGCCGAGCAGGCGGACGCTGCCGCCGTCCGCGCGGAGGAGGCCGAGCAGGACGCGGATGGTCGTGGACTTGCCCGCGCCGTTGGGGCCGAGGAACCCGGCGACCTGGCCGGGCTGGACGGTGAGGTCGAGGCCGTCGAGGGCCTTGAACGCGCCGAAGTGCTTGTCGAGTCCGCGCACGTCGATGGCGGGGGATGACATGGGTGTTCCTCCTGAGGGGCGGTGATCGTGAACGTGGGAGCCGGGGATTCAGGACGATCCCTCCGGCGGGTCGCTCACGTACAGGAGGTAGGCGTCGAGCATCGACCGGTCGGTGAGCAGCCCCTCGGTGTAGACCTCCAGGGCGGGGAGCGCGAACTCCGTCATCCACTCGCGGATGACCTTGCGGAAGTCGACGTCGGGGCCGGGTTCGCGCAGGGTGACGAGCATGAGGAGCGACCCGGCGCCGTTGGCGGCGAGCCAGCGGGCCCTGGCCCTGGGGTCCCGGCTCGGGCGGACGGTGCCCGCCTCGACCCCGGCGTCGAGGTAGGCCTCGACGTCCGCGGCCATGCGCTCGTACAGCGTGCGGGCCAGGTCCCCTCCGGCTTGCAGGCACCGGAAGACGAAGGCCATGTAGGGGGCGAACTCCTCCGCCTCGGCGATCTGGTGCAGGATCGTCTGCTGGTCGCCACTGGTGACCGACTCCGTCTTGACCTCGCGGATCAGGCGCGTGACGTGGTCCTCGCAGGCGGCGAGCAGGTTGGCCTTGGTGCCGAAGTGGTGCATGACCAGCGCGGGGGAGACCCCGGCGCGTTCGGCGATCTCGCGGACCGGGACGTTGAACCCCCGCTGCCCGAAGCAGTCGATGGCCGCGTCGCGGATGCGGGCGCGTGCGGTGAGGTCCTCCTCGCGGTCCGGAGGCTTCCTCGTGGCTGAACTCATGTTCATCATGCTAAACGCGCGTTCAGTATCCTGGCAAGACGTTCAGCCGATGTCCGGTCCGGCGCGGTAAGGGGTCGGGCCGGGGAGCGGGAGCGGGGCCGCGGCGCGGGTGCGCCGGCCGTAGACTGCGGTGCACGGTCCGGGGCGGCCCAGGCGCTCCGGCGTCGAGGAGGGGAGCCATCCATGGTGCGGGTCGCGGTCGCCCAGTTCGCGCCGGGGCAGGACAAGGCGGAGAACGCGCGCTCGGTCGCCGAGTTGGCGGCCAGGGGCGCCGCCGAGGGCGCCGACGTGGTCCTGCTGCCCGAGTACGCGATGTTCACCGCGCCGCGGACCGACCACCGCTACGTCAAGGCGGCCGAGCCCTTGGGCGGACCGTTCCTGGAGGCCGCCGCCGACACGGCCCGGTCGGAGGGCGTCCACCTGGTGCTGGGCGTCAACGAGACGGTCGGCGGGACGGGCGGTCCGGACGGGGCCGTGGAGCCGGACGCGGGCGGGGCCACGCACTTCGCCAACACCCTCGTCGCGCTCGGTCCGGACGGCGGGCGGGTCGCGCTCTACCGCAAGATCCACCTGTACGACGCGTTCGGCGTCCGCGAGTCGGACGTGGTTCGCCCGGGTCCGATCGAGACGCCGGAGACGTTCACCGTGGACGGGGTGGTCTTCGGTCTGCAGACCTGCTACGACCTGCGCTTCCCCGAGGTGACGCGGCGGATCGCCGACGCGGGGGCGCACGTGCTGCTGCTCGCCGCCCAGTGGGTGCCGGGGCCGCTGAAGGAGGACCACTGGCGGACGCTGGCCCGGGCGCGGGCGATCGAGAACACGGTCTACGTCGCGGCGGCCGGGCAGTCGGGGCCCACGGGGGCGGGCAACAGCATGGTGGTCGATCCGATGGGGACCACCGTCGCGGCGCTGGGGGAGCACCCCTTCGCGGTCGCCTCCGCGGAGGTTTCGGCCGCCCGCGTGGAGGAGGTACGCGCGGTGAATCCCGCACTGTCCCTGCGCCGGTTCGCGGTCACCGCGCGCGACCTGGACTGAGGTCCCGTACCCCTACCACTCAGTAGGCATCGGGCAAATCATGTGAATATACATCTATGAACTGGGGTCTTCCCAGGGTTCGTTACTTAGGGTTATGATCTCCGTGCACGGAGTGATTTGGATCGGTCCGGACACTTTCCAGTGCCGCGAGCCTCTGATTCGATAAAGAGCCGGTAACTATCGGCCCGCCAGACTGTCCTAAACCACGGGGGGAGCAAGGACATTGCGCGGAACGAGCACGATGTGTGCAGCGGGTGCACGGCCTGACGACACGTCGGAAACCTACGTCTACGACCCGGAGGCGCTGACCGGGGCCCAGCGCGTGGGGGATGCCTGCGCCGTCTGCCACGCGCAGTGGCCCCGACCCCGTCGCGTTCTCGGCCGGCTCCCGGACGGCGCCCGCGTGTTCGGCTGCCAGGAGTGCGCGGACATCATCGGCGCGGATCTCGTCACGGGCTCCGGTCACCGCGTCTACGCCGTCCGCTAGGGGCGGTCGCCGGAGAGGGCGTGTCCGCCGACGGGTGCGCCGTCGTGCGCGAACGCACGGGGGCGCGACTCCGCGAGCGCGGTCGCGCTCCGGGTCCAGGGGGAGAGTCGGACCCGGAGCGCTTCCGCTGACGCGCCCGCTTCCATGGGGAGGAGGGGAATTGAGCGCGTCCTTCCAGGATGGTCTCCGCGGCCTCCTCCGGCGTCGGCCACGCCCCGTGAGGGTGGCCGCCACCAACGATACTCCGTGTCGTCCACCGTCGACCGTCAGTGAGAGAGATTCATCCCGTGTTTCCGTTACCGGGGTCTAACCGTTCGTGGGGAATCCCAGGTCGACGCCGCCCTCGGGGCGCTTGCCGGGGTCCGTCCAGCGGGCGGTGACGGCCTTCGTGCGGGTGTAGAAGTGCACACCCTCCGTGCCGTGCGCGTGCGAGTCGCCGAACAGCGACTGCTTCCACCCTCCGAACGAGTAGTAGGCCATCGGCACCGGGATCGGCACGTTGATGCCGACCATGCCGACCTGGATCTCGTTCTGGAACCGCCGGGCCGCCCCGCCGTCGTTGGTGAAGACGGCGGTGCCGTTGCCGTAGCGGTTGCCGTTGATCAGTGCGACGGCCTCGTCGTAGCCGGAGACCCGCACGACGCTCAGCACCGGGCCGAAGATCTCGTCGCGGTAGCAGTCCATCTCCGGGGTGACGTGGTCCAGCAGCGACGGCCCGAGCCAGAAGCCCTCCGTCTCCCCGCCCAGGACCGGGTGCACGCGGCCGTCGATCGCCAGCGTCGCGCCCTGCTCCACGCCCGAGTCCAGGTAGGAGGCCACCTTGTCCCGGTGTTCGCGGGTGACCAGCGGGCCCATCTCGCTGCGGTCGTCGTCGCCCGGGCCGACGCGGAGGCGCTCGACCCGCTCGCGGATCCGCGCGACCAGTTCGTCGGCGACCGAGTCGACGACCGCGATCGCGGAGATGGCCATGCAGCGTTCACCGGCCGAGCCGAACCCCGCCGAGACCGCCGAGTCCGCCGCCAGGTCGAGATCCGCGTCGGGCAGCACGACCATGTGGTTCTTGGCGCCGCCCAGGGCCTGCACGCGCTTGCCGTTCTCAGCGGCGCGGGAGTAGATGTACCGGGCGATCGGGGTCGAACCCACGAAGCTGACCGCCGCCACGTCCGGGTGCTCCAGCAGGCCGTCCACCGCGACCTTGTCGCCCTGGAGCACGTTGAACACGCCGTCGGGCAGCCCGGCCTCGGCCCACAGCTCGGCGAGCAGCAGGGACGCCGACGGGTCCTTCTCGCTGGGCTTGAGCACGAAGGTGTTGCCGCAGGCGATCGCCACCGGGAACATCCACATCGGGACCATCGCCGGGAAGTTGAACGGGGTGATCCCGGCGACCACGCCCAGCGGCTGGAGGATGGAGTAGGCGTCCACACCGGTGGACACGTTCTCGGAGTAGCCCCCCTTGAGCAGGTGCGGGACGCCGCACGCGAAGTCGACGACCTCCAGGCCGCGCTGCACCTCGCCCGCGGCGTCGGAGACGACCTTGCCGTGCTCGGCGCTGATCGCCTCGGCCAGGCGTCCGGTGTTGGCGCGCACCAGCTCACGGAAGCGGAAGAGGATCTGGACGCGCTTGGACAGCGACGTGTCGCGCCAGCCGGGGAAGGCGTCCCTGGCCGAGCGCACGGCGGCGTCGATCTCGGCCGGTCCGGCCAGGTCGACCGTGCCGGAGACCTTCCCCGTCGCGGGGTTGTACACGTCCGCGCGGCGCTCCGCGGGACCCTGGTGGCGGGCTCCGCCGATCCAGTGGGTGACGTTCTCGCTCATGCGTTCCTTCTTCGTCGAATGCCGGCCTGTCCACAGGAACCCAGTCACGACTGGCGCACCCACGACACACCGTGTTTGCTTACTGACAAGGGGGCGCTCAACCGCCGCCGACCTCGTGCTGCCCGCGCGCCGACCGGGCCCCGCGCTCACCCACGGGACCCGACCCCCCACACCTCGGGCGGTCCTGACGCCCCCGACGCCTCTCAGGCGTCGCACGCCTCCGCGTCGACCGCGCGGACCGCGTCCAGGAGCACGTCCCGGCCCTCGGCCGCCTCCTCGGCGGACAGCGTCAGCGGCGGCGCCATCCGCAGCACGTTGCCGTGCACGCCGCCCTTGCCGACCAGCAGCCCGCGCTCACGCGTGCCCTCCAGCACCCGCCCGGCCAGCTCCGCGGAGGGGGCGCCCGTGTTCGGGTCGACCATCTCCACGGCGAACATCAGGCCCTTGCCGCGCACGTCGGAGACGCTCGGCAGGTCGGTCAGCGGGCGCAGGCCGTCGGTGATCAGCCCGCCCTGGCGCAGCGCGTTGCCCTGGAGGTCGTGCTCCAGCACGTAGTCGAGGGTCGCCCCGGCGGCCGCCATCGACACCGGGTTGCCGCCGAACGTCGCCACACCCAGCGCGTGCAGGCGGTCCATCAGGTCGCCGCGCGCCACGACGCCGCCGACCGCGAAGCCGTTGCCGAGCCCCTTGGCGAAGGTCATCGCGTCCGGCGTGACACCGTGGTTGCCGATCCCGAAGAAGCTCGACCCGGTACGTCCCCAGCCCGTCTGGACCTCGTCCGCGACGAACAGGATGCCGTGCTCGTCGAGGACCTCCTTGTAGGCGGCGTACAGGCCGTCCGGCGGCATCGCGAAGCCGCCCACGCCCTGGATCGGCTCCGCGATCAGGCACGCGACGTTCGGCGCCGTGGTGTCCAGGACGTCGCGCAGGTCGGCGACGCACGCGGTGACGTACTCCTTCTCGGACATCCCGCGGAAGGCGGGTGCGCCGCGGTCGGTGCCGTGCAGGTAGTGCACGTTGAGCGGCGACAGCGAGGAGTTCTTCCAGCCCCGGTTGCCGGTCACGGCCACGGTGCCGAACGAGCGGCCGTGGTAGCTGCCGCGCATGGCGAGGACCTCGTCGCTCCCGCGCGCGTAGGTGGCCAGGAGCAGCGCGGTCTCGTTCGCCTCGGTCCCGGAGTTGGTGAAGAAGACCTTGGCGTCGGGGATGCCGGACAGCCGGGCGATCTTCTCGGCCAGTTCGACCTGGCCGCGGATGAGGTACAGCGTGGAGGTGTGCACGACGCCCCTGGCGATCTGCCGCTCCACGGCCTCGCGGACCTCGGCCACGTCATAGCCGATCATGTTGGTCACGATGCCCGTGAAGAAGTCGAGATAGGTGCGGCCGTCGGCGTCCGTGACGCGCGACCCCTTGCCGCTGACGATCTCCAGCGGGGACTCGTAGTAGAGGGGCAACCAGGAGGGCATGACCGCGCGGTGGCGCGAGAGAAGTTCCGACATGCCCCCAGTCTCTCCGCGCCTCCGGCGGATGGCCAGGATCACCATGTTGACAACATGCCGGTCGGTGTTACGACGTGTAAAGTCGGCCCCGGTGCGCGGTCGCGGTGGTCAGAGGGCATGCGGTGCGTGCAGGGTGTAAGGCGGCGGTGCCCGGTGCGTGACAGTGCGTCCTAGAATGGCAGGGTGCTTCCCACTCTCGCCGAGGTCCTCGAGCTGCCCGCCCTCAAACGCGCGCGCCCGCGCGTCGTGGTCGGCTCCGACCACCTGGACGTCCCCGTGCGCTGGGTGCACATCGCCGAGGTCACCGACCTCGCCCACCTGCTGCGCGGCGGCGAACTGGTGCTCAGCACCGGCATCGCGATGCCCGACGACCCCGACGCCCTGCGGCGCTACATCGACGACCTCGCCGCCGCCGGTGTCAGCGGCATCGCGGTCGAACTCGGCCGCAAGTACCACGCCGAACTCCCGCCCGCCTTCCTGGGCGCGGCACGCGACGCGGGGGTGCCCGTCGTCCTGCTCGACCGCGAGGCGCGGTTCGTGGAGATCACCGAGGCCGTGCACATCCGGGTGGTCAACGAGCAGCTGGAGGAGCTGCGCGAGTCGGAGAAGCTGCACTCGGTCTTCACCCAACTCTCGGTGGAGGGCGCCGACACCGGCCAGATCCTGCACGAGGTCGCCCAGCTGTCCGGGTGCCCGGTGGTGCTGGAGAACCTCACTCACCAGGTGCTGGCCTGCGACCTCAACGGCGAGGACCCCGGCACGCTGCTCACCTCCTGGGAGAGCCGGTCGCGCGCGATCCGCTCGGGCAGCCACACCGTCCACGCCCCCAGTACCGGCTGGCTGGTCACCACGGTCGGCGCACGCGGCCAGGACTGGGGCCGCCTGATCCTCATCGTCGGCGCCAACCCCACGCAGCGCCAGAGCATGCTCATCGAACGCGCCGCCACCACGCTGGCGCTCGGTCGGCT
Organism: Nocardiopsis sp. NPDC050513; assembly: GCF_044457925.1. Classification (NCBI taxonomy): domain Bacteria; kingdom Bacillati; phylum Actinomycetota; class Actinomycetes; order Streptosporangiales; family Nocardiopsidaceae; genus Nocardiopsis; species Nocardiopsis sp. NPDC050513. The sequence continues at coordinate 221,157 of NZ_JBITHK010000001.1, read as the reverse complement.
GCTCGAACGCCACCAGGAGAGCCTGGAGCGCCAGACGCACCGGACGATCATCTCCGGCATCATCGACCGCGCCTACTCCGACCCCGAGGAGGCGCTGGTCCGGGCCCGGGCGGTCGGGGTGCCGCTCAAGGGGCGCGAGCTGGTCGGGCTGGTCCTGCGGCTGCGGGAGAGCGGGACCGGGCTGGCGGCCCAGGCACGGCTGTCGGACACCGCGGAGGGCGCCGCGCGCGCCTGCCGCGAGCTGCGGCTGCCCGCCCTGGTCGGCTCGCTCGACGACCTGAGGGTGGGCATCCTGCTGCCGCTGTCGGGCAAGCAGCGGCTGGAACCGACGCTGCACATGCTCGCCGACCGGGTGCGGCACACGATCGGGGACGCGGCGGTGCTGGCCGTGGGGTCGTCGGCGGACGGCATCCGCGAGGTGCGGCGGTCGTTCCTGGAGGCGCGGCAGGTCGGCGACGTGGCCGTGCGCCAGAACGACCAGCGCCCCTTCTACCGGCTGCCCGACCTGCACCTGCGCGGGTTGCTGCACCTCTTCCGCGACGACGAGCGGCTCCAGACCTACGTCGAGCGCGAACTGGGCCCGCTGCTGGACCACGACGCCCGGCACGGCGACGACCTGACCGCCATGCTCCGGTGCTACCTGGGAGCGGGCCGCAACAAGGCGCTCGCCGCCAGCCGCGCCCACCTGTCGCGGCCCGCCTTCTACGAACGGCTGCGGCGGATCGCCAACATCCTCGACGCCGACCTGGAATCCGTGGAGACGTGCCTGTCGCTGCACGTGGCCCTGCTGTCCCTGGACTCGGTGCGGGACGAGCGCTGACCCGGTCGCGGGTTCGCAGGAGAGTCTTCCGCCGGGAACGAACCGTGCAGTAACGTGGAATCCGTCGTTGTTGACTGGCGCAGCGGCGAATTCCCTACGTCGTCAGGCCAGAATTCATCGGATTCTTGCGGAAGCAAGCGGAGGATCATGTGACCGACCAGGGGGACTCCGGTCCCGCGCGCAGGAGCAACGGCGTCGTCCTCGACGACACGGCCAAGCGCATCATCGAGCTCCTCCAGGAGGACGGGCGGCGGTCCTACGCCTCCATCGGCAAGTTGGTCGGCCTGTCGGAGGCGGCGGTGCGCCAGCGTGTCCAGCGGCTGCTGGAGGCCGGGGTCGTGCAGGTCGTCGGCGTCACCGATCCGATGATGCTGGGCTTCAACCGGCAGGCGATGATCGGCGTCCGCACGACCGGCGACCTCAACCGGGCCGCCGACGCCATCTCCGACATCCCGGGCGTGGAGTACGTGGTGATCACCGCGGGCTCCTTCGACCTGATGGTCGAGGTGGTGGCCGAGGACGACCCCAGGCTGCTGGAGATCCTGGCGCGGATCCGGGACGTCGACACGGTCGACACCACCGAGACCTTCCTCTACCTCAAGCTCCGCAAGCAGACCTACGCCTGGGGTACGCGCTAGCGGTCTCGGACGGGAACGGCCCCGACCGCCGCCCTCCACCGCCCGGGGCCACCGCGCGGAGAACGGCCCCGCCCGCGTCCAACGAGACGCGCGGGCGGGGCCGTGCCTTGGCGGGATCACGGTGGACGCGGGGGCATACCATTAGCCTGTTGCGCAAGGCCGTGATCGGGCGATGTCCGCCAAGGTGGCCGGGGTGGGGGCGTGCGCCGTCGGACGCCCCCGGGGCCGGGCGGTCTACAGACGGGCGAAGGCCTCGTCGAGGATGTCCAGCCCCTCGTTCAGGAGCTCGTCGGAGATCACCAGCGGCGGCAGCATGCGGACGACGTTGCCGTAGGTGCCCGCGCTGAGCAGGATCAGGCCCTGGGAGTGCGCGTAGGCGAGCACCTTGGCCAGCGCCTCCGGGTTCGGCGTCTTGTCCGCGTCCTTGACCAGCTCGATCGCGATCATCGCGCCGCGGCCGCGGACGTCGCCGACGACCTCGTACTTGGCGGCCAGCTCGCGCAGGCGGCCCAGCATCAGCTCTCCGATCCGGCGGGCGCGCTCCACCAGGCCGTCGGACTCGACGGCCTCCAGGGCTGCCAGGGCGGCGGCGCACGCGGCCGGGTTGCCGCCGTAGGTGCCGCCGAGGCCGCCGCCGTGGACGGCGTCCATCAGCTCCGCGCGGCCGGTCACGGCGGCCAGCGGCAGGCCGCCCGCGATGCCCTTCGCCGTGGTGATGAGGTCGGGGACGATGCCCTCGTGGTCGCAGGCGAACAGGTCGCCGGTGCGGGCGAAGCCGGTCTGGACCTCGTCGGCGACGAACACGATGCCGTTGGCGCGGCAGAAGTCGACGATCGCGGGCAGGAACCCGGCGCCCGGCTCGATGAAGCCGCCCTCGCCCTGGATCGGCTCGATCACCACGGCGGCGACGTTCTCGGCGCCGATCTGCTTGGCGATCTGGTCGATGGCGGTCCTGGCGGCCTCGGGGCCGCAGTTCTCGGCGCCGGTCGCCCAGCGGTAGGGGTAGGCCATCGGGACGCGGTAGATCTCGCCGGCGAACGGCCCGAAGCCCTGCTTGTAGGGCATGTTCTTGGCGGTGAGGCCCATGGTGAGGTTGGTGCGGCCGTGGTAGGCGTGGTCGAAGACGACGACGGCCTGGCGACCGGTGGCGCTGCGGGCGATCTTGACCGCGTTCTCCACCGCCTCGGCGCCGGAGTTGAGCAGGATCGAGCGCTTCTCGTGGTCGCCCGGGGTGACGCGGTTGAGGGCCTCGCACACGTCCACGTACGCCTCGTACGGGTTGACCATGAAACACGTGTGGGTGAACCGGCCGAGCTGCTCGGCCGCGCGCTCGACGACGCGCGGGTCGGCGTTGCCGACGTTGGTGACCGCGATGCCGGAGCCGAAGTCGATCAGGGCGTTGCCGTCGACGTCCTCGACGATCCCGCCGCCCGCGCGCTCGACGTAGACGGGCAGGACGCTGCCGACGCCCTGGGCGACCGCACCCCTGCGGCGTTCCTGGATCGCACGGCTCTTCGGGCCGGGGATCTCCGTGACGATCCGGCGTGACTGGACGACCTCGGACGTGGCCATGCGGCTGCCTCCTGTGAACGGGCTCGGTGAGGGTGTCGGTCCGACTGCCACGACCTTAGGCGGCGCGGACCGGGCCAGACATGGACACGGTGGATAATTGGGGCACGGAGCTGTGCCAATGAGGCGTGCGACACGTGGACGGAGGGAGAGCGGATGCCCCCGACCCTGGGCGCCCTGCTGCGGACGCCGAGCCTGAGGCTGCGCCTGCTCACGGGCGAGGACCGGCTGGACCGGAAGGTCGCGTGGGTCGCGGTCAGCGAACTCACCGACCCCACCCCGTACCTGGCCGGCGGCGAACTCGTGCTGACCACCGGCGTCAGGTGGGCCGACAGCGCGCCGGACCACCGCGACTACGTCCGCCGACTGGCGGAGCGGCAGGTCGCGGGACTCGGCTTCGGGGTCGGCGTCGTGCTGGAGGAGACCCCTCCGGCGCTGCGCGGGGCCGCGGCCGAGTTCGGCGTCCCGCTCGTGGAGGTGGCGCGCGAGACGCCGTTCATCGCGGTGGGCAAGGAGGTCTCGCGGCTGCTGGCCAAGGAGGAGTACGAGGGCCTCACCCGGGCCTTCGCGGCGCAACGGGAACTGACGCGGGCGGCGCTCGCGGGGGCGCCCGAGATCATCGACCGGCTGGCCCGCGACCTCGACGCCTGGGTGCTCCTGCTCGGCGACGACGGCGCCGTCGCGCACGCGGCGCCCGCCGCGGCCGGGAGGCACGCGGCGGAGATCGCCGCGGAGCTGCCCCGGCTCCGCCAGGCGGGCGTGCGCGCCAGCGCGTCAGTGGAGACCGGGGGCGAGCGGGTGTCCGTGCAGCCGCTGGCCACGGGGCGGCGGGCGCGCGGGTACCTCGCCGTGGGGACCGCCGGGCCGTTGGGCTCGGACGAGCGCACGCTGGTCAACGCGGCGGTGTCGCTGCTCTCGCTCGAACTCGAACGCGGCCCCTCCGGCCAGGCGGGCGAGGGCGTGGTGGTCGCACTGCTGAGCGGGGCGCTCGACCCCCTGCACGAGGGCGCGGCGCCCCTGCGCGGGACGCTTCCCCGCGAGCCGGTCGTGGTCGGCGTCGGTACGGCGGTCGGGGCCGCCCACCCGCCCGAAGGGGTGCTCGTCGCCGAACACGACGGGCGGGCGCTGCTCCTGGCGGGTGCGGCGACCCCGGGCGCGGTGATCCGCGAGGTGCTGGACGGGCCGGTCGGGCTGAGCGAGCCCAGCGGGTACGCGGACCTGGAGACCGCCCTGGCCGAGGCCGAACGCGCCCGGGCCGCCGCGCCGGAGGGGGAGGGCGGCGTGGTCCGCGTCGGCGACCTGCCCGGGGGGCTCCTCGGTCTGGCGGAGACCCCGGTGGGCGCGCGCATGGCCGCGGACCTGCTCCGACCGCTCAGCGGCCAGCGCACCGGAGCCGAGTTGCTGGCGTCGTTGCGCGCGTACCTGGCCAGCGCGGGCCGGTGGGACGCCGCGGCCGAGGCGCTCGGCGTCCACCGCCACACCCTGCGGTACCGGATGACCCGGATCCGGGACCTGCTCCCCGGGGATCTCGACGACCCCGACTACCGGGCCGAGCTCTGGATCGCCCTGCGCGTGCGCGGCGTCGACTGACCCTCGCGCGGACCGTTCCCGCACGCGGGCGACCCCGTGTCCGGACCGTTCCGATCGTGGTCACCCAGAGTGAAATTCCGGGCGGTTTCCGTGGTTCCACCGGCTTGGGCCGGGCTGATCCACAAGAATGGCCTTGCTAGCGGGCGGTAATCACCCGATCACGGGGCGGCGGGCCGGGGGGCGACGTGAGGTCACTGCGCGACGACGAACAGCAGATCGGCGGGCCGATCGGCCCCGGGACGGTCGCGGGGGTACCGGGAACGCCCTCCACCGACACCCGGATCGGCAGGTCCGGGGTGGGGGCGGCATCGCTGCGGTGGAAGCCCTCGATCGACCGCGACGAGGTCCGTTCCGTCCTCGCCTACCTGCGCGCCTGCCTGAGCCGCGAGGGCGTGCACACCCACGTCGTGCGGGCCGAACACCTCGGCTCCGACATCTGCGCCTGCCTGCCGCCCGGCCCGGAACTCCTGTTCAGCGGCGCCCTGGACGCCGTCCCCCTGCACCCCGAGGGCACCCGCGTCCTGCGCCTGGCCCAGCTGCGCGGCCAGGCGCTGCGGTACGGGTACCCGCTGGTGGTCCTGGGCGAGGGCGCGGACCGCGTGGCGCTCCCGCTGCTCACCACGGACGTGCGCGCCGTGGACGACCTCGACGGGCTGCCGCGCGACCCCGGTCCCCGCGCCGAGAACGGGACCGCGGTCCGCGCGGTCGGCCCGCCCGACGTCAACGTCGCCCTGCTCGCCCGCCTCGGGATCGGCGACCCGGACGACCTGTTCGAACTCCGGGCCCGCCTGCGGGCCGGCGCGCCCGACACCGCGCACCGCCCGGCCGCCGTCGCCGACCTCACCGCCAAGGTGCGCACGCTCCTGGCCCGGTTGGAGGTCGAGCGGGTCGACGCCATCGACCCGCTGGGCACGCGAGGCTGCCCGACCGAGCTCGTGCCCGGCGCGCACAACACCGCCGTGCTCTTCCGCGCCGGACCCGGCGCCCAGTCCGAGGGCGACGACCACGGGCCCGGCTCGGTCGAGGGCGTGCTCGCCGACCTCGACTCCTCCGACCGGGACGGTCTGGACCCCGAGTCGGCCGTCGGCACCGCCCTGGAACCCCTCCTCGGCCGCGGCGCGCGGCCGGCCCAGCCGGAGACGGCCCGGCGGCCGGTCGGCGGTTCCGCCCGCCGGGCCGCCGCCCCGGCTCCGGAAGGCCGCGACGGCGGCGTCGCCGCGTCGGTCCCCGTCTCGGCCACGCCGCTCAACCAGTCCCAGTACGCGGTCCTGGACGCTGCCATGCGCGAACAGCTCACGGTGGCGGCGGCCCCGCCCGGCAGCGGCGTCCACGACCTGGTCGACGCGCTCGTGCGCACCGCCGTCAGCAACGGCCAGCGGGTCCTGGTCTGCGGGGGGACGGAGAACGACCTCGCCGAGATCACCCGGCGCGCCCGGATCGCGCCGGGGCACCCGGTCGTGCGCGTCGGCGGATCCGAACACCGCTCCGCCGAGATCCGCCAGCTCAACCGGCTGCTCCTCGACCACGCCGGGACCCCGCCCCCGGTCACCCCCGACCCCGCGGACGGCGAGGACGTCTCCCACCAGGCCGACCTCGCCGACGACTGGGCGCGCGTCCGCCAGGCGTGGCGGGCCATGGACTCCATGGCCTCGGGCGGGCACGCGCTCGCGCGGCTGGCGGAGGAACGCGGGCGCAGCATCGCGGGCGGCTGGGACCCCGACGCGCTGTTCACCCCCGAGCGGGGCGGCCCCGAGTACTGGCTGCACCGCGCCGAACGTGCCGGGGCGGGCGGGTTCGTCGGTCTCCAGCACCGCGCCGCCATCCGCCGTGAGCTGGGCGTGGGCACCGATCCCGACAGCCTCGCCCGGTTGTGCGCCGTCGCCCGGATGGAGAGCGAGTGGCGGGCGGCGGTCGACCGGCGGACGCGCTGCGCACCGCTCGGCGAGTTGACCGGGGGGCTGTCCGACGCCCTGACCGGCCACCGCCGGTCCAGCTCCGCCTGCCTGAGCGCGGCGACCGAGCCCCGGCTCCGTCGCGGCCGGGCGGCCATCGAGAACCGCCTGGAGACCCTCAACTGGCACCACGGCACCGGTTGGCCCGGGGTGTCCAACCTGCTGGACACCCTGCCCACCTGGATGTGCCGCACCGAGCAGGTCCGCGCCCTGCCGCCGCAGGCCGGACTGTACGACCTGGTCATCCTGGTGGGGGCCGAGCGGACCCGGGCCGCCGAGGCGCTGCCCGCCCTCTACCGCGCCAGCCGGGCGCTCGTGCTCGGCGACCCCGCCCACCCGGGGCCGCCGAGCGGGCTCGAACCCGCCGAGGAACGCCGGGCCCTGACCGCCGCGGGGTTGACCGCCGACCAGCTCGACGACCGGGGCCTGCGGCACGGATCGGGGTCGGCGCTGCGGGCCGCCTACAAGGCCGCGCCGCCCCTGCTGTGGCTGGACGAGCACGTCGGTGCGGCCCCGCCGCTCGCCGCGGCGGCCTCCCGGCACTGCTACGGGGGGCGCGTGGCCGTGCGCACGATCCCCGACCCCGCGGGCGGTCCCGCCTTCGAGTGGCACGACGTGCACGGCACGTGCGAGGCCGCGCCGGGCGCGTCCTACGTCAACCGCGACGAGGCCTACCGGGTGGCGGTCGTGGTGGACGAGCTCGACGCCACGCTGCCCGCCGACCACCTGATCGCCGTGGTGGCGCCGACACAGCCGCAGGTGGCGCTGATCCGCCGCCAGCTCCGCCACCGCGAACCGCGCCACGACGTGCGCGTCGGCGGTCCCGACCTGCTCGCCTGCGACCGGGACTCCGCCGACGTCACCGTGCTCTCGCCGATGCTCGCGGCCGGTGCGCCCGCCATCGCCGAGCGCCGGGTGCGGCGGATGGGGCACCTGTGGTCGTCGGTGCTCACCCGGACGCGGCGGCGGCTCGTGGCGGTGGGGGACCGGGGGTACTGGATCGGCGGCGACGGGCCGCTCGCCGACCTGGACACGTTGGTGTCGGGCACACACCTGGGAGCCGGGGCCGACCCGGCCAGGGACGCCCTGGTGGACGAGCTGCGCGGCGCGGGCACGTCGGTCGCACTGCTCCAGACCGTCCAGGGGTGGACGGTGGACCTGGTCGTCCGCTTCGCCGCCCGTCGGTTGATCATCCTGCTCGACCGGGAGCCGGACGGCCGCGCGCTGCGCCACCTCATCGTCCGCGGCGAGGCGCTCAACCGCGTCACCGGCGACCCGGTCGTGCTCGTGCCCGCCTGGCGCTGCCTGGCCGACCCCCGTGCACTGGTGGAGGAGATCCTCGCGGCGTACTGAACGCGGGGCGGGCCGGTCGCGCGCGCCGACGGGCCCTCCCGCCGTTCGGGGCGCACCCCCGCGTGCGGGGCCAGGGCGACCGCCCGGGGCCCGGTGGTCGCTGGGGCGCGTAGCCGTGCCGCCCGGGTCGCTCGGGTCGGGTTCCCCCGATGGCCGTGATGCATGGGTCGCGTGGGGCTCGGTGATCCCTGGGCTGTTCGGGTTCCGCCGTCTGTTCGGGGCGTCCGGCCTTCGGGGCAGGTCCGCCGGTCGGGGGTGCGGCGGCCCTGGGGCCGGCCTGCCGCGGTCGGCCCGGCGGCCACCGCGCGGCTCGGGGACGCCCGTCCTGGGCGCGGGCGGGCCGCACTACCCTGATCGGAGCATCGTGCCCGGCACGCGGCGGTCCGTCCGCCGTGCCGGGCGGGGAGGGAGACACGCGTGCCCGAGGGCCACACGCTGCACCGGTTGGCGGCGCACTTCGACACGACCTTCGGCGGCGGCGCCGTGCGCGCCTGCAGCCCCCAGGGCCGCTTCGCCGACGGCGCGGCGCGGGTCGACGGGCGCGTGCTCACCGAGAGCGAGGCGCACGGCAAGCAGCTGTTCCTCGGATTCGACTCGGGGGAGTGGCTGCGGGTGCACCTCGGCCTGTACGGCGCGTGGACCTTCGGCGACGCCGACGGCGAGCGCCACCTGGGCGCGCCCAGGACCGAGGGCGCGGGCCGACGCGAGCTGGAGCGGGACGCCGAGGGCTTCGTCCTGCCGCCCGCCCCCGTCGGCACCGTGCGGGCCCGGATGGTCAACTCCTCCGGCTGGGCGGACCTGCGCGGCCCCTCGGCCTGCGAGGTGATCACCGACGACGGCAAGCGCGCGGTCCAGGACAGGCTGGGCCCCGATCCGCTGCGCGCCGACGCCGACCCCGAACGCGCGTGGCACGCGGTCAGCCGCTCCCGGACGAGCGTCGCCGTGCTGCTCATGCGCCAGGACGTCATCGCGGGCATCGGCAACATCTACCGCGCGGAGTCCCTCTTCCGCGCCGGGATCGACCCGTGGACGCCGGGCCGCGACCTCGCCCGGGACCAGTGGACCGCTCTCTGGGACGACCTCTCGGCCCTGCTCCGCGACGGCGTGCGCGACGGGTACATCATCACCACGCGTCCCGAGCACCGGCCCGATCCCGACGCCCGCCCCGTGCCCCGCCCGGACACGCTCTACGTCTGCTACCGCACGGGGGAGCCCTGCCGCGTGTGCGGATCGCCCGTCGCCGCCGCGGACCTGGCCGGACGCACCCTGTACTGGTGCCCCGGTTGCCAGCGCTAGACACGGTGTGTCACGGAGACACCGCGTAAACTCGATACTGAACCGGTTCAGTACCCAGGGAGGATCGTTGGGGTCCCAGATGCGGCGGCCGACCATCATGGACATCGCCCGGGTGGCGGGGGTGTCCAAGGGGGCGGTGTCCTACGCGCTCAACGGCAAGCCGGGGGTGTCGGAGCAGACCCGCCAGCGCATCGTCGGCATCGCCCGCGACCTGGGGTGGGCCCCCAGCGGACCCGCGCGCGCCCTGTCGTCCGGCGGCCGGGTGGGCGTGATCGGCCTGGTGGTGGACCGGCCCGCGCACACCCTGGGGGTCGAACCCTTCCTCATGCGGCTGGTGTCGGGCATCGAGGCGGAGCTGGCCGAGTCCGGGACGCACCTGCTGTTCCAGGTGGTCGAGGGGCCGGGCGCCGAGCTCGCCACGTACCGGCGCTGGGCGGCCGAGCAGCGGGTGGACGGCGTCGTGCTGGTCGACCCGCGGGTCGACGACCCCCGGCCGGACGTCGTGGACGGCCTCGCCCTGCCCGCCGTCGTCGTGGGCTCCCGGGAGAGCGCCGGTCCGCTGCCCGGCCTGCACACGGACGACGGCGCCCCCATGCGCGAGGTGGTGCGGTACCTGGCCGCGCTCGGGCACCGCAGGATCACGCGCGTGGCCGGACCGGAGTCCTACGTCCACACGCGGGAGCGCTCCCACGCGTTCCGTGAGGCGGCGGGGGAGGCCGGGATCGGCGAGGCGCGCACGGTCTGCGCCGACCACACGGGGGAGGCGGCCACGCGCGTGACGCGCACGCTGCTCGCCCAGCGCGACCGGCCCACGGCGTTGGTCTTCGACAGCGACCTCATGGCGGTGGCCGGCCTCGGCGTGGCTCGGGAGATGGGCGTGGACGTGCCCTCCCGGCTGTCCGTCGTGGCCTGGGACGACTCCGTCCTGTGCGGTCTGGTCCGCCCCTCGCTCACCGCCGTCGCCCGCGACGTGGCGGCCTGCGGGAACGAGGCCGCGCGCATGCTGCTCGCACTGATCGAGGGTGAACCGGTCGAGAGCCGGCCGGCCCCGCGCGCGGAGCTGCACCCGCGCGCGAGCACGGGCCCGCTCGTCTCCTGACGCGCGGCCGCGCCGATCCGGATCCGCAGGTCCGCGCTGTTACAAGCGGATAACGCCCATGCTGCTGGGGATTGACGACGCCGTCGGGCGCGTGTTGTTGTTGACGTCACTTACCCGGTTCAGCAACGGCCTTCCGCGCCCCTGATTGGGAGCGCTCCCACCCTGCCGCTTGCCGGAAGGGCCCACCCCCATCCGAGGGCCGGCCGGGGACGAAGGAGGAGTCGAGATGAGAGCTCTGCGGCTTCCGGCCGCCCTCGCGGCCCTGGTCCTGGCGGCCACGGCCTGCGCCGACGGCGGAGAGGGCGGCTCCGGGGCCTACCCCCGCAACGAGACCCTGTACACGTCCGGGACCGCCTGGGGGCCTCCGGTCAGTTGGAACCCCTTCATGCGGGGCCAGTACGCGGTCGGCACGATCGGCCTCGTCTACGAGCCGCTCTTCCTCTTCGACCCGTCGGAGAACGAGTACGTGCCCTGGCTCGCCGAGAGCGACGAGTGGACCGCCGAGGACGTGCACGTGATCACCCTCCGCGAGGGGATCCAGTGGACCGACGGAGAGGTCCTGGACGCGCAGGACGTCGTCACCACCCTCGAACTCGGCCAGATGGACGCCTCCCCCTACAGCAACGTGTGGGACTACGTGGAGAGCGTCGAGGCGACCGACGACCGGACCGTGACCGTCACGTTCTCGGAGCCGCGCCCGCAGGAGTGGATGAACTGGGCCTACACGAACCCGATCGTCCCCGACCACCTCTGGGCCGACAGCACCGAGGACGAGATCGTCGACAACCCCAACGAGGACCCGGTCGGCACCGGCCCCTACGTCTACGGCGACCACGCGGACGACCGCATGATCTGGGAGCGCAACGACGACTGGTGGGCGGTCGAGCAGCTCGACATCGACATGGACGCCCGGTACATCGTCGACATCGTCAACGCCTCCAACGAGGTGACGATGAACATGCTCGCCCAGGACGAGCTGGACCTGTCGAACAACTTCCTGCCCGGCATCGACCAGCAGCTCGAGAGCGACGAGACCCTCACGAGCTTCTACGACGGCCCGCCGTACATGCAGAGCGCCAACACCGCCTGGCTGGTCCTCAACCACGACCGCGCGCCGATGAACGACACCGCCTTCCGCCAGGCGCTGGCGCGGGCCGTCGACATGGACCAGATCATCGCGGGCCCCTACTCCAACCTGGTGGAGGCGGCCAACCCCACCGGCCTGCTCCCGAGCTGGGACCAGTACGTCGACCACGAACTCGTCGACGAGTCCGGGATCGGCTACGACCCCGACGAGGCGGTCGGGCTCCTGGAGGAGGCCGGCTACCTTGACGAGGACGGCGACGGCTTCGTCGAGACGCCCGACGGCGACCCGATCGAGCTGACCCTCATGGTCCCCTCCGGCTGGACCGACTGGATGGAGGCCGCCCGCCTCATCGCGGAGAACGCGCAGGCGATCGGAATCAACGTCGAGGCGCAGTTCCCCGAGTTCGACCTGCTCGTGGACGACCGCAACGCGGGCGAGTTCGACATGCTCATCAACAACGAGCGCCAGCAGAGCAACTCGCCCTGGACGTACTACGACTACCTCTTCCAGCTGCCGGTCCAGGAGCAGCAGACCACCGTCAACTTCGGCCGGTACGAGAACGAGGAGGTCTGGGGACTGGTCGAGGAGTTCGCGGCCGTTCCCACCGACGACGTGGAGGCCGCCGCCGAGATCAGCGCGCGGATCCAGGAGATCCAGCTGGCCGAGATGCCCGCGATCCCCCTCTGGTACAACGGCCTCTGGTCGCAGACGAGCAACGTGTACTGGACCAACTGGCCCAGCGAGCACGAGGACACCCCCGACTCCGCCGCCACCCTGTGGAACGGGTGGCTGGAGCTCGGCGGAGTGCTCACACTCGCCGAGATCGAGCCGGTCGGATAGGCGGTCCGGGGCCGGGGGCACACGCCGCCCGGCCCCCGGACCTCCGTCCACCGCCAACCCCGGAGGTCAAGCGCGTGTCGCGCTACATCGGCCGCAAGCTCGTCATCTACCTGCTGACGTTCGTCATCGCGGTCACCGTCAACTGGATGATCCCCCGCTTCATGCCGGGGGATCCCGTCCGCAGCATGCTCTCCCGCGCCTCGGTCAGCGACCCCGCCGCCCTGGAGCGCATGAACGCCTACTACAACGAGGTCTTCGGCCTCGACACCCCGCTCCACCAGCAGTACCTGAGCTTCTGGAGCGGACTCCTCAGGGGCGACCTGGGGGTCAGCATCATGCTGTACCCCGAGCCCGTCACCGACGTCATCCTCCGCGCCGCTCCCTTCACCCTGGCGCTGCTGATCCCGGCCATCCTGCTGAGCTGGATCGCGGGCAACCGCCTCGGCGCCGTCGCCGCGCGCGGCAAGGTCCTCGACAACACCATCCTCCCGGTGGGCTACGTCCTCACCGCGACGCCGTACATGTGGCTGGCGCTGCTGCTGGCCTGGTCACTGGGGGTCGTGGCCGGGGCCTTCCCGGTCGCGGGCGGCTACAGCTACGCCCTGCGCCCCGAGCTCTCGTGGGCGTTCACGTCGAGCCTGGTCAGCCACTGGTTCCTGCCGTTCCTGTCCCTGTTCGTCGTGGCGCTCGGAGGGTGGGCGATCGGCATGCGCAACATGATCATCTACGAGCTGGAGGCGGACTACGCCAACTACCTCCAGGCCCTGGGCGCCCCGCGGCGCCTCATCCGGCGCTACGCGTTCCGCAACGCGATGCTCCCGCAGATCACCGGACTGGCGGTCCAGCTCGGCACCGTCATCGCCGGGGCGCTGCTCACCGAGATCGTGTTCAACTACCCCGGCCTCGGCACCCTCATCCTGGACGCCCTCACCAACCGCGACTTCTTCCTCCTCCAGGGGATCTTCCTGTTCGTGGTGGTCGGGGTGCTGATCGCCAACTTCATCATCGACATCGTCTACGTCCTGGTCGACCCCAGGACCCGGACGCAGATGACGGGAGGTGCGGCGTGAGCGACGTCGCCGGAACCCCGGGCACCGCCGCCGGAGGCCCCGCCGCCGAGCGGCGGTTCTCCGAGACACTGCACTTCGCCCGGCGCAACCCCAAACTGCTCATCGGACTGGGCGTCGTGCTCGCGTTCCTCGTCACGGGGCTGGTCGGCCCGGTGTTCGTCGACCACGACCCCAACGAGTACGTGGGCCCCCAGAGCCAGCCGCCGAGCGGCGAGTACTGGCTGGGCACCACGACCTTCGGGCAGGACGTGTGGGCCCAGTTCGTCCACGGCCTGCGCTCGACCTTCCTCATCGGAGCCTTCGGCGGCGGGGTCGCGTTCGCGGTCGGCACCGCGGTCGGCTTCCTCGCCGGATACAAGGGCGGCTGGGTCGACGAGGTCCTCAACATGATCACGAACGTCGTGCTGGTGCTCCCGACGCTCGTCGTGCTCATCGTGGCCGTCGCCTACCTCGACGCGCGCGGCGTGCTCGTCCAGGGCGTGTTCATCGGCCTCACCTCCTGGCCCTGGGCGGCGCGCGCGGTACGGTCCCAGACCCTTTCCCTCGCCACCCGCGACTTCGTGGACCTGGCGCGGCTCAGCGGTCGGCGCACCTGGCGGATCATCACCGCCGAGGTGGCGCCCAACATGAGCTCCTACCTGGTGATGACGTTCATCCTGCTCTTCGGGGGCGCGATCCTCATCGCCGCCGGTCTGGACTTCATCGGACTCGGCCCGACGAACGGCGTCTCCCTGGGCCTGATGCTGGAGAACGCGGTCGCCTGGAGCGCCCTCCAGCTCGGTCTGTGGTGGTGGTTCGTCCCGCCGGGGCTCGGCATCACCGTGATCGTCGGCTCGCTGTACATCCTCAACGTCGGGTTGGACGAGGTGTTCAACCCCAAGCTGCGGGAGCTGTGATGACGCTGCGCGTGAAGGACCTCAAGGTCTACTACCGGACCCTGCGCGGGGACGTCCACGCCCTCGACGGTGTCACCTTCGACCTCGCCGACGGCGAGATCATGGGCCTGGCCGGGGAGTCCGGCTGCGGCAAGAGCACGTTGGGCAAGAGCCTGATCCGGTTGGACTCGCGGATGCGGCACGTCGGCGGCACGGTCGAGCTGGACGGGAAGGACGTGCCGATCGCCGACGACGAGGCGATGGTCCCGCTCCGGTACCACGAGATCTCCCTCATCCCGCAGTACGCGATGAGCGCGCTCAACCCCACGCGCAGGATCGGGCGGATGATCAACGAACTGCTGCGCTCCCGCGGCGTCCGCCCCGGCGACGTGGCCGACGAGCTGCGCCGCCGCCTGGAACTGGTCGGTCTCGACCCCGAGGTGCTCGACCGCTTCCCCATCGAGCTGTCCGGCGGCATGAAGCAGCGCGTGGTGATGGTCGTCTCGACCCTGCTCGACCCCTCGCTGCTCATCGCCGACGAGGTCACCTCGGCCCTGGACGTGTCCACCCAGCGCTCGGTGGCCGAATCGCTCGTGGAGTTCCGCGACCGGGGGTACGTGCGCAGCATGGTGTTCGTGACCCACGACATCTCGCTCGTGTACCAGATGGCGGACACGATCATGGTGATGTACGCGGGGCGGGTGGCCGAGAAGGCGCCCGCCGGGGCCGTGATCGGGGACCCGCGCCATCCCTACACGCGCATGCTCGTCTCGGCGCTGCCCGAGGTGGGGAGCACGGTCGACGGAGGACGGCTGGAGGGCATCCCCGGCACCCCGCCCGGCCTCCTCGACCCGCCGACGGGCTGCCGTTTCAGGGACCGCTGCCCCCTGGCCTTCGACAGGTGCGCCGAGCAGCCGCCGCTGGTGGAGATCGAACCCGGCCACTGGGCCGCGTGCTGGAAGACGGGTGAATGACGGTGAGCGAGCCCCTCCTCGAACTCGAACACGTGCACAAGGTGTACCGGACCGGAGCCTTCGGCGGCGGACGCACGCGGGCGGTCCGCGACGTCAGCCTGACCGTGCGGGCGGGCGAGGTCGTGTCGCTGATCGGCGAGAGCGGCAGCGGCAAGAGCACCCTCGGCAAGATGGTGCTCGGCCTGTCGCGGCCGACCGAGGGCCGGATCCTGGTCGAGGGCACCGACATCGCCACCATCCGCCGGTTCGCCGCGCGCAAGGAGTACTACCGCCGGGTCCAGGGCGTCTTCCAGGACCCGTTCAGCTGCTTCAACCCCATCTTCAAGGCCGACCGGGTCTTCGGGATGGTGCGCGGCTCCTACTTCCCCGAGGTCTCGGACGCGGACTGGCGGGACCGGGTGCTGTCGGCGCTCGGCACCGTGCGGCTGGACCCGGGCAACGTGTTGGACAAGTACCCGCACCAGCTCAGCGGCGGGCAGCTGCAGCGGATGCTCATCGCCCGCGCCCTGCTGCTGGACATCCGGCTCCTGGTGGCCGACGAGATCATCAGCATGCTGGACGCCTCCACCCGGATCGACGTGCTCAACCTGCTCGCCGACCTGAAGGAACGCGGCCTGGGCATCCTGTTCGTCACCCACGACCTGTCCCTGGGCAACTACGTCAGCGACACCTCGGTCATCCTGCGCAGGGGCGCGATCGCCGAGATGGGCCCGACCGCGCGCGTCTTCGACAACCCGCTGCACCCCTACAGCCGCCACCTGCTCTCCTGTGTGCCCCAACTGCACCGCACCTGGGCGGAGGTCGACGCCGACCTGGCGGCCCACCCCCCGGAGGACGTCACCCTGCCCACGGTGGCCGACGGAGACGCCTCGGCGCCGCTCCTGGAGGCGGAGGAGGGGCACTTCGTCGGGATCGACCAGAGGTGAGGGGCGCCCCGCCGCGCCCACACGCCCGCGTGGACCCGGCCGGGGGCCGGGCCCCCGCATGACCCGTCCCACCACCGGAAACGGAGCCTCCATGACCGCCTCGTTCGACCTGCGCGACGGATGGGCCCTGGCCGCCGTCGGCGCCGACCCCGGCTCCCCCGCCGCCGGGCTCGGCACGCTGCCCGCGACCGTGCCGGGGTGCGTGCACACCGACCTCCTCGCCGCGGGGGAGATCGACGACCCCCACGCCGACGACAACGAGACCCGGCTCGGCTGGATCGGCCGGACGGACTGGGTGTACACGCGCTCCCTGGCCCGGGAGGCCGGGCTGCTCGCCCGCCGCGGGGAGGTCTCCGGCCGGGGGGAGGAGCGCGTGGACCTGGTGTGCGAGGGCCTGGACACGGTCGCGACCGTGCGGGTGGCCGGGCGCGACGTGGGGCGGGCCGAGAACGCGCACCGCGTCCACCGGTTCGACGTCACCGAGGCGTTCGCCGCCGGGGGAGGCGCCCCGGAACTGGCCGTGGAGTTCACCGCCCCGTACCGCTACGCCGAGGCCCACCGGGAGCGGATGGGGCCGCTCCCGGCCGCCTACGACGAGCCGTACCAGTTCATCCGGAAGACCGCCTGCGACTTCGGGTGGGACTGGGGGCCGACCCTGGTCGGCGCCGGGATCTGGCGGCCGATCCGGTTGGAGTGCTGGTCGACCGCGCGACTGGCCGCCGTCCGACCGCTGGTGAGCGTCGAGGGACTGGGCGGCGGGAGGGTCACGGGGCGCGTCCGGGCGCACGTCGACCTGGAGCGGGCCGCCTCCGGTCGGGAGGCCGAGCTCACCGTCACGGCCCGTCTGTCCGGCGTCGCCGCCGCGGTGACCGCGGGCCCGGGCCGGGACAGCGCGGTGGTGGAGCTGGAGGTGGCCGACCCCGAACTCTGGTGGCCGCGCGGCCACGGCGGCCAGCCGCGCCACGAGCTGGTCGTGGAGCTGCGGGCGGGAGAGCGGGTGTGCGGCACGTGGCGCGGCCGGATCGGCTTCCGCGAGATCGCGGTGCTCCAGGAACCCGACGAGCACGGCACCGGGTTCGCGCTCGCCGTGAACGGGCGGCGGATCCTGGTCAGGGGCGCCAACTGGATCCCGGACGACACCTTCCCCGCCCGCGTCGACCGCGCGCGCCGCCGGGAGCGGATCGGGCAGGCGTGCGCGGCGGGCGTCAACCTGCTGCGCGTGTGGGGCGGCGGCACCTACGAGTCGGAGGACTTCTACGAGGTGTGCTCCGATCTGGGGGTCCTGGTGTGGCAGGACTTCCCCTTCGCCTGTGCCGCCTACCCCGAGGACGAGCCGATCGCCTCCGAGGTGGCCGCCGAGGCGCGCGACGCGGTCGTCCGGCTGTCTCCGCACGCCGCTCTCGCGCTGTGGTGCGGCAACAACGAGAACCTGTGGGGCCACGAGGACTGGGGGTGGAAACCCGCCCTGGACGGTCGCCCGTGGGGCGCCGGGTACTACCTCGACCTGTTGCCGCGCGTGGTGGCCGAGCTCGACCCGACCCGGCCCTACCTCCCGGGCAGTCCGTTCTCGCCGGGGGAGGGCACCCACCCCAACGACCCCGCCCACGGCACCACGCACGTGTGGGACGTCTGGAACCGGCTCGACCACACCCGGTACCGGGACCACCGGCCGCGCTTCGCCGCCGAGTTCGGCTACCAGGCGCCGCCCGGCCACGCCACCCTGCGCGCGGCCGTCTCCGACGACCCGATGACCCCCTCCTCCCCGGGCGTGGCCCACCACCAGAAGGCCGAGGACGGCGACGCCAAGCTCGCGCGCGGACTCATGGAGCACTTCGGGGTCCGCGACCCGGGCTACGACGACTGGCACTACCTCACCCGCGTGCTCCAGGCACGGGCGCTCGACGTGGGGATCGGCCACTTCCGCTCCCTGTGGCCGTACTGCACGGGGACGGTGGTGTGGCAGCTCAACGACTGCTGGCCGGTGACGTCGTGGGCGCTGGTCGACGGCGCGGGACGGCGCAAGCCCGCGTGGTACGCCGTGCGCGCGGCCTACGCCGACCGGGTGGCCACCGTGCAGCCGTCCGGGGGAGGGCTGTGCGTCGTGCTGGGCAACGACACCGACGAGGAGTGGCCGGTGGAGCTGACCGTGGCGCGGCGCGACGTCGCTGTGGAGGGCGGGCTCCTGGCCTCGTCCGCCCACGCCGTGCGGGTGGGTCCGCGCGCGGCGCTGCGGGTGCCCGTTCCCGACGGGGTGGCCGTGCCGGGACGGCCCGGACGGGAGGTGCTGACCGTCGACGGAGCCGGGGAGCGGGCGTGGTGGTTCTTCGCCAGGGACCGGGATCTCGACCACCGAAAACCGGAATTCGACGCGCAAACACGCGTGCGCGGGAGGGATTTGCTGGTGCGGATCCGTGCTCGCTCGCTGCTGCGGGATCTGGTCGTCGAGATCGACCGCCTCGACCCGGCGGCCACCGTGGACACCGCCCTGGTGACGCTGCTGCCGGGGGAGGAGCACACGTTCGTGATCACGGACGGTGCCCGTCTGGACCCCTCCGCCGTGCTGGCCAGACCCGTCCTGAGGTGCGTCAACGACGTTCTGGCGACATCGAGGTGAGCAGACAGTGACGCTCCGGTGACCTGGGGGGAGTCCGTGCGCGCTGTCCCGGGTACGCCGGGTATTCCCCGGGCGTCCGTGCGGGTTGCCACACCGAAATCCGCCGCCGACGCGCCCGGCTGTGATACGTTCGATGGTGATTGTTAGTCGTTGAATTTCGCAGTTGGTGTATGCCCGCGGAGTTTGTGACCGGCGGGCGGTTTCGATCGGCTCGCGGCAATTGCTCGGACGCGTGTGTAAGCGTCCGTGCACACCGAGCTGAAGGAGAGAACATGGCTCAGGGCACTACTGTTCAGGGTACTGTGAAGTGGTTCAACGGCGAGAAGGGCTTCGGCTTCATCTCCCCCGACGACGGTGGGCCCGACGCTTTCGTCCACTACAGCGCGATCCAGGGTTCGGGCTTCCGTAACCTCGAGGAGAACCAGCGCGTGGAGTTCGAGATCGTCGCCGGCACCCGCGGCCCGCAGGCCGAGAACGTCGTCGCCATCTAGGTAGGGCCACGCACGTCACGGTACGCCCCCGGAAGGTCCGCCTTCCGGGGGCGTTCGCGTGTGCGGCGCCGCTCCGGCCGGGCGGGGCCGCGGAGCACGCCCCGGACACAGCGGTGTCCCGGCGCCGGGGTCAGGAGCCCGGCGCCGGGACGCGGTGGACCGGCCGCCCCTCCAGGGAGTGCGGGGCGGCCGGAGTCGGGGTCAGCCCTGGAGCAGGGCCTCGGTGCGCTGACGCACCTCGGGGGTGTCCAGCCCGCGCACGGTGACCGTGGTGCGGCGGCGCAGGACGTCGTCCGCGGTGACCGCCCACTCGTGGTCGCGGGCGAAGACCACCTGGGCCCAGATGTCCGGGCCGTCGGGGTGGATGCGCTCGCCCAGCCCGGGCTCGTCGCGCACCAGGGCCGCGATGTCCATCGCCAGGCTGCCGTAGTGCGACGCGAGGTGCCGCGCGACCAGCGGGTCCAGGCGGGCGCCCGGATCGCGGTCGATGATGATCCGGTGGGTGACCGCCTCGGGGCTGGCCAGGCCGGGCAGCGGCACCGTCTTGAGCGGGTCGGACATGTCCTCGGCCAGCGGCACGGCCGAGACCTTGCGCAGCTCCTCCAGGATGGTGCGGCCGATGTGCCGGTAGGTGGTCCACTTGCCGCCCGCGACCGACAGCATGCCGCCCCGGCCCTGGGTGACCACGGTCTCGCGCTTGGCGGAGCTGGTGCCGCCGGGCCCGCCGGGAAGGACGCGCAGCCCGGCGAAGGAGTAGGTGATGTTGTCGGGGTTGAGGTAGGGGGCGTCGATGCCGAGCGCCGCCTCGCCGAGGATCTGGTCGACGTCGCCCGGGACCACACCGACCTCGGCGGGGTCGCCGGTGTACTCCTCGTCCGTCGTGCCCAGCAGGAGACGGCCCTCCCACGGGATGGCGAAGGAGACGCGGTACTTGTCGACGGGGATGGTCAGCGCGGCGCGCCACGGCTCCGGGGTCTTGAGCACCAGGTGGGCGCCCTTGGACAGGCGCACGCTCGGCGCGACGCCCGGCTGCTCCATGTCGCGCAGGCGGTCGACCCACGGGCCGGTGGCGTTGAGCACCAGGCGCGCGTCGATCCCGAACTCCCGCCCGTCGACCCGGTCGCGCAGGTCGGCGCCGGTGACCCGGCCCCGGGTGGTGCGCAGGCCCACGACCTCGGCGTGGTTGAGCACGACCGCGCCCGCGTCGACGGCGGCGCGGACGGTCATGACGGCCATCCGGCTGTCGTTCATCTGGTGGTCGCTGTAGGCGGCGACCGACCGGAGCCCGTCGGTGCGCAGCCCGGGAGCCAGCCGCTTGGCCTGGTTGGGGGAGAGCAGACGGCCCATGCCGTCGCCGAAGGCCGACAGAGCCGAGTACAGGAACACGCCCGCGCCCATCTTCGCGGCGCCGTGGGGGCCGCCGGAGTAGATGGGGACGAGGAACGGCATGTGGTTGACCAGGTGGGGGGCCACGTCCGAGGCGAGGGAGCGGCGCTCCTTGTGGTTCTCGGCGACCAGGCGCACGTTGCCGGTCTGGAGGTAGCGCAGGCCGCCGTGCACGAGCTTGGAGGAGGCGCTGGAGGTGGCCCCGGCGAAGTCCCCGGAGTCGACCATCGCGACGCGCAGACCGGCCTGGGTGGCGGTCCAGGCGGCGGATGTGCCCAGGATGCCGCCGCCGATCACGAGGAGGTCGAACGTGCCCCTGGCGAGTTCCTCACGCGTGTGGGCGCGGGAGGAGGCGATGTCGTGTTGGTGGGTTCTGGCGGTCATGGCTGGTGCTCCGTCCGTTCGGGAGGGATGGCGGGTGCCGTGCCTGTACCTGAACGGGCTCTGACGTTTCAGGCAGGTGTCATCTGCATAATACGACAATGCCGCACGATGTTGAAGATAGTCCTCCCCTCTACCTGCGAGTAGGCGCGAGGGCGGGGGTATGGCCGCGATTTCGCGGGGATTTCGTCGCTCAGGGTGGCGAATCATGCGCATGAAGCTTCGGATGTTCGGTATTGTCGAACGCTCTGGTCAGTACCAGTACGGCCGCCCGGGCGTCGCGGGATCGGGCCGCAGACGAAGGAGCCGGGTACCGCCCCCGTGGCGGTACCCGGCTCCCCCGGTGGAGAGGCTCGTCAGCCCCCGAACCCGGTCAGCTTCCAGATCCAGGCGCCGAGCACGCCGCCGACGATCGGCGCGACGACGGGGATCCAGGCGTAACCCCAGTCCGAGGAGCCCTTGCCCGGGATGGGCAGGAGCGCGTGGGCGATACGCGGGCCCAGGTCACGGGCCGGGTTGATCGCGTAGCCGGTCGGGCCGCCCAGGGACAGGCCGATGCCGAGCACGAGCAGACCGACCAGGAGCGGGGCCAGACCCGTGGAGAACAGGGCCGACAGGTCCACCTCACCGTCGCGGATGTGCTCGCTGTTGGCGCCGATGCCCAGGATGCCGATGAGCAGCATCGCGGTACCGATGACCTCGGTGACGAAGTTGGCGACCGGCTTGCGCACGGCCGGGGCCGTGCTGAACACCGCGAGCTTGGCGTCGGCGTCCTCGGTCGGCGCCCAGTGCGCGTGGTAGACGAGGTACACGAGCACGGCACCGGTGAAGGCGCCCGCCATCTGCGCGGCGATGTACCCGGGAACCAGGGACCACTCGAACGAGCCGATGCTCGCCAGACCGATGGTGACCGCCGGGTTGATGTGGGCGCCGCTCGTGGTGCCCGTGACGTAGACGGCCATCGCGACCGCCATACCCCAGCCGAACGTGATGACGATCCAGCCGGCGTTGTTGGCCTTGGACTTGGCCAGCACCACGCCGGCGACGACGCCGCCGCCGAGCAGGATCAGGATCGCCGTGCCGACGAACTCTGCCAGATAAACCATGTGGACCTCCGCCCCGTGTGGGGCATGCGGGGTGCGGGAGGTCCGTCGCTCCGCGTCCGGGGGGCGTGGGACGCGGGCGACAAGCGGACTCACCCGTCACGTGATGGGGATGTGCGGGGCACGCGGTGTGCCCCGGGGGCCGCCCCGGGGATCCCCGGCTGTCGCCGGTGACCCCTGGGAGCGGTCGTCAGAGGGGATCGCCGAAGCGTTCTACTTCGCGTTCTCGGCCGGGTGCTCGACCCAGCCGAGGGTGCGCTCGACGGCCTTGTTCCAGTTGCGGTACTCGCGGTCGCGGACCTCGGGATCCATCTTGGGAGTCCACTCGGCCGCCTTGTGCCAGTTGGCGCGCAGGGTCTCCACGTCCGGCCAGTAGCCGACGGCCAGACCCGCGGCGTAGGCCGCGCCCAGGCAGGTGGTCTCGGCGACCATCGGCCGGACGACCTCGGCGTCGAGCACGTCGGACAGGATCTGCATGAGGAGGTTGTCCGCCGTCATGCCGCCGTCCACCTTGAGGGTGGTCAGGTCGATCCGGGCGTCGGCGTTCATCGCGTCGACGACCTCGCGGGTCTGCCACGCGGACGCCTCCAGGACGGCGCGGGCGATGTGGCCCTTGTTGACGTAGCCGGTCAGACCGGCGACGACGCCGCGGGCGTCGCTGCGCCAGTGCGGGGCGAACAGGCCGGAGAAGGCGGGGACGATGTAGCAGCCGCCGTTGTCCTCCACGGTGCGCGCGAGGGTCTCGATCTCCGGGGCGGTGGAGATCAGGCCCAGGTTGTCGCGCAGCCACTGGACGAGGGAGCCGGTGACGGCGATCGAGCCCTCCAGGGCGTACACGGCGGGCTCGTCGCCCAGCTTGTAGCCGAGCGTGGTGAGCAGGCCGTTGTCGGAGGTGACCGGCTCGGTGCCGGTGTTCATCACCAGGAAGGTGCCGGTGCCGTAGGTGCCCTTGACGTCACCCGGGTCGAAGCAGGTCTGGCCGAACAGGGCGGCGTGCTGGTCGCCGAGGGAGGAGGC
Organism: Nocardiopsis sp. NPDC050513; assembly: GCF_044457925.1. Taxonomy (NCBI): domain Bacteria; kingdom Bacillati; phylum Actinomycetota; class Actinomycetes; order Streptosporangiales; family Nocardiopsidaceae; genus Nocardiopsis; species Nocardiopsis sp. NPDC050513. The sequence goes on along the minus strand of NZ_JBITHK010000001.1, from coordinate 198,076 downwards.
GACCGGGGTTCCGGCGAGGTAGCCGCGGGCGGTGCCGTAGACCTCGGAGGAGGAGCGGATCTCGGGGAGGACGGCCGCGGGGATGTCCATCGCGTCCAGGACCTCGGGGTCCCACTCCAGCGTGCGGAGGTTCATCAGCATGGTGCGGCTGGCGTTGGTCACGTCCGTGACGTGGTGGCCCGTCAGCTTCCAGATGAGCCAGGTGTCCATGGTGCCGAACAGCACCTCGCCGCGCTCGGCGCGCCCGCGCAGGCCCTCGACGTTGTCCAGTAGCCAGCGGAGCTTGGGGCCGGAGAAGTAGGTGGCGAGCGGGAGGCCGCACGCGGCGCGGAAGCGGTCCTGGCCGCCGTCCTCGCTGAGCTCGCGGACGATGTCGTGGGTGCGCGTGTCCTGCCAGACGATGGCGTTGTGGACCGGCTTGCCCGTTTCGCGGTCCCACACGACGGTGGTCTCGCGCTGGTTCGTGATGCCGATGGCGGCGACCTGGTCGGGCGTGATGTCGCTCTTCTGGAGGGCCTGCTGGACGACGACCTCGACGTTGGTCCAGATCTCCTCGGCGTCGTGCTCCACCCAGCCGGGCTGGGGGAAGATCTGGCGGTGCTCGCGCTGGTCGACCGAGACGATCCGTCCGTCCCGGTCGAAGAGGATGCAGCGGCTCGACGTGGTGCCCTGGTCGATCGCGGCGACGTACTGCTGACTCATCGGGATGTTCGCCTTCCGGTGGACGGCTGCGGGTTGGAAGCCGGGATGGGTGTCGAACGGGTGAACTCGGCATGTACCGAACGGCGTACGACATTGACGTATGAAGTACGCGTCAGTTTCATCCGTCTTTCCTTCCCATGTCAAGACGGCGTGACGCAATCGTGTCGCGTGGATCACACACCACGGAGAGTGATCGCCAGTGGGTGTACGAGAACTGTGTCAGGGCAGGGGCTGGCGCGGAACGCACCACTCCGACCTGCGGATATCGCGTGACTCAGGGGCGGAGGGCCGTGCGGGCGCGGGGTGGCGGTCAGTAGGGGGTGGCGCCCAGATCCCGGGATATCGCGCGGGCGGCGTCGCGGACGTAGGAGACCTGCTCCATGTCCGGCTTCCCGTCCTCCCCCGCCAGGCGCTCCACCGCGCCGCGCACGCCGATGCCGCCCACGGTGACGCCGCGCCGGTCGCGGATGGGCGCGGCGATGGAGACCTCGCCCTCGACCAGCTCCTCGGCCTCCCACGCCCAGCCGTTGTCGCGCACCTCGGCCAACTGCTCCTCCAGGGCGGCCGGGGAGACGATCGTGTGCCGGGTGAACACGGGGAGCGAGACCACCCCGTCGGACTCGGAGGCCGGGGTGTCCTCCTCGGGGACGGCGAGGGGGTCGTAGGCCATGAGGACCTTGCCGATGGCGGTCGCGTGCAGGGGCAGGAGGTCGCCCACGTCGAGTGTCTGCCGGGTCGAGTCCGGGCGGAAGACGTGGTGCACCACCAGGACCTGGCTCTTGTGCAGGGTGCCGATCCGCACGCTCTCGCCGCTGCGGGAGGCGAGGGTGTCGGCCCAGTTCAGGGCGCGGGTGCGCAGTTCGTTCCCGTCGAGGTAGCGGGTGCCCAGGCTCAGCATGCCGCCGCCCAGGCGGTAGCGCCCCGACTCGGGGTCCTGCTCGACGAACCCCACGTGCTGGAGGGTGCGCAGGATGCCCAGGGCGGTGCCCTTGGGCAGTTCGAGGGACCGGGAGATCTCCGCCAGGCTCAGCCCCCGGGCGCCGCTGGCCAGGAGCCGGAGGATGGCGGCGGCGCGTTCGATCGACTGGATTCTTCCCGGCATGGGGGTGCAACCACTCTCTAGTACGACAATGTCATACGCCAAATGCTACTACGCGATGTGACGCGCCACACCTCGCGTGCGTCTCGGCTCCGCGTGCGGTCGGGCAAGTGTAGCCCCCGACCTGTGCCCTGACCTGCGTGGGAGAGGAGCGTCACAGCTCCGCGGCGGCCTTGGTGATCTCCCCCGCGGCGGCGTCGACATCGCTGTCGGTGATGTCCAGGTGCAGGACGAGCCGGATGAGGGAGGGGCCGATGGCGAGGGCGGCGACACCGTGCTCGGACATCAGCTCCACGAGCCGGTCCGCCGCCCCCTCCGGGGTCCGCACCAGCACCATGTTGGTCCGCGCCCGCGCCGACAGTCCCGGCGCCTCCGCGAGCCGATCGGCGAGCAGGTCGGCGCGGCTGTGGTCCTCGGGCAGCCGCTCGCGGTGGTGGCGCAGCGCGTGCAGCGCGCCCGCGGCGACGATCCCCGCCTGGCGCATGCCGGCGCCCAGCAGCTTGCGGGCGCGCCGGGCACGGCGGACGGTCGCCGCGTCACCGGCCATGGCGGACCCCACGGGGGCGCCGAGCCCCTTGGAGAAGCACACCGACACCGTGTCGAACCCGTCCGCGACCTCGGCGGGGGACACCTCGAGCGCCGCCGCCGCGTTCCACAGCCGTGCCCCGTCCAGGTGCGCGCGCATGCCGTGGCCGTGCGCGAACGCGACCACCCGGCGCTGTTCGGCCAGGGGCACGACCTGTCCGGTGAAGGTGTTCTCCAGCCACAGCAGCGCCGGTTCCGCGCGGTGCGCGTCGTCCTGGCGCGCGCCGCGCATCCACGCGGTCAGGAGGCCGTCGTCGGGGACGGGGGCTCCGGAGTACAGGCGCGGCAGCGCTCGGGACAGGACCGCCGTCGCGCCCTGCTCGTCGCCGATGAGGTGGTGGTGCTCGTGCGCCCACACCTCCTCGCCGCTGCGCGTGGACACGTACAGCGCGACCTGGTTGGCCATGTGCCCGGACGGCACGTAGACGGCGGCCTCCTTGCCCAGCGCGGCCGCCGTCTCCTCCTCCAGGGCGCGCACGGTCGGATCCTCGCCGAACACGTCGTCGCCGACCTCGGCCGAGGCGATGGCACGGCGCATGGCCGAGGTCGGACGGGTCACGGTGTCGGAGCGCAGGTCGATCATCGGCGTTCCTCTCGCTGGGGCGGAGCCGGGCTCCGGGGCGGAGCCCGTGAGGTGGTGGAACCGACGATACTGGGGCGATCCGGGCTAGGTCAGGACTCTCCGATCCGGTCCAGGGCCTGCGACAGCAGCCGCAGCGACTCCAGGGCGCGCGCCGTCCCCTCCTCGCCGAGCTCGCTCACGAGCGCCTCCGCGACCCGGGCGTGGTCCGGATCGATCCGGCGCAGCGCCGCCAGCCCCTCCTCGGTGGGGGCCAGCAGCTTGGCGCGGCTGTGCGCGGGGTTGGGGCGGTACTCGGCCAGCCCCTGCTCCACCAGCAGGTCCGCGATGCGCTGCACGCTCTGGCGCGAGGTGCCGAATCTCCGGGCGACCGCCGACACGGGTCTGGGCTCGTCGGTCACCGCTCCCAGCACCTGCCATCGGGCGGCGGTCAGCCCCACCGGCCGGGCCAGCTCCTCGGCCACGGTCAGGAGCTGGCCGTTGAGGCGGAACACCGTGAGCGCGGTGCCCGACAACAGGTCGGAATGGCGTGGGTCGGGTCGGGTCATGCGTGCGACGCCTCGGCGAGCACGGCGAAGGCCTCCGGGTCGTGGTTGGCGAAGAGCCGGTACCAGGCGTCGAGGACGCGCGGGGAGTACAGGTCCAGCATCGCGAAGATCGCGCGCGCGAACTCCATCGGCGCGGTGGGACCCGCGGTGATCAGGTCCCCGTCGGTGACCACGAGTTCGGAACGGTAGTGCGCGATCCCGGCGTACCCGGTGGCCAGGAGGTACTCGGGGACGGCGCTGGTGTGGGCGCGGTCGTCGAGGAGCCCCTCGCGGGCCAGCCCGGCGGTCGCGCCGCAGATGGCCGCGACCGGGACGCCGGCGTCGAGGAAGATCCCGGCGGCCGAGGTGAAGGGCGTGAGCGTCTCGGGGTCGGCGTCCCACAGGTCGGAGCCGGGGAGGATCAGCATCGCGCTCGCCGAGGGCTTGAGCTGGGGGAGCGTGATGTCGGGCAGGACGGTCAGCCCTCCCATCGTGGTGACGGGGGCGCCGGTGAGCCCGACGGTGACCACGTCGTGGTGGCCGGGGTGCCGGTGGGCGTGTCCGTTGCGGATGTGCGCGACGGCGTGCCCGATCTCCCAGTCGGCCATCTGGTCGTAGACGGCGAGGTGGACGGTGCGCTTGGGTGTTTCGTTCATGACAACATCCTGTCATGTTGACAGCATCCTGTCAAGAGGGAGGACTGTCCGAGAGAGGTTGCGGGGAGGTGTGCCCCACGGACGAGCGGTCGGCCGCGGCCGTGCGGACACGGTAGGGACTCCGCGCCAGGTCTGTGGGCATAATGGAGCAGAAACGGTCCGCCGTGCCTTTTCGGACAGTGCACAATTCCACAGCCCCCACGAATGAAAAACGGAGAGGGTGACCCCCCGTGCCGACCGAGACCGGCCGTCGCTTCCTCGTCGCCGTTGGCGTCTCCCGGTACCAGCACCTCCCGAGCGACGGGCAGTTGGGCGGGGTCGGTGAGGACGTGCGGGCCGTGCGGGACCTGTTCACCGGCCTGGGCTACACGTCCGTGCTGGAGGGTGTGGGGGAGTACGACAGCGCGCACGGAATCCGAGAGAGAATCAGATTCTGGGCGGAGGATGTAGAACTCGACGAAACGGACATCGTCGTCGTGTATTTCGCCGGGCACGGATACGCGCCCGACCGGGACCGGCACTATCTCTGCTGCTGGGACACGAAGATCGAGAACCCGGCCTCCACCGCGCTGGCCACCGAGGACCTGGCACGCATCCTGTGCGAGGGGCGGCTCCGACGGCTCATGGTCGTCCTCGACACCTGCTCGGCCGGTGCGGGGGCCTCCGACGCCGCCGGGTACGCGCTGCGGACCCTCGCCTACCGTTTCACCGGCGGGGACGTGGCCAGTTCGGTGTGCTTCCTGTCCTCGGCCCGTGCCAAGGACCTCGCCCAGGACAGGGCCTTCGCGCCCGCGCTGCGGGAGGCGGTCGCGGCCGCGACGGAGCGGGCGGGCCAGCGGCAGCCCTACCTGGATCTGGCGTCGGTGGTTCAGCACGTCAACGACCACTTCGGGGAGTCGGGCGTCCACCAGCGCGCCGAACTGGCCAAGGGGGCGGGGACGGGGCTGGACCCGTTCCTTCCCAACGACTCCTACCGGCCCGGGCTGCCCGCCGAGGGGACCGACCTCGACCTCCAGCGGCAGGCGGCCGAGCTGATCGAGCACTACGGGCCGCGTTCGCGCGGGGTCGAGTTCGAGTCCGAGCAGGGCCGGTACTTCAGCGGGCGGGAACGGGTCCTGCGCGAACTGGTCGATCTGGTGACGCTCGGCTCGCCGCTGGGGATCTCCGGACTGATCTTCGACCGCCTCGTCCCGTCGCCCTCCGACGGCCGGGGCACGCGACCGCCGAGCGTCGGCGCGTGGACCGACGTGGCCGACCGGCGTGACGTGGTCGCGCTCGTCAAGGCGTTGGATCCGCTGTTCGGCGGGGTCGACGACCGGTCGGTGGACAACGGGCCCAAGGCGCACGACGCCGCGCCCTACCTGACCTCCCGCCAGGTGGGGGAGGCGGTGGCCGCCGGGCTGAGCGCCTGAGGCGACGACGAACCCGCCCCTCCGGGCCCGTGGCGTCCCGCGCCACGGGCCCGGACATGTTTCCGCGTGGGGGCGCGGGGGTGACGCGGGTCTCGCGGACGTAACAGATCCGAACGACCCGGTTCACACGGGCTCACAAATGGTATTACCATTGCCGTCACCTGTTCCAAGCGCAGGTCACGGCCGTGTCCTCGGCGGCCCAGTGTCCACATCCGCCCACCGGAAGGCTCCGTCGTGGAGAACTTCGAACCCGTCTACGGCACGGGACCCCTCCTCGGGATCGCGGCCGGCGCCATCGCCCTCCTGCTGCTCCTGATCATCCGCTTCAGACTGCACGCGTTCGTCGCGCTCGTCCTGGTCAGCGTCCTCACCGCGCTCGCGACCGGGATCCCCGCCTCCGGCGTGGTGCCGACCCTCCTCGGCGGCTTCGGCGGCACCCTCGCCAACGTCGCCCTCCTGGTCGGCCTCGGCGTCATGATCGGCCGCCTCCTGGAGGTCACCGGCGGCGCCGCCGTCCTCGCCGGGGCCCTGATCAAGGCCTTCGGGGAGAAGCGGGCCCCCCTCGGGCTCGGCGTGGCCTCCCTGCTCTTCGGCTTCCCGATCTTCTTCGACGTCGGCCTCATCGTCATGTTGCCGATCGTCTTCAGCGTCGCCCGGCGCCTGGGCGGATCGGTGCTCACCTACGCCCTGCCGACGGCCGGTGCGTTCGCGGTCATGCACGCCTTCGTCCCGCCGCACCCCGGACCGGTCACCGCGGCCGTCGAGATCGGCGCCGACATGGGCCTCGCCCTCCTCGTCGGCCTGGTCCTGGCCATCCCCACCTGGTACCTCTCCAGCTACCTCTACGGCCTGTGGGCGGGCAAGCGCTTCGAGATCCCCGTCCCCGACGACATCCTGGCCGACGGCACCGTCAAGCACGACGACCCGCCGCGCCTGGCCACCGTCCTGGGCATCCTGCTGCTCCCGATGGTGCTGATCTTCGGCAACACCGGCACCGCCACCCTCGTGGCCACCGGCGCCGTCGCCGAGGACGCCCTGTGGGTGCGGGTCCTGCAGCTGCTGGGCCAGACCCCGATCGCGCTGCTGCTCACCGTGCTCGTCGCGATGATCGCGCTCGGCCACGGCCGGTACTCCCGCGCGAAGGTCGAGGAGATCGTCGGCGGGGCGCTCGGCCCGGTCTGCGGCATCATCCTCATCACCGGCGCCGGCGGCATGTTCGGCGGCGTCCTGCGCACCAGCGGCATCGGCGAGGCCCTCGCCGGGACCCTGGAGTCCACCGGGCTCCCCGTGATCGTCGCGGCCTTCGTCATCGCGCTGGCCCTGCGGGTCGCGCAGGGGTCGGCGACGGTGGCCCTGACCACGGCGGCCGGTCTCATCGCCCCCGCGGTGCACGCCACCGGCGGCCTGTCCTCGATCGACCTGGCCCTGATCGTCATCGCGATCGCCTGCGGCGCCACCGCCTTCTCCCACGTCAACGACTCCGGGTTCTGGCTGGTCGGCCGCTTCCTCGGCATGGACGTCAAGACGACGCTCAAGACGTGGACGGTCATGGAGACCCTCATCGGCTTCGTCGGCTTCGGCTTCGCCTTCGGACTGAGCCTGGTGGTGTGACCTGTTCCCGCGCGGGCGACGGGCGGGAACCCGCGTCATCCCCGCCCGTCGCCCTCCAGCGCGCCGGCGACCTCGCTGACGATCGAGCGCATGGCCGCCTCGGCCACGTCGGGCAGACCGTCGGCGACGGCCCGGGCCACCGCGGTGTGCAGGCGCAGCGCCTCCGGGCGGGGGTTGCGCGGCATGAGGTGGAAGGACGTGCGACCGATCAGCACCTCGGCCACCACCTGGGAGAGTCCGACGAACATCTCGTTCGCCGACAGCTCCAGGATCCGGCGGTGGAAGGCGATGTCGAGGTCGAGGAAGGCGTCCAGGTCCCCGGCGCGTCCGGTGCGGGTCATCTGCTCGGCGACCACGACGAGCTGGGCGCGCTCCTCGCCGTCGCCGCGCACGGCAGCGAGGGCGGCGGCGGCCGGTTCCACGGCGGCGCGCAGTTCGTTGAGCGAGCGCAGCTGCGCCATCCGGCCCGGCCCGGCCAGGCGCCAGCGGATCAGCTGGGGGTCGAAGACGCTCCAGTCGGAGCGCGGGAGCACGCGGATCCCGGTCCGGGGCCGACTGACCACCAGGCGCATCGACTCCAGGACGCGGACGGCCTCGCGGGCGACCGTGCGGGAGACCCCGAAGTCCTCCTCCAGGCCCTGGAGCGTGAACGTGTGGCCGGGCTCGTACTCGTCGGCGGCGATCGCGGGGCCCAGGACCGCCAGCACGCGGTTGTGCAGTGTGCGGTTGTCAGTGCCCATCGTGCTCCCAGCGCTCCGGATTCCGCCCGCCGTGTGGGACGCGGTCCGCCCGAAGCCTAGCCGGACTGATTGATATCACTATTGATGGCGGTGGTCGCGTGAGCACGCGGGTACACACGAGAGCGGGAGAGACCATGCACTTCGTCTTCATGGGCGTTTCGGGGAGCGGCAAGACCACGGTGGCCGCGCGCGTGGCGGGGCGGCTCGACCTGCCCTTCGCGGAGGCCGACGCGTTCCACCCCGCGGGGAGCATCGCCAAGATGGCCCGGGGCGTGCCGTTGACCGACGAGGACCGGTGGCCCTGGCTGCGCGACCTCGCGGCGTGGATCGCCGGGCACGACGCGCGCGGCGAGTCCACCGTCATGGCGTGCTCGGCGTTGAAACGGTCCTACCGCGACGTGCTGCGCGAGGGCGCGCCGGACGTGCGCTTCCTGCACATGAGCGGGTCCTTCGAGGTGATCAGCGCGCGCATGGGCGCCCGGGAGGGCCACTTCATGCCTCCAGCGCTGTTGGAGTCGCAGCTGGCCACCCTGGAGGATCTGGGCCCCGACGAACTCGGGGAGGTGTTCGACGTGCGCGAGGACGTCGACGTGCTCACTGAGCGCGCTTTGGCCTATGTCGGCCGCCAGTCCCGCCCCGCCGGGACCTGAACTCCCCGCGGGAACGTCTCTGACCTGCGAACTCCGAACGGGTCGCGCGGTCCGCTCCGGGTTGGGGGCCTCGGCTCGGGGAGGATTGGGGCCATCCCCCTGTTGCGCCGCGCCGCGCCGCACGCGACCCTGTTCGTCATGTATGAGACGGTTTCCTCCCCCTCCGTCACCGAGCAGCGACCCGGGACCGCCGCGCCGACGCCCGGCAGCGGCCTCCTCGCCGGACGCCGCCCCGGTGAACGGGCCCCGTCGGACGTGCTGCACGCCTGCGTCCTGATGTTCGCCACCGCACCCTTCTTCGCCTACCTCGCGTACGCGGCCTGGGACCGCCTGGGCGCCGGCGTCCCCGCCCCGGTCGCCACCGGGCTGTGGACCGTGCTGGTCGGCTCCGCCGCGGCGGGCGCGGCGATGGCCGGGCTGGCCGTGCCGGTGCTCAGGGCCGTGCCCCTGCTGTGGCGGGTGTCCCAGGCGGGCGCCCTCCTGGGGATGGCCGTCGCCCTGTCGGGCCTGCACCGGGCGGCCCAGGTCGCCAGCACCCCGCTCATGGTCGCCGGGGCCCTGGCGGCGCTGGCCGCCGTCCTCGTCAACGTCGCCCTGTGGACCACGGTGGTCCGCCGCTGGTGCGCGGCGGACCCGGCGGGCTCAGCCGGCCGCGTCGGCCAGGAAGGCTGAGAGCGTCTCCCCCTGCCCGAGGATCGCGTGTCCGGTTCCGGGCAGGACGGTCACCGCGGCGTGCGGGACCAGCGCGCGCACGCGGCGGACGGTCCCGCGGGAATCGAACATCGCGTCGCGGTCGCCCACGATCACCAGGGTCGGCATCGCCAGGCCGCGCAGGGCGTCGTCGGAGAAGACGGGCAGCCGTTCGGTACGCGGCCGGAACCCGGAGAAGGTCTCCTGCACGGCGTCCAGCACCTCCCGGTCCTCCGGATCCCTCAGGCCCGTCACCGCCCGCACCGAGCGGCGCCGTCCGCGTGCCCCGAACAGGCGCGGCAGCAGGGCCGCGAGGATCCGCTCCGTGGTCTGCCGACCCAGGCCGCCCGGGCACAGCAGGGCCAGGGCGCGGATCCGCTCCGGGCGCCGGACGGCGTGGTCGAGGGCCACCCAACCGCCCAGGGACGTCCCGACGAGCGCGGTCCCGCCGATCCCCAGCCCGTCCAGGACCTCGTCCAGCCACGCGGACAGGGCGTCGGAGTCCAGCGGCGGGCGCGAGGGCGCGCTCAGGCCCGGCTCGCCGACGAGGTCGACGCAGTGGACCCGGTTCCGCCGGGCCAGGACGGCGGCGTCCTCCCTCCACGCCGACGTGTTGGCGCCCGAACCGTGCAGCAGCACGACCGGGGGCGCGTCCCGCGGTCCGCAGACCACGACGAACGTCTCGCCCTGGCGGGTGGGCACCCGCCGGTGTTCGACGGGGACCGGCCAGGCGTCCAGGTCACGGCGGTAGCGGTCCCGGATCGCCCGCTCGCCGGCGGGCGAACGGTAGATCGCGCTCACGGGGCGAGCACCCCCTCCAGGCAGTCGAGCATCCGGGCGGTGTCCGCCAGACCGCCCAGGACGACGACCTTCATCCGCGACCGCTCGGCGTCGAAGACCGTCTTGACGCCCAGCGGCGGGCCGTCCGCGCGGGGGCTGGCCGCCACGCTGGTCAGGAGTGTGGTCACCCGGTCGGCGGTCGCCCGGTCCACGCCCTCGATCTCCACGATGCTCGACACCTCGCCGCGCGGCGGCCCGGAGGCCGCGCCCGGCGGATCGGGCATCGGCCGCCCGGTGAAGGCCTCCAGGTCGGATTGGGCGATCCGGTACTGCTTGCCGATGCGCACCGCGTTGAGCCGCCCGTCGCGCACGTAGGTGCGGACGGTGCGGACGTGGAGGCCCAGCCGCTCGGCGACCTGGTCCACGGAGTAGAGACGATCATTCACAAGGATACTCTAACCTTCCTCATCTTCCATGGCAACAGGGAAGTTTAAGGAACAATAGGTGCGTGTGGCGTCAGGAGTCCTGTGCCCGGTGTCGGACCTGGGTCCCCAACGCCGCGTGAGTGGACAAAGAAGACAAACGTTGAACGTCCCATCATCCTTTTTAATCTGGGCACTCGACGACCAATAACCACATAATTCACGGAGGGGTTTCTTTCCCGCGGTTCGCGTGATAACGGGGGCGGCCTTCACACGGCGCGCACAAAACCCGACCTATGGATCGCGGCACAGAACTGAAACGGTTGTATTAATACCCAGCCGTCCATCTTCCCCGGCGGACTTCACGCGGTTTAGGGTCCGACCTATCGACCAGGGCCTCGACCCCCCGCCCACACCGAGGTGGACCATGTTCAGGAAGTCTTCCGGAAGGCCGCTCGCGCTCCTCGCCGCGGCCGCCTCACTCGTGCTGGTGGCGACAGCCTGCGCGGAGAGCGACCGCGAGGGGTCGGGTGGCGACGACTCCGAGCCGTTCGTCTTCGCGAGCGCCGGCGACATCAGCACCCTCGACCCCTTCTTCACCAGTAGTGGAGAAACATTCCGCTACAGCAGGCAGGTCTTCGAAACACTGCTGGAACACGAATCCGGCGGCACGGAGATCGTCGGCGGCCTCGCCGAGGACTGGGAACAGTCCGAGGACGGCACCGAATGGACCTTCCACCTGCGCGACGGCGTCACCTTCCACGACGGCGAGGAATTCAACGCCGAGGCGGTCTGCGCCAACTTCGACCGCTGGTACACCATGACCGGTCCCTACCAGGACGGGAACAACTCCTACTACTGGCAGGCGATCTTCGGCGGCTTCGCCGAGAACGAGAACGAGGACCTGGGCGAGCCCCGCTTCGAGTCCTGCGAGGCGACCGACGAGCTCACCGCGGTCATCACCGTCTCCGAGTACTCGTCGGTCTTCCCCGGAGGGTTCTCCCTGGCCGCCTTCGGCATCATGAGTCCGGCCGTGATCGAGCAGGTCGCCGACGAGGAGATCACCGGCGAGCCCGGCAACTTCACCCTTCCCTCCTACACCCAGGAGGCGGGGACGGTCGCCGGAACGGGCCCGTTCCGCGTCACGGAGTGGAACCGCGACCAGGCCGAGGTCACCCTGGAGCGCTACGACGACTACTGGGGCGAGCCCGCGGGCTTCGAGACCATGATCCTGCGCGCCATCCCCGACGAGAACGCGCGCCGCCAGGCCTTGGAGGCGGGCGACATCCACGGCTACGACCTGGTCGCCCCCGCCGACGTCGAACCCCTGGAGGCCGCCGGGTTCCAGGTGCCCACCCGCGGCGTGTTCAACGTCCTCTACATGGCCTACCAGCAGGAGACCAACGAGTCCCTCGCCGACCTGGAGGTCCGCCAGGCCCTCGCGCACGCGGTCGACCGGCAGCGGATCGTCGACACCATCCTCCCCGAGGGCGGTGAGGTGGCCACCCAGTTCATGCCCGACACGCTCGACGGCTGGTCGCCCGACGTCCAGACCTACGAGTACGACCCCGACCTGGCGGAGCAGATGCTGGCGGACGCCGGGCAGGAGGACCTGACGGTCGAGTTCTGCTACCCCACCGACGTCACCCGGCCCTACATGCCCGCGCCGCGCGACATCTTCGATGTCATCGCCGCCGACCTGGAGGCCGTCGGCGTCACCGTGGAGCCGACGACCTACGAGTGGACCGAGTACATCCCGCGGACCAACGCGGGCGACTGCGACATGTACCTGCTCGGCTGGACCGGCGACTACAACGACGCCTACAACTTCATCGGCACCTGGTTCAGCGGCCCCTCCGACGAGTTCGGGCTGCGGGACGAGGACCTGTTCGAGGCCATGGCCGAGGCCAGTTCCAACCCGGACACCGGGGAGCGGGTCGCCGCCTACGAGGGCCTGAACGAGCAGATCATGGAGATCCTGCCCGGGCTGCCCATCTCCAGCTCCCCGCCCTCCATCGCCTTCGCGCCGAACGTCGACCCGCCGAACGTGAGCCCACTGACCCAGGAGGAGTTCCGCGAGGCCTCCTGGCAGTGACCCGCGCCCCCTCTCCCTGACGGGGGAGGGGAGGGGCCCGACCACGACCCCGGTCGGGCCCCTCCCGCGCACCGGCGCTCCCGCCCCACCCCGTCGGGGCGCCGCCCGTCTCATCGTTCCCACCGCTGACGAAAGGCGGCGAAGGTGCTGCGATTCGTCGTCAGGCGCACCCTCCAGCTGATCCCCACCCTGGGGGGCCTGTCGATCCTGCTGTTCGCCTGGCTGCAACGGCTGCCCGGCGGCCCCGAGTACGCCCTCCTCCCCGACGACGCCACCGAGGAGCAGCGCGAGGCGCTGCGGCGCGCGCTCGGCCTGGACGAACCCTTCACCGTCCAGTACCTCGCCTTCCTCCGGAGGATCGCCCAGGGCGACCTGGGCGCCTCCCTCCAGACCGGCAGACCCGTGCTCACCGAGTTCCTGACACGGTTCCCCGCCACGGTCGAGCTGTCCGTCACGGCCATGCTCATCGCGGTCTGCGCGGGCATCCCGCTCGGGTACCTGGCCGCCCGCCGACGCGGCTCGGCCCTCGACTTCGCGGCGGTCGGCGGCTCCCTCCTCGGGATCTGCACACCGGTCTTCTTCCTGGCGTTCATCCTCAAGGCGGTCTTCGCCGAGACCCTGGGCTGGCTGCCCTCCGCGTTCCGGCTCTCACCGGGCCTGAGCCGGACCGACATCACCGGGTTCGTCCTGCTCGACGCCGTCATGACCCGTGAGTGGGACGTGGTCTGGGACGGGCTCGTCCATCTGATCCTGCCCGGTCTCGCCCTGGCCTCGATCCCGCTGGCCGTCATCGTCCGCATGACCCGCGCCAGCGTCCTGGAGGTCCTGGGCGAGGACTACGTGCGCACCGCCGACGCCAAGGGGCTGCACCGCCGCACCGTGCGCACCCGCCACGTCATGCGCAACGCGATGCTGCCCGTGGTCACCGCCGTCGGCCTGCTCACCGGCAGCCTGTTCGCGGGGGCGGTCCTGACCGAGAGCGTCTTCGCCTTCCCCGGCATCGGCTCCTTCGTCTACTCCGCCACCCAGGAGCGCGACTACCCGGCGCTGACCGGCTTCATCCTGCTCATCGCCACCATGTACGTCTTCATCAACCTGCTGGTGGACATCTCCTACAGCCTCCTCGACCCGAGAGTGCGGGCCCAGTGATGCCGACGACACCCAGCTCCCCCCTCCTCGGCCGCAAGGCGGCCAGGGTCGACCGGCTCGCCGAACTCATGGGCGAGCGGACCGACGACGGCCACGGCGCGAGCGTCTGGCGGGAGGCCCTCTCCCGCATGCGGCGCAGCCCGATGGCGATCGCGGGCGCAGCCATCGTCGTCCTGTTCCTGCTCATCGCCCTGTTCGCCCCGCTGATCGCGCCCTACAGCCCCGTGGCCCAGACCTGGGGCGACGAGGTCTTCCCCAACCGCAACGTGTTCGTCGGCCCACGCGCCGAGAACTGGTTCGGACTGGACAACCTCGGCCGCGACCAGTTCTCCCGCATGGTGATCGGCGCCCGGCAGACCCTCCTCGTCGGGGTGGTCGCCACGGTCGTCGGCTTCGGCGTGGGCGCCCTGCTCGGCGGGACGGCGGGCGCCGCCTCCGTGCTCGGCGGACGCTGGGGCCGCCAGCTCGACAACGTCGTCATGCGCGTCATCGACATGATGCTCGCCCTGCCCACCCTGCTGCTCGCCGTCACCGTGGCGGCGCTCATCGGCCCCAGCCTGCTCACGGTCATGCTGGCGGTCGGTGTGGCCCAGGTGCCGATCTTCGCCCGGCTGCTGCGCGGCGCGATGATCTCCCAGGGCGGCCGCGACTACGTGCTCGCCGCGCGGGCGCTGGGCGTGGGCGAACGCAGGATCGCGCTGACCCACATCCTGCCCAACTCGATGGGGCCGGTGATCGTGCAGTCGACGCTCACCCTGGCGACCGCGATCATCGACGCCGCCGCGCTGTCCTACCTGGGCCTGGGCAACCCGGACCCGTCCTTCCCCGAGTGGGGGACGATGCTCGCCGACGCCCAGCGCTTCCTGTCCAGCGCGCCCTCCCTGGCGGTCTACCCCGCCCTGGGCATCATCGTGACCGCGCTCGGCTTCACCCTCCTCGGTGAGGCGATGCGGGAGGCCCTCGACCCCAAGCTGAGGAAGTAGCCATGAGTTCCAGCACGCCACTGCTGACCGTGGACGAGCTGTCCGTGGTGTTCCGGCGGCGCGGGGCGGACGAGACCCGCGCCGTGGACGGGGTGTCCTTCACGCTGGAGGAGGGTCGGGTCACCGGCCTCGTCGGCGAGTCCGGGTGCGGCAAGAGCGTCACGTCGCTGGCCCTGATGGGGCTGCTGCCCGAACGGGGCGTGAAGGTCGGCGGCTCCGCCGTGCTGCGGCTGCCGGACGGGAACGTCGACCTGCTCACCCTGTCCCAGAGGCGGATGCGCGATCTGCGCGGATCCCGGCTCGCGATGATCTTCCAGGACCCGCTCAGCTCGCTCAACCCGGTCGTCCCCATCGGCCGCCAGGTGACCGAGATCCTCACCCGCCACCGCGGCCTGAACGGGGAACGGGCCCGCAAGGAGGCCGCAGACCTGCTGTACCGGGTGGGCATCCCCGATCCGACGCGGCGGCTGCGCGAGTACCCGCACCAGCTGTCCGGCGGCATGCGCCAGCGCGCGCTGATCGCGATGGCGGTCGCCTGCCGCCCCCGGCTGATGATCGCCGACGAGCCGACCACGGCGCTGGACGTCACCATCCAGGCGCAGATCCTGGAGCTGCTGCGCGACCTGGTCGTCGAGGAGGGCACCGCCCTGCTGATGATCACCCACGACCTGGGCGTGGTCGCCGGCCTGTGCGACGACATCAACGTCCTGTACGCGGGGAGGGCCGTGGAGCGGGCGTCCCGGTCGCGGCTGTTCGCCGACCCCACCCACCCCTACACCGTCGGACTGCTCGGCTCCATCCCCCGGTTGGACGCCCCGCGCGGCGAACCGCTCACGCCGGTGCGGGGGTCGGTCAACGACAACATCGCCTGGGCCGACGGGTGCGCCTTCGCCCCGCGCTGCGACCACTACGCGACGGCGTGCCTCCAGGGGCCTCCCGCGCTGGTGCCGACGGAGGACGGCGGCGCCCACGTGCACCGCTGCGTCAACCCCTCCGGAGACGCCGGGGCGGCGGAGGAGGCGCCGGACGCGGCGGCCGAGGACGAGGAGGACCGGGTATGAGTCTGCTGCGGATCGAGGACCTGAAGGTGCACTTCCCGATCAGACGGGGGGTGGTGATCGACCGGACCATCGGCCACGTGCGCGCGGTCGACGGAGTGAGTCTGGCGGTCGAGCGCGGCCAGACCTACGGCTTGGTCGGCGAGTCGGGCTGCGGCAAGACCACCCTGGGCCGTGCCGTGCTGCGCCTGTCGGACATCACCGGCGGCGCGGTGCGGTTCGACGGCCGGGACCTGGCCGGGCTCGACGCGCGGTCGATGCGGCGGGAACGGCGCAGGCTCCAGATGGTCTTCCAGGACCCGTTGGGCAGCCTCAACCCCCGGCAGAACGTGGGGTCGATCCTCATGGAGGGGCTGCGCGCGCACGGGATCGGCGGGCCCGACGGGGGAGGGGACCCGTCGCGCGGCCGTGAGCACCGGAACCTCGTGCTCCGGGACCAGCGGAGGCGCGTGGTCGAGGCCCTGGAACGGGTCGGACTGTCCGCCAAGGCGCTCACCCGCTACCCGCACGAGTTCTCCGGCGGGCAGCGCCAGCGCGTCGGGATCGCCCGGGCGCTCGTGCTGGAACCGGACCTCATCATCTGCGACGAACCGGTGTCGGCGCTGGACGTGTCGATCCAGGCCCAGGTGCTGAACCTGCTGGAGGAGCTGCAGCGCGAACTCGGGCTGACCTACCTCGTGATCGCGCACGACCTGGCGGTCGTCCGCCACGTGAGCGACGTGGTCGGGGTGATGTACCTGGGCGGCCTGGTCGAGGAGGCCGACAGCGACGACCTGTACCGGACGCCGCTGCACCCGTACACGCGGTCGCTCATGTCCGCGGTGCCCGTCCCGGACCCGGAGGTGGAGGACGCCCGGGAGCGGATCCTGCTCGCCGGGGACCTGCCCTCGCCCGCCAACCCGCCGTCGGGGTGCCGGTTCCACACCCGGTGCCCGTGGCGGCAGGACGAACGGTGCGCCACGGAACGGCCGGAACTGCGGCGGTTGGAGGGCGTGCCGGAGACGGGCACGCACCGGGTGGCGTGCCACCACGCCGAGAGGATCCTGTCCGGCCAGATCCAGCCGAGCGAGGAGCGCGCCGAACGCATCGTGCACGGGGCCTGAGACCGGTCCGGGGCGATCCACGCGGTCGGGGCGTCGCCTTCCGGGGCGGTGTGGTGTGCGCCACCATGGAGTCATGGATGAACCCGCCGGCCACGGCTACGGGACGACCGTCCCTTCGGCGAGGGTGGGACGTCCCCTCCCCGCCGAGGCGCCTGTGCGGGTGTGGCTGGTCGCCCTGGCGGTGGGCGTGGTCGCGTCCGTCCTCGCCTTCCTGTTCGCCCCCGTCTCCCCGCCGCCGGTCCCGGCGGTCGGGGGGGACGAGGCGCTCGCCGACGACGTGGCGACCGTGCTCGACGCGCGGAACGTGCAGGGGCTGGTGGTGGCCCGCTTCCCGGTCGACGACCCGGGCGCGGTCGCGTTCGCGCGTGCCGGGACCGAGGACGGCACGGTCCCCGTGGACGAGGAGACGTGGTTCGAGACCGGTGCGCTGTTCACGACGGTCACGGCGATGACACTGGCGGACATGGTCGACAGGGGCGAGACCTCGCTCAACCGCACGCTCTTCGAGATCTTCCCCGACGTCGATTTCGCCGACCCGGGCGTCGCCGGGGCCTCGTTGGAGGACCTGGCCACCCACCACTCGGGCCTGCCGACCGTCCCCGACGGCATGGTGCTGGACGCCTACGTCCTCCCGTCGCTCACCCTCACCGACCCCTTCGCGGACGCCCCGCCGCCGGTGGAGGCGCTGGAGACCACCACGGCCGGCCATCCCGGCGCGTTCCGGTACTCCGACCTCGGCTTCTCCGTGCTGGGCGCGGCGCTGGCCGCGGAGAGCGGCACCCCCTACCAGGAGCTGGTGGCCGAGCGGGTCCTGGAGCCGATCGGCATGGACGACACCGTCATCGGCGTCCCCGGGGGAGGGGCGCGGCCGCACAGCGTTCCCGGGGCGCCGACCGAGCCGTGGGGCAACACCGACTACGCGCCCGCCGGGAGCGCCACCTGGAGCACCCCCTCCGACCTGGTCCGCTTCCTCACCGCCGTCACCCAGGGCGCGGCACCCGGCGCGAGCGCCGTGGAGCCCGTGTACGAGTGGGTCCCGGTCTCCCGGAGGGGGTCGGACCAGGTGGCGCTGGGGTTGTCCTGGTTCACGGTCGACGTGGCCGGTGTCGGCTCCGTGACCGGGCACGCCGGTGACACGTTCGGCACCAGCACGATGCTGGCCTTCGACGACGCCCACGGCGTGGTCGTCATGTCCAACAGCCAGAGCGTCGACGCGGCGGACCTGGCCTACGCGCTCCTGGGGGACGCCCCCGAACCGCTGCCCCTCTCACCTCCCACCCTCCTCACGGCGGCCGTGACCGCGATGGCGGTGGCCGCGCCGGTCCTCCTGCTCTCGCTCATGCTGCGCCGCCGGACGCTGGCCGCGCGGAGCCCGCTCGACCGGCTGCGTGTCGTGTCGCTGTCCCTGGGAGCGGTGGCCTGGCTCGTCGCCGGACAGCGCCTCGGCGACTGGACCTGGGCTCCGCTGGCGCTGTGGGCGCTGGCCGCGGGGGTGGCCGCCGCCGCGGTGACGGTCGGGGTGTGGCACTTCCGTGGGCTGCCGACGGAGAACGCGCGCTGGCGGTGGGTGCACGTGCCCGTGTTCGTCCTGTCGGTGGCCCTCTCGCTCACCCTCGGCGCGCTCACGCTGTGGGGCCTGGCGGCGGCCCACGCCTGACCGGGTTCCCCGCGGTCCGGGCCGTGCGTGCCGCACCGCTCGCGACGGTCTCCGTTGGGTATCTGTGACGTGTGTGTTCCCTGTTCCGGCTGGGACACGGGTTAGGTTTATACCGTTCCTTTTCACCATTCGCCCTGGATCCCCGCTCTCCGGGCTCGCACACCGCAGGAGTCCCCTGTGTCCCCCAACCCCGGATTCGGCGCGCTCAGCGTGCGCCTGCTCACCGGCGCGGCACTCGCCGCCGGTTTCGTCCTCGGCGGCGCCGCCGTCGCGTCGGCCGACCCCGGCAACGGTGCCCGGGGTGACAACGGCACCGTCAAGATCCACGACCCCGAGCGACCCGAGGAGGACCGCCGCAACGTCCCCAAGGTCTGCGGTTTCCACGTCACCTCCTTCGGCTTCGACGCGGGCCAGGAAGTGACGTGGGAGATCGTCACCCAGGGCGGCGCGCCGGACTCGCGCGAGACCGTCCTGGAGGGCACCCTCGTCCTGGACGACGAAGGCGGGGGCAGCACCGAACTCCTGGACCTCCCGGACGGCCACTACCGGCTGAACTGGACCTTCGAGGGCCAGAACAGCTCCGACGCCAAGCACAAGGTCTTCAAGGTCGACTGCGGGGACGAGGAGCCGAGCCCGGAGCCGTCACCCGAGCCCAGTGAGGAGCCCTCCGAGGACCCCAGCGAGGAGCCGTCCGAGGAGCCGAGCCCGACCGACGACCCCTCGGCCGGGCCGACGGACCCCGACTCCACGCCGACCCCTGACGAGTCCCCGGCCCCGAGCGGGACTCCGACCGACGCCGACGACGCGCCCGCCCCGGACGACGGCTCCCCGAGCCTGCCCGTGACGGGTTCGGCGCTCGCGGGCCTGGTCACCGCCGGCGCCCTGGCCGTCGCTGGCGGAGGCGCCGCGGTGTACTTCAGCCGCCGGCGCAGGGGCTCCGTCGAGGAGTAGGGTTCCGCGCGACCACGCGGGGGCGGCGCCGGGCCTGGCGCCGCCCCCGTCGCGTGCCGGGGCTCAGGCCGCGCGCAGGGCCGCGCAGACGTCGAGCAGCCGCCGCCGGAGTCCGGCGCCGCGCTCGGCGAACCCCTGTTGGGCGGCCATGTACTCCGCCTTGCCGTCGGCGGTCTCGATCCGGACCGGCTCGTACCCCCACGCGCGCAGGTCGTAGGGGGAGGCGCGCATGTCCAGGACGCGGATGTCCCGGGACAGCTCGAAGCAGTCCGCCAGCAGCTCGGACGGGACCGCCGGGGCGAGCTTGTACGCCCACTTGTACAGGTCCATGTTGGCGTGCAGGCAGCCCGGCTGGTCCAGGTCGGCCTGGGTCTCGCGGGACGGCCGCAGCGTGTTGAGCGGACGGGCGGGCTCGGTGAAGAACCGGAAGGCGTCGAAGTGGGAACACCGGATCCGGTGCGACTCCACGACCCGGTCGGTGCCCTCCCGGCCGAGCCGCAGCGGCACCCGGCCGTGCCGGACCTCGTCGGTCCGGTACACCATCGCCCATTCGTGCAGTCCGAAGCACCCCAGGTGGGCGGGGCGCCCGGCGACCGCCGACAGCAGGCGTTCGACGAAGTCCACGACGCGCCGGGCCGAGCGGAAACCTTCGGCGTCCAACCCCACGGCGCCGGGAACTCCGGGGACTTCGGTGTAGAAGCGCTCCTCCAGCCGGGCCCGGGCGCCCGGGCCCAGCAGGACGGTCCCGACGCCCGGGTGCCAGCGCCGCATCTGCGAGGGCTTGAGGTTGTAGTAGGTGAACAGGAAGTCCTCCACCGGGTGGCGCTCGCCCTCCGCGCGGCGCCGCAGGTGGTCGGCGAGCAGCGCGTCCACGCGCCGCTCGTGCCGCAGGGCGCGCTCACGCCACTCGTGCTCGGCGAGGGCGGCCACCGCCCCGGTCGTCGTTCCCGTCACGGCCCCCAGGGTACGCGCGGCCCGGGGACGCGGCGCGCGGAGTCAGTTCGACTGCTGCACCGGCAGGTGGCGGCCGAGGTAGCCGACGTAGACGCGGTTGGTGGTGCCCGGGCCCAGGTGGGGGTAGAAGTACAGCCTCGGGCAGATCCCGTACTCGGTGTCGAGCTTGATGTGGGCGTACATGGGTACCCGGCCGCTCGGGTCCACCTCCGTGGGCACCCGGAAGAGCCGCTTGTCGTTGAGCTTGCCCCGGTTGCGCACGTAGTCCGACTCCTGGGACGCCAGCCGCTTGACCGGGATCACCTGGTACCCGTCCGGAGTCTCGCGCAGGTAGGAGTGGAAGCCCAGTCCGCTGCCCGGGTTGTCGAACTGGTAGCGGGCGTAGTCGTTGAGGGCCAGCAGCGCCTCCCAGGCGCGTGTGACCCACAGCCCCTCCTTGCGGCTGTCGGAGAGCTCGTACACCGTGTCGTGGTCCTCGATGGTGAAGAACAGGTGCGGCAGGGCGGAGCCGTCGGTGATCTGTTCCAGGAGCTCGCTCACGCAGGTGGGGGGAGGGCGCCGGGTGTCGCGCGGCGCGGGCGCGGCCGCCAGGCGGTAGAGCCCGGCCTCGCGCGCCTGGGCGCGCAGCCACCGGGTCTCGTGGCGGGCGGCGCGCAGCTGTTCGCGGGCGGTGTCGAGCTCGTCTGTGAGGTCGGCGGTCTCGGCGACCAGCTCCTGGCGCTCGTCGGTGAGCTCGCTGATGCGGGCGCTGAGCCGCTTGACCTGGTCGCGCAGGCGTTGGGTCAGCAGTTCCTGGGCCTCCCGTTCCTGGGCGGCGGCGAGTTCGGCCGAGGTGACCGAGTCCGGGGCGGCCTGGTGCGCGTGGCCCGACGGGGGCGGGGGCAGCGGGGCGCGCGCGACGGGCGGGGCGTGGGAGCGCAGGTCCGCCGTCTCCTCGGTGAGGAGGGCGTCGATGGCGCGCAGGGGGTCGGGCAGCGTCACGCCCACGGCGTTGTCCCGGACCTTGCGGGCGAGCGCCGCGCCCACCCAGTTGCGGATGCGGTCCCCGTCCCGCGCGCTGTCCAGCGTGGTCGGGCTCATCCGGGGATGGCGCGCGCTGTCCGCCTCGTCCGAGGGGTCGACCCCGGGTAAGAAGGTGCGCACCCCGCCCGCCGGAACGTCCAGCGCCTCCGGCAGCAGTCCGCCCACCCGCTCCAGGGCGGCGGCGTCGAGCACGTATCCGGCGCACATGCCGGTGCACCGGGCCAGGGCCGTGGCCATGGCGCCGCGCCAGCCCGCCACGGTGACGTCGCGCGGGGCGCCCGTGGCCACGATCGCCATCCGGCGGCCCGGGTCCCGGATCGTGGACACCAGCGCCTCGACCAGGGCGTCGTCTCGGCCCCGCACGATCTGGGGGGCCGACGGCATGGGCCAGCGGCCGTCGTGGGCGTCGACCTCCTCCAGGATCATCCGCGCGGCCTCGGGCGGCATGACGTCCGGGCGCGGCGCGTCCGGCGGGGGGTCGGCGCGGTCGAGCGGGTCGACGCTCATGTCGATCCACACGTGGTGCCAGGGGGACAGTTCCGGATCGACGACCGCGGTGGCCACGGTGCGCCACACGCCGTCGGGTTTGTCCGACTCGGTGGTCAGGCGCAGGAACGTCAGCCCCTCGTCGGGGTTGTCGTGCCGCACCACCAGGGCCCGCGACCGGTTGCTCAGTTCGAAACGCCCCGAGGCGGAGAAGTCCACGCGCGCGCCCGAGTTCCCCCTTTTGCTCAGCCACCGGGACAGGACCGTCGACGTGACGGCGACCAGGTCACCATCGGTTTCGGGGACCGAGACGAGCGTGCGGTAGACAAGTGGCAATGAGCGCTCCCGGGCTTCCCGTCGGTGGCGGTGGACCCGAGGGCCGACCCGAACGCGCAGGCAGAGCCCTCATCAACCACTGTGAACGAAGGCGTCCGCCAACGCTAGTCGGTTGACCGAAGATCCCTTCTCAGGAAGTTCAGCTTAGACGTTTCGGAGCGTGCCCGACGGGGCGCGGTACCGCCTGTGGATCACAGGTCCTGGCGCACCCGGGGGAGAAGGTCCCGGGGCGGCGGGAATGTGTCCGGTGCGCCAGTGTGGCCAAGTCCGGGGAACGGCTTGGCAACGGTGGACAAGGCGCGCCCCCGCGGCGGCGGCTAGCGTTCCTGGCATGTCTACGCGTCCGTTCTGGCTGGCCGGCACCGCCGCGACCGGCGACACCGAGATCACCGTCGTCAACCCCTACACGGGTCGCCCCGCGGGCACCGTCGCCGTGCCCACCGCGGCCCAGATCGAGGAGGCCGTGGCCGCCGCGCACGCGGTCGCCGACGAGACCGCCGCCCTGCCCGCGCACGTGCGCGCCGACGCCCTCGCACACGTGTCCCGCCGGATCGGCGAGCGCGCCGAGGAGATCGCCCAGACGATCACCGCCGAGAGCGGCAAGCCGATCAGGTGGGCCCGCGGCGAGGTCGGGCGCGCCGTGTCCGTCTTCCGCCTCGCCGCCGAGGAGGCCCGCCGGGACAGCGGCGAACTCCAGCGTCTGGACACCGACGCCGGCGGCACGGGCCGCATGGCGCTCATCCGCCGCGTCCCCAAGGGCCCGGTCCTGGGCATCTCCCCGTTCAACTTCCCGCTGAACCTGGTCGCGCACAAGATCGCCCCGGCCCTGGCCGTCGGCGCCCCGATCATCCTCAAGCCCGCCCCGGCCACGCCCATGACGGCGCTCATCCTCGGCGAGATCGTCGCCGAGACCGAGCTGCCCGGCGGCGCGCTGTCCGTCCTGCCGATGCCCAACGAGCGCGCCGCCCCGCTCATCACCGACGAGCGCCTGCCGGTCATCTCCTTCACCGGCGGCCAGTTCGGCTGGGAGCTCCAGCGCCGCGCCCCGCACAAGCACGTCACCCTGGAGCTCGGCGGCAACGCGGCCGCCGTCGTCCTGGCCGACGCCGATCTGGACTGGGCCGCACAGCGCGTCGCCCTGTTCGGCAACAACCAGGCGGGCCAGGTCTGCATCGGCGTCCAGCGCGTGATCGTCGAGGACGCGGTCCACGACGCGTTCGTCGGCAAGCTGGTCGAGCGGGTGGAGGCCCTCGGCGTGGGCGACCCCGCCGACCCGGACACCGAGGTCGGCCCGCTGGTCGACGAGGCCGCCGCCGAGCGGGTCGAGGCCTGGGTCAACGAGGCCGCCGAGGCGGGTGCCACGATCCTCACCGGCGGCACCCGCGACGGCGTGACCGTGGCCCCGACCGTGGTCGCCGACGCCCCCGCCGACGCCAAGGTCGTGCGCGAGGAGGTGTTCGGCCCGGTCCTGGTGGTCCAGCGGGTCGCCGACACCGACGCCGCGTTCGCCGCCGTCAACGACAGCGACTTCGGTCTCCAGGCGGGCGTGTTCACCCGCGACCTGCCCACCGCGTTCCGCGCCCACCGGGAGCTGGAGGTCGGCGGCGTGGTGATCGGCGACGTCCCCACCTTCCGCGCCGACCAGATGCCCTACGGCGGCGTCCGCAAGTCCGGCGTGGGCAAGGAGGGCGTCCGCTCCGCGATGGATGACCTCACCTACGAGCGCGTCCTGGTGCTCACCGGCATCGACCTGTGACGTGTGCGGCGGCCCCGCCCGACGCGGGGCCGCCGCCCCTCCCGGCGGGGGAGCCGGTCAGAGCCGCTCGGCCCCGTCGTAGAGCCGGCGCGCCTCCTCGCCGAAGCGCGGTCCGTACTGCGTGTTCCGGTCGTTGGCGTACTTGAAGCTGACCACCGAGGAGATCGTCCCCCGGCCGGTGCCCGTGTCGAAGTCGGTGAACCACGGGCCGCCGCTGGAACCCTGGGTCATGCGGCAGCGCACGCCGTTGGCCGTGGTGCCGCCGCTGTCGGGCTTGGTCCGGCCCGAGCAGTAGTGCAGCAGGCGCCCGTCGTAGGGGGAGGCGGCCGGGTAGCCGAAGGTGTACACCTGCACGCCGCTGCGCACCCGCTGGTCCGACCAGGCGGAGAACGACACGCGCTGCGCTCCCACCCGGTCCTGCACGGCCTCGCCGCCGTCGGTGTTGAGCACGACCATGGCCACGTCGTGGCTGTCGTCGGCCTCGCGCGACCAGTGCGGCGAGACCAGCATGTCGCGCGCGGTGTAGCGGCCGTGGGGGCTCTTCCCGTCCCGGTAGCCCGGCACGAACGTCCAGTTGCGCGCCCACGAGCCGGTCCCGTCCTTGGCGCAGTGCCCGGCGGTGACGACCGTGCTGCGGTTCGCCGCGTCGATGACGGACGCCGAGCACGTGAAGTCGCGCCCGTCCATCGTCAGGTACACCTTGCCGGTGGTCCGGGTGACCAGGCCGCCGATGCCCCACACGTCCCCGGGGCTGTCCTCGCGCGGCGCCGCCTGGTGGTCGGTCCCGACGCCGGCGGGGTCGCCGGGGGCTTCGACGCCGAGGGTGCCCCCGACCAGGCCCGTGATCGGCCGTGCGGCGGCCATCCGCTCGCTCGTCCAGTAGTCGAGCACGGCCCTGCGCTGGGCCTCGGTCACGGCGGCGCTCTGGTGGGACACCCCGTCCATGCGCGAGAGCGCGATCCGTTCCCGCCCCGGCTCCGGGTCGGACGGGTGGGACATGTGGATGGCCTGGGTGACGGCGGAGGCCGCTCCGGACGGGAGGTCGAGGAGGGCCATGCCCCCGAGGGCGAGTGCCGCCGCGGCGACGGGGGCGAGGATCTTGTGTGCGGTGGACGAGGTCATGGCCCGATCCTCGCACACTTTCGGTAACTCGGTGACTACTTTGCGTTTGTGTCCCGGGTTTCCTGGGAAGAGGTTCCCGGTCCGACGGCGAGGCGCCCGGCCGGCGCCGCGGGAGTGGCGCCGGCCGGGCTCGCCCGCCCTCTCAGGCGGGCGGGTCCCGGGGTCGCCCTCAGGCGAGGGGGATCGTGATCTGCGACGGGGCGCTCTCGGGGGAGGACACCTCGACCTCGTGGAAGAAGTCGCTCTCACTCCAGTACCGCGGGTCGGCGCTGTCCACGACCACGGCCAGGCGGTGGCCCGCCGGGACGTCCCACACGACCGGCTGGAGCTCGACGGTGACCGTCACCGGCCCGTCCGCGTCCCCGCGCAGGGTGTACGGGGTGTGGGAGACCAGCGAGCCCGTGCCGTGCCTGTTGATGTCGTACAGGTACACGAACACCGACTGCTCGTCGTCGGTGGGCTCCAGGGTGAGCGTCACCTCCGGGGTCCCGGCCACGCGCGCCCCGTCCGGGTAGGAGGGGCTGGTCCACACGGCCGCGCGGTAGCGGTTCACCGTCGGCAGCAGGACCCCGGTGGGCACGTCGAAGAACTGCTGGAGCGCCCCCGACAGCAGGACCGTGCCGCTGACCGCGGTCGTGGTGATCCCCGTCCGGAAGTCGTAGTCCCACCCCGTCGACGGCTCCTCCCCCATGGCCCCGCTGCTCTGCCAGCGGAACCAGCTGGTGCTGGGCCGGTCCAGGTAGTAGCGGTCGGTCTCGCCGGTGACCGACGCCCAGTCGGGGTGGGAGGTCCAGCCGCCGCGGCCGTTGTTCGGCTTGACGTGCACCGAGCCCTCGGCGTCGACCTCGTTCGCCTCGCCCTTGAGGTGGTGGTCGAACCAGTCGCCCACCGCCTCCCAGATCTCGTTCGGCAGACCCGCCGCGCCGAAGGCCTCGGCGGTGGCGTGGTCGCCGGGGGTGAGCATGAGCCGCTTGGGGCCTTCGAGCCGCTCGTAGAAGTCGGTGATCTGCCCCGGCGGGAAGAAGCCGTCGTTCCAGGCGTTGGCCATCATCACGGCGGTGCCGTTGGCGTTGATCTGGTCGACCTTGGTGGCCACCGAGCGGTCGGGGGCCATCTCCAGCGCCGGCCCGACGTTCCCGCGACGGTACTCGCGCTCGACCTCGCGCATGACCTCGCCGGGGCGGCCGGTGAGGTTGCCCAGTCCGAGCAGCACCTCGACGGACTGCATGTCGATGGTCTCGTTCGGGTACAGCGACGGGACCAGGTCGGTCCATCCGCTCATCGCGGCCACCGCGCGCACGCGGTCGTCCTCGGCGGCGGTCAGCATGCTGATGCCCCCGCCGTAGGAGATCCCGGCCATGCCGATCCGCTCGGGATCGGCGTCCGTGTTCGCCAGCGCCCAGTCGATGACGGCGCTGGCGTCGGCGCGGTCCTCGGGTCCGGCGATCTGCACCTCGCCGCCGGAGTCCCAGAAACCGCGCGAGGTGTAGGAGACCACCTGGTAGCCGGACTCGTAGGCCAGGCGGTAGGCGGCGCCCACGTAGAGGAGGTTGTTCGTCCCCCACGCGGAGGGCATGACCAGCAGCGGGTGCGGCCCCTGGACGCCGGTGGGGGTGATCACCTTGGCGCCGAGTTCCGTGCCGTCGTGGCTGACGATGGTCTCGTAGCTGACGGTGGCACCGACCGAGGCGGCGGCGGGGGCGGCGGGCAGGAGCACGGCGGCGAGCACCGCCGCCAGGGCGAGGGACAGCAGCCGGGCGAGCGCGCGCGGGACACCGGGGGTCGCGCGCCCACCGCGGGGTGCGGGGGTGGGCGTGTCTGTCTGACGCATGGGGGGAACCTCGGGGGTCGTCGGGGGAGGAGGTTCCGGCCGCGCCGTCTCCATCGGGGAGAACCCGGATCCTTGGGGTCGGTCAGTGTGACGGAGGGCATTCCGTACTGTGAGGTAACTTACTAACCAGTAAGGTAAGCCACCGCCATCCGCTTGTAAAGTCCCCGAAACCCCGCCGAAGCACGTGCCGGTGCGCCCCGTGCGGAACAATGAGGACGTGCGACAACAACAGCAGCGAACCGTAGTGGTCCTCGGCTCGACCGGCTCGATCGGGACCCAGGCGATCGACATCGTCCAGCGCAACCCCGACCGCTTCCGGGTGGTCGGCCTGGCCGCGGGCGGCGGCCGGATCGACCTGCTCGCGAAGCAGGCCGCCGAACTCGGCGCCCGCACGGTGGCCGTCGCCGACGCCGACCGCGCCCCCGAACTCGCGCGCGCCCTCGCCGAGCACGGCGCCGCCGCCACCGTCCTGGCCGGCGCCGAGGGGGTCGCCGAGCTGGCGGGCTCCGAGTGCGACGTCGTCCTCAACGGCATCACCGGCGCGCTGGGCCTGGAGTCCACGCTCGCCGCGCTGCGCGCCGGGCGCAGGCTCGCCCTGGCCAACAAGGAGTCCCTCATCATCGGCGGGCCGCTGGTCCGC
Source organism: Nocardiopsis sp. NPDC050513 (assembly GCF_044457925.1). Taxonomy (NCBI): domain Bacteria; kingdom Bacillati; phylum Actinomycetota; class Actinomycetes; order Streptosporangiales; family Nocardiopsidaceae; genus Nocardiopsis; species Nocardiopsis sp. NPDC050513. The sequence goes on along the minus strand of NZ_JBITHK010000001.1, from coordinate 170,478 downwards.
GCGGTGGCCTCCCCCGGCCAGATCGTCCCCGTCGACTCCGAGCACTACGCCATCGCCCAGTGCTTCCCCCACGTTCCCGAGGACGAGCTGACCAGCCTCGCCCAGGGCCACACCCGCGCCCGCCGCGACGAGGTCCGCCGCCTCGTGGTCACCGCCAGCGGGGGCCCCTTCCGCGGCCGCGGCCGCCGCGAGCTGGAGGCCGTCGCCCCCGAGGACGCGCTCAACCACCCCACGTGGAGCATGGGCCCGGTCATCACGGTCAACTCCGCCACCCTGGTCAACAAGGGGCTGGAGGTCATCGAGGCCAACCTGCTGTTCGACGTCCCCTTCGAGCGCATCGACGTCGTCGTCCACCCGCAGTCCATCGTCCACTCGATGGTCGAGTACGTGGACGGGTCCACCATCGCCAAGGCCAGCCCGCCGAGCATGATGATCCCGATCGCCTACGGTCTCGGAGCTCCCGACAGGGTGCCCGACGCCGCCCCAGGCCTGGACTTCACCCGCGCCCAGGAGTGGACCTTCGAACCGCTCGACCACGAGGCCTTCCCCGCGGTGCGCCTGGCCGGCGAGGTCGGCGCGGCGGGCGGAACCGCCCCGGCGGTGTACAACGCCGCCAACGAGGAGGCGGTCGACGCCTTCCTGCGCGGAAACCTCGCTTTCCCGTCCATCATGGACACCGTGTCCCGGGTAGTCTCGGAACATCAGCGGTCGGAGCGCCCCCCCGGCGCCTCCTCGGCTGACCTGACCCTTGACGACGTGTACGCCGCTGACGCCTGGGCCCGTGCGCGCGCGCGTGAACTGCTGACGGGCCGGGCCTGACGCCGGCTTGAGGAGAGTGCATGGTCGCGTTGATGACCGTGATCGGGATCGTCCTGTTCGTCCTCGGACTGCTGTTCTCGATCGCCTGGCACGAGCTGGGGCATCTCTCCACCGCCAAGATGTTCGGGATCAAGTGCACCGAGTACATGGTCGGCTTCGGCAGGACCCTGTGGTCGGTGCGCAGAGGCGAGACCGAGTACGGCCTCAAGGCCGTTCCGCTGGGCGGGTTCGTGCGGATGGTCGGCATGCTCCCGCCCGCCCGGCGGACCGGTGACGACGGCCCGCGCAAGCTCTCCCGCTGGCGCGCGATGGCCGAGGACGCGCGCGAGGCGTCCTACATCGAGGTCGGTCCCGAGGACGAGGACCGCCAGTTCTACCAGCGCTCGCCGTGGAAGCGGCTGATCGTCATGTTCGCCGGTCCGGGCATGAACGTGGTCCTGGCCGCGATCCTGCTCGGCGTGCTGTTCATGGGCATCGGCGTCCCGCAGAGCACCACCACGATCGGCCTGGTCACCGAGTGCGTCGCCCCGGCGGGCGAGTCCGTCACCGAGTGCACCGACGAACCGCCGACCCCCGCGGCCGAGGCCGGTCTGGAGGCCGGTGACGTCATCGTGGAGGTGGACGGCGAGCCCACCCCCGACTGGAACGCCGCCAACCAGGCCATCCGCGAGTCCCTCGGCGGCACCGAGATCGTCGTGGAGCGCGACGGCGAGCGGATCCCGTTCGACGTCGACATCATCGAGAACGAGCTGCCCGCCCGCGACGCCGAGGGCGAGATCCTCTACCAGACCGACGCCGACGGCGACTTCGTCTACGACGACCAGGGCTACCGCGTCTACCAGACCGAGACCGTCGGCTTCCTGGGCATCGTGTTCGCCACCGAGCGCTCCACCCTGACCCTGGGCGAGTCCGCCGCGGAGATGGGCACCATGCTCGTCGGCGTGGGCGAGGCGCTCATCGCCCTGCCCGGCCGGGTGCCCGAGGTCTTCGGCGCGGCGTTCCTCGGCGAGCAGCGCACCCAGGACTCCCCGGTCGGCATCGTCGGCATCTCCCGCATCGGCGGCGAGATCATGTCCCAGGGCCTGCCGCTGGTCGACACCGCCGCGCTCATGATCCAGATCCTCGCCGGGGTGAACCTCTTCCTGTTCGCCTTCAACATGCTGCCGATCCTCCCCCTGGACGGCGGGCACATGGCGGGCGCGCTGTGGGAGGCGGTCAAGCGCGGCTGGGCCAGGCTGGCCCGGCGGCCCGATCCGGGGCCGGTGGACGTGGCGATGCTGACCCCGGTGGCCTACGTGGTGGTCGCGTGCTTCCTGGTGTTCAGCGTGGTCCTGCTCGTCGCCGACCTGTTCAACCCGGTCCGGCTGTTCGGGTGACGGTGAAGGTGTCCCGCCCTGCCGCGTAGCGGCCCCCGGGCGGTGGAGGGTGACGGTGGGGGGTGCTGCGCCGGAGGCGTCCGTTGAGGGTGTCCCGCCCTGCCGCGTAGCGGCCCCCGGGCGGTGGAGGGTGACGGGTGGGCCACATCCGCCCCGTCGTCCCCGCTGGTACGGGTAGTCTGGGCAGCGCGATCCGGGACGACGGCGCGATCGGCGCCGCGGGTGACTCGACCCCCGGTCGCGGCACCGCGCGTTGCGCAGGGCGCCCTCCCTTCTCGCATCCGGACGAATCAAGTGCCACCCCCTCAGGTGGCGGACGAGGTGAAACAAGCGTGACCGTCGATCTCGGTATCCCCGTCGCTCCGCCGCGCCCGCTGGCGACACGGCGCAAGTCGCGGCAGATCATGGTCGGAGACGTTCCCGTGGGCGGGGACGCACCGGTGTCGGTCCAGTCCATGACGACCACCCGCACCTCCGACATCAACGCGACCCTCCAGCAGATCGCGGAGCTCACCGCGACCGGCTGCCAGATCGTCCGGGTGGCCGTCCCGACCAACGACGACGCCGACGCGCTGCCGATCATCGCGAAGAAGTCGCAGATCCCGGTGATCGCCGACATCCACTTCCAGCCCAAGTACGTGTTCGCGGCGATCGACGCCGGGTGCGCGGCCGTGCGCGTCAACCCGGGCAACATCAAGAAGTTCGACGACAAGGTCGCCGAGATCGCCAAGGCCGCCGGCGACGCGGGCGTGCCGATCCGGATCGGCGTCAACGCCGGTTCCCTCGACAAGCGGCTGCTCGCCAAGTACGGCAAGGCCACGCCCGAGGCGCTGGTGGAGTCGGCGCTGTGGGAGTGCTCCCTGTTCGAGGAGCACGGCTTCCGCGACATCAAGATCTCGGTGAAGCACAACGACCCCGTCGTGATGGTCAACGCCTACCGGCAGCTGGCGGCGGCGTGCGACTACCCGCTGCACCTCGGCGTGACCGAGGCCGGTCCGGCCTTCCAGGGCACCATCAAGTCCGCGGTGGCCTTCGGCGCCCTGTTGGCGGAGGGGATCGGCGACACCATCCGCGTCTCGCTGTCCGCGCCGCCCGCCGAGGAGGTCAAGGTCGGCACGCAGATCCTGGAGTCGCTCGGCCTGCGCGAGCGCGGCCTGGAGATCGTCTCCTGCCCCAGCTGCGGCCGTGCCCAGGTCGACGTGTACACGCTCGCCGAGGAGGTCACCGCGGGCCTGGAGGGCATGGAGGTGCCGCTGCGCGTGGCCGTCATGGGCTGCGTTGTCAACGGCCCGGGCGAGGCACGCGACGCCGACCTGGGTGTGGCCTCCGGCAACGGCAAGGGCCAGATCTTCGTCAAGGGCGAGGTCATCAAGACCGTGCCGGAGTCCAAGATCGTGGAGACCCTCATCGAGGAGGCCATGCGCATCGCCGAGGAGATGGGCGAGGACGGCGTCGAGCCGGGCGAGCCCACGGTGGCCGTCGCGGGCTGACCGCGTCTCCCCGGGAGCTTTCCCCGAGGACGGACAGGGGCCCGGCTCGCGTGCGGCGCGAGCCGGGCCCCTGCCGTCTCCGGGGCCCGCGCGGGGCCCGTCGGGAAAACTCCGCCGCGCGTGTCGATTCCGGCCGGTCCCGTTCGACCTTGGGGTGAGAGTCCACCACCACGAACAGGGGATCGGAACATGGCCACCGCCCGCACCGCCCACACCGCCCGCACCGCCCGCACCGCCCGCACCGCGAAGACGAACGTTCCCGGCCGCGCGGCCAACGCCGCCCTGTGGGTTCTCCAGGTCCTGCTGGCCGGGGCCTTCCTCATGGCGGCCTACACCAAGCTCGCGGCGACCCCCCAGGCGGTCGCGGGTTTCGAGCAGATCGGCCTGGGCCCGTGGCTGATGTACGCCGTCGGCGTGGTCGAGCTGGTGGGCGCGGTCGCGCTCCTCGTCCCGGCGCTCAGCGGTCCCGCCGCCCTGGGGCTGTCCGCTCTGCTGGTCGGGGCGACCGCGACCCAGCTGCTGGTGGCCGAACCGGCCACCGCGCTGTTCCCGGTCGCCTACCTCGTGCCGATGGCCCTGCTCGCCTGGGGCCGCCGCGCACGGACCGTGCGTCTCGTGCGCCTGGCGGGCGTCCGGGTCTGACCCCGCCCGCACCCGCGGAGCCCGGCCCGCGCCGCACGCGCGGACCGGGCCCGTGCCGTGTCCGGGGCTGCGACGCGGTCCCCCGGGATACCGGGTTCGGGTAGAAAGCGGGTACATCAGCGGTGCCTCCGACCCCCGCGCAGGTCAAAGGTCGGCCGCTACTGTGAGTGACGACATAGGGCGCGGATCACGTTCGTGCGCGCTTCGTTGCGCCGGGACGCACGAGACTGGGCGTCGAAGTCGGACATACGCAACGTTCGGTGGTCATGTTACCTAGGTAACGCGGCTAACGTTGCTGGAGGTTCGTATCGACCGCCGCCGGCGGCGACGACCGGCCGTCCGCGCCGTGTGTCCTCCGGGAGCGGCGGTCACCCCTCACCACACACCCTGTCCAGGGGTGTGGTGTGCCCATGCACGAATGCGTCGAGGAGTAGTTGACGTGGTGGACCAGAAGACCACGGCGGGCACCCCCGTGCCCGTCGGCCAGGGCGGTGCGCCCTCGCTGAGGGACCGCCTCACCCGCCGCAAGCCGGTCGAACGGCTCGTGGCCGAAGCACAGGCCTCCGAAGGGACAGGGCTGCGCCGCCACATGGGCTTCTGGCAGCTGTCCATGATCGGCATCGGCGCCACCCTGGGCACCGGCATCTTCGTCGTCCTCGGCGAGGCCGTGCCGGTCGCCGGGCCGGCGGTCATCGTCGCGTTCGTCCTGGCCGGGATCACCGCCCTGTTCTCCGCCCTGGCCTACGCCGAGATGGCCGGGATGATCCCCGCCTCCGGCTCCGCGTACTCCTACGCCTACGCCACCATGGGCGAGTTCACGGCCTGGATCTGCGGCTGGTGCCTGATGCTCACCTACGGCGTGTCCGTCGCGGCCGTCGGCGTGGGCTGGGGCCAGTACATCGACGAGCTCCTGCGCCTGACCACCGGGCTGTCCATGCCCGCCGAGCTGCTCACCGGGCCGATGGAGGGCGGGCTGATCAACCTGCCGGCCGCGATCGTCGTCCTGCTGTCGATGTTCGCGCTGCTCGCCGGGGTGCGCGAGAGCAGCCGCGTCAACGCGGTCATGGTCGCCGTCAAGATCGGCATCCTGGCCATGTTCGTGGCCATCGCGGTCACCGCCGTCCAGGACGGCAACTTCGCCCCGTTCATGCCGATGGGCATGGCCGGTGTCAGCGCCGCGGGCGCCACGCTGTTCTTCTCCTACATCGGGTTCGACTCCGCCTCCACCGCCAGCGAGGAGGCCAAGAACCCGCAGCGCGACCTGCCCCGCGCCATCATGTTCTCGATGATCCTGGTGACCGCCCTGTACTGCCTGGTCGCCTTCACCGCGATCGGCGCGCTCAACTGGACCGACTTCGCCGACGGGGAGACCTCCCTGGCCGGGATCCTGACCCGCGTCACCGGCACCCCGGTCTGGGCGGTCATCTTCGCCGCGGGCGCCGTGCTCGCCCTGGCCAGCGTCGTCCTGGTGGTCCTCTACAGCCAGACCCGCATCCTCTACGCGATGTCCCGCGACGGCCTCATCCCCAAGGCGTTCTCCAGCGTCGACGCCAAGGGCACGCCGCGCGCCAACACGGTCATCACCTCCGTGGTCATCGCCGTCCTGGCCGCGCTGGTCCCGCTGGGCCCGCTCGCCGACGCCACCGCCATCGGCACGCTGTTCGCGTTCGCCCTGGTCAACGTGGCCGTCCTGGTCCTGCGCAAGCGCCGCCCCGACCTGCGGCGCGCCTTCCGGATGCCGGGCGCGCCGGTCACCCCGGTGCTGGGCGTCCTGGCCTGCGCCTACCTCATGGTCAGCATGGACCTGAGCGTGTGGGCGGCCTTCGCCGCCTGGCTCGTCGTCGGCCTGGTCGTCTACTTCGCCTACAGCGTGCGCCGCTCCGCCCTGGAGCCGGACGGCGCCGTCGAGGCCGGCGTCTGAGCGGCTGGGAGCACACGGGCGGGCGGGGCCGGGAATCTTCCGGCCCCGCCTCCGCGTTGCTGGGGGTGGCCGGACGGGATCCGGCCGGGCGCGGGTCCGTCGATCCGCGCAACGAACCACGTCAAAGCGGGTGAAAGACGCAACGGAGTGCGCTCCGAACACACATTTCGGGCGCGATGTCGCACCTAGAGTGGACGCGGCCGCACCCAGGACCCCACGGGAGGAGGAGAGGATGACACGCCGAACCCTGCGCGTCGCCCTGGACCAGGGCGCCGGACGCAGCGGAGACACCGCCTCCTCCCTGACCCGGCTCGCCGGGCGGGCCCGCGCCGCCGCCGACGCAGGCGCCGACCTGCTGATCGGCCCCGAGATGTCGATGACCGGCTACGCCCTGGGCTCCGACGTCGCCCGCCTGGCCGAGCCCGCCGACGGGCCCCTGTTCGAGGCCGTCGCCCGCGTGGCCGCCGACACCGGCGTCGCGATCGTGTACGGCTTCCCCGAGCGCGCCGACGGCCGCGTGTACAACGCGGTGCGCCTCGTGGACGGCCAGGGGGCCGACCGTGCCCTGTACCGCAAGAACCACCTCTTCGGCGATCTGGACCGGGACATGTACGCCCCCGGGGACACCGCGGTCGTGCAGACGGACCTGGGCGGCGTCCGCGTCGGGTTCCTGGTCTGCTACGACGTCGAGTTCCCCGAGGCGGTGCGCGCGCACGCCCTGGCCGGGACCGAACTCCTCGTCGTCCCCACGGCCCTCATGCAGCCCAACGTCCTGGTGCCGACCCTGCTGGTCCCCGCCCGCGCGATGGAGAACCAGCTGCACCTGGCCTACGTCAACCGGTGCGACGTCGAGGGCGACCTCGACTACATGGGGCTGAGCACCCTGGTCGGTCCGGACGGCGCCGAACTGCTGCGCGCCGGACCCGACGAGGCGCTGCTGGTCGGGGACGTCGACCCCGCCGCGGCCGCCGACGTGCTCGCCGAGCACTCCTACCTCGAGGACCGCCGACCCGACCTCTACGGGTCCCTCGCCGTCTGAACCACCACCCGACCAGCCGCGCGGTACACCCCGCTCGCCGACACCCACGCGTAAAGGAGGGGCGCATGACGTCAGCCGTGCCCACGGCCGCCGGTTCCGCGTCCGCACAGGACACCCCGTTGAACATGTGCGGGCCGGACTTCCCGTTCGCCTACGACGCCTACCTGGAGAGCCCCGCCGGAATCGGGCAGGTCCCGGCCGAGCGCCACGGGACCGAGGTCGCCGTGATCGGCGGCGGCCTGTCGGGCGTCGTCACGGCCTACGAGCTCATGAGGATGGGGCTCAGACCGGTCGTGTACGAGGCCGACGAGATCGGCGGGCGCCTGCGCACGCGGAAGCTGCCGAACTGCCCCGACGACGTCGTCGCCGAGATGGGCGCCATGCGCTTCCCGCCGTCGTCGACCGCGTTCCTGCACTACGTCGAGAAGATGGGCCTGGAGACGGTCCCCTTCCCCAACCCGCTCGCGCCGGTCACCCCGAGCACCGTGGTCGACCTCAAGGGCGAGACCCACTACGCGACCGGCCTCGACGACCTGCCCGAGGTCTACCGCGAGGTGGCGCGCGCCTGGGACCGCACCCTGGAGGAGGGCGCCCAGCACACCCGCATGCAGCGGGCGATCCGCGAGCGCGACGTCGCGACGCAGAAGGAGATCTGGAACGAGCTGGTCGCCCGGCTCGACAACCAGACCTTCTACGGCTTCCTGTGCGACTCGCCCGCCTTCGCCTCCTTCCGGCACCGCGAGATCTTCGGCCAGGTGGGCTTCGGCACCGGCGGGTGGGACACCGACTTCCCGAACTCCATCCTGGAGATCCTGCGCGTCACCTACACGGGCGCGGACGACGACCACATGGGCATCGTCGGCGGCGTCCAGCAGCTGCCGCTGCGGATGTGGGAGCACGCCCCGGACAAGATCACGTACTGGGCGCAGGGCACCTCCCTGGCCTCCCTGCACGGCGGCGGTCCGCGCCCGGGCGTCACCGCGCTGCGCCGCACCTCCGCCAGGGGGTCGGCGGCCGGGAACATCACGGTGACGGACTCCTCCGGCTCCACCCGCACCTACGCGGCCGCCGTGTTCACCGCGCAGAGCTGGATGATGCTGTCCAAGATCGACTGCGACGAGAGCCTGCTGCCGATCGACCACTGGACGGCGATCGAGCGGACCCACTACATGGAGTCCTCCAAGCTGTTCGTGCCGGTGGACCGCGCGTTCTGGCGGGACAAGGACCCGAGGACCGGCCGCGACGTCATGAGCATGACGCTCACCGACCGGATGACCCGTGGCACCTACCTCCTGGAGGGGGAGGACCCGGACGCTCCGGCCGCGATCTGCCTGTCCTACACGTGGTGCGACGACTCGCTCAAGTGGCTGCCGCTGTCCGCGAACGAGCGGATGGAGGTCATGCTGAACTCCCTGGGCAAGATCTACCCTGATGTCGACATTCGCTCGCACATCACGGGGGACCCGGTGACCGTCTCGTGGGAGGACGAGCCCTACTTCATGGGCGCGTTCAAGGCCAACCTCCCAGGCCACTACCGCTACCAGCGCCGCCTGTTCACGCACTTCAAGCAGGACGGGCTGGAGGAGCGCCACCGCGGCCTGTTCCTGGCCGGGGACGACGTGTCCTGGACCGCCGGCTGGGCCGAGGGCGCCGTGCAGACCGCGCTCAACGCGGTCTGGGGCGTCGCGCACCACTTCGGCGGGCACACCGACCCGACCAACCCGGGTCCGGGAGACCGCTTCGACGACCTGGCGCCCGTGCGCCTCCCCGAGGACTGAGGGTCCGACCGGCCCCGTCCCGACGGCCTCCGCCCGTGCGTCCACCGAACCGCGCACGGCCGGGGGCCGTCCCCTTCTCCGGGGCCGTCCGGGCGGCGCCGGGCCGCAGCGCGGCGGAGGCCCGGAACGGACACGGCTAGGACAGCCCGCTGGTTCCCGCCAGGATGGGCTGGTCCACCAGCCTCGACAGCACCAGGGTGCTCTTGGTCCGCACCACGAAGGGCTCGGCGCCGATGCGCTCGATGACCTCCTCCAGGTGGTGGGTGTCGCGGGCGCGGACCTGGACCACGGCGTCGGCCTCGCCGGTCACCGTGCAGGCCGACGTGATCTCGGCGTACCCGGCCAGCCCGTTGCGGATCTCGCCCGGGGACGTGCGCGCCCGGCAGTACAGCTCGATGTAGGCCTCGGTGGTCCAGCCGATCGCCTGGGGTTCGACGACCACGGTGAAGCCGCGCACGGCGCCGGACTCGATCAGCCGGTCCACGCGGCGCTTGACCGCCGAGGGGCTCAACCCGACCTCGCCGCCGATCTCGGCGAAGCTCATCCGCGCGTCCGCGCCGAGTATCGCGATGATCCGCTCGTCGACACGATCCAGACGCATTGTGCCCCTTATGTCCCCGTCTGACCTCACCAGGGCACATGCTACCGGGGCGGTACCCCATGGGGTCCGTGTCGCTTCCGCATGTCACGTTCGGTAACGGAGACAATGCCTCTTGACATCAGGACGCGCAGGGGGAGAACGCGAGTGCGACGACGAATCCGGGCCACCGTCACCGCCGGGGCCCTACTGGCCTCGCTCGTGGGCGTCCCCGTACCCGCCCTGGCGGAATCCGCCCGGCCCGAGACACGCGTCGACCGCACGGGGCTCGACTGGGGTCCGTGCAAGGACCTCGAACCCCGCGGCGACGAGGTCCTGGAGTGCGCCACCCTGACCGTCCCGCTCGTGCGCACCGCGGGCGGCGACCGGGTACCCGGCGCGGACGAGACCGTCGAACTCGCGCTCTCCCGCGTCCGCGCCACCGGCACCACGCGGCACACCCTGATCGTCAACCCCGGCGGCCCCGGCAGCGGAGCCCGCCGGTGGGCCTCCATGACCCACGGGCGCATGCCCGAGGAGCTGCGCGAGGTGTACGACGTGGTCGCCTTCGACCCGCGCGGCGTCGGCGCCTCCACCCCCGCCATCACCTGCGACCCCGACTACTTCAGTCCGGTCCGCCCGGACACCGTGCCCGCCGACGGGGCCGAGGAGGCCGCGCTGCGCGCCGACGCCCAGGCCTACGCCCGCGCCTGCGCCGAGAACACCGGACGCCTCCTTTCCCACACCCGCACCGAGGACACCGCCCACGACATGGACGCCGTCCGCCGTGCGCTGGGCGAGGACCGGATCGACTACCTCGGCTACTCCTACGGCAGCTACCTGGGCACCGTCTACTCCTCGCTCTACCCGAACCGGGTCCGCTCGCTCGTGCTCGACAGCGTCGTCGACCCCGACAACCCCTGGTACGAGAGCAACCACGTCCAGAGCCGCGCCCTCCAGCGCGCGGCACAGCACTTCTTCGACTGGGCCGCCCGCCACCACGCCACCTACCGCCTGGGCCGGACCGGCGACGAGGTCGCCGAGGCCTACTACCGGCTACGCTCCGAGCTGCGCGCCGACCCGATCGAGGCCACCGTCGGCCCCACCGAGCTGGAGACCGCCGCCCTCGTGGTCGCCTACGCCGACTCCACCTGGCCCGGCGTGGCCCGGGCGCTGTCCGCCCGGATCAACGAGGGCGACTCCACCGGGCTGCTCACCCTCCACCGGACCTACGGCGACCACGCCGACAACGACCGCAGCTACGGCGGCTACCTCGCGGTCCAGTGCACCGACGCGCACTGGCCCACCGACTGGTCCGCCTGGCGCACCGACGCCCGCCTGGCGCACGAGGAGGCGCCCTTCGTCGGCTGGCACAACGCCTGGTACAACGCGCCGTGCCTGGACTGGGACGCCGACTCCGGCGACTGGTTCCAGGTCGGCGACGCGCCCCACGAACACCGCGCCTTCGACGGCCCGGCCCTCATCGTGCACGCGTCCGGGGACGGAGCCACCCCCGTCGAGGGAGCCCACGCCCTGCGCGACCGGCTGCCCGGTTCGGTCCTGGTCATGGAGGAGGGCGGCCACACGCACGGTGTCGCCTTCACCGGGAACCTGTGCGTCGACGAGCTCGTCGCCGCCTACCTGCTGCGCGGAACCCTGCCCGCCCGGAGGCCGAGCGGCCCCGACGTCGCCTGCGAGCGCCGGCCCGAGCCGCGCCCGAGCTCCCGCCGCGAGGACCTCAGGGCGGCGGCGGAGGGGGTCGCCGCGGTCATCGCCGATCTCCCCGGCGACCCCGGGTAACCCGTCGAATAGTCTGTAACCGGCGCGAACTGGATCGGGTCGAATCCTCCGGCGGCCACCGGGGGCCGACTGGACGATGGGGGAGAAAGCGATGCTTCGGACCTCGCCGGTACGGATCCTCGGAGAGCGTGACCGGGCGGCCGTCCGCGCGCTCCTGGACACCGACCCCGTGGGCAACGTCTTCGTCGCGTCGCGCCTGATGACGACCGGGATCTCCGCGCGCCTCAGCGGGACCGAGGTGTGGGGCCACGTCGAGGACGGGCGCCTCACCGCCCTGTGCTACTCCGGCGCCAACCTGGTCCCGGTCAACGCCGGACCCGCCGCGATCCGCAGCTTCGCCGACCACGCCCGCTGGCGCGGGCGCCGGTGCTCCTCGATCGTCGGGCCCGTCGGCGCGGTGCGGGACTTCTGGGAGCTGGTCACCCCCGCGTGGGGGCCCGCCCGCGTCATCCGCGCCAGCCAGCCCGTCCTGGAGACCGACGCCCCCTCCGCCGTGCCAGCCGACCCGCAGGTGCGCCGGGTACGGCCGTCGGAGCTGAACACCCTGGTCCCGGCCTGCGTGGCCATGTTCACCGAGGAGGTCGGCGTGCCGCCGGACTCCGGCGACGGCGGCGCCCTGTACCGGGCGCGCATCGAGGAGTTGGTGCGCACCGGCCGGGCGTTCGCGCGGATCGAGGACGGCCGGGTGGTGTTCAAGGCCGAGATCGGCGCGGTCACGCCGCACGCCTGCCAGGTCCAGGGCGTGTGGGTCCACCCGGACCTGCGCGGCCGCGGCCACTCCACGTCGGGCATGGCGGCGGTCGTCCGGTACGCCCTCGCCGAGATCGCGCCGCGCGTCACGCTCTACGTCAACGACTTCAACACCCCGGCCCGTGCGGCCTACCGCCGCGTCGGCTTCCGCCAGGTCGGCGAGGTCATGTCGGTGCTGTTCTGAGGGGGAGGGCGGACCGGGGCGCGGCGCGGACCCGCCCCCTCAGACAGCCGGACCCTGGTCCGCGGCCGTCGCGAAGGACGGCTGGAAGTCCGGGGTGTCGGCGATGAGCGCACGCGTGTACGCGTGCCGGGGGTCGGCCATCACCTGGCCGACCGGCCCGTACTCGACGATCCGGCCCTGGTTCAGCACCGCCACCCGCTGGGCGATGTTGGACACCAGCGCGATGTTGTGCGTGACGAACAGCAGGGCCATCCCCGCGTCCTGGAGGTCGCGCAGCAGCGTCACGATCTCCGCCTGCACCGACACGTCCAGCGCCGAGGTGATCTCGTCGCACACCATCAGGTCGGGCCTCGTCGCCACCGCGCGCGCGATGCACACGCGCTGACGCTCGCCTCCGCTGAGCTGCTCCGGGAACCGGTCGGCGTAGGCGGCGGGCAGTGCCGCGCGCTCCAGGGCCTCGGCCACCACGCGGTCCGGGTCGTCCGGGCGACCGGCCAGGTGCCGGTAGGGGCCCAGGATCTGGTCCCGTACGCGCTTGCGCGGATTCAGCGCCTCGTACGGGTTCTGGAACACGTACTGCACGCGGCGCCGCTGCTCGGCGGTGCGCCGGTAGCCGCTGCGCGCCAGCGGTGCGCCGTCGAAGAGCACCTCGCCGGTGAACTGGTGGTGCAGCCCGGCCACCGACCGCGAGAGCGTGGTCTTGCCGGAGCCGGACTCGCCGAGCAGGGCCACGCACTCGCCACGGGAGACCGACACGTCGATCCCCTCCAGGACCCGGGTCCGCCCGTACCCGGCCGCCAGCCCGGACACCCGCAGCAGCGGCGGCTCCTGCGACTCCTCGGCGGCCTCGTGCCCCTCCGTGCGCAGCAGGGGAACGGCCGACAGCAGCCGTCGGGTGTACTCGTGCCGGGGAGCGGCCATCACCTCGCCGGTGCGTCCGCGCTCGACCAGCCGTCCGCGGTACATCACCGCGATCTCGTCGGCCAGGTCGGCGACCACGGCCATGTCGTGGCTGATGTAGACCCCGGCGGTCCCGTACTCGCGGGTCATCCGCCGGATGGTCTCCAGCACGTGCGCCTGCGTGGTGACGTCCAGGCCCGTGGTCGGCTCGTCCAGGACGATCACGTCCGGGCGGCCGATGAACGCCATCGCGATCGCCACCCGCTGCTGCTGCCCTCCGGACAGCTGGTGCGGGTAGCGGCGCAGGAACCGGTCGTCGTCGGGCAGCGCCACCTCGCGCAGCACCTCGCGGACCCGCTCCAGCACCGCCGCGCGGGGCAGGGCGGCGTCGTGCAGGGCCTCGCCCAACTGCGTCCGCAGCCGCAGCGCCGGGTTGAGCGCCGAGGCCGGGGACTGCGGGATGTAGGCCACCGCCCGCCCGCGCAACCGGCGGACGCCCTTCTCCGACAGGGAGGCCAGGTCCTGACCGTCGACCGCCACGTGGCCGCGGGCGATCGCGGTCGCCCGCTTGCAGTGCGCCAGCAGGGACAGCCCGAGCGTGGTCTTGCCCGAGCCGGACTCGCCGACCAGGCCGAGGATCTCGCCCCGCCGCACGCTGACCGACACGTCGGAGATGATCTCCACCCGCGACGGACGGCCGATCACGGTCAGGCCGTCGACCTCCAGAACGGTGTGTTCGCTTCGCGTCACTTCGCGACCCCCCGGTCGATGCCGATGGCCGCGCGCGACAGCCCGTCGGTGATGAGGTTGGCGCCGATGGTCAGGACCGCGATCGCGGCCACCGGCAGGGCCACCGGCCACGGCTGCACGGCCATGCCCTGGCGCGTCTCGTTGATCATGAGTCCCCAGTCGGCCGTCGGCGGCTGGAGGCCCATGCCCAGGAAGCCCAGGACCGCGACCACGCCGATCGAGTAGGTCAGCCGCAGGCCCAGCTCCACCAGGAGCGGGCTGGTGACGTTCGGGAGGATCTCGACGGCCATGATCCGCCAGCGGGGCAGGCCGATCGCCTCCGCCGCCTTGACGAAGTCCTGCTCGATCACCGCGCGGGTCGCCTCGCGGATCACACGCGCCACGCGGGGCACGTGGGACACGGCGATGACCGCGACGATCAGCCACACCTTCGGGCCGATGATCGACATCACCAGCAGCGCGGCGATCAGCTGGGGGAAGGCCAGCAGGACGTCGTTGAACCGCATGAGCACGTCGTCCAGCCACCCGCGCCGGTATCCGGCGACGATGCCGACCACCGTGCCGACGGCCACACCGATCCCGGCGGCCGAGACGGCGAGCAGCAGCAGCGTCCACCCGCCCCACAGGAACCGGGTCAGCACGTCGCGGCCGAGGTTGTCGGTGCCGAACACGGCCCCGTCCACGTCCGTCTGGTACGGCAGGCCGACGAACTCGGTCGGCGTGTACGGGGCGGCGAACGGGCCGAGCACGGCGACCAGGACGACGATCCCGGTCAGGACCGCGCCCGCCTTCGTCCGGCCGAAGCCCCACGCGGTCCGCAGCAGCCCGGGTCCGCGCCTGGCCGCCGTCGCGACCTTCCCGGCCCCGGGTTCCGTCGTCGGTGCGCTCATCGCGTCGTCACCTTCCCCTTCCCGGCCTTCGGGGCCCCGCGGCGGGCCGAGACCCGGACCTTCGGGTTGGCCGCCAGACCGATCACGTCGGCGAGCAGGTTGACCAGGATGTAGATCCCGGCGATGAGCAGGACCACGGCCTGGATCAGCGGAACGTCGCGGTTGGCGATCGCGTCCATGAGGACCTTGCCGATCCCCGGGATGTTGAACAGGAACTCCACGGCCACGACACCGCCCGCCAGCCACGCCAGTTGGAGCGCGATCACCTGCGCCACCGGGCCGATCGCGTTGGGCGCGGCGTGGCGCCACAGCACGACCCGCTCGTCCAGCCCCTTGAGCCGCGCCTGCTGCACGTACTCGCTCTCCAGGACCTCGATCATCGTCGCGCGCATCATGCGGACGATCGGCGGAGCCACCGCCAGCGCGAGGGTCAGCGCGGGCAGGACCCACTGGTCGGGCCCGCCCGTGCGCGAGTACACCGACGCGAACAGGTCGAGTCCGCCCGGGCCCAGGACGAGGATCAGCAGGATGCCGACCACGAACTCGGGCACGGAGGCCAGCACCAGCGTCCCCAGGGACGCGGTGTGGTCGAAGCCCCGGTCCCGGCGCAGCGCGCTGAACGCGCCGACGACGAGCGAGACCGGCGTCGCGACCAGGGCCGCCAACCCCATGAGGGTCAGCGAGTTCCCGAGCGGCGACTCCAGGAAGCCGGCGACGGGCTGGCGGTTGGAGAAGGAGGTGCCCAGGTCCCCCTGGAGGAGGCCCTGGAGCCACTGCGTGTACTGCACCGCCACGGGCTGGTGCAGGTTGAGCTGGTCGCGCAGCGCCTCCAGGCGCTCCGGCGTGGCGTCGCGGCCCAGGATCAGCTGGGCGGCGTCGCCCGGCAGTGCCTGTGTGGCCGCGAAGACCACGACGGACACCGCCCAGAGCGTCAGCGCGCCGAAGAGGAGGCGGACGGCGATGAGTCGAGTCATGGTGTGCTTTCGGTGGCGGTCTCGGCTGTGGGGTCCCGCTGAACCGCTACTGCTCCATCCACATCTCGTGGAAGGAGTAGGAACCCAGCGGGTGGCCGGAGACGGCGGGCGCCAGGCCGTTCAGGCGGCTGGAGTGGGCGTCGAGCAGGTTCACGAAGCCCCACACGATGTAGCCGCCCTCCTCGTACTCGATCCGCTGCGCCTGCCGGATGAGCCCGTTGCGCTCGTCCGCGTCGGGGGTCTGGCGCGCCCGCTCGACGAGCTCGACCCACTCCTCGTCCTCGCCCCACATGGTCTCGTTGTAGGGGGCGCCCACGACGGAGCCCTGCGCGGTCTGCGTGATGTAGTTGCGCGCGCTCCAGAAGTCCTGGCCGAAGGCGTAGGGGAAGCCCTCCTCCGGGTTCCAGTAGTCGCTGGCGTTGACGCGGCGCAGGTTCACGGTGACCCCGGCCTCGCGCGCCTGCTCCTGGAACACCTCGGCGGCGGCCACCACCCCGGCGCTGATGTCACCGGTGACCAGCTCGACCTCCAGGCCGTCCTCGTGCCCGGCCTCGGCGAGCAGGCGCCGGGCCTCGGCGAGGTCCTGGTCGCGCTGGTCGAAGTCCTCGGGGTAGGACGGGTCCATACGGGCGTACATGTCGTTGCCGATCTGCCCGTACCCGGCCAGCGCCTGGTCGACCATCTGCTGGCGGTCGACGATGAGGCGGAAGGCCTGGCGGACCCGGACGTCGTCGAAGGGCGCCTGGTCCACGCGCATGGTGAACGGCAGCCACATGCCGGTCTCGGACTCCATGATCTCCATCTCGGGGTTGCCCTCGATGACGGCGACCTGGGCGTGCGGCACCTGGCTGATGACGTCGACGGTTCCGCTGCTCAGGGCGTTGACGCGCGCGTCGTCCTCGGGGAAGTCCCGGATCTCCAGCTGGTCGACGTAGGGCAGGCCCTCGACGTGGTAGCCCTCGTGCCGCTCGAACAGGCTGTACTCGCCGACGACGAACTCCGCGTAGCGGAACGGGCCGCAGCCGACGGGGTTGTCCGGGTCGTAGCCCTCGGGGACGACGCAGTTGTAGTACTCGGCGAGCGCCTCGGGCAGGGTCACCAGCGGCTCGTCGACGTGGATGACCAGCGTGCGCTCGTCGACGACCTCCAGGGCCTCGGGGTCGACGCCGGGCATGTCGCCCGCGCCGCGCATGGGGTTGTCCGGGTCGAGGATGCGGCGCAGGGAGAAGGCCACGGAGTCGGCGGTGACGGGGGAGCCGTCGTGGAAGGTCAGCCCCTCCCTGAGCACGACCGTCCACGCCGTGGCGTCGTCGTTGGGCTCCAGCGACTCGGCCAGGTCCGTCTCGATGGCGCCGTCCCTGGTGTACTTCACCAGGGTGGCGTAGAGGGCGTGGTTGCGCGCGATGTCGACGTTGTCGGTGGGATCGTGCGCGTCCAGCGTGTCGCTCGCTCCGCCGCCGGCGACGCCGACCCGCAGGAGTCCGCCCCGCTGGGGCTCGCCGCCTCCGGTCGAGCCGTCGGACTCCGAGTCCCCGCCGCACGCGGCCAAGACCGGCGCGACGGCCGCGCCGGCGGCGGAGGCCTTGAGCAGGGAGCGTCGGGTGGGGGCGTGCGTGCGGGCGGGCGTGGGTTCTTCGGACAGCGGCGACACGGGACACCTCGTGTGGGGTACGGGATCTTCGACCGGACGGCACAGCGGCCTGGGGGAGGTGCCCGAGCAGGGGCGGGGCCTGGGCGTACTGGCTGGTATCGGTCCGGGCTTCGATCCTTGTGTCACCCCCGGGAGGCGTCAAACGTCGGTGATCCCGCGAGGCGGGCACACGGCACGGCGTCGGAGGGCGCCGGCGGCGCGGGGGCGCGGCGGCGCCGCAAAGCCTGGGTGGCCTGCCGTTTCGGGGCGGTCCCCGCGGGCGCCACACGCGGTCGTGTGCGCATGCCGCCCACGGGGCGTTCGGGGTCCGCGCCACGCCCAGGTTGTGCCCCAATCGATGTCGGGGGGAAGTGAAACCGTGGTGTTTAACAGGCTATTTGTCCATTTTGTCCGTTTCTTGTGCGGGGCGCCTGACTCCGAGCGCCTCCGGTCCCATGACGAAGCCGGGGTCGATCTGGGCCGCCAACTCCGCCGCGTCGGCGCGGCCCCGGCCGTAGCGCAGGTGGAACTCGGCCGACTGCCGCGTGAACCGCGCCCAGTCCTTGCGGGTCGCGTCGACCATGTCCCGCAGCCGCCCGAGCGTCTTGACGTTCTCCTCCTCCAGGTCCGCCAGCTCCGGGTGGCGGCCCTTCTCCATCGACCGCACGAACCCCGAGTGCGACATCCACGCCGCGAGCGCGTCGCCGACGTGCTCGCGCAGGAACGCGACGTCCTCCTCGTCGCGCACCTTGTTGCCGACCACGCGGATCTCGACGTCGTGGTCGCGCGCGTAGTCGGCGTACTGCCGGTACACGCCCACGCCGCGCAGGGTCGGCTCGGCCACCAGGAAGGTCATGTCGAAGCGGGTGAACAGCCCGGAGGAGAAGGAGTCGGCGCCCGCGGTCATGTCCACGACCACGTACTCGCCGGGCCCGTCGACCAGGTGGTTGAGGTACATCTCGGCCATGCCGACCTTGGAGTGGTAGCAGGCGACGCCGAGGTCCTCCTCGGAGTAGGGGCCGGTGACCATGAGCGTCGCGCCGTGGGCGGGGGCTCCGAACCGGGCGTGCACCGGGTTCTCGCCGGTCACCGTCAGCAGGCGCGACCCCCGGCCGGGAGGCGTCGTCTTGATCATCGCCTCCGCCGAGGCGATCCGCGGGTTCTCCCCGCGCAGGATCTCCTTGATCTCGGCCGGGTGCGCGCCCAGCGCGGGGAGGCGGTCCAGGTGGCGTTCGGGTACGCCGAGCGCCGCGCCCAGGTGCTGGTTGATGTCGGCGTCGACCGCCACGACCGGGACCCGCTGCGCGGCGAGGTGGCGGGTGAAGAGCGCGGAGAGCGTGGTCTTGCCGCTGCCGCCCTTGCCCGCGAACGCGATCTTCATGGTGTCCTCCGCGTCGGGTGCGGACCGGAGGGCGCTCCGTCCGCACGGTGGAGGGTCGCGTCACGACCCCACGATTGATAACGATGATCGTTCCCGAATCGGGTCCCTGTCAGGCGAACGGCCGCATCCGTCCCGCATTGCCTACGTGTTACACGTCACATGGGTGCTTCTGGGTTCTCCGCTGTTTCCTTTGTCCTCACGGGGGAGGACACGAGACGGCGTTTTGTGGCCGATCCGCGACGGCGGGACGCCGGGTGTGCTGTTCTGGACCAAGCCCACCCTTGTCTAAGGTGAGTGCAGGCTGCGCGACCCGCGCGCCGTCGCGGGTGATTGGAGTGACCGGATGGCTGAGGCGAGGCAACTCCGGGAACACGTACCCGCGGAGATCCCGGAGGACACCGCGCCCACACCGCCGGTCGCGTCGACGATCGAGCTCGGAGACCTGCCCGGTGACGCCACCGACAACACCGTCTGGAGCTGCGCGGGCAACCTCACGGCCGTCCGCTCCATCCGGGCGCGCGTACGCGGGTTCCTCTCCGGGAAGGGCCATGGCGAGGGCGCCCTGGACGACGCCGAACTCGCCGTCAGCGAACTCGCCACCAACGCGCTCCTGCACTCGCGCTCGGGCCAGACCGGCGGGGTGATGACGCTGTTCCTGCGTTCGGGCACGGGACGGCTGCGGGTCGCCGTCGCCGACCAGGGCGAGCGCGACGGCGTCGACGGGCACTCGCGCGAGGACGGCGAGGACTACGGGCGCGGTCGCCTCATCGTCGACAGCTGCGCCAGCCGCAGCGGTGAGTACTGGAGCGGGGCCACCCACGTGGCGTGGTTCGAGATCGACGACCCCGGCGCGGCGTGCGCTGAGTAGGCCCGCTCTCGGGGGTTCCCGTGCGGTCGCCGGACCGCGCGGGAGGCGTCCCCTAGTACATCGAATCGGCGTGCGGGTGGGCCACCCGCGCCGGTTCGGGGGCGCAGCGGACCGTCACCCGCCGTCCCTCCGGCACGGCTGAGTCCTCCCCGGCCACGACGCACGCTCCGGTCCAGAGCGCGAGCGCCACCAGTGCCACCCGCGTGGGCTCGTCGCCGCTCTCGTCCACGGCGACCACGTCGTCGGAGGTCAGGTCCAGCCGTCCCCGCAGGTCGCAGAAGCGCGCCATCAGGTCGCTGTGCGGGTAGAGCGTGGCCAGGACGCCGTCGCTGGTGCGCTCGTAGCCCAGGATGCCGTTGTCGAAGAGTCCGCGCGTGGGGTTGTAGCCGCTGCCGTCCGGGCTGGGCTGGAGGAGGTCGTCGAAGGGGGTCGTCCCGAGTGCGTCCCCGAAGGCGATCACCTGGCGCACCCGCGAGCGCTCGGCCAGCTCCAGAGCGGTCTGGGCCAGGTCGGCGGTGACCAGGAGCAGCCGTGTGTCGGTCTCGGCGAGGATGGCGCTCTGGGTGTCCAGGTCGGAGGCGGTCACCAGCGGCAGGGCGCGACCGCCGACGGACATCACGGTGTAGGTGGCCAGGAAGCGCTCGGGTGAGACGGGGGCCAGCACCCCCACGACGTCGCCGAAACACATGCCCCGGCGGCTCAGTCCCGCGGCCGCCCGTTCCACGGTGGCGGCGAAGGACAGCGCGTCCACCCTGCCGCTCCGCCCGCGGATCGTGCCGCCCCGCGCGGGGCGCAGCCGCAGCCGCTCGCACAGTCCCCCCGTGAGAGAACCGATCGGGTCGTCCCTACGTGGCAGTTGGTGTCCCGGCCGTCCGGCTCCCGCAGTCAGTGCTACCCCCATGCGTACCCCCAGTCGTCCCAGGCGGCGGTGGTTCGGCTATCCGGGCTCGTCACGCCCCCTCCACGTGGCGAGCCCGGCCCACCGTGCCGGGCGGTCGGCGCGGATCCCCTCCCCTGGGAGCGCCTCGTCCTGGCACGGTTCTCCACCGACCTCGGGTGGTGTTGGGCCCGAGGTCCCATGGCTGGAAGCCTAGCGCGTTCACGGCCAGATGCACATGCATGTTGCGATGCAGATGCATATGTAGATTGAACGCGTGCTCCCGCGGCGCGGCCGGGAGGCGGTCGGGCCGACATGGCCAGGGTACTCAGCCCGACGTGCCGTGCCGCTCGATCCAGGCGGTGATCTGGGTACGGGAGTGGAAGCCCATCTTCCGGTTGATGTTGGCGACGTGCCGGGCGGCCGTCGACGGCGTGATGAAAAGCGTCCGGGCGATCTCCGGGTTGCTCTTCCCCGTGCTCACCAGGCGCGCGATCTCCAACTCCCGCCTGGTCAGCCGCTGCTGCGGGCTGGTCGACTCCGGCGAGGGCGCGGCTGCGGCCTCCGCCCGCTTCGCCCGCGTCCCTCCCCGCCGCCCGCCCGACGGGCGCCGCGGCGGAGGCCGGCGACCCTCCTCCGACAGGCGCTCCGCCTCCCGGACGGCCTCGGCCAGGTCCAGCACCCGCCCCTGCTCCCACCACCCGACCAGCTGGCGCCGCCGGCGGCGGACCCGCTCCTGGTCCGCGAACGGCCACGGCGCCGGGTGCGTCGGCAGTCCCAGCCGGCTCCGGACCTCCATGGCCGCGCCCGCCAGACGGCAGGCCGACTCGCGCTGGTTGCGGGCGAACGCGACCCGCGCGAGCGCGGTCAGGGTGCGCGCGGCCTCCGCCCGCTGCCCGGTGGAGTGGCTCAGTCCGAGGCCCTCGCTCAGGTAGTCGTAGGCCTGCTCGATGCGCCCCTGCGCGTGGGCGACGCGCCCGATGCCGGACATGCAGCGGGCCTCCTCGGCGACCGCCCCGATCAGCCGCTGGGTGTCCAGGGCCTCCCGGTAGCAGCGGTCGGCGGTCATGAGGTCGCCGTTGGCCTCCGCCGCGCCCGCCTGGCCGATGAGGATGACGCCGACCCCCCAGCGGTGGTCGATCCCGCGCAGCAGGGTCAGCGCCGCGTTGTAGTGGTGGTCCGCGCTCGGGTAGTCGCCCTGCTGCGCGACGAGGGCGGCCCGCGTGCCCAGGGCGATCGCCTCACCCCACAGGTCGCCGGCGTCCCGGCACAGCCGCAGGGCCTCCTCCACCCGCACCGCGGCGCGGTCCCCGGCCCGGGTGCGCACCTCCACCAGCGCGAGGAGGTTGAGGCACGTGCGCACGAACGCGTCGTCGCCCGCGTCGCGGCACAGCCGCAGCCCTTCCTCGCCCAGGGCCAGGGCACGGTCGTGGTCACGCCGCACCCGCGCGAGCTGGGCCCGCCCGACCAGGGCCCGGGCCCGTGAGGGAGCCTTGGCGGCGTCCTCCAGCCCGAGCAGCAGATCCATCCAGTGCGCGCCCTCGGAGTAGCACTGGTGGCTGACCCAGTGGGCGACCAGGCTCACGCACAGCCGCAGGCCCGGTTCGGCGGCCCCGTGCTCGTGCGCCCAGCGCAGCACCGAGCGCAGCGTCGAGAACTCCGCGATCACCCGCTGGCGCCCCGAGTCCCGCTCGGTCCAGGGCATCGCCTGGCTCGACTCCAACCGCCGCCCCAGGTCCTCCACCAGCCGCAGCATCCGCGCGAACAGCCGTTCCTGGAAGCGCTCGGCCTCGCCGCGGGCGGCCAGCCGCTCCCGGGCGAACCCGCGCACCGCCTCGGGCAGCCGGTAGCGCACCCGCCCCTCGAACTCACCGGTCACCGTGATGAGCGACCGGTTGAGCAGAGAGGTCAGCAGGTCGAGGATCTCGGTCTCCGGCAGCTCCTCGTCGGCGCACACCTGCTCGGCGAGCTCCAGGTCCCACCCGCGGAACACCGACAGGCGGCACAGCAGCAGGCGCTGCCGCTCGGTCAGGTTGGCGTACACGAAGCCCAGCACCAGCGGCAGCACCTCGCTGCGCGCCACCGCCTGACCCGGGCCCGGGCGCACGTCCGGCGACGCCAGGTGGGCGCGCAGACCCTCGGCGAGGGCGTCGGGCCCGGTCCCGGGGGCGCTCGCGCCGAGCACCTCGATCCCGAGCGGAACCCCTCCGGCCAGGTCGCACAGCACCGCCACCGACTCCAGCTCCGGGGGCGAGACGGTGAAGCGCGGGTCGCGGGCGCGGGCCCGGTCCAGGAACAGGCGGACGGCCTCGGCTCCGGCGGGGTCCGGCGGCGGGGCGTTGCGCGGGGCCACGGGCAGCGCCATCGGCGGTACCCGCCACACCGTGCCGCCGCTCAGCCGGATCGGAACCCGGCTGGTGAGCAGTACCGTCACCGCCGGACACTCCGTGAGCAGGACCTCGCCCACCTCCGTGACCACGTCGGCGATGTGTTCGCACGCGTCCAGGATCAGCAGGAGGCGGCGCGAGCGCAGCGCCTCGACCACCGTCGTCGACATCGGCTGCCCTGGCTCCTCCACCACGCCCACCGCGTTCGCGACGCGCGCGTGGACCTCCAGGGCCGTGCCCGCGTCGGTGAGGTCGGCGATCCACACTCCGTCGGGGAAGGAGACGGTGGACTGCTCCGCGACCCGCAGCGCCAGCCGGGTCTTGCCGAGACCGTCGGACCCGCACAGGGTGACGGAGCGGCTGGATCCCAGCAGTCGGAGCAGGTCGCTCAGATCCCGCTCACGGCCCACGAAGCCGGTTCCCGGCCGAGGGAGGTTGTGCCGCGCGGGCGCGGTCAGAGGTGCCATGGCCTTCACATGTAGGGGCGGTCGGGGAAGGTCTTCACCAGTGCGGAGGAAAGGGGGCGGGATCGAACACGTAGGGAGGTGGGACGTGGTACTTGGGGTTTCTGGTTTAGCGCGTGCACGCGCACTGTGCAAGTGCTTCCGGACAACACGCCGACCCTCATCCGGAGTCCGTCGCGGAAGTCCAGCCGGTCAACTGCGTCCTCGACGAAATCGAGAGTTTTCTGAAGATGTTCGCGACATGGCGGGCGGCGGTGGCCTGACTGATGGTCAGCCGATCGGCGATCTCCCGGTTGGACAGGCCCTGTCCGACCAGTTCGGCGATCTCGCGCTCCCGGGGGGTCAGGGACTCCGGACCGGTGACGCGGCCTGGGGCCCGGGGGAAGGCCAGGGCGCGGTCCCGGACCTGTTCCAGGGGGAGGGGCCGCCACGCGTTCCACGCCTCGGCGGCCCGTGCGCCGCCCACCCGCCGCTCCACCGCCGACCTCAGCCGCACGGTCTCGGCCGACGGCCGCCCCAGCGACGTCCTCAGGTCCGAGGCCACGCCCGCCAGGGCCGCCGCGCGTTCGGCCTCCCGTTCCGCCAGCGCCAGCTCCGCCAACGCCTCCAGGGCGCGGGCGACCGCGATCCGCTGGCCGGACGTGAAGCTCAGCCGCAGGCAGGTGGACAGGGGATCGCGCGCCTCCAGGACGTCGCCGTCGTTGAGCAGGAGCCTGCCCAGGGTGCGGGCACAGCGGGCGGCCGCCGGGGCGGCCTCCAACTCGCAGAAGACCGCCAGCGCCTCCGACAGCAGCTCCCGCGCGCGTTCGTGGTCGCCCTCCTCGGCCGCGATCGAGCCCAGGCCGTGCAGGCTGCGCGCCGCGCTCCACCGGTCGCCCAGACCCTCAGCGACCTCCATGCTGTGCTCCAGGTGCCGGACGGCCTCCTCGGTGTCGCCGCGGCGGCGGGCCAGCTGGGCCAGCACACCCAGCGTGCTCCCGTCGGTGATCGGGTCGCCGACGCTCCGGGCCCACTCCCGGGCCCGGTCGGCGTGCCTCCGCCCCTCGTCGAGCGCACCCGTGCGCAGGGCGAGCGCGGCCAGGGTGGTCAGCGCCGAGGCGGCCGCGCCCGGCTCACGGCAGGCCCGCGCGGCCTCCAGCGCGCACTGGGCCAGCGCGGTGACGCGCGGCGCGGGGTCCAGGTCCAGGCGCAGCTCGGCGTGGAGCGCCAGGGCGCGGGTGCGCAGGACGGGCGACTGCCGGTCCGGGTCGGTGTCCAGGACGCTCTCCAGGGCGCGGCTCCCCTCGGCGGCCAGGTCCCGGACCAGCCAGTAGGGGCGCAGCGCCACGCACACCCGGAGGGCGTCGTCCACGCGGCCGCGCGAGAGCGCCCACTGGGTGACCCGCGCGTGGTTGTCGCGGTGGTGGTCGAGGAGACGCAGCTGTCCCAAGCGTTCCTCCCAGGTCAACGGCTTGGCGACGCCCGCGGAGATCTGCTCCAGGCGCTGGACGCTGAAGCGGAGGTAGCGTTCCCAGCGCTCGTCCTCGCCGCCCTCCTCCGCCAGGCGCTCGGCGGCGTAGGCGCGGACGGTCTCGGTGAGGCGGTAGTGCGTGGTGCCGTCGATCTCGGCGTCCATCACCACGAGCGACTTGTCCACGAGCGAGAAGTGCAGCGGCAGGATGTCCGCCGGTTCGACGCCGTCGCCGGAGCAGACCTCCTCGGCGGCCTCCAGGTACCACGTGGTGAACACCGACAGCCGGTGCAGCAGGCGGCGTTCGGACTCCGACAGCAGGTCGTGGCTCCACTCCAGGACCGCGCGCAGGGTGCGCTGGCGGGCGGGGAGGTCGTCGGAGCCGTCGCTGGTGAGCAGGCGGAAGCGGTCGTCCAGGCGGCGCAGGATCTGCTGGACGGACAGCACGCGCACGCGGGCCGCCGCCAGTTCGATCGCCAGCGGCATGCCGTCGAGCATCCGGCAGATCTCCGCGACGTAGCCGGAGTTCTCACGGGTCATCTCGAAACCGGAGCGTGCGGCGTGGGCTCGGGTGACGAACAGGCGCACCGATTCGTAGCGCTGGGTGTCGCGGCGGGGGATGGGCGCGGGGTCGGCGGCGTAGGGGTCGGTGGGCGTCGGCCGGGCGGGGAGGGAGAGCGGCGGAACCCGCCAGATGTTCTCCTCCGGCACGTGCAGGGGCTGGCGGCTCGTGGCCAGGATGCGCACCCGCGGGCAGTCCCGCAGGACGGCCTGGCACAGTTCGGCCATCGGCCCGACGGCGTGCTCGCAGGTGTCCAGGAGCAGCAGCAGGTTCTGGGTGCGCAGAGCGGTGATGATCGCCTCCGACACCGTACGGGCGTCGTCCTCGACGGCCTGGAGGCCGCTGGCGACCGTGCGCAGCGCCTGGTCGTGGGTGGAGGCCTCGCTCAGGTCGATGAAGCGCACGCCGTCGGGGAACCGGCGGAGCACGCGCTCGGCGAGGTGGAGGGCGAGCCGCGTCTTTCCGATGCCGCCGGTCCCGGTGAGCGTGACCATCCTGGCGGTCCCGAGAAGGCGGCCCAGGTCGACGATGTCGCGCTCACGTCCGACGAACCGGATGAACTCGCCAGCGGACAGGGGCAGGTTGTGGCGGGGATGAGACATGGCCTCGATTACTTGGACACCGAATCGGCCCGCGCCGCGCACGCCTGGCGGGCGCGGCGGAACGGAGAACAGCCTGCCCCCAGTCTCGCACCGACCGGCCGGGGCTGTCTCGCGAATGGCCGGTTCCGGCACGAGCGGCCAGAAACCGCCCATGCCGGAACCGGTTACTGCGCGGCGTCGGCGGGACGCCAGGTCGCCGGGTCGGCCGGGCCCTGCTCGCCGTTGGCCATGTCCTTGACCTCGTGGACCCCGTCCGCGCCGAAGGGCGGGAACCAGACGAAGGGGACGCCCTTCTTCGACGCGTACTGGATCTGCTTGCCGACCTTGGCCGTGGAGTGGAACACCTCGGTGTTGAACCCGCGCCCGCGCAGCAGCGCCCCGGTGCGCAGGGCCTCCGCGCGCTGTTCGGCGCTCGGCACCACCACCATGACGTCGGTCGGGCAGACCCGGCCCCCCCGGATCCGCCCCTCGGCCACGAGCTTGGCGAAGATGCGGGTCAGACCGATGGAGATGCCCACCCCGGGCAGGCGGCGGCGGATGAACTGGCCCGCCAGGTCCTCGTAGCGACCGCCCGCGCAGATGCTGCCGTAACCGGGGTCGTCGTCGAAGGACGCCTCGTAGACCGTCCCGGTGTAGTAGTCCAGCCCGCGGGCGATGGACAGGTCGGCGACCACGCTGCCCTCGGGCAGGTCGGACAGTTCGTCCAGGACGAAGGTGAGCTCCCGCAGACCCTCGGAGAGCAGCTCGGAGGCGACGCCGAGCGCCTCGACCTTCCCGGCGACGTCCGCGCCGCTCCCGCGCACGCGGGCCAGGGCCAGGCACGCCTCGGCCTGCTCGTCGTTCAGGCCCTCGGCGAGGAGGATGCCGCGCACGCCGTCGTCGCCGATCTTGTGCAGCTTGTCCACCGCGCGGATGACCACGACGGGGTCCTTGACGCCCAGGCCCTCGTAGAAGCCCTGGAGGACCTTGCGGTTGTTGACGTTGAGCGTCCAGGCGGGCAGGTCGAGGCCGCTGAGCACCTCGTACGCGATGCGCGGCAGCTCGGCGTCGAAGTGCAGCGGGACGGAGTCCACGTTGATGACGTCGATGTCGCACTGGGTGAACTCGCGGTACCGGCCCTCCTGGGGGCGCTCACCGCGCCAGACGCGCTGCATCTGGTAGCGCTTGAACGGGAAGGTCAGCTCGTTGAAGTGCTGGGCGACGTACCGCGCCGTCGGCACGGTGAGGTCGAAGTGCAGCCCGAGTCTGGCGTCGGAGTCGTCCCTGGCGTCGGCCTGGAGCCGCTGGAGGGTGTAGACCTCCTGGGAGGTCTCGCCCTTGGCGAGCAGGACGTCCAGGTTCTCCACCGAGGGGGTCTCCACGGACGCGAAGCCGTAGGACTCGAACCCGGCCCGGATATGGTCCAGCCAGCGCTGCTCCACGGCCCGGACCTCGGGGGTCCACTCGGGGAAACCGCTGATGGGAGTGGGGCGGACGACGCGCTGCTCGGACATGTGGGGTTCTCGGCTCCCTTGGGAGAGGTCGACGGTCGGGTCCGTGCCCCGTCGCTCCCGCGCTCCGACGTGCGGCTCGTCCGCGGGAAGGGGCTGCGTCCATCCTACGGCCAACCGGGCACGCGGAACCGGTCGTCCGCGGCGGCGGCACGGGAGGGGAGAGCCCGCCGACCCACGTGGACGGATGTGGGCCGACGGGTTCCGCGGACGTCTGCCTCGGGCCGCCGACCGCCCCCGACACCGAAGAGCGAGGCGTCGGTGCGCGGACGAACGCCCGGGGGCGCCGCCGGGGGCGCCCGCTCCGGCCGCCTGCTCGTGCCAGGAGTCCTGACGGCCGTGTTCCGGCGGGTGCCCTGCCCTCCACCGTAGACTCCGCCGCCGGTCGCGGACAGGGATCGGCGCGGCCGAAAGCGGCCGAATACGGCCGCTCACAAAGTCGTAAAGTCGGTCCACGCGGGTACGGATCCGTGCTTTGCTGGTCACGGTGCGTCCGTGCTCGCGGACACCCCGCCACGTGCCGCCTCCCCCGGACCCGTGGCCCCTCGACGTGGCCGGGCGCCGTCACCCCTGCGCGGACCGGGGGTGGGTGTCGCGTCACACTGCGCGGAATCGCCTTCACGGAAGGCGATCCGGTGTTAGGTTCCAGGGGCGGTGCCCCTCGCGGTGGTTCGGACCCGGGGGCGTCGCGCCCCTCAAGCCCGGGTCGTGCCAACCGTCCGTGGTGCGCGCCCGGCACTCTCCGCTAGGACTAACTGTGATCCATCCAGCCAACAGCTCGAAGCACGCCCAGGCACCGACCGAACTCTCCACGAAGATCATCGTGGCCGGCGGCTTCGGGGCCGGCAAGACCACGTTCGTCGGCGCGGTCTCGGAGATCCCCCCGGTCCGCACCGAGGCCGCGGTGACCGAGGCCAGCGTCGGGGTCGACGACCTCTCCCACACACCGGACAAGACCAGCACGACGGTCGCGATGGACTTCGGCCGGATCTCCCTGGAGACCGACCTGACGCTGTTCCTGTTCGGCACGCCCGGACAGCAGCGCTTCTGGTTCATGTGGGACGACCTGGTCCGGGGCGCCCTCGGGGCCGTCATCCTGGCCGACACGCGCCGCCTGGAGGACACCTTCCAGGCGCTGGACTACTTCGAACGGCAGTACCGCCTCCCGTTCGTCGTCGCCGTCAACGACTTCGACCCCGAGGCCGCCTACACCGCGGCCGAACTGCGCGACGCCCTCGACCTGACCCCCGACGTGCCGATCGTCCGCTGCGACGCGCGCGACCGCCAGTCCGTCGTCGGGGTCCTGGTCACCCTCGTCAAGCACGCCATGGCCCTGGAAGCGCGCCAGCGCCCGCACCGGCAGCTCGCCTGAGCGCGTCCGCGTGTCGGCCCGTCGTCGACACGCGGACGGGACACGGGGCGCCCGACGGGAACCCGGGGGGTTGTGCTCGGCGTTACCCTGGCGTGGTGTTCGGACGAATGGCGGAAAGCGTCCGCCGCCTCCTGGGCAAGCCAGGCGCGGTGGATCTGCGGCCCTATACCAAGCTCCTGCCGGCGATCGAGGCCGAGGAGGACGGTCTGCGTGAGCTCAGCGACACCGAGCTGACGGACCGCGCCATCGACCTCGGGAACGCCGAGCTTCCCTACGAACGCGGCGACCTCGTGTCGTTGTGCGCCGTCGGCCGCGAGGCCGCCCGGCGAACCCTGGACGAGCGCCCCTTCGACTCGCAGCTGCTGGGCGTCATGGCCCTGCTCGACGGGCACGTCGCCGAGATGGCCACGGGTGAGGGCAAGACCCTCGCCGGTGCGCTCGCCGCGGCCGGGTTCGCGCTGCGCGGCAAGCGGGTGCACGTCCTCAGCGTCAACGACTACCTCGCCCGCCGCGACGCCGAGTGGATGCGGCCGCTCTACGACATGCTCGGCGTGACCGTGGGGTGGATCAACGAGGAGTCCTCCTCCGACGGCCGCCGCGCCGCCTACGCCAGCGACGTCACCTACGTGGCCGTGAGCGAGCTGGGCTTCGACGTCCTGCGCGACCGCATGGTCACCGACATCGACGACCGCGTGGTGCCCGAGCCGTCCGTGGCGATCGTCGACGAGGCCGACTCCGTGCTCGTCGACGAGGCCCGCGTGCCGCTCGTCCTGGCCGGCGCCGCCGAGGCGGTCGCCGCCGACGTCGAGATGGCCGACGTCGTCCACGCTCTCAAGCCGCGCCTGCACTACGAGATCGACGGCGAGGGGCGCAACGTCCAGCTCACCGACGCGGGCATCGACGCCGTGGAGAAGGCCCTGGGCGGCGTCGACCTGTACTCGGAGGACGACACCTCCGTCCTGCCGCAGGTCAACCTGGCCCTGCACGCCCACGTGCTGCTCCAGCGCGACGTCCACTACGTCGTGCGCGACGGCGAGGTGCGGCTGATCAACGAGTCGCGCGGCCGCATCGCCCTGCTCCAGCGCTGGCCGGACGGCCTCCAGGCCGCCGTCGAGGCCAAGGAGAAGGTCGCGCTCAGCGAGACCGGCGAGGTCCTCGACTCCATCACCGTGCAGTCGCTCGTGCTGCGCTACCCCGTGCGCGCCGGGATGACCGGCACGGCCATGGCCGTGGCCGAACAGCTGCGCGAGTTCTACGAGCTCGAGGTCGCGGTCATCCCCGACAACAAGCCGTGCGTGCGCGAGGACCACGGCACGCGCCTGTACGCCACGCGTGAGGAGAAGGAGGACGCCCTCATCGCGAAGGTCGAGGACGTCCACGGGACCGGCCGCCCGATCCTCATCGGCACCCAGGACGTCGCCGAGTCCGAACTCCTGGCCGAGCGGTTGCGCAGGGCCGGGCTGGAGTGCGTGGTCCTCAACGCCAAGAACGACGCCGACGAGGCCGCGATCATCGCCGAGGCCGGCACCCACGGCGCGATCACGGTGTCCACGCAGATGGCCGGGCGCGGCACCGACATCCGCCTCGGCGGCAGCGACATGTCCGACCGCGACCGCGTGGTCAAGGCGGGCGGTCTGTACGTCATGGGCTTCGGCCGCTACCCCTCCAGCCGCCTGGACGGGCAGCTTCGGGGACGCGCGGGCCGCCAGGGCGACCCCGGCGACTCGATCTTCTTCGTCAGCATGGACGACGACCTGCTGGTCAACCACGCTTCGGAGACCTCCGGCTACCGGACGACGGACGACGGCGAGATCACCGACAGCGGCTGGCTGGCCATGGTCGACCACGCGCAGCGGGTCGCCGAGGGGCAGCTGCTGGAGGTGCACCGCAACACGTGGCGGTACAACCAGCTCATCGACGTCCAGCGCGACGTCGTGCTGGAGCACCGCGAGAAGGTGCTGACCGGGGACGAGGGCGTCCGGCACATCAGGGCGGACCGCCCCGACCGCCACAGGGAGCTGACCGAGGAGCTGGACGACGAGACCGTGGCCGGGGCGGCGCGCCTGATCACCCTGTACCACCTGGACCGGGGCTGGACCGACCACAACGCGTTCCTGGCGGAGCTGCGCGAGGGCATCCACCTGCGTTTCCTCGGCCGCCGCGACCCCCTGGACGAGTTCAACCGGGAGGCGGTGCCGGTCTTCAAGGGCTTCCTCGACGAGGCGCGGGCGCGCGCCGCGGAGAGCTTCGAGGAGCTGGAGGTGCGCGACGGTGAGCTGGACGTCAGCGAGGTGGGCGTCAAGCGCCCGTCGATGACGTGGACGTACATGGTGCACGACCACCCGTTCAGCTCGGCGCTGGAGACGCTGGTGGGCCGTCTGAAGGGCGGAAGGGGCACCGCCGAGCGCGGTTGAGAGGCGCGTCACATCTTCCGTTTCGGTGCGCGGGTCGGGACCAAGGTCCCGCCCGCGCATTATTTCCGTGGGCTAGTCTGCTCAATGAGCGACCCGGTGAGAAAACGTCGTGATTCTTCGTGCGTCCGGGTCGCACGGCTGCGTTTTCAATGGATTCCGAGACGGGTTGGGACTGAAACCACGGTGGTCCACGAGATCGGTGCGCAGGAGAAGATCAGTTACGGGCGGAACGATCGTTTCGCCGGCGGTCCGGTCGGCGGTGGCCAGTTCTGGATCGCGGAGGACGGCCAGCCGGTGGCCAAGATCGGCGGCCCGAAGGAGTGGCGGCCCACGCCGATGATCGACGTCCGAGTCGGTGACGTCTTCACCGTCGGCGGGCAGGCCTGGAGGGTTACGCATATCGTCGACGCGGATTCACCGTCCGCGTATCTGCTGGCGACACGGATAAGTTGACCAGCCGCCCCGGGAAACCCCCGGGGCTTTTTTGTTCTCCCATTCGGTGGGAATTGCAACCCCTTGCAACCCCGGTGAATTTCGCGACGGTGCGGCGACGCCCCGCGGATTCCCGGGGACTCGTCCGGCGCCCGCCCGGGCGTCTGGGGTCCCCGGTGCGGGTGTGGCAGGTGGGGGAGATGGTGTCGCGACACCGGTGTGACGTTGTGTCGCCGCAGGTCATCAGGGTGTGCGCGGAGCGCCCACGGGGCGAATCGAGATGTTCCGGTTACCTCTTGGAGGGTGTTCGCGTTACCGCCGCCTCGTTAACGTCGGTGGTGCGAGGCGCGCCCCGTCGCGTTGGGGAGGGCCCTGCTCTTCGGAGAGTCCACGGGTCGCTGCGCCTCGCCGCCCCGGTCGGTCCCAGGGGCTGTCCCCCGCCCCTGGGCCTGGCCGTTCCCGTGTCGAGGCGGGGGAGTAGGTTCTCCCGTATGGGTATTCGACACATCGCACTGTTCCGCTGGCGGGACGACGTCACCCCCGCCGGGGTCGCCCGGGTGGAGGAGCTCCTCGGCGAGCTGCCCGGCGCCATTCCCGAACTGCGGGCCTACGCCTTCGGCCCGGACGCGGGGATCAGCGAGGGGGCCTACGACTTCGCCGTGGTCGCCGACGTCGACGACGAGGCGGGGTTCGTCGCCTACCGGGACCACCCCGCGCACCAGGCCGCCCTGGCCGTCATCCGGACGATGCTGGCGGACCGGGCCGCGATCCAGTACCCGGTCGAGATCACCGGGTAGATCATGTTCCATGGGTCCAGCGCATGCGGTTCGCTGGGCCCATTCGGTTTTTCAGGCCAGCGAGGGGCTTGCAGTAGAACGCGTTTCAGTTTAACCTCAGCGTATACCTCGCCCGGTGAGGGCGCCCGGTTGTTCGGTCATCGGGCGCCAACGGACGGCGAGTGCACGCCGCCCGGTGCGGTCGGATCGCGCCCCGACCCCGCCGGGCGGCGCCATGTCCGGGTCCGCCGCGGTGGGCGGACGCGGCGCCGACGGGCGCCGCGGCAGGGATCAGCCCAGCAGCCGTGAGAGTTCCCCGAAGGTCAGGCACGGCCACGGCAGCTCGCAGCCCAGGCACCGGCGCCGCTCGGGGTCGCCGTCCTCGTCGGGGCGGTGCAGGAACAACAGGTCCACGCAGACCCCGGCGAGGGCCCCGACCTCGTCGCGCGCGTTCGCGTAGAAGGCGACGTCGTTGATCCGGGCCAGGGCGCGGTCGGAACCGCCCGCGCTGGGGAGGCCGACCGTGTCGGGTTCCCACGGGACCGCCCGGGCCGAGCGCTCCCGGATTCCCTGGACGCAGCGCAGCAGTCGCGCGTGTTCGGAGGTGAACCCTCCCCGTGGCGCTGGCGTCGTGAACGATGACATCGCTGATCTCCCCCCGCCGGGTGGATACGCGGCCTCGCGATGTCACACAGGGTATATCCATCGTTGCGGAATGTCGCGGTGCGGGGAAGTGGATAACGGGCCGCCCGAAACGGCGGCCCGTCCACGGAGTGTCGCTGTGGCGGTCGGTCGGAGTCCCTACGAGCAGCTGCCGCCGCAGTTGCAGGATCCGCCGTTCTGGCATCCGCAACCGCAGCCGGGGCCGCAGTTGCAACCGCTCATCGGGTGTGTGGTCAGGGAGTGAGTCACGGTCCCTCCTCCGGGCTCGACGGCGCCCGTGGCCCGTCGCGGCTCCCTGATCCGACAGGGGACGCCACGGACGCGCATCCCGACGGAGAGGTGCCCCCTGTCCGGGCGCCCCAACCCGTCGGTCCGGTCCCGGCGCGCCGGTCCGGGGCCGGGCCGTGATCGGCGGTCGTCGCCCGAAGCAGCGGTGACCTGTGCCTTCGCCGACTCCCGGGCGCGGGTGCGGCGGGAGGCGTCAGGCGAAGAAGGTCGGCTCGGGCGCCGGTCGGCGTGTCATTCGGTAGAGCCAAACCTGTCCGATGACCATGACCGGAACCATCGGCGCGAGCGCCGCCCACACGAACACGCCGGTCGTGGCCGGGATCGCCGCCACCGGGAGGTCCGCCGCCAGGACCACGAACAGTCCCGGGACCGCGATCGCGACCGCTGACGTGTGCCGGGACAGCATCGGCCCCGTCAGCCCGCTCGTCGCGGCGAGCGCGCCGACCAGGACCGCGGCCAGGACGAGGGACACCACCGCGGCCCCGCCCGCCGGGCCTCCGGGCAGGAACGCCGCCGCGGCCGCGGCGACCGCCAGGCCCAACCCTGCCCTGGCCAGCGGACGCGTCGCCCGGGCCGCAGCGTCCGCGCTGTCGCACTCGTCCGCTCCGACCAGACGCTCCGCGCCGAACGCCGCGCCCCGGAGGGCGAACAGGCAGACCACGGCGGCCGCGCACGCCACGGTGAACGGGCTCGCGGTCGGACCCCCGGTGAGCAGGCCGGCCACGACCAGCCCCCACGCGAGGGCCACCGTCCAACCGCCCGCGACGACGGCCCCGTCGCACACGGCCCGCCAGCCCGGCCGGTCGACCCGCGCCCGCGACCACAGTCCGGCGTCGCGGACCAGCCACCCGGCGAGGAGGGCGACGAGCACCGGCCACAGCTCCGCGACCACGTGGTGCTCGGTGACGGGGAACAGCCCGGCCAGCACGCCCACGGCGGCGACCAGCCACACCTCCGAGGCCAGGAAGTAGGGGGCGATCGCGGCGACCACCCGGCGGCGCTGCCCCGGGGTGCGTCCCACCGCGGGCATGAGCATGCTCAGACCCACGTCGGATCCGGCCAGGACGAGATAGCCGACGAGGAACAGGGCGAGGAGTACGGAGGAGAGGACGTCCATGGTGGGCTCCCTGGGGTCAGAACGAGTGGACGGGGGCGGCGGGGTCCTCGGACGCGGTCTCCCGGCGCTCGGCGAGGGGACCGCCGTCGGGACCGCGCCGGGCGTAGCGCACCAGGAGCCAGCAGGTGACCGGGGCCAGCACCGCGAACGCCGCGGTGAAGAGCGAGAAGGAGACCAGGGCCGCCCCCGGCGAGAGGGGGGTCATCGCGTCCGCCGTGGTCAGGTGGTGGACGACGACCCACGGCTGGCGGTTGGTCTCCCGGAACACCCAGCCGCCGACGCTGGCCGCGTACGGCAGGACGGGGGCCGCCACGAGCGGGGCGAGGAACCAGCGCCACCGGTCGAGCCCGCCGAACGGCCACGCCAGCAGCATCAGCGGACCGATCAGCGCGATCAGGGTCCACGCCAGGATCATCGTCGTCTCGCCGGCCAGGCCCGCCACCTCGGCTCCGCCGCCCTCGGCCGCCGCCTCGACCGCCGCGATCTCCTCCGCCGAGTAGGTCAGGCCGCTGGTCGGCGGCGCCTCGCCGAAGTACTCGAACTGCAGCCCGCCGAAGGCCGCCACGGGCAGGACCAGGAGGGTGACCGTGATCGCCGCGTAGCGCACACCCCGCCGGAAGATCCCGTGCGGGTCGTTCCGCCGGGCCAGGTGGTAGGCGCTCACTGCGGCGACCACCAGGGCGCCGACCAGCGTCGCGCCGGTCACGACGTGCCCGAACGCCATCGCCGCGGCGGGGTTGGCCAGCAGCGCCGCCGGGTCCGCCAGGTGCGCCGTGCCGTCCACCATCTCGAAGCCCACCGGGTGGCGCAGGAACCCGTTGGCGACCAGCACCCACCACGCGGACGCGTAGGCGGTGGCCGTGACCACCGCGAAGCACGCCAGGTGCGCCCAGCGGCCCATCCGGTCCCAGCCGAAGACCCACAGCCCGAGGAACGTGGACTCGACGAAGAACGCCGTCATCGTCTCCACCGCGATCGGCGCCGCGAACGAGTAGCCGAAGACCTCCTGGAGCCCGCTCCAGTTCAGTCCGAGCTGGAGTTCCATCACCAGGCCGGACAGGACGCCCATGCCGTAGTTGACCAGGTAGAGGCCGCCCCAGAAACGGACCGCGGCCATCCGCGACCGGTCGCCGCGCACGGCGGCGACCGCCTGCGTGACCAGGATGTAGGGGGCGAGGCCCAGGGTGAGGGCCACGAACATGTAGTGCGTGGCGGCTGTCAGGGCGAACTGGAGCCGCGCGAGCAGGAGCGGATCTTCGAACATGGGCGGGCCTCGGGGTCGGGTGCCGTGGACGGGGTCCAGCATCCGACGCGGGTCCGGCCCCGCGCGTCGTCCCGTCGGCGTCACCCGGTCCACGCCCGCCGTGGTAGTCGCCGCCGCGCGGCTACTCCGGGGCGGGTAGGGGAGGCCCCTGAGGGAGGGTCAGGGGACCCGGACGCCGAGCCGCCGGTCCGGGGGCGCCGCTCACTCCCCCCGGCTCCACTGGGGGGTGACCAGCGCGGTCTCGTAGGCGATGACGACCAGCTGCGCGCGGTCGCGCGCCCCCAGCTTCACCATCGCCCTGCTCACGTGCGTCTTGGCCGTGGCGGGGCTGACCACCAGGCGCGCGGCGATCTCCTCGTTCGACAGGCCCTCTCCCACCAGCGCGACCACCTCGCGCTCGCGTTCGGTGAGCCCGTTCAGCCGCGTCGACGGCTGGGGCGCGCTCCTGGGGCGGCGCGCGTAGTCGGCGATGAGCCGCCGCGTCACCCCCGGTGAGAGCAGCGCCTCGCCCCCGTGCACGACCCGCACGGCCTGGAGCAGGTCGCCCGGCTCGGTGTCCTTGACCAGGAACCCGCTCGCCCCCGCCCGCAGCGCCTCGAAGATGTACTCGTCCAGGTCGAACGTGGTGAGGATGACGACCCGCGTGCGCTCCAGCGCCCGCTCCGCCAGGATGCGCCCGGCCGCCTCCAGCCCGTCGACGCCCGGCATGCGGATGTCCATGAGGACGACGTCGGGCAGCTCCTCCCGGGCCAGCCGCACCGCCTCCGCGCCGTCTCCGGCCTCGGCGACCACCCGGATGTCCGGCGTGCTGTCCAGCAGGGCGCGGAACCCGGCGCGCACCAGGGCCTGGTCGTCGGCGAGCAGCACCCGGATCACGGTGACTCCGTTTCGTCGGCGGTCGCGGCCTCGTCCGGGACCGCGGCGGAGGGGAGCCCGCCGCCGTTCAGCGGCAGGTGCGCCCGTACCCGGAATCCTCCACCCGCCAGCGGTCCCACGTCCACCGAGCCGCCGACGAGGGCGGCGCGCTCGGCCATGCCGGTGATGCCGTTGCCGGGCACGGGCGGGCCGACCGTGCCGTGCCCGTCGTCGGTGACCTCCACCTCCAGCGCCGCGGTCCCGTACTCGATCCGCACGGTCGCCGAAGCCGCGCCCGCGTGCCGGACCACGTTGGTCAGCGCCTCCTGCACCGTGCGGTAGGCCGCGGTGTCCGTGCCCACGGGAAGGCGGCCGCGCCCGCCCTCCGTCACCACCGTGACGTCCACGCCCGCCCGGCGCGCGCCCTCCACCAGTTCCCCGACCCGGTCCAGCCCCCGGACCGGGGAACGGGGCGCGGCCTCGTCGACCGACCGCAGCACCCCGAGCATGGCGCGCAGTTCGGTCAGCGTGTCCTTGCTCGTCGCCTTGATGGTGGCCAGGGCCTCGGCGGCCCGTTCCGGTTCGCTCTCCATCAGGTACAGCGCCGTCCCGGCCTGCACGTTGATCAGGGAGATGTTGTGGGCGACGGTGTCGTGGACGTCGCGGGCCAACCGCAGCCGCTCGTCGGAGGCCCTCCGCAGCAGCTCCTCCTCCCGGGTGCGCACGGCCTCGGCGGCGCGCGCGGCGTCGGCGCGCTGGTACTCCGCCCGCCAGCGCATCACCTCGGCCGTGCACAGCAGGACGAGCACCCAGGCCACGAGGCCGACCGCCTCCAGACGCACCGTCCCGGACGAGACCAGCTCGTACAGGTTCATCGAGGCGAACTGGCCGATCCCCAGCACCCAGCCGAAGACCCGGCGGCCGTGCCGGACGAGGGAGTAGAGCATCACCGCCGCGGCGAGCATCACCAGGCCGTCGGGGAACCCCAGGGGGTAGTACAGGGACGCCGCGGCCATCGACGCGGCCGTGCCGACACGGGTCGGCAGGCTCCGCCAGAACAGCGGGACGCACGCGACCACGATCAGCGCGTACCCCCACGGCCAGGCGTGGCGGGGCGCCCCGGCCGTGGCGACCAACGCGTCCGGCTCCAGCAGGAGGGTGCTGGCCAGCGAGAGGGCCAGGACGGCCAGGGCGGTCCAGGTGTCGGTGCGCGTCGGGCGCGGGAGTAGTGCTGCCACACCACCGACAGTACGGGGCGCCCCTCGGGGGCGCGCGTCGTCCACGGGAGGCTTCTCCGCGCCCCCGCGTACTCCCGCGGGTGTACGCGGGGGCGGCGGGGGAGACGGAGGGCGCGGTCAGAAGACGCCGTCGGGGGGAGCGGGGGAGTCCACGGCGTCGGCGTCCCGCACCGGCGGCCGGCCCGAGGCGAACCGGTCCAGGTCCCCGCCCGCGAGCAGGCGCGCCATCTCCGGGTCGCGGTGGGCGCGGCGGTCCAGGTCGTCGACGGGCAGGGGCCGGTGCCCGGCGACGAGGACGAGGTTGCCGAACCGGCGCCCGCGCAGGACCCCCGGTTCGGCGGTCAGCGCCACATGCGGCAGGACCGCGCCGGCGGTGGCGACCTGGGCGCGCGCGTGGTCGAGCGTGTGGCCGTCGCCGATGTTCACCGCGAGGAATCCGCCGGGACGCAGCACGCGCGCCGCCTCGGCGTAGAACTCCACGGACGTCAGACGCGCGGGCGTGCGGGCTCCGGCGAAGACGTCGCTGACGACGAGGTCCGCGGTGGCGTCGTGGCGGGCGGCGATCCACGCGCGCGCGTCGCCGATCCCCACGCGCAGCTGGGCACGACGGTCCCAGGGCAGCCTGCGGCGCACCAACTCGACCAGCGGGGCGTCCACGTCGACCGCGCGCTGCCGCGAACCCGGGCGGGTGTGCGCGATGTAGCGCGCCAGGGTGAGCGCGCCCGCGCCCAGGTGCAGGGCGTCGATCGGCTCGCCCTCGGGAGCGACCAGGTCGGCGGCGTGCGCGATCCGCCGGACGTAGGAGAAGTCGAGGTGCTCGGGATCGGTGAGGTCCACGTGCGACTGCGGGGTGCCCGCGACGACCAGGAACCAGGAATCGGGGCGGTCGGCGTCGGCGAGCAGCTCCGTGCCGGGCGGGGCGGGCGGCTCCGACGCCTCGTCCGGCTCCGGGCCCTCGTCCCGTCGGCGCGCACGTCGCCTGCCCATGTCCACGCCCCCCGGATCGCCGGTCCTCCAGCCTAGGGCACCGTCAGCCGCGGTCGATCCGGTCGAGCTCCTCCGGGGTCAGGTCCAGGTCCGCGGCGACCGCGCTGCGCCGGATGTTCTCCGGACGGGAGGCCCCGGGGATCGGGACCACGGTCGGCGACTTCGCGAGCATCCACGCCAGGCACACCTGGAAGGGCGTCGCACCACGGGCGGCGCCGACCTCCTCCAGCACGGGATGCCGTTCCGACAGGCCGCCGTGCCGGTGCTTGCCGCCGAAGGGGCTCCACGGCAGGAACGCGATCCCCAGCTCGGCGCACAGCTCCAGCTCCGGCTCGCTGGACCGGAAGTCGGGGGAGAACTCGTTCTGCACCGCCGCGAGCCGACCGCCGAGGACCTCCCGCGCGAGCCGGATCTGCCCCGGGTCGGCGTTGGAGATCCCCACCATCTGGACCTTGCCCTCGTCCAGGAGCTGCGCCAGTGCGCCGACGGACTCGGCGTAGGGCACCTCCGGGTCGGGGCGGTGGAACTGGTAGAGGCCGATCGCCTCCACGCCCAGGCGCCGCAGCGACTCCTCGCAGGCGCGCCGCAGGTACTCCGGGCGGCCGTCGAGTCCCCATCCGCCGTCCGCGTCGCGGGTGTGCCCGCCCTTGGTGGCGACGAGGACGTCCGAGGCGTCCCGGCCGTACCCGCGCAGCGCCTCGGCGACGAGGAGTTCGTTGTGACCGGGGTCGGTGGCGTCGCGGTGGTAGGCGTCGGCCGTGTCGATCAGGGTGACGCCGGCGTCCAGGGCGGCGTGGACGGTCGCGATCGCGTGGTCCCGGGGCGGACGGTCCCCCGTGGACAGCGGCATCGCGCCGAGCCCGACCGCGCTCACGGTCCGGTCGCCGATCCTCCTGGTGTGCATGGCCTCTCCTCGCTGCTCCCGACCCGGAGCGCCCGCGGCGCCCCGGGGCTGGACCCTACCCCGGTGGAGCCCGCACGAACGCCCCCGTACTGCCGCTAGCCTGGGATTCCCGAGAGTCCCCACCGTGCGCCGCCCCGGCGCCAGCAACGAGGAGTGGCCGTGCTACTGCGGATGTCGAACCTGTTCCTGCGCACCCTGCGCGAGGACCCGGCGGACGCCGAGGTGCCGAGCCACAAGCTGCTCGTGCGCGGCGGGTTCGTG
Organism: Nocardiopsis sp. NPDC050513; assembly: GCF_044457925.1. NCBI lineage: Bacteria > Bacillati > Actinomycetota > Actinomycetes > Streptosporangiales > Nocardiopsidaceae > Nocardiopsis > Nocardiopsis sp. NPDC050513. The sequence continues at coordinate 130,306 of NZ_JBITHK010000001.1, read as the reverse complement.
CGCCGCGCCGCCCCCGGCATCTACACCTGGCTGCCCCTGGGCAAGATGGTGCTGGAGAACGTGTCCCGCGTCGTGCGCGAGGAGATGAACGCCATCGGAGCCCAGGAGGTGCTCCTCCCCGCCCTGCTCCCCAGGGAGTACTACGAGGAGACCGGCCGCTGGACCGAGTACGGCGACACGCTCTTCCGCCTCCAGGACCGCAAGGGCGCCGACTACCTGCTCGGCCCCACCCACGAGGAGCTCTTCACGCTCCTGGTCAAGGGCGAGTACTCCTCCTACAAGGACTTCCCGGTCATCCTGTACCAGATCCAGGAGAAGTTCCGGGACGAGGCGCGGCCCCGGGCGGGCGTGCTGCGCGGCCGCGAGTTCCACATGAAGGACTCCTACTCCTTCGACGTCGACGACGCGGGCCTGCAGGCCTCCTACGACGCCCACCGCGCCGCCTACATCCGCGTCTTCGACCGGCTCGGACTGGACTACGTGATCGTGTCGGCCACGTCCGGGGCGATGGGCGGATCCGCCTCCGAGGAGTTCCTCGCCGTCGCGCCGACCGGTGAGGACACCTTCGTCCGCAGCACCGGGTCCGACTACGCCGCCAACGTGGAGGCCGTCGCCACCCCCGCGCCGCCCGCGCTGCCGACCGGGGGGCTGCCCGAGGCCCGGGTGCACCACACCCCGGACACGGCGACGATCCAGACGCTGGTGGACTTCCTCAACGCCGCCGACCTGGGCCGTGACTTCACCGAGGCCGACACCCTGAAGAACATCCTGGTCAAGACGCGCGCGCCCGGCGCGGACGAGTGGGAGCTGCTCGGCGTCGGCCTGCCCGGCGACCGGGAGGTGGACCTCAAGCGCCTGGAAGCCGCCCTGGAGCCCGCCGAGGTCGCGCTCCTCGACGAGGCCGACTTCGCCGCCAACCCGTTCCTGGCCAAGGGCTACATCGGCCCGCGCGCGCTCCTGGACAACAAGGTCAGGTACCTGGTCGACCCGCGCGTGGTCACGGGGACCTCCTGGGTGACCGGCGCCGACAAGACGGACCACCACGTGCTGGACCTGGTCGCCGGACGCGACTTCACGCCGGACGGGACGATCGACGTCGCCGAGGTCCGCGACGGCGACCCGTCGCCCGACGGCGAGGGGACGCTGTACACGGCCCGCGGCATCGAGATCGGCCACATCTTCCAGCTGGGCCGCAAGTACACCGACGCGTTCCAGGTGGACGCCCTGGGCGCCGACGGCAAGCCCGGGCGCGTCACCATGGGCTCGTACGGGATCGGCGTCTCCCGCGCGGTGGCCGCGGTCGTGGAGCAGTCGCACGACGACAAGGGCATCGTGTGGCCGCGCGAGATCGCCCCGGCCGACGTGCACGTGGTGGGGACCGGCAAGGGCGACCAGATCGGGGAGGCGCTCCGGATCGGACGGGAGCTGGAGGCCCGGGGTCTGCGCGTCCTCGTCGACGACCGCAAGGGCGTGTCGCCGGGCGTGAAGTTCACCGACGCGGAGCTGCTCGGCGTCCCGACCGGCGTCATCGTCGGGCGCGGGCTCGATGACGGTGTCGTGGAGCTGCGCGACCGCGCGACCGGCGCCCGCGAGGAGGTCGCGCTGGCGGAGATCGTCGACCGCGCGGTGGCCGCCTGCCAGGCGTGACCGATCGGCGAACGCGGGCCTGACCGGCCCGGTCCACGGCGGCCGGGCCGGTCAGGCCTGCTCGAAACCGGGCAGGGCGTCGAGCCCGCCGCCCCACACGAGTGCCCGGACCGTCGTCTCCTGGAGCGCGCGGGCGGCCGTCGAGCGCAGCCCGGCGTCGTCGGACGCGGCCAGCCACAGGTACGCCCGCGCCGCGGTCTCCTCCAGACCCGTCGCGTAGGCGTCGAGACCCGCCTGGTCCCGTTCCTCGGGCAGCGGGTACGACGCCCGGGCGGGCTCCGGTTCGACGCCCCGGTCCACGGCGGCGGCGTGCAGCGCGTCGCGCAGCGTCTTGTGCCGGCGGGCGTACCCGCCCGCGGCGTCGCGCCGGGGCGCGTCCTCGGCGACCCCGCGCAGGTACTCGTACCCGTGCACGGCCGCGTGCTCGGCGGCCAGCGCCTCGGCCAGCGCCTCGGGGACGACGGAGCCCCCGCCGCTCTCGCTCAACCTCGGTCCTCTCCGTGTCGGCCCAGCAGGTAGGCGTGTCCGGCCTCGCACGCGCCGATCCCGCTGATCAGCTGCGCCAGCCCGGGATCGGCGACCGCGAGCGCCCGGTCCACGCGCGCGCCCGCCGCGGCGGACTCCAGGGCCGTCAGTTCCGCCAGGTCCAGGACTTCGGAGGGGAGCGCTTCGGGCCCGCCCTCGTCCGGCGCGGCCGAGGCGGGGGAGGAGTCCTCGGGCAGGGCCTCCACCAGGGAGTCCCGGTGCGCTAGGTGCCGTTCCAGGATGGGGCGCAGCAGGTCCTCCGGGCCCGCCCCCTCGGCCAGCGCGGTCTCGTAGCGCGCCACCGTCCTGTCCTTCTCGCGGATCAGGGCGCGGAGCGTGAACTCCTCGGGGGTCACGTCCGACGGATACCACTCCGTGCGGCCGCATCCGGTCAGACCCAGAACCACCGCCGCGCCCAGCACCGTGCGGCGGCTGACGCCGTTCAGACCCACCTGGTCTCCTCCCGTGCTCCCCGGCCGACGACCATCTTTCCACGGCCTCCGCCACGCCAGCGACCTGGAACGTGTCCAGGTGTGGATACCCTTGCAGCACAGCCGCCGTCACACGAGGACGCGGCGGAACCGATAAGCAGACTACGTACAGAGCTGGACCGCCCCGAACACGGGCGGAATTTCGCCGTTGGAGGGGCACCACGACATGGGAGCGCAGGGGCGCGACGAGCGCATCGCCGAGCTGCTGGAGCCGGTACTGGCCAAGGCCGGGCTGGACCTGGAGGCCGTCGAGCTGACACCCGCCGGGAGACGTCGGGTCCTGCGCGTGGTCGTGGACTCCGACGACGGGGTCGACCTGGACACGGTGGGCGAGGTCTCCCAGGACGTCAACGACGCCCTGGACGCCTCCGACGTCATGGGCGAGCTTCCCTACGTCCTGGAGGTCACCTCTCCCGGCGTGGACCGTCCCCTGACACAGCCGCGCCACTGGCGGCGCTCCCGCGGCCGACTGGTGAGGGCCGCCCTCGCCGAGGGCGGCGAGGTCACCGGCCGGGTGACCGGAGCCGACGACCTGGGGGTCACCCTGGACGTCGAGGGTCAGCCCCGGACCTTCGCCCACGCCGAACTGGCCAAGGGCAAGGTGCAGGTGGAATTCCGTCGCGACGCCGACGCGGCGGACTAGAGGGGAAGCCCCGTGGATATTGACATGAGTGTCCTGCGCAGCCTGGAGCGTGAGAAGGACATCGCGGTCGAGCTGGTCGCCAAGGCCATCGAGGACGCCCTGCTGATCGCCTACCACCGTGAGGAGGGCGCCGACAAGCGCGCCCGCGTCGAGCTGAACCGCTCCACCGGCCACGTGACGGTGTGGGTGGCGGAGCTCGACGAGGAGGGCGAGGTCGTCGGCGAGTTCGACGGCACCCCCACCGGGTTCGGCCGGATCGCGACCTCGACGGCGAAGCAGGTCATCCTGCAGCGCCTGCGCGACGCGGAGGACGAGCTGACCCTCGGAGAGTTCGCCGGTCGCGAGCACGACATCGTCTCCGGCATCATCCAGCAGGGCAAGGACCCCCGGAACGTGCTGGTGGACCTCGGCAAGATCGAGGCCATCCTGCCGCCGCAGGAGCAGGTGCCGACGGAGACCTACACGCACGGCGAGCGTCTGCGCGCCTACGTGGTGCAGGTCCGCAAGGGCCACCGCGGCCCCTCGGTCACCCTCTCGCGGACCCACCCGAACCTGGTCCGCAAGCTCTTCGAGCTGGAGGTGCCCGAGATCGCCGACGGCACCGTGGAGATCGCCTCGATCGCGCGCGAGGCCGGGCACCGCACCAAGATGGCCGTCCGGTCCAACCGCGGCGGCGTCAACGCCAAGGGCGCCTGCATCGGCCCGCTGGGCAGCCGGGTCCGCAACGTCATGGCCGAGCTGCACGGGGAGAAGATCGACATCGTCGACCACTCCGACGACCCCGCGGTCTTCGTCGCCAACGCCCTGTCGCCCGCGCGGGTCAACTCGGTGGAGATCCTGGACATGGCCGCCCGTGTCGCCCGTGTCGTGGTGCCGGACTACCAGCAGTCGCTGGCGATCGGCAAGGAGGGGCAGAACGCCCGTCTGGCCGCGCGGCTCACCGGCTGGCGCATCGACATCCGCTCGGACGCCGAGCCCGCCGACCGGGCCGACGACGGGGCCGATGGCGATTAATGGGGTCGCGTCCGTGTCTCGACGCGATAGGGTGGAAGCAGGCGGTCTTGACCGACCCGTGCGCACGTGCGTGGGGTGCCGGTCACGGGCAGTCCAGTCCGACCTCGTGCGGCTGGTGGCCGAGGGCACGGCCATCACGCCCGACACCCGGGGTCGACTACCAGGGCGTGGCGCCTACCTGCACCACGACCGGCGGTGCTTCGAGCTCGCCGTGCGTCGCAGGGTGTGGGCGCGCGCCTTCCGGAGCCGAGACGGCGGGGACTCCACCGGGTGGGACCTCTCACGTGTGGAGGCACTGATCGGAGCCACCCCGGGTGGCGGATCGGGGCGCCCCGCCGGTTAGGGTTGGAATGTCTGAGCCGGCCGACGGTGTTGTACTAGCCGTGGTCGGCGTGCGGTGCTGTGTCGGCACGCAGAACCGGCCCATTGTTGTGTAGCGATGAGGAAGCAGGTCGAGATTGCGATGAGCGCCTGATGAGTACGCAGCGATGAGTAACTCGAGCTAACGACGGTCCGGCACGTGCCCATGTCCCGGACCGAAGCTGAAGGAGAGTAGTGGCGAAGGTCCGGGTGTACGAACTCGCCAAGGAGTTCGGCGTAGAGAGCAAGGCCGTCCTGGCCAAGCTCAACGAGATGGGCGAATTCGTTCGTTCGGCGTCCTCGACGATAGAGGCGCCCGTCGTTCGACGCCTGCAAGAAGCTTTCAACCAGGGATCCGAGGGCGGCAGGAAGAGCGGCTCGGCCCCCAAGCCGGGGCCGCGTCCGGCCGCGTCCGAGGGTTCCGCGCGCGCGGCGGCCCCCAAGCCGGGTCCCGCGCCCAAGCCGGGCCCGCGCCCGGCCGCCAAGCCCGCCCCGCAGGCCGAGTCGGCCCCCAAGCCCGGTGCCGCCAAGCCCGGTCAGAAGGGTCCTCGCGGCGAGGCCGGTCCGCGCCCCGGCGGCGCGCCGAAGCCCGGACCGCAGTCCGGTCGCGGCGAGCGTCCGCAGCGGGGTGAGCGCCCCGAACGCGGTGAGCGCCCCGAGCGCGGTGGCCGTCCGGAGGGCGGGCGCAGCCCGCGTCCGGCGGGTCCGCGTCCGGCCGGTCCGCGTCCCGGCAACAACCCGTTCGCGTCCAACGCGTCCGGCATGGGCTCCAAGCCCGCCGCGCCGCGTCCCGGCGGCGGCGCCCCGCGTCCGGGTCCCCGACCCGGTCCGCGTCCGGGCGGTCCGCAGGGCGGCGGCGAGCAGCGCGCCCCGCGTCCCGGCGGCGGCGCTCCCCGTCCCGGTGGCGGCGCCCCGCGTCCGGGTCCCCGACCCGGTCCGCGTCCGGGCGGTCCGCAGGGCGGCGGCGAGCAGCGCGCCCCGCGTCCCGGCGGCGCCGCGGGCGCTCCGCGTCCGGGCGGCGCGTCCGGCGCTCCGCGTCCGGGCCCGCGTCCCGGCGGTCCGCGGCCCAGCCCGATGAACATGCCCTCGTCCCGTCCGGCCTCGCCTGGCGGCGGCGGTCGCGGCGGCGGCGCGGGCCGTCCCGGCCCCGGTGGCCGCGGTCGCGGGGGAGCCCCCGCGGGTCCGCGCCCCGGCGGTGGCGGCGGTGGCGGTGCCGGTGCGGGCCGTCCGGGCGGCTTCGGCGGCCGTCCCGGTGGCGGCGGTCGCGGTCGCGGCGGCACGGCGGGTGCCTTCGGGCGTCCCGGCGGTCGTCCCGGGCGGGCCCGCAAGTCCAAGAAGCAGCGGCGTCAGGAGTTCAACGACCTCCAGGCCCCGTCCTTCGGCGGCGTCAAGATCCCGAGCGGCAACAACCAGGTCATCCGCCTGTCCCGCGGCGCCTCGCTGTCCGACTTCGGTGACAAGATCGACGTCAACCCGGCGTCGCTGGTCCAGGTGATGATGCACCTGGGCGAGATGGTCACCGCGACCCAGTCGCTGCCGGACGAGACCCTTCAGCTGCTCGGCGAGGAGCTGAAGTACACGGTCGAGGTCGTCAGCCCCGAGGACGAGGACCGCGAGCTGCTGGAGTCCTTCTCCATCGAGTACGGAGAGGACGAGGGCGGCGACGAGGACCTGCGTCCGCGTCCGCCGGTGGTCACCGTCATGGGCCACGTCGACCACGGTAAGACCCGACTGCTGGACACGATCCGCAAGACCAACGTCGTCAGCGGCGAGGCCGGCGGCATCACCCAGCACATCGGCGCCTACCAGGTCTCGACCCAGGTGGACGGCGAAGAGCGGAAGATCACCTTCATCGACACCCCGGGTCACGAGGCGTTCACCGCCATGCGTGCCCGCGGTGCGAAGGTCACCGACATCGCCGTGCTGGTCGTGGCGGCCGACGACGGCGTCAAGCCGCAGACGGCCGAGGCCATCGACCACGCCAAGGCGGCCGAGGTGCCGATCGTCGTCGCGGTCAACAAGATCGACGTCGAGGGCGCCGACCCGCAGCGGGTCCGTGCGCAGCTGACCGAGTACGGCCTGGTGGCCGAGGAGTACGGCGGCGACGTCCAGTTCGTGGACATCTCCGCGCTCAGGGGCGAGAACATCGACGCCCTGCTCGAGTCGATCGTGCTGACGTCCGACGCGGCGCTGGAGCTCCAGGCCAACCCGGACATGGACGCGCAGGGTCTGGCCATCGAGGCCTACCTGGACCGCGGTCGCGGTTCCATGGCCACGGTGCTGGTCCAGCGCGGCACGCTGAACGTCGGTGACTCGATCGTGTGCGGCGACGCCTTCGGCCGCGTCCGGGCCATGCTCGACGAGTACGGCCAGAACGTGCAGAGCGCCGAGCCGTCCCGCCCGGTCCAGGTGCTGGGTCTGACCAACGTGCCCAGCGCCGGTGACAGCTTCCTGGTCGTCAAGGACGACCGGGTGGCGCGGCAGATCGCCCAGCAGCGTGAGGCGCGCGAGCGCTTCGCCCAGCAGGCGCGTTCGGCCCGCCGCGTCACCATGGAGACCTGGCAGGACCACCTCAAGGAGGGTGAGCGCTCCGAGCTGCTCCTCCTCATCAAGGGTGACATGTCCGGTTCGGTCGAGGCGCTCGAGGAGTCGCTGCTCAAGATCGACGCCGGTGGCGACGAGGTCAGCATCCGGGTCATCGGGCGCGGCGTCGGTGCCATCACGCAGAACGACATCAACCTGGCGGCCTCCGCCGACGCGATCATCATCGGCTTCAACGTTCGGCCCGAGGGCAAGAACAGCGAGCTCGCCGACCGCATGGGCGTCGACATCCGGTACTACTCGGTGATCTACCAGGCCATCGACGAGGTCGAGGCCGCGGTCAAGGGTCTCCTCAAGCCGGTGTACGAGGAGGTCCAGCTCGGCAGCGCCGAGATCCGCGAGGTCTTCAAGGTGCCGAAGATCGGCAACATCGCCGGTTCGATCGTCCGCAACGGCCTCATCCGCCGCAACTCCAAGGCGCGGCTCATCCGCGACGGGGTGGTCATCTCCGACAACCTCACCGTGGAGTCGCTGCGTCGGTTCAAGGACGACGCGACCGAGGTCCGCGAGGGCTTCGAGTGCGGTATCGGCGTCGGTTACAACGATCTCCGGCTCGAGGACGTCATCGAGACCTACGAGATGCAGGAGAAGCCCCGCGACTAGCACGCGGTGCCGCTCCACGGGGCCCCGGCCGAGCGGCCGGGGCCCCTCCTTTGACGGTTCACTCCTGATCTAAGGTGATCACTTGTTCATAGGGGCGCTGACCCTGGACGTCCTTCTCGGGGACGTCCACTCGCTCAAGGAGAAGCGTTCGGTGGTGCGCCCGGTCATCGCCGACCTGCGCCGCACGTTCCTGGTGGCGGTCTCCGAGGCCGGGGAGCACGATCTGTACCGGCGCACAAAGATCGGTGTCGCCGTCGTCGCGCCGAGCGCCGCGCACGTGCGGGAGCTGATGGACGCCTGCGAACGCTTCGTCGCGGCCCGCCCCGAACTGGAGCTGCTGTCCGCCAGGCAGCGGCTCTTCAACGAAGAGGAAGACTGACCATGGTTGACGCCGCACGCGCGCGGAAGATCGCCGACCGCATCCAGCGCGTCGTCGCCGAGATGCTGGACCGGCGGATCAAGGACCCCCGGCTCGGGTTCGTCACGGTGACCGACGCCCGGATCACCGCCGACCTGCGGGACGCCACGGTGTACTACACGGTGTTCGGCACGCCGGAGGAGAAGGCGGGCACCTCGGCCGCCCTGGAGAGCGCCAAGGGCGTGATCCGCAGCGAGGTGGGCCGCCAGACCGGTATCCGGCACACGCCGAGCCTGACCTTCGTCGTCGACGAGGTGCAGGAGAACGCCCAGCACATCGAGGAGCTGCTGGCCAAGGCGCGCCAGTCCGACGAGGAGGTGGCCCAGCGGGCCACCGGCGCCCGGCACGCGGGGGAGGCGGACCCGTACAGGGCTCCCCGCCCCGAGGCCGAGGACGAGGACGAGTAGCCGACCGTCACCCGGCGGCGGCGCGAGCGCGCCGCCGCCCCCGTTTCTTCCGAGGAGATCCATGGCCGAGAGCGGCGTCGTGGTCGTCGACAAGCCCGCGGACTGGACGTCGCACGACGTGGTCGCCAAGATGCGCGGCCTGGCGCGGACACGCAGGGTGGGCCACGCGGGGACGCTCGATCCGATGGCGACCGGGGTCCTGGTGCTGGGCATCGAGAAGGGCACCAAGCTCCTGGGGCACCTGACCCTCACGGAGAAGACCTATGCGGCGACGATCCGTCTGGGGCTGACGACCGACACCGACGACGCCGAGGGGGAGCCCGGCGTGCGGACGGACGCGTCGGGAGTCGGCGACGACGCCGTGCGCGCGGCCGTCGCGCGGTTGACCGGTCGGATCCAGCAGGTCCCGCCGCAGGTCAGCGCGATCAAGGTGGACGGGAAGCGGGCGTATAGATCGGCCCGGGAGGGCAAGGAGGTCGCGCTCAGGGCGCGCGAGGTGACGGTCGCGGAGTTCGCGGTCTCCGACATCCGCCGGGCGGCCGACGCGGACGGGACGTTCGTGGACGTGGACGCCGTCGTCAGGTGCTCCAGCGGCACCTACATCCGGTCCCTGGCCCGCGACCTGGGGGAGGACCTGGGCGTGGGCGGCCACCTGACCGCGCTGCGCCGCACCCGGGTGGGGCCCTACGACCTGTCGCAGGCGCGCACCCTCGACCAGTTGGCACGGGAGTTCACGCAGGTCCCGCTGGACCAGGTGGTGGCGGCGGCGTTCCCGGCGCGGACGCTGTCGGAGGAGGAGACGAAGCGGATCCGCCACGGCAACCGGATCGACCCGAGCACTCGGGGACCGGGGACGGTGGGCCTGTTCGCGCCGGACGGCCGCGTGGTGGCGCTGGGGGAGAACCGGGGCGACCACATGAAGCCGGTGGTGGTCTTCGACCCGGCGTAGCCACGTCGCGGCGAGACCGCCCACGCCGGGGCGTCCGCCCGGATAGGTTCGTCCGTATGAGGAAGATTCCGCTGTCCGAGGCCGCACAGCACCTGCCCGAACTTCTGGACCAGGTGGAGGAGACCGGTGAACCGGTCACCATCACACGGGACGGCGAGCCGTCGGCGGCCGTGGTCCCCGCCCAGTGCTACGAGTCCCTGAGCGGTGCCCTCCGCCCTGCGGGAGGTTGACACCGGCGGCGGGACTCATGCACTTCGGAGCCCGGCGTCCTCCAGCTCCTCCCGAATCACTCTGTGGATCAGATCGGAGAGGGATTCGAACTGCTCGGACGGGCTCTCGGAGTTCTCGTACCGCGTCAGTCGCTCCTCGATCCACTGCCGCATGAGAGCTGTCGGCTTGACGCCTTCGGCCACGGCGGCCTCGCGGACGCGGTCCATCGTCGGTTTGGGCAGCCGAATCGAGGACACGATCATGACCTGGTCGGCTGGAACCGGCTCGTGACGTTCCAGGGGACCATCGGCGATCTCCTCGCTGATGTCGTGCCTGTCGTAGTAGTCGGCCAGTTCGTCGAGCCTCTTCTCATCCATGGTCAGAACACCTCCGCTTGAATGTCCGTCGTTCGGCGAGCGTCATGTCGCGTGCGGTCGCGATGTACCAGGAATCGTGTGCGTTGGCCGCAGGGACCATGAAGACCGCCAGATGCCTGCCGCCGTAGGTCGTTCCGAGAAGGATGGTGCTGCCGTTGCGTCCTGGTTGGGTCCAGTACGGCGACTCGACGGCTTCTTCGACCTCTCTCGGATCGACTGCGTGACGTGCGATGTGCGCTTCGCTCTTGTCAGTCCAGTGGATCCAGATTTCCACGCTGAGTAACGTAGTACATCGTAATACGTGTCGTACTGGTTTGTCGATGATCAGCGCGGGCGAACCATCTCGGCCAGGAACCGGGTGAGGACGGCGGTGAGGTCCTCCGGGCGTTCCACGGAGGGCAGGTGGCCCGCGTCGGGCAGCTCCACCAGCCGCGCGCCCGGGATTCCCCCGGCGTAGACGTCGGACACCGCCTGGATCTCGGGCACGTCGCGGCCCCCCTTGACCACCAGGGTCGGGGCCCCGACCTGCGCCAGGCGGCCCTCGGCGGGCGGCTCCGGCGAGCGCGTCGTGGTGGGCGGTCCGCTCCACATCCGGTGGAAGGTCGTCCGGTACATCCCCAGCATCCGCTCCCACACGGGCGCGGGCAGGTCCTCCGGGCTCCGCGCGGGCCCCACGGCGACGAACCGCGCCTGCGCCTGCGCCATCGCGGCCACGTCGGCCGGATCGGGGTCGGCGTGCCCCTCCCGGTACCGCGCGAGGCGCTCCTGGGGCACGGCCCCGGCCATCGCCCGGGCCGCCGCCTCGGTGAACCTCCTCGGCCACTCCCGGCCGGTCATCCCCGCGCAGACCAGGCCCAGGGCGCTCACGCGCTCCGGCGCGACCAGCGCCGCGTCCACCGCGTGCCCGCCGCCCATCGACGCGCCCACCAGGGCGGCCCGCCCGATGTCCAGCGCGTCCATCAGCGCCAGGAGGTCCTCGTGGTGGGCGACCGGCCCCTCCGCGTCGTCCGAGTCGCCGTACCCGCGCCGGTCGTACCGCACCACGCGGTGCCGTGCGGACAGCGCCGCGAACTGGTGGTCCCACATCGCGCGGTCGCCGACCGCCGCGTGCACGAGGACGACGGGCGGTCCCTCGCCCGCCTCGTCGTAGCCCAGGGTCGTCGTTCCGATGGTGATTCGTGCCATGCCGGAACGCTACGGGGGCGCCGTCGGCGGTCCAACCCCCTTCTGCAGCGGGCAGAGCGGTGCCGCGCGTGCGCGGAGCGGCGGCCGGCATGGCACCCTTGTTCCCGAGGGCCGCGCGCCGCCCACGGAGCGCCGCGCGGCCGAACGCGCACGGTTCGGAAGGGGAGTCCTCAGGTGGGGCGATGGGATGGACTGGGGGACGTTCCCCCGGGGTGGGGCCGGTCCGTGGTGGCGATCGGTGTCTTCGACGGCGTGCACCGCGGGCACCAGGCCATCATCGCGACCGCGGTGCGCCGGGCGCGCGAGCTCGGGCTCCCCGTGGTGGTGGTCACGTTCGACCCCCATCCCGAGACGGTCCTGCGCGGCGCCACTCCGCCCGTGCTCACCCCCCTGGACCGGCGGGTGGAGCTGTTGGAGGACCACGGCGCCGACGAGGTGTGCGTCCTGCCGTTCACCGCGGATCTCTCGGCGCTGAGCGCGGAGGAGTTCGTCCAGAGCGTCCTGGTCGACCGGCTGCGCGCCGCCGCCGTGGTCGTGGGCGAGGACTTCCGCTTCGGCCACCGCGCGGCCGGGGACGTGGCGGCGCTGACCGAACTGGGGCACAAGTACGACTTCAGCGCCGACGGCGTGCACCTGGTCGCCGACGGCGACACCATCACCTCCACGCGCGTGCGCGCGCTCCTCGCCGAGGGCGCGGTGGCTCCGGCCGCCGCCCTGCTCGGCCGCCCGCACCGGGTCGAGGGCGAGGTCGTGCACGGCGCCGCGCGCGGTCGCGAGCTGCTCGGTTTCCCCACCGCCAACATGAACCTCACCCCGCACGCGGCCGTGCCCGGCGACGGCGTGTACGCGGGCTGGCTCAGCCACCTCGCCCCGGTCGCGGGGCGGGAGTCGCGGTGGCCCGCGGCGATCTCGGTCGGCACCAACCCCACGTTCGACGGCGCGGAGCGCACCGTGGAGGCCTACGCCCTGGACCGCGACGACCTGGAGCTCTACGGAGCGCACATGGCCGTGGAGTTCACCGAGCACATCCGGGGACAGGAGCGCTTCGACAGCATCGACGACCTCATCGCGGCCATGCGCCGCGACGTCGACCGCTGCCGCGAGGTCCTGTCCGGGTGACCCCGGAGCCGCCCGGCCGCCCGCGCTCAGGGGCGTTCACCTCGCGGTTTGCGGTAGGCTGGGTGGCGTCCACGTGTGCCCGGCGGTCCGGCCCCCTCCGAGGGCCCGAACTCCGGGAGGCGCGTCGTGCCCACGCCCCGGCGTGGCCCGCGCCCGACCGCACGCGACGGTGACTGTTCGTACGCGCGGTCACCGCGTCTGATCCCGGCCGTCCGAGCCGGGCACGTCCCGCGTACCGACAACGTAGAAACGGAGCGCTGTGTCGATCGACGCCGCCACCAAGGAAAAGATCATCGCCGAGTACGCCACCTCCGAGGGTGACACCGGCTCCCCTGAGGTCCAGATCGCGCTACTCACGCACCGCATCACCGAGCTCACCGAGCACCTCAAGGACCACAAGCACGACCACCACAGCCGTCGTGGCCTACTCCTGATGGTCGGCCGCCGCCGCCGCCTGCTCAAGTACGTCGCGAAGCAGGACATCACCCGCTACCGCTCGCTGATCGAGCGTCTGGGCCTGCGCCGCTAGGTTGCTCGCGGGAGTGGCTTCGGCCGCTCCCGCTTTGTTAGTAAGGTGTGACACGCGCGCCGGAGTACTCCGGCGTGTGTGGAGCACGACAACTTCACAGAGAAGACCCGCGATCCCCACCCTCGGCCACAGAGTCGAGGCCGGTCCTCGGTAGTGGTCCCCGGACGCCCCGCGACGGGCTCCGTGGACTTCGATCGATGACCGGCCGTCATCAACTCCGGGGCACGGACGCGGGCGAGGACATCAGCGCGCCGCGGGTACCGACCCGCCCGGCGCGCCCCGAGAACGTGTTGTAGGAGGTCGCCCATGGAGGGCGTGTACTCGGCCGAGGCCGTGATCGACAACGGTCGCTTCGGCACCCGCACCATCCGGTTCGAGACCGGTCGGCTGGCCCGCCAGGCCGCCGGTTCGGCGACGGTCTACCTGGACGACGAGACCGTCGTCCTGTCGGCCACCACCGCCTCGAAGCGCCCCAAGGAGAACCTCGACTTCTTCCCCCTGACGGTGGACGTCGAGGAGCGCATGTACGCCGCGGGCCGCATCCCCGGCTCCTTCTTCCGGCGTGAGGGCCGTCCCTCCGAGGACGCCATCCTCACCTGCCGCCTGATCGACCGGCCGCTGCGCCCGTCGTTCAAGAAGGGCCTGCGCAACGAGATCCAGGTCGTCGAGACGATCCTGGCCCTGCACCCCGACCACCTGTACGACGTCGTCGCGATCAACGCGGCCTCGATGTCGACGCAGATCTCCGGGGTGCCCTTCTCCGGCCCGATCGGCGGCGTGCGCGTCGCCCTGATCGACGGCCAGTGGGTCGGCTTCCCCACCCACACCGAGCTGGAGAACGCCACCTTCGACATGGTCGTCGCCGGTCGCGTCCTCGAGGACGGCGACGTCGCGATCATGATGGTCGAGGCGGAGTCGACCACACGCACCCTCAAGCTGGTCGCCGAGGGCGCCGTCGGCCCGAACGAGCAGACGGTCGCCGAGGGCCTCGAGGCCGCCAAGCCCTTCATCAAGGTCCTGTGCCGCGCCCAGGCCGCCGTGGCCGAGCAGGGCAGCCGCGAGGTCGCCGAGTTCCCGATCTTCCTGGACTACGAGGACGACGCCTACGAGGCCGTCGCCTCCGCCGTCCGCGAGGACCTGGCCAAGGCGCTGACCATCGCCGACAAGCAGGAGCGCGAGGCCGAGCTCGACCGCGTCAAGGCCGTCGCGGCCGAGAAGGTCGGCGAGGCCTTCGAGGGGCGCGAGAAGGAGGTCGGCGCCGCCTTCCGCTCGCTGTCCAAGCAGCTCATGCGCGAGCGCGTGCTGCGGGACAAGGTCCGCATCGACGGCCGCGGCCCCAAGGACATCCGTTCGCTGAGCGCCGAGGTCGGCGTCCTGCCGCGGGTGCACGGCTCGGCCCTCTTCGAGCGCGGTGAGACCCAGATCCTGGGCGTCACCACACTCAACATGCTGCGCATGGAGCAGACGGTTGACACGCTCAACCCGGAGAAGACCAAGCGCTACATGCACAACTACAACTTCCCGCCCTACTCCACCGGTGAGACCGGCCGGGTGGGCTCGCCCAAGCGGCGCGAGATCGGGCACGGCGCGCTCGCCGAGCGGGCCCTGATCCCGGTCCTGCCCGCGCGCGAGGAGTTCCCCTACGCCATCCGGCAGGTGTCCGAGGCGCTGGGCTCCAACGGGTCCACCTCGATGGGCTCGGTCTGCGCGTCCACCATGTCCCTGATGGCGGCCGGCGTGCCGCTCAAGGAGATGGTCTCCGGCATCGCGATGGGCCTGATCAGCGAGGGCGACGAGTTCGTCACGCTGACCGACATCCTGGGCGCCGAGGACGCGTTCGGCGACATGGACTTCAAGGTCGCCGGCACCCGCGAGCTCATCACCGCCCTCCAGCTGGACACCAAGCTCGACGGCATCCCCGCCGAGCAGCTGGCCCTCGCGCTGCAGCAGGCCCGCGGCGCCCGCCTGGCCATCCTCGACGTCATGCAGGAGGCCATCGAGCGTCCGGCCGAGATGAGCCCCAACGCTCCGCGCATCCTCACCGTCAAGGTCCCGGTGGAGAAGATCGGCGAGGTCATCGGCCCCAAGGGCAAGATGATCAACTCGATCCAGGACGACACCGGCGCCGAGATCACCATCGAGGACGACGGCACGATCTACATCGGCGCCACCGACGGCCCGTCCGCCGAGGCCGCGCGGGACACGATCAACCAGATCGCCAACCCGACGATGCCCGAGGTCGGCGACCGCTACCTGGGCACCGTCGTCAAGACGACCACGTTCGGCGCGTTCGTGTCGCTGCTGCCCGGCAAGGACGGCCTGCTGCACATCTCGCAGATCCGCAAGCTGCACGGCGGCAAGCGGATCGAGAACCTCGACGACGTGATCAGCATCGGCGAGAAGATCCAGGTCGAGATCCGCGAGATCGACGACCGCGGCAAGCTGTCGCTGGTCCCGGTCGAGGTGGTCGAGGCCGAGTCCGCCGCGAGCACCGAGGAGCCCGCCGCCGAGCCCGGCGACGAGAAGTCGGCGGCAGCGTCCGCCGACAAGGGCGGGGACGCTCCGCGTCGCCGTCGCCGCCGCTCCCCCAGCCGTTCCGAGAACACCTGATCGGCTGGTCGAAGCGTAAAATCAGCTGATGGGGGCGGTCGCACCGGTGGTGTGGCCGCCCCCACCGCGTATGCTCTGCTGGACCGGCGGGGCGCGCGCCGCCCACGGACCGGACCAGCGCACCAACGACGCGAAGAAGAAGGTTTCATGAGTTCTGTCCCCATCGCCGCCGAGCAGGAGCCGGACACCACCGTCACGCTGCTGGAGCCCGAACGCGGGTCCGGCCTCGTGCGGCGGACCGTGCTGCCCGGTGGTCTGCGGGTGGTCACCGAGGACGTCCCCGGAGGCCGGTCCGCGGCCTTCGGGATCTCCGCGACCACGGGGTCGCGTGACGAGGACGCGGCGCACGCGGGGTCGGCTCACTTCCTCGAACACCTGCTCTTCAAGGGGACCCGGACGCGTTCGGCGATGGAGATCTCCGCGCTGCTGGACGGGGTGGGCGCCGACCACAACGCCTACACCACCAAGGAGCACACCTGCTACTACGCGAAGGTGCTCGACCGCGACCTTCCGCTGGCCATCGACGTCGTCGGTGACATGGTCGCCAACTCGGTGCTCGACGAGGGCGAGGTGGAGACCGAGCGCGGCGTGATCCTGGAGGAGATCGCCATGTACGAGGACGAGCCCGCCGACCTGGTGGACGACGTCTTCGCCGCGCACTTCTTCGGGGACAGCCCGCTGGGCCGGCCGATCCTCGGCACGATCGACACCATCCGAGCCCTGCCCCGCGAGCGGATCCTCGAACAGTACCGGTCCGCCTACGTGCCCGGTGAGCTGGTGGTGACCGCCGCCGGAAGCCTGGACCACGACGAGGTCGTGGCGCGGGTCCGCGAGATGTTCGCCGACCAGCTCGCCGCCGCCGGGGACGCCCGCCCGGCGCGCCCGCGCCTGGGCGACGGCCCGGTGACGACGTTCGGCGGCACCGTGGTGGAGACGCGCGAGACCGAGCAGGCGCACATCATCCTCGGGTCGGAGGGCCTGCCGCGCACCGACCAGCGCTGGCACGCACTGCGCCTGCTCAGCGCGGCGCTCGGCGGGGGCATGTCGTCCCGCCTGTTCCAGGAGGTGCGCGAGAAGCGCGGCCTGGCCTACGCCGTGCACGCCTACCACACGGGCTACGCCGACACCGGGACCTTCCAGATCTACGCGGGCTGCCTGCCGGAGAAGGCCGACGAGGTCATCGGAGTGTGCCGGGACGAGCTGGAGAAGGTGGCGGCGGTCGGGATCACCGCCGAGGAGCTCACCCGGGCCAAGGGCCAGATCCAGGGCACGTGGGTGCTGGGCAACGAGGGCACCAACGCGCGCATGGGCCGCCTGCTCGGGCACGAGCTCAACCACCCGCGGCACCTGTCGATCGACGAGGACCTCGCGCTGTTCGACGCGGTGACCGAGCGGGACGTGGCCGAGGTCGCCGCCGACCTGCTCGCGCGTCCGCGCGCCCTCGCCGTCATCGGCCCCTACGACAAGGACCGCCGCTTCTAGCGGACCGGAGGCCCGAGGAAGCACACGCCCGGCGTGCCGCCCGGATCGGGGCGGCACGCCCGGGGGTCAGCCCTCCAGCAGGGTCTGGCCGACGTACCCGCCCTCCTCGCAGCCCGGCGGCACGGCGAACACCGCCGACCCCACGGCCGTGACCCACTGGTTGAGCAGATCGAGTTCGTCCAGTCGGCGCTGGATGGGCACGAACTGACGCAGCGGGTCGGCCTGGTAGGAGACGAACAGCAGTCCGGCCTCGCCCTCCACGCCGTCGCGCAGGTCGTAGTTGTAGCCGCGGCGGAAGATCCGCTCGTCCGGGTCGCCCGTCCGGGCCCGCCGCACGTGCGCGAACGAGGGGATGACGGTCAGTCCGTCGGGACCGGTGGCCTCCAGGTCGACCTCGTCGTGCTCGTTCTCACCGGTCAGCGGCGCGCCGTTGCCGAGTCGGCGGCCCACGACCGCCTCGCGGGCGGGCCGGTCGATCTCGTCCCACGTGTCCAGGTCGGTGGCGATCCGGCGCAGGACGAGGCCGGTGCCCCCGGCCATCCAGTCCGGGCCGTTCCCACCCCAGACGAGGTGGTCGAAGTCCTCCGTCCCCGGCGCCGGGTTGACGGTGCCGTCCACCTGGCCCATGAGGTTGCGCATCGTGGTGCCGTCGGGTTGGGAGCCGTGGGCGCGCCGGAACCCGCTCTGGGACCAGCGCGGCCGGCCGAACGGCCGGGCGTCCCGGACCATCATCCGCACCGCGTGCGAGACGGTGACCGGGTCGTCCGCGCAGACCTGGACGAGCAGGTCGGCCTCACCCCACTCCGGGCGCAGGTCGTCCTGCTCGAACTCCGGCAGCGGCCCGAGCCAGTCGGGTACGGCGTCGGCGTCCACCCGTTCGACCAGTCCCCGCCCGAACCCGAAGGTGGTGGTCAGGCGGGCCGGGAGCTCGGCCAGTTCGGGCTCGGTGTCGGTGAGCGCGGGAACGCCCTGGGTGAGACGCGCGGCGTTGTCACTGAGGATGACCATGAGCCGCCGCACCGCGTCGGCGTCCGCGCCGTCGTCCAGGTCGAGTGCGACGAACGTGGCGTGCGACTGCGGCGGTGTCTCCACACCGGCCTGGCGCCGGCCGTGGAACGGCACGGTGCGGCCGCCGTGGAGGGGCGCCGACTCCGATCCGGGAGCCGGGTCGGCCGCCCCGGCCAGCCGGTGCGCCGCGGTGGCCCCGGCCGCGCCGATGCCCACCGCGCCGAGACCGGCCGCGCCGCCCAGGAGCAGTCCCCGACGGCTCATCCGGCCGCCGCGCGCCCCGCGGCCGTGTCTCCCGTCCTCGGGGTTCGCGTCGGCCATCACTCGTCCCCGTACCCGTCGCCGGAGCCGCCACCGTCCTCGCCCTCCATGCCCTCCATGCCGCCCGCGTCCTCGCCCTCGCCGCCGTCGTAGTCCTCGTTGGCGCCGGTGTAGGGGCGGATGGCCGCGTCGAAGGAGGCGGTCGAGCCGTCCGCGAACTCCACGGTCACGGTGAGCTCGTTCCCGGCCTCCAGGTCCTGGGTCAGCTGCATGAGCATGATGTGGTAGCCGCCGGGCTCCAGCGTGTAGGTCTCGCCCGCCGGGATGACGAAGCCGCCCTCGACCTCGCTCATCGTCGCGTCGGTCCCCTCCATGGAGACCTCGTGCAGCTCGACCGTGTCGGCTCCGTCGGCCTCGGCGGCGACGATGGTCATCTCGGATCCGGAGGTGTTGGAGATCTCCCCGAAGACGCCGGTCATCCCCTCCTCCTGGGAGACCGCCTTGATCCAGGGGTCGGTGATCTCGAAGCCGTCGGCCGCCGTCGCCTCCGCGGCGGCCTCCTCGGCCGGAGCCTCCTCCTGCTCGGCGGCGCCGCCGCCGCAGGCGGAGAGGGCGAGGGCGAACAGGGCCGCCGCCGTGGCGGAACGGGTCGTGCGCTGGTACATCGGGTGACTCCCGTGTCGGGCCGCGGACGCGGCCGTTCACCGTGACAGTCGCTCCGGAGCGGCGCCCGGTTCCCGGCGTTCTCAGCGCCGCCCGCGCCGACGGATCTCGATCGGGGTGGGCGCGGCGGCGTTGGCCGCGCCGTGCACGGTGATCTTCAGCAGTCCCTCGCCGTAGTCGGCCTCCACGTCCTCGTCCTCGACGTTCCCGGGGAGGGTGATGTCGCGGCGGAACGCGCCCATGTACCGCTCGGAGGAGTAGTAGACGACGTCGTCCTCGTCGCGGCGGCGCTGTCCGCTGATGGTGAGGACGTTCTGGCTGAGGCAGACCACGACGTCCTCCTGGTACACCCCGGGGATCTCGCACCTGATCACCAGGTCGTCGCCGCGCGCGAGGATGTCGGTGGGCGGGCTCCACGCGTCGGCGAAGCCCCGCTCGCGCTCTCCGGCGTGGCTGATCTCGCTGGAGGACATGGTCTCGGAGATGCGGTTCATCTCGGTGATCATGTCCATGACCCCGTGGAACGGGTTGCCCATCCTCTTGCGTGTCACGGCCGCCTCCTGCGGGTCTCGGTCTGCGTGTGGTCCACGGGATCACTCCTCCCGGGGGCGCGGGGCCGTGGCGCGGTCCCGGGCGAGGATGACGGCCCCGCCGTGGCGCGGCTCCTCGGCCAGCGCCCTGCCCAGGCCCCACAGCATGAAGAGCAGGATCACGGCGAAGGGCAGGCCGGTCACGACGGAGGCGGCCTGGAGCGCGGACAGGGCGTCGGAGCCGCCCAGGACGAGCAGGACGAGGGTGACGGCGCCCTCGGAGATCGCCCAGAAGGCGCGCTGCGCCCGGACCGGGTGGAGGTCGCCGCCGTTGGTCAGCGTGTCGACCACCAGGGAGCCGGAGTCGGACGAGGTGACGAAGAAGATCGTGACCACCAGGATGAGGAGCAGCGCGATCGCGTCGCCGAACACAGGGGAGAACGTGAACATCACGTCGACGAGGCGGAACGCGCGCTGTTCCTCCGGCAGGTCGGACAGTCCGCCGCCCTCGAAGAGCTCGTAGAACAGGCCGGAGCCGCCGAACACGCCGAACCACAGGATGGACACGATCACCGGCGCGAACAGCGCGCCGACGACGAACTCGCGGATGGTGCGGCCGTAGGAGATCCGGGCGAGGAAGACGCCGACGAAGGGCGCCCAGGAGATCCACCAACCCCAGTAGAAGATGCTCCACGCCGTGGTCCACCGGGCCGCCTGGGGGTCGGCGTGCGGGCTGGGGAAGGACAGGCTGAGCGGGATGAGGGCGGCCAGGTACTCGCCCGCGGCCGTGGTCATGGTGCTGATCATCCACAGCTTGGGGCCGAACAGGAAGACCACGATGAGCAGGAGGAACGCCAGCCACAGGTTGATCACGGACAGGCGGCGGATGCCCTTGTCGATCCCCGCGAGCACGCTGAGCAGCGCGATGCTGGTGATGGCGATGATGATCGCCGCCTGCACGGGCTGGTTGACCGGCACGCCGAACACGTGGTTGAGACCGCCGTTGATCTGGAGCGTGCCCAGGCCCAGGGACGTGGCCAGGCCGAAGAGCGTGCCGAACACCGCGAGGATGTCGACGAGGTTGCCGCTCCAGCCGAACGCGCGTTCGCCGAGCAGCGGGTAGAGGGCCGAGGCGGGGCGCAGCGGGAGGCCCTTGCGGAACGCGAAGTAGCCCAGCGAGAGCCCGAGCGCGATGTAGATCGCCCACGGATGGAAGCTCCAGTGGAAGAAGCTCAGCGCGAGCGCCTCGTCGGCGGCCTCCGTGGGGGGCGCCTCGCCCTCGGGGACGAGGAAGTCGGCGTTCCTCGGCCAGGTCAGGTGGTGGATGGGTTCGGACACGCCCCAGAACACCAGACCGATGCCCATGCCGGTGGTGAAGAGCATCGCGAACCACGCCAGGGTGCTGAACTCCGGGCGGGCGTCGTCGGGACCGAGGCGGATTCGGCCGAACCGGCTGAGCATGAGGTAGACGGCCATGACGAGGAAGAACGAGGTCGACAGGACGTAGAGCCAGCCGAGCTGGTTCCCGATCCAGTCGCGGGTGGCCGTGGCCGCGTTGAGCAGCGGCTCGGTGGCGAGGACGCCGACGACGACGAAGGCGATGATCACGGCCCCGGACACGAAGAAGACCGCGGGGTTCGTGTGCTCCCGTAGGTAGTCGCGCAGGGTTGAGATGGTGGCTCCTCCCCAGCCCCGGAGGGTCGGCGGTGTCCGGGGTCGAATGGCGTCCGTGCAGGCCACGGCCGGTGTAATCCGGATGTTAGGGGGAGGTCCGCAGCGGGGCCCGGGTGGCGCGATCCGGGAGTTTCGGGCACCATCCCTGACGAATCGGGGGGCGGGCGGGTCAGAGCGGCTGGCCCGGCAGGGCGGCGTAGGCCTCGGCGAGGCGGCCGATGAGCACCGACCGCGGCAGGTGGACGCCGTCGATCGCGGTCACCGGGCGCACCCCGGTCGCGGCGTTGGCGGTGAACGCGCCCGCCATCCGGGTGCAGGTCGCGGAGGCGATCGGCCGGGTGGAGACCGGGATTCCCAGGCCCACGGCGGCCCGCTCGACGAGCTGGGCGGTCACGCCCGGCAGGCACGGGGCCTGCGGCCACACCAGGCCGCCGCCGTCCAGGAAGCCGATGTTCCAGGTGGGTCCCTCCGAGACGCGGCCGTCCGGGGCGGTGAACAGGGCGTCGTCGTACCCGTCGAGTTGGGCGGTGCGGCGTTGGCGGATCGAGCCGAACAGGCCCGTGCTCTTGACCTGGGGGAGGTCCCTGGTGAACGGCCGCGTCACCAGGCGCAGGGGGCGCGGCGGGGCGGTCGGGTCGGGGGCGGGCCGCGTGGTGACGAGGACCTGCGGTAGAGCGCGGGCGGCCGGACGGCCCAGGTCCAGGTCCGGATCGTAGACGGTGACGCGAACGACCCGGGGGGAGGGGTGGGAGCGGGCGGCGCGGCGGACGAGTTCGCGGACGCGGGGCAGGTCCAGCTCCGTGCCGAAGAGGGTGCGGCAGTCGCGGGCGAGCCGTTCGGCGTGCAGGTCCAGGCCGCGAACGCGCAGGTCCGTCACGAGCATGGTGGTGAAGTGGCCGTATCCGTACAGGGCGAGGCCGGCGAGTTCCCCGGTGCTGACGGGGCGTCCGTTCAGTTCCATGTCCTCCCCATCATGGCATTCCGGGACCGGACGTTTCCCGGACGCTCGACCCCAGGGGGTCGGACGGAAACCGTACGCGCCCAGGGTCACCGCGGGGGTCGACCTGTTCTCGGGTCCCCAGGGGGTTGGGGAGTGCGTGCCCGCCCCGGGTCACCGCGGGGGTTGTCCTGTTCTCGGGTCCATGGGGGGTTGGGTGTGGTGTTTTACTGCCCCGGTCACCGGTGGGGGTGTGGCTCGTCCGGAGGGCGTGTTCGCGCAGCGAATTCGTTCCGGAGGGCGAGGTCCCTCACCTATGGTCACCGCTGGCGGTCCACAGATATGCAGGCGGCGGTCACCACGTGGGAACGTGATTCCGAAGTGATGACACCCCCGGCCCCAGGAGCGGGGGGTGGACGGTCCAGCAAACACCCGCCCCAGGCCCCACACCGGTCCGCACGTCCGTCACTGGAAAGGGGGTTTGGGCACGCTCGACTGTTCGGGTCACCACAGGGGGTGTCCGGTCCAGCAAACACCCGCCCCAAGCCCCACACCGGTCCGCACGTCCGTCACTGGAAAGGGGGTTTGGGCACGCTCGACTGTTCGGGTCACCACAGGGGGTGTCCGGAAGCCCTCCCGCCCCGTTCACCTCAGGGGGGTCGGGGGCCACCGTCCCCGGGCAGTTCCTCGACCTCGACCCCCGGGCGGCCGGGGCGCTGCGCCTCCTCGGCTCGGCGGCCGGGGCGCTGCGCCTCCTCGGTTCGGCGGCCGGGGCGCCGAGGTCCGGGGAGGCACGGTGTGACCTGGGCGGCGGCCAGTCGGCTCCGGCGGTGAACCGGTCTCGGCCGGATGCGGTCGGCTCCCACGGGGAACACCGATGGGGAAGGCGCGATGGAACCCCGGAGAGGCGTCCGGCCGCCCCGCGGCACCGGGCCCGTGAGGAGGTCTGGGCGTCGTGCGAATACTGGTGACCGGAGCCAGCGGATACGTCGGGGGTCGGCTGGTGCCCCGCCTCTTGGACGCTGGCCACGAAGTCAGGTGCCTGGCGCGCAATCCCGACAAGCTCAGGGACCACCCTTGGCGCGACCGGGCCGAGGTGGTACGCGGGGACGTGCTCGACGGGTCCGGCCTGGCCGAGGCGTCGGCCGGGATGGACGTCGCCTACTACCTCGTGCACGCGATGTCCGGCGGGGGCGGTTTCGTGAGCCAGGACGCGCGCGGCGCACGCACCTTCGCCCGCGCCGCGGAGGAGGCGGGGGTCGGCCGTGTGGTCTACCTGGGGGGTCTGGCCCCGCCGGGCGTCGCGCTCTCCCCGCACATGTCCTCGCGGTCGGAGGTCGGCGAGATCCTGCTGGCGTCCTCCGTGCCCGCCGTGGTGCTGCGCGCGGCGGTGATCATCGGTTCCGGGTCGGCGTCCTTCGAGATGCTGCGGCACCTGACCGAGCGCCTGCCGGTCATGACCACGCCCCGGTGGGTGCGCAGCAGGGTGCAGCCCATCGCCGTGCGCGACGTGCTGCGACTGCTCGTGGAGTCGGCGGAGCTGCCGGAGGGCATCAACCGAACCTTCGACATCGGCGGTCCGGAGGTGCTCACCTACGCGCGGATGATCCAGAGGTTCGCGGAGATCGCCGGGATCCGCCGTCGGTGGATCCTCCCGGTACCGCTCCTGTCGCCGGGCCTGTCCAGCCTCTGGGTGGGGCTCGTGACACCCGTTCCGCCGTCCATCGCGCGCCCCCTGGTGGAGTCGCTGCGCCACGACGCGGTGACGCGGGAGGACGACCTGTCCGACCTGCTCGACGACCACGACCGGCTCCGGTTCGACGAGGCGGTGCGGCTCGCGCTGCGCCGGGTGGACCAGGCGCACGTGGACACGCGGTGGTCGTCCGCCGCCTGGCCGACCGCCCCGTCGGACCCGCTGCCCACCGATCCTGACTGGGCGGGCGGAAGCCTGTACACGGACGAGCGTTCGCGGGTCGTGGACGCGTCGCCCGAACGGCTGTGGTCGGTCATCGAGGGCATCGGCGGCGAGCAGGGGTGGTACTCGTGGCCCTTGGCCTGGGCCGCGCGCGGATGGATCGACCTCGCCGTCGGCGGCGTCGGTCCGCGCCGGGGCCGGAGGGACCCCGCCCGCCTGCGTACGGGTGACTCGGTCGACTTCTGGCGGGTGGAGTCCGTCGTTCCCGGCCGGCTGCTGCGGCTGCGCGCGGAGATGCGGCTGCCCGGACCGGCGTGGCTCGACCTGGGCGTCGAGCGGGACGGGGGCCGCACGGTCTACCGCCAACGCGCGCTCTTCCACCCCCGGGGCCTGTTCGGGCACCTGTACTGGGCCGCGGTCACCCCGTTCCACGGCCTGGTGTTCGGCTCGATGGCCCGCAACATCGCGCGGCGGGCCGAGCGGGAGGCGTAGAGCGCCGGGGCGTCGGCGCGTGTCGGCCGACGTCGTGTCGGCGGCGGCCCTCGCGGAGGCGGCGGTCAGGCGCCGGTCGTTCCCGTTCCGCTCGGCGTTCCCGGGCGCCTCGGCGACCTCGTGGACGGGTCGGCGGTCAGGAGCCGTCCGAACCCCGCTCCATCGCCGTGAACGCCGTGACCAGCTGTTCCTCGGAGGTGTCCAGGTAGCGGGACAGCTCGGCGGCGGCGGCGTCGGCGTCGCGTTGGGCCAGCAGGAGGTGGATCCGCCGGTTCCAGTCCAGGTACGGGGCGTGGAACTGCTCGGGCGCGTTCATCACGTGGAAGACCAGGCGGGTCTCGGCCAGCACCTGGCTCATGAACTCGTCGATGCGCGCGCTGTCCGCCAGCCCGGCCAGCGCCCGGTGGAAGTGCATGTTGGCCGTGCCCATGCCCCACCAGTCGGCCTTCTCACGCGCCGCCTCGCCCTCGTCCACGGCGGCGCCGACGGCGGCGACCGCCTCCGCGGAGGCGTGCCGCGCCCCCCGGACGGCGGGGATCTCCAACGTCCGGCGCGCGCTGAACAGGTCGCGGACGTCGTCGCTGGTCGGTCGGCTGACGAAGACGCCCCGGTGCATCTGGTGCACCAGGAGCCGCTCCCGTGACAGGAGGCGGAAGGCCTCGCGCAGGGTGTTGCGGGAAACCCCGTACTTGCGGCTGAGCCGCTCCTCGGACAGGCGCATCCCGGGGGCGAGCGCCCCGTCGATGACGAAGACCCGGAGCATGTCGGCGACCCGTTCGGCCTGGCTGGTCGCACGGACCAGGGCCTCCGGTGGCTCGGGGAGCCGGTCGATGAGGTCGTCCGTGGCCGTCACGTGGGCTCCTTCGAGGGGCGGGATCGTCCCTTCCATGTTACGTACGGCGGGATCGAATTTACTTACCGGGTCTTTACCAGACCCGTTGGATTGAAGTATTGTTCAACAATCCCACGATGGTGTGGGTCACACCGATCCCCCTCCACACCCGGAGACACCCCATGGACGACTCCTCCGCCCCCTCCCGAGTGCGCCCCCGCCCCGGACGCGTCGCGTTGAACAGCGGCCTGCTCGGAGCACTGTTCCTCATGGCCACCAGCGCCGTGGGACCCGGCTTCATCACCCAGACCACGACCTTCACCGCCCAGCTGGGCGCCACCTTCGCCTTCGCCATCCTGGTGTCGGTCCTGGTGGACATCGCCGTCCAGCTGAACATCTGGCGCGTCATCGGTGTCGCCGACATGCGTGCCCAGGACCTCGCCAACCGCGTGCTTCCCGGGGCGGGCTACCTGCTGGCCGCCCTCATCGTCTTCGGCGGCCTGGTGTTCAACGTCGGCAACCTCGCCGGGACCGGACTCGGCCTGGAGGCGATGACCGGCCTCGACCCGCGCATCGGCGCCCTCCTGTCCGCGGTCCTGGCGGTCGTCATCCTCGGCGTCGCGCGGCTCGGGGTCGCCCTGGACCGGATCCTGGTCGTGCTGGGCGTCGTGATGATCGCCCTGACCCTGTACGTCGCGTTCGTGTCCCGGCCGCCGGTCGGGGAGGCGCTGCGCCAGTCGGTCCTGCCCGACCAGCTCGGCAGCGACGTCTTCCTCGCCACCGTCACCCTCATCGGCGGCACGGTCGGCGGCTACATCACCTACGCGGGCGCGCACCGCCTGGTCGAGCTGGGCAAGGGCGGCAGGGAGAACGTCTCCGCCGTCACCCGCACCTCCGTCACCGGCATCGTCGTCACCGGCGTCATGCGGGTCGTGCTCTTCCTCGCGATCCTCGGCGTGGTCGCGGGCGGCGCCGCCATCATGGACGCCGCCAACCCGGCCGCGGAGGTGTTCCGCGTGGCCTTGGGCGAGGTCGGGCTGCGGGTGTTCGGCGTCATCTTCTGGGCCGCCGCCGTCAGCTCCGTGATCGGCGCGTCCTACACCTCCGTCTCCTTCGTCACCACCTTCCACCCGGTGCTCACCCAGCGCCGAGGCCTGCTGGTCGCCGGCTTCGTCGGGGTCTCGCTGGCGGTGTTCCTGGTCGCCGGGCAGGCGCCCACCACGCTGCTCGTCCTGGCGGGCGCGCTCAACGGCGCCATCCTGCCCGTCGGTCTCGGCGTCATGCTCTACGCGGCCACCCGCCGCTCCCGCGACCTGCTCGGCGGCTACCGTTACCCGCGCTGGCTGCTCGCCATCGGCTGGGCCGCCTGGGCGCTGACGCTCTACATGGCCTGGAACGCGCTCGGCGGCATCGCCGCGCTCTGGCAGTAGGACACACCCCGACCCCGCCGTGCCCCGCCCGGCCCCGGCCGCCGGGCACGGGCGGGGCACGACCCCTTGAGGAGGACCCACGTTGCGCATCGACCTCAACGCCGACCTGGGCGAAGGCCACGGCCGTTGGGAACTGGGCGACGACCAGGCCCTGCTGTCCGTCGTCACCAGCGCCAACGTCGCCTGCGGCTTCCACGCCGGAGACCCGACCGTGCTGCGGCGCACCACCCGCGACGCCGCCGACCGCGGTGTGGCCGTCGGCGCGCACGTCGGATACCGCGACCTCACCGGATTCGGGCGGCGCTTCATCGACATGCCGCCCGGCGAACTGGCCGACGACGTCCTCTACCAACTGGGCGCGCTGTCCGCGTTCACCGGGACGGCCGGGGACCGCGTCCGCTACGTCAAGCCGCACGGCGCCCTGTACAACGCGATCGTGCACCACACCGACCAGGCGGGCGCCGTGGTCGAGGCGGTCCGCTCCTTCGACCCCGACCTGCCCGTGCTCGGCCTGCCCGGCTCCGAGTTCCTGCGGCTGGCGGAGCGGGCCGGGCTGCCGACCCACCGCGAGGCCTTCGCCGACCGCGCCTACACCCCCGAGGGCACCCTGGTCTCCCGCCGCGAACCCGGCGCCGTCCTGCACGACCCCGACCGGATCGCCGAACGCTGCCTGCGCATCGCCCGGGGCGAGCCGGTCACCGCGATCGACGGCAGCGAGATCCGGATCGGGGCCGACTCGCTCTGCGTGCACGGCGACAGCCCCGGCGCGGTCGCGATCGCCCGCACCGTCGCCGACAAGCTGAGGGCCGAGGGCGTCGCCCTCGCCGCCTTCACCGCCTGAACCGGAAAGGAACCGAACGTGCGCGTCCTGAGGTGCGCCGACACCGGGCTGCTGGTGGAGGTCGCCGACCTGACGGAGGTGATCGCCCTGCGCGCCGCGCTCGCGGCGCACCCTGTGCCCGGGGTCACCGACGTCGTCCCCGCCGCCCGCACCGTGCTGCTGCGGGTGGAGCCCGGAACGAACACCGACGCGGTCGCCGCAGCCGTCACCGCGCTTCCCCTGGGCGGGGCGGGACGGGAGGCCGACGGCGGCACGGTCACCATCCCGGTCACCTACGACGGCGAGGACCTGGCGGACGTCGCCGCGCTGACCGGGCTCACCGCGGCGGAGGTCGTCAAGGCCCACACCGCCGCCACCTGGACGGTCGCGTTCTGCGGCTTCGCGCCCGGGTTCGGGTACATGGTGGGCGACGACCCACGCCTGCACGTCCCCCGACGCCCCGAGGCGCGCACCCGCGTGCCCGCCGGCGCGGTGGCCCTGGCGGGGGAGTTCGCCGGGGTGTACCCGCGCAGCTCCCCGGGCGGGTGGCAGCTGATCGGCCGCACCGACGTACGGGTGTGGGACCTGGACCGCGATCCCCCGGGGCTGCTGCGTCCCGGTGTGCGCGTGCGATTCACGGAGGCGGCGTGAGCGAGCTGGAGATCCTGGCCACCGGGCCGATGACCACCGTGCAGGACGCGGGGCGGTTCGGCCACGCCGACCTCGGAGTGGGGCGCTCCGGCGCGGCCGACACCGCGTCCTACGCCCTGGCCAACCGGCTCGTGGCCAACCCCGTCGGCGCCGCCGCCCTGGAGGCCACCATGGGCGGTCTGCGCGTGCGCGCCCGCGGGGCGGTGACGGTGGCCGTCACCGGGGCGCCCGTGCCGCTGCGGGTGGACGGGCGCGGCGCGGCCGTGGACTCCGTCGTCCACCTGCCCGACGGGGCGGTGCTGACCATGGGGGTTCCCGCACGAGGGCTGCGCACCTACCTGGCCGTGCGCGGGGGCGTGGACGTCGCCCCCGTGCTGGGGTCGCGCAGCACCGACGTCCTGGCGGGGCTCGGCCCGGCCGTGCCCGCGCCCGGGGACCGGTTGCCCGTGGGTCCGGCGCCCGCCGCGTTCCCCCGGGTCGACCACGTGGCGACCGCGCCGGTGGGCGGTCCGTCGATCGGACTGCGCGTCGTGCTCGGTGCCCGGGACGACTGGTTCACCGACGAGGCCGTGGCCACGCTGCTGTCCCGGGAGTACGAGGTGACCTCGCGCAGCGACCGGGTGGGGGCCCGCCTGACCGGTCCGGCGCTGGAGCGGTCGCGCGGCGGTGAGCTGCCGAGCGAGGGCATGGTTCCGGGTGCGCTCCAGGTTCCGCCGAGCGGGGAGCCGGTGCTCTTCCTCGCCGACCATCCCGTGACCGGCGGGTACCCGGTCGTCGCCGTCGTGCGCTCCGCCGACCTGCCCCGGGCGGCCCAGGCCGTTCCCGGGACCCGGGTGCGGTTCACACTCTGATCCGGAGGTTTCCGATGTCCCATCCCGCCGCCCGCGCCGCGCTGTCCCCCGACGAGGCCCGAGCCCTGTTCCGCCGTGGGCTGCGGGTGCCCACGGCCGGGTACAGCGCGGGGTTCGCGCAGGCCAACCTCATCGCCCTGCCCCGGGACCTGGCGTTCGACTTCCTGCTGTTCGCCCAGCGCAACCCGAAGGCGTGCCCGGTGCTGGACGTCGCCGAGCCGGGGCAGACCTCGGCCCCGGTGTTCCGGGGCGACCTGCGCACCGACCTGCCCGCCTACCGGGTGTACCGGCACGGGGAGCTGGTGGAGGAGCGCGCGGACGTCACCGACCTGTGGCGGGACGATCTGGTGGCGTTCCTCATCGGGTGCAGCTTCACCTTCGAGGCCCCGCTGCTCGCCGCCGGGGTGCCCGTCCGGCACGTCGAGGCCGGGACCAACGTGCCGATGTACGTGACCGGTCGCCAGTGCCGTCCCGCCGGGCGGTTCCGCGGGCCGCTGGTGGTGTCGATGCGCCCCGTTCCCGCCGACCGGGTCGCCGACGCGGTGCGGATCACGTCGCGGTACCCGGCCGTCCACGGCGCTCCGGTGCACGTGGGCGACCCGGAGGGGCTGGGGATCGCGGATCTGGCGCGGCCCGACTTCGGCGACCCGGTCGAGGTGCGGCCGGGCGAGGTGCCGGTGTTCTGGGCGTGCGGGGTGACGCCGCAGGCGGCCGTGATGGCGTCCGCGCCGGAGTTCGCGATCGGCCACGCGCCCGGGCACATGGCGGTCACCGACGTCCGGGACGCCGACTACCAGGTGCCGTAGCCCTCGGTGCCGCGCCCCGGGTCGCGGTGATGGTGTGGCCGCAGCGGTCGCAGGTGGCGGTGGCCGTCGTTCCGTGGCGGACCGGGGGTTGGTCGGGGACGTAGTCGTGGCCCCGACCGCCGGGGCACGCGGTCGTGCCGTCCATGGGTGTGCTCCGGGCGTTCTCGGTCCGGGGGGAACGGTGGGCATCGGGTGGTTCAGGAGTCCAGCGCGGCGCGGAGAACGGCCTGGAGCCGGGCGACCGGGTCGCCGTCGGTCTCCGGTCTGGGCGGCAGGATCAGCGCGAATCCGACCGCGTCGGCGAGGCTGAGGGGGCTCGGGATCTCCACCGGGTCAGGCTGGTCCTCGTGGTGGTCACCCATGGGCGGCCTCCGGGGGTTCGAGCGGGGAGTGCCAGACCAGGGTGTCCGGGCGGTGGTCCGGGCATGCGCCTCGGGCGACGCGGGTGACGTGGCCCCGGGTGGCGCCGTAGACGGGGCGGTTCTCCAGATCGGGGCCGAGGTGGCGGACGCGCGCGCCGTGGGCGGCGGCCCAGGCGCGCAGCTCGGACACCGTGGACAGTTCGCGGATGTCGCAGACCCGGGTCATCGGTGCGTCCCCAGCCGGGAGAGGCCGTCCAGGGCCGCGCGCAGGACGCATTCGGGGACGGTCGTCGAGCGGGGGCGGGGGATGTAGGAGCGGACGCGGTGGGCGCGCCGGGGCCGACGGGGGAGGGGGATGGGGTGGTCGTTTTTCCCGTTTCGCGGAATTCGGGAGCACGCGTCGGTTGAGTTTCGCATTGGTCTTCCCTTTCTTTGTTGGGGTGAGGCCCCGCGCCCTGGGCCACTCCTGTCGGCACAGGGCGCTTTGTCGTTCTTCGGGCCGCCCCGCCCTCCCCCTCGCCGGAAGGCGGGACGGGTGGCCGTCCCGCCTGGTGCCGAGGCGGGACGGCCGGACCACCGGGTCCGCCTGAGCCGTGAGCGGAGACCCGTCCCGGTGGCCGCCCCGACCCGCGAGGCGGGTCGGATGCCGCCCTGGCTTGCGGCGGCAGTTGCCAGAATCGCGGAAGGACAACGAGAGAGAAAGGATTTCGGCCATCCGGGGGATAGCGGAATATTGTTGGTATTCTCTGGTGGACTTCAGTGGACCTCCGGTGGGCGTGCTTGGTTTAATGAAGGGGTGGGGAATCAAAAGAAAAAGAACATATCAGACATACGATTTGGGCAGGCTATAGCAAGGGCGAGGAGTAAGTCCGGTATGACCCAACTTCGGGTTGCTGGGCACCTCGGGTATACCAAGGGCTTCATCTCGCAGGTCGAATGTGGCTGGAAGCGCCTTGACCCCTCGAAGGTGCAGGATCTCGACGACCTTCTCAGCGCGGGGAGCCGACTGGTGAGGCTGTACGAGGATCTCTACGCACCGGAGCGTGTTGACTGGCAGGAGCAGCTACACGTGCTCCAGGCCGGTGCCGAGCTGATTCGTCAGTACAGCGGAGTTCTGGTGCCAGGAAATTTCCAGACGAAGGACTACGCTCGGGCGGTGTTCGAGGCTGGTGCCCCCTGGATGAAGGAGCCCGATATCGAGGAGAAGGCCACGATCAGGACTGAGCGAGCTGCTCGCGTCCTGGACGAGGACGGTCCTCAGTACCATGCCGTCCTTGACGACGTGGTGGTTCTGCGTCCAGTCGCTGAGAACCGGGTCATGCGGGAGCAGATCGACAGGCTCATCGCGCTGGCAATCTCTGGGCGGTTGCAGCTGCAGCTCTACGAGTGGGGAACATTGCCGCATGCCGGACCTGACGGCCCCTTCTCGTTGATAGCGTCACCCTCGGCACCAGAGGTCCTCCACGCCGAGTCCGTCTACCTTGGGCAGACGACGGACGAGCCGCACATGGTTCGTGCCTTTGTGACTCTGTTCAGTAGGTTGCAGGCCAATGCGAGGTCCGTTCGGGCGTCCGTGGACTACCTCCGACGCGTGAGAAGGAAGTACGAAGATGACGAAGGCGGTCTGGCACAAGTCGAGCTACAGCGACGGGGCGCATAACTGTGTGGAGGTCGCCGAGGGTCCGGTGACCGGTGTCCGTGACACTCGGCATCGGGATCTGGGTCATCTCGCTGTTCCCGCAGGTGAGTGGGCCGCACTCCTGGCCTCGGTGCGCGTCGACCGCTGAGCGGGAAACCGGCTCCGCTCTCCGCCTCGTCGCGGCGGGGGCCGGTCCCCTGTCGAGGCTCACCCGTGTGGGCGAACCCGTGACGTCACGTGAGCGCACCACCGGTCGGCGGCCTCGGCCATCGCCGGGGATCAGAAGTAGGTGGGCGTGCGGGTCCTCGGTGGGTCAGGTTCCGACGCGGTCGCAGAGATCGCGGTGCGGGTGTCCCGGGCCGTCAGCCATGGGGCCCTCCCGCGGGCAGCACGCGTTGGAGCGCGGCGGTGGAGCCGTCCACGACCAGCCCCTCGGCGCGGGCCGCCCCCATGCTCAGTTGTCCGGTGAAGAGCGCGACGATCACCTCGGGGGGGCCGGTGACCGCGGTGTCGGGTCGGCGCCCGGTCGAGCACGGGCGGACGTCGACGCGGCCGCCGTCGGCGACGATGTCACAGCCGTCGTCGAGGTCGCCAAGACGCACAGTGACGCCCGGCTCGTCGGGGGCTCCGTCGCGGCACAGGTGGCGCAGCGGCAGCGAGAACCAGTGCATCCGGAACGCGTCGTCCCCCGGCGGGTCGATCATCAGCGGCGCACCCCAGCGGGTCAGTTCGCGGACGACGCCGCCGAGGTCCCGCCCCCGGTCGGTGAGGCTGATCAGTGTGGCGGCGATCGGGGGCGGCTCGTCGTGCCGAACGATCAGCGCGGCCGACTCCATTTCGCGCAGGCGCTGTGCGAGCAGGTTGCTGGCGATACCGGGCAGCCCGCGCCGCAGGTCGGAGAATCGGCAGGATCCCTGGGTGAGCAGTTCGCGGACGATCAGCAGCGTCCACCGGTCACCGACCAGGTCCAGGGTGCGCGCCATCGAACAGTACTGGTGGTACGAGCGCATGACGACGATTCTAGCAGGGTGGTTGCTCTTCTCAATCTTATGGTTTACTTTCTCAACCACGGCGACGAGGCCGTGGGAAGAGGAGAGCGACATGACCGTGGTCAGCGACAACGCACCGGCCGTGATCCAGGACTACTACCGGGTGCTCACGGGCGGGATCGACGGCTACGAGGACGGCCGGCACCTGCTGCCACTCCTCGCCGACGACCTCGATTTCGAGGGTTCCATCGCCGGGAGGGTGACCGGCGCGGCGCGCTTCGCGGAAGGCGTCAGGGGATTCATCGCCAACGTCACCGGGATCGATCTGATCCAGGAGGTCCACGACTCCCAGGGGACGGCCACGGTGTACGACGCGCACCTGCCGAAGGGAGCCGTCAGGATCACGGAGTTCTTCGGGTTCGCCGACGGCAGGATCCAGCGGCTGCGCCTGCAGTACGACCCGGCCGACTACATCGCCAAGGGCGGTCGCTGAACGCAGTTGCCTGGCTGGGCACGGACGGCGGGGATCAGAAGTAGATCGGCGTGAGGTCCTCGGTGGGCCAGGTTCCGACCCGGTTCACCGCGCTCCACAGGTTCGGGTCGATCTCGGCCCAGTTCAGGTCGTCGCCCTCCTTGCGCTGGTTGAACAGCGCCACGACGGTGTAGCCGTTGCTGCGGGCGAGGAAGGTGTACGTGCCCGGCATGCTCCCGTAGTGCCAGGTGTTCTGACCGCTGCTGGTGGGGCGCACGGACCAGCCCAGGCCGTAGTGGGTCGCGCCCCCGCCGGTCTCGGGCGCCGCGAACGCCGTGGCGATCGACGCGGGCGTGAGCACTCCGGCGGCCTCGGGGGTGTCGTAGACGGTGCAGAACCGCGCGAGGTCGGCGGCCGAGGCCACCCAGCCCCCGTTGCCCAGCTGGATCTCCAGGTTGAACCCGCCGTAGGGGTAGGGGACCTGCGCGCCCGAGGGGTCCACGGCGGAGGTCGCCGTGTACGTCGAGTTGTACTCGACCTCGCCCTCCTGTCCGGCGGCCAGCGACCGGCCGGCGCGCATCCGCGCGATGTCCACCGCGCCGAGGATGTCGGAGACGACGTAGTCCTCGTAGCTCACGCCCGTGATCTCGGCGATCACGCGGGAGATCAGCAGGTACCCGTAGTTGCTGTAGGCGTACCGGGTCCCGGGCGTGTGGTCCAGCTCCATCCCGCTCGTGTGGGCGACGACCTCGCTCTCGCCGAGCGGCAGCTCCCATCCCCGCTCACGGGAGATCCGGATGGTGCTCCACAGCGGGTCGTAGGACAGGCTCCGGTCCCATCCGCCGAGGTGCTGGAGCGCGCGCCGGACGGTGACCTGGCCCAGCCTGGGGTCGGCGGTCTCCCCCGGCAGCGGGGAGAGGTCGATCAGGTCGGCCAGCGGCGCGTCCAGGTCCAGGGCGCCCTCCTGGACGAGCCGCATGACCGCCGTGCCCGCGATGGGCTTGCTCAGGCTCGCGATCCGGAAGACGTCGGTGGGCTGGGTGGTCGCGACGGTGTCGTCGCCCCACGTGTACCCGCGCGCCAGGGCCAGCCTGCCGTTCCTCGCCACGGCGAGCGAACCGGCCGTGATCCCGCGCGCCCGCATGTAGTCGCCCATCACGTCGTCGAAGTGGGCGAGCGGGGCCACGTCCTCACCGGTGACCCGCCAGGTGCGCTCGGCGGCGAGGGCCCGTCCCGCCGTCCCGAGGACACCGGACGTCGCGGCGGCCAGGCCGGCCGCGCCGGTCAGTCCGAGCATTCCGCGGCGTGACACACCCGCGGGGGAACCGGGGGCGAGGGGGAGGGAGAGGGAACGGCGCGACACGAAACCTCCGGGGAAAACGCGGATACCGCTGATGACCTGCGACAAAGATGACGTTTCAGCCTATTTGCTATTCTCTGTCGCGAAAGGGGTACCGTACCCGCGTTCGCCTGCCCCGGCAAACGCGAAAGCAGCGGGGGTGAATTCTCCTTTCCCGTTGTTGCGCGGAACGTGAATTCACCCGCCGCGCCTCTCGCGGTTCACTCCCGCGCGTCCCCCGGCGTCCCCTGGTCGGGGAAGGACTGGTCGCGGCCGGTCTCCTGTCCGCGGATCTGCTCCCCGCCCTGGGACCTCCGACGCCGCGCGTACCCCGACTGGCTGGCGTACAGGGACTTCGACGTCCGCGACGCGTTGTCCCGGCGCGCCCGCCGGGCCATCCGCGCGAGTTCGTCCGCCTGCTCGTTCACCTGCGGATCGGCGTGCGCCGCCGACCCCGGGGGCGGCGCGGGCAGGTTCCGGCGCGCCTCGTCCAGGATGTCCGCGGCCTCCGACCGGTTCCCGCGCCGCAGCGCCTCGCCCGCCCTGCGCTTGGCGGTCTGGGCGCGTTGCAGCGCCTCCTCCGTGCGCACCTCCGGCGCCGGTGTCCTGCCCGCGGCCTCGTCCCCCGGCACCACGTTCACCGTGATCGGCAGCGTTACCGTGTACGTGGTCAGTGTCGCCGGGTCGACGTAGACGGCCTCCAGGGTGGTGACCGCGACCGTTCCCAGCTCCGACACGCCGGGCACCTCGACGCGCAGCAGCAGGCGGCGGCTCTCGCCCGAGTAGAGGTCGCCCAGCTCCACCATGAGCGAACCGTCCGGCAGCGTCGACGACGGGACCTCGCCGAGCACCTCGACCCCCCGCACGTGCGGGCCGGACGGGACCCGCAGCGACACCGCCTGCGCCGACTTCGCCAGCAGGTAGTCGGCCTCCTGCGCGATCAGCCCGCCCGCGGTGTCCGGGTCCTCCGCGAACAGCGCGCCGCCCGCGCCGCCGTCGGCGATCGCCCCGAGCAGCGCCTCGTCGTAGCCCAGCCCGTAGCCGAGGGTCGTCGTGCTGACGCCGTGGCCGTAGGCGTCGGCCGCCACCTGCCTGAGCAGGTCGTGGTCGGTCACCCCCTGGTTGGCGTGCCCGTCCGAGACGAGCAGCAGCGTGGCGCCCCGGCCGCCGCTCGCGCGGCGCGCCTCCTGGACCCCGCGCAGCAGACCGCTGGACAGGTCCGTGCCGCCGTGCGCGGTGAGCGCCGCGATCCGGCGGCGCACCTCCGCCCTGTCCGTCAGCGGCGCCGCCGCCACCTCCACGGTCGCCTGGGTGTCGAACGCGACCAGCCCGAAGTTGTCCGTGGGTGCGAGCCGGTCCACCAACGCCAGCAGGGCCTCGACCGCCCCGCGCAGCCGTCCGCCGCCCATGGAGCCGCTGCGGTCGAGCACCACCTGGAGCGTCGCGGGCGGGCGCTCGGTGTCCGCCTCGCGCTCGGGCGCGGTGACGTCGAGCAGGACGGAGACGGCGTCGTCGGTGTCCAGCGGGACGACGTCGAAGTCCAACAGCGCGGACAGGTGCATGGGGCACTCCCGGGGGTCGGCTGACCCCAGCGTAGGAACGTGGCCGGACACGCGCCGTGCTGTGGCCGGATCAGGCCACGCGGGGGCCGCACCGGGTCCGGTCGAGGCCGGTGCGGCGAGGCGGCCGACCGCCCGGCCGCGTCCCGTGGCGTTACGATGGGCGACATGTCAGCTACGGCGTCCTCCGGTGGGCGCGACGGCCGGGGACGCGGACTGCCCTCCCTGGCGCTGTTCGTCGGCGCGTCCTACCTGGTGGCGATCGCGGGGTCCGCGGCGGCCTCGGACGCAGGGGCGCTGTACGCCTCGCTGGAACGACCGCCGTGGGCGCCTCCGCCGTGGCTGTTCGCCCCGGTGTGGACGGTCCTGTACGCGCTGATCGGCGTCTCCGCGTGGCTGGTGTGGCGGCGGGCGGGACGGGGCGCGCGCACCGCCCTGCTGTGGTGGTGGGCGCAACTCGTCCTGAACGCGCTGTGGACGCCCCTGTTCTTCGGCGTCCGGCAGTACGGACTGGCGTTCCTCGACATCTGTCTGCTGTTGATCGCCGTGGCGGTGACGACGGTCCTCTTCTGGCGCGCGCACCGGGCGGCGTCCCTGGTGCTGGCGCCCTACGCCCTCTGGGTCGCCTTCGCCTCGGCCCTCAACCTGAGCCTGTGGATCCACAACGCCTGACCCGTGCGGCCCGATCGGCGGCCGAACCCGGGCGCAATCGCCGGTGACGACGGGAATGGCCTGCTTTCTCCGAATGCGTTTTCCCTGGTCATTGCCCTAGGGTGAGGTCAGTCACGCACGTGGAGCGCCGAACACGGGGGAACGCCGATGAAAATCCTGGTCACCGGAGGCGCCGGATACGTCGGCAGCGTCGTCACCGCCCGGCTCGTCGAGGCGGGTCACCGGGTCACCGTCCTCGACGACCTGTCGACGGGGCACGCCGACGCCGTCCACCCGGGGGCCCGCCTCGTGCCCGGCACGGTCCGCGACCTCGCGGGCGACGTGCTCGCCGAGGGCCAGGACGCGGTCCTGCACTTCGCGGCGCGCTCGGTCGTCGCCGAGTCGGTCGCCCACCCCGGACGCTACTGGGACGGCAACGTCGGCACGTCGCTCGCCCTGTTGGAGGCGGTGCGCGCCACCGGCACGGGACGCCTGGTGTTCTCCTCGACCGCCGCCGTCTACGGCGAGCCCGAGACCACCCCGGTCACCGAGGACGCGCCCGTCCGCCCCACCAACCCCTACGGCGCCACCAAGGCGGCCGTCGACGCCGCCCTGACCGAGCACGCCCGCATGCACGGCACGGCGGCCGTCAGCCTCCGGTACTTCAACGTCGCCGGGGCCGACCGCGGGGTGGGGGAGCGGCACGGGGTCGAGACCCACCTCATCCCGATCGTCCTGTCGGCGGCGCTGGGGGAGCGGGAGTCGGTGTCGGTCCACGGCGACGACTACCCGACCCCCGACGGCACCTGCGTGCGCGACTACATCCACGTGGCCGACCTGGCGCGGGCGCACCTGCTGGCCCTGGAACACGCCCGGCCCGGCACGCACCAGATCCTCAACCTGGGCAACGGGACGGGCTTCTCCGTCCGGCGGGTGCTGGAGGTGTGCCGCGAGGTCACCGGGCACTCCATCCCCGCCGTGCCCGCTCCGCGCCGGCCCGGCGACCCCGCGACTCTGGTGGCCTCGTCCGCGCGCGCCGCGCGGGTGCTGGGCTGGCGGCCCGAGCGCTCCGACCTCCACACCATCGTCGCCGACGCCTGGGAGTTCGCCCGGAAGGCCACCCCCGCCACCGCACCGGTCGCCCTCTGACGACCGGTCAGGGGTGTGCGTCGAGGAACGCGCGCACCGCCGCCCGCCACGCGTCGGGCGCCTCGGCCGCGACCAGGTGCCCGGACTCGACCTCCACGAACCTCGCGCCGGGGATCCCGTCCGCCAGTGCGCGGGAGAGCGCGGGAGGCGCGAGCCGGTCGAGCGCGGCGGCGACGACCAGCGTCGGCACCGCGATCCCGGGGAGGTCGGCGGTGGTGTCGGCGCGCCCGACCAGGTCCACGTGCCCGGGGGTGCCCTCCGGGATGGACGCGGCCAGGTCGGACACCGCCCGCTCCAGGTCCGCCGCGTCCATCGCCTCCAGGACGTGGTCACTGGGCGCCACGAAGGTGAGGAAGCGCGCGAGCAGCTCCCGGTCGCCCTCCAGCAGCTCCCGCCACGCCTGGACGGCCAGCCGCATCCGGTTGTCCGGCCGGGCGAACCCGGCGGTGAGGATCAGCCCGGTCACCCGCTCCGGGTGCCGGGTGGCGGCGCGGACGGCGATCGCGGCCCCCAGTGAGTATCCGAGGACGGTGAACCGCTCCACCCCGGCCGCGACGGCCGTCGCCACGAGGGTGTCGGCCGTGGCGTCCAGGTCGAGCGGGGACGCGCTGCGCGGGGTGCCGCCGGTCCCGGGCAGGTCGGGGGCGACGACGGTGTGCGTGCTGGTGAGGTCGTCGAGCAGTGGGCCGAAGTTGGGCTCGATCCCTCCGCCGGCGCCGTGCGCGAGGACGAGACCGGGGCCGGAGCCCTTGACCGTGTGGGCGAAATGTTCGATCATGCGGCGACGTTAGGCAATGACACCGGTGTGAAGGTCAAGTGTGAGGCGGGGCACGTCGTGTTGATCGGGGAGCTGTCGGAGCGGACCGGGGTGAGCCGGAGGCTGCTGCGGTACTACGAGGACCAGGGACTGCTCGACTCCACGCGCTCGGCCAACGGCTACCGCGTCTACGGCCCCGACGCGGTGCGCACCGTCCACCACATCCGCGCGCTCCTGGACATGGGCCTGTCCACGGAGGTCATCGGCTCGGTCCTGCCGTGCGCGCGGGGCGGGGCCGACGAGCCGCTGGACCTGGAGATGTGCCCGGACCTGCTGGCCACGATCCGCCGTGAGCTGGCCGAGCTCGACTCCCGGATCGACCGCCTCCGGGGCCGCCGGGGCGCGCTGGCCGCGCACCTGGTCTGACGTCCGCCGGGTCCGGAACCGCCGTCAGCCGGGCGGATCCGCGCGCCGCACCCGCACGAGCTGGCTGAGCACCGCCAGCACCGGCAGTTCCAGGAGCGGACCCGCCACCAGGGCGACCGCGATGAGCGGCCGGTCGGGGAAGGCGGCCACGGCCACGGCCAGGGCGACGGGCGAGTTGCGGGCGACCGTCGTCATGGTGAGCGTGACCCGCTGGTCGGCGGGCAGCCGCAGCACGCGCGCGGCGCCCGCCGCGGCCAGGGGCGCGGCCACGAAGAACACCGCCAGCGGCAGCAGCAGGCCGACCAGGTCCCCGGCGTGCTCGGCCACCGTGCGCGCCTGCCACGCGAACATCGCCAGCACCGCCGTGTACAGCAGCGGCAGCACCGCGCGGTTGGCCCATCCCATGAGCACCCTGTCCCGCCAGAGGGGGCCGCGCCACCACCGGGCGGACCGGCGCAGGGCCACCGCCGCCGCCATGGGCAGCACCAGGACCAGGAGCACGGCCCCCACCAGGGTCTCCACGCCGACCCTCGCCGCCTCACCGCCCAGCAGCAGCACGTACACCGGGAGCAGGACGAGCTGGAGCACCAGGTTCAGCGGCAGCAACGCCGTGGCCGCGCCCATGTGTCCCCGGGCCAGCCCCGTGAACACCAGGTACCAGTCCGTGCAGGGCGTGACCAGCAGCAGGAGCAGCCCGATCCGCAGGTCGGGGGCGTCCCCGAGCAGCCCCGCCCCCAGAGCCCAGGCCAGGACCGGGGTCAGGACGAAGTTCAGCGCCAGACTCGCCGCGACCACCCGTCCGGACTCGCGGGCGGCACGGACCTGACCGGCGTCCACCTGGGTGAACACCGCGACGAGGAGCAGGATCAGGGCGGGCAGGACCGCGTGGCCCGCGGCGGCGCCGACGGGCCACAGAGTGCCCGCGGCCAGCCCGGCCAGCGCCGCCGCGGCCACGATCAGGCCCTGGAACCTCTCGGACGTGGACACGGGGCCTCTCACCTGTGCGATCGGGCGGGTGGTGCCCACACTAGGGCGTGCCCGGTGGAGGTCGGGTCACGGGCTCCTTGGCCTGAATGCACGTCGAGGTTCGGTGCTGTGGGGCGGCGGAGTGGGACCGTCGTCGACACCGTGGAGAAGGTGACCGGCCGACCGGCCCGCACGTTCGGGCAGTGGGCGTCCGAGCACGCGGATCGCTTCCAGGGCTCCGCCCCCGCCGCGGACTCCCGGGGGAGCCCGCGGCGTGCGGGCGGGGTGATCAGCCCCAGACGCCGGTGCGGGCGGCGCGCCGGGCGTAGTCGGCGAAGTCGCCGGCCGGGCGGCCCAGGACGAGCGCCACGTCGTCGGTCGGTTCGGTGTTCCGTCCGTCCAGGATCTCCTGGAAGATCTCCACCAGGCCCTGGGCGAGTTCGCCGGGGAACCCGCCCTCCACCGCGGCGCGGACGTACTCCTCCGGCGTGACCGACCGGTGCCCGACCGCCCGTCCCGACGCCTCGGACAGGACCGCCGCGGCCTCCGCGAAGGTCAGCGACCGGGGCCCGGTCAGGTCGTAGGTCCGCCCGGCGTGCCCGTCCCCGGTCAGCGCGGCCACGGCCACCTCCGCGAGGTCGTCCAGGTCGATGAACGGCTCGGCGATGTCCGGGACCGGCAGGAGCGTGGTTCCCGCTCGGACCTGGTCGGTGAAGAAGGACTCGGAGTAGTTCTGCGCGAAGACCGAGCACCGCGCCAGGGTCGTGGCCGGGAAGGCGTCCCGGACCGCCCGCTCGGCGGCGAGCGCGCCGTCCTCCCCGCGCCCGGACAGGAGCACCGCCCTGCGCACCCCGTGCCCGGCGGCGCGGGCGGCGAACGCCGCGACGGCCTCGGCCGCGCCGGGGAAGGCCAGGTCGGGGTGGTAGCAGAGGTAGACGCCCGTGACCCCCTCCAGCACGGGGTCCCAGGTGGCGGTGTCGTGCCACTCGAAGGGCGGGACGCCCGACCGCGAGCCGACGCGGGTGTCGACGCCGCGCTGCTTGAGGAGGTCGGTGACGCGGCGGCCGGTCATCCCCGTGCCGCCGGTGACAAGGACTCGTTCGTGTGTCGTCATGCGTTCAGTACAGCAGCGCCGGATCAGACGGAACATGGTTCAGATGCTGGATCACATAAGAGATCGTCTGAATCGGAGTAGGGTGGAGGCATGGATCCCCTCACTCAGCTCCTCGACGGGCCCCGTGCCCGGGGCGCCTGCACCCTGCACACGGTCATGAGCCCGCCGTGGGCGATCGAGGTGCGCGACCGCGCCGCGCTCACCCTCGTCGTCGTCACCTCGGGACGGGCGCGCGTGACCAGCCCGCACGGGGAGGCCGACCTGGGCCCCGGCGACGTCGCGCTGATGCGCGGCCCGGACCCGTACACGGTCTCCGACGGCGCCGGGCGCACCCCCGCGATCACCATCCTTCCCGGGCAGCGGTGCGTGTCCGCCGAGGGGGAGGACGTGTGCCTGACCATGCAGCACGGGATCGGGAGCTGGGGCAACGACCCCGACGGCGAGGACACGATGATCGTGGGCGCCTACGAGGACGACAGCGAGGTCGGCCGACTGGCCCTGGCCGCCCTGCCGCCGATGGCGGTCCTGGCGAACGGTCGCGTCGACCCGGCGCTCGTGGACCTGCTGACCCGGGAGATCACCTCCGGCCGGGTCGCCCAGGCCAGCCTCAACGACCGGCTCCTGGACTCCCTGCTGGTCATGGCCGTGCGCGCCTGGCTGGAGGAGGACTGCGACCGCTGCCCCAGCTGGCTCTACGGGCAGAGCGACCCCGTGGTCGCGCACGCCCTCGACCTGCTGCACGACCGCGTCGCCGAACCCTGGACCCTGGACACGCTCGCCCGCGCCTGCGCGGTCTCCCGCGCCACCCTGGCCGCCCGCTTCCAACGGGCCGTGGGCACGCCGCCCATGACCTACCTGCGCACGTGGCGGCTGACCCTGGCCGCCGACCTGCTCACCGCCGACCCCGGGCTGAGTCTGGAGGCGGTCGCGGCACGGGTCGGCTACGGCAGTGCCTTCGCCTTCAGCACGGCCTTCCGCAGGCACACGGGGGTCAGTCCGTCCGGGTACCGTTCCCGGCCGCGCGTCGAAGCGGTGCCCTCGTGAACCGCGACCGCAGGCGCCGCAGCATCCGGGCGTCCTGGAACCCGACCGCCCGCGCCGCCGCCTCCACGGTCTCCCCCGCGCCGATCAGGTGCTCGGCGCGCTCCCAGCGCAGCGCCTGCTGGTAGCGCAGCGGCGTCAACCCGGTCGCCGAGACGAACGCGCGGGTCAGCGTGCGCTCGCTCACCCCCGCCTCCGCCGCCAGGTCCGCCAGCCGCAGCGGCGACCGGTACCGCGCGTCGATCGTGTCCTGGACCCGGTGCACGACGTCCACGACGTGCCCCCGGTGCCGCAGCAGGGCGCTCGCCTGCGGCTCGTCGCCGTTGCGGCGCGCGTAGACGACCATGTTCCGGGCCACCGACGCCGCCGCCGACGGACCGTGCCGGACGGTGACCAGGTGCAGGGCCAGGTCGATGCCGCTGGCGATCCCCGCCGAGGTGACCACGCCCCCGTCGGCCACGTACAGCACGTCGGGCACCACGAGCGCCCGGGGGTGGCGCCGGGCCAGCTGCTCCTGGAGGTCGTGGTGGGTGGTGCACCGCCGCCCGTCCAACAGGCCCGCCTCGGCCAGGGCGAACGCACCCGAGCACACGCTCGCCACGGTGCCGCCCGCCGCGTGGTGCGCGGTCAG
Organism: Nocardiopsis sp. NPDC050513; assembly: GCF_044457925.1. Taxonomy (NCBI): domain Bacteria; kingdom Bacillati; phylum Actinomycetota; class Actinomycetes; order Streptosporangiales; family Nocardiopsidaceae; genus Nocardiopsis; species Nocardiopsis sp. NPDC050513. The sequence goes on along the minus strand of NZ_JBITHK010000001.1, from coordinate 87,171 downwards.
GGTCCGCCGCTGGGAGCCGGTCAGCACCCGGCCCACCGGGGCGTCGCCGATCCTCCAGCCCGGGACCACGACCAGGTCGTCCGGTCCCACGTCGGGCCAGGACGTCCCGGCCCTCAGGGGCACGCCCTGCGCGGTGGGGACGTCCTCGTGCTCGGCGACGTACCGGGTCCGGTAGTCCAGTCCCAGGTGGGACGCGGCGGTGGAGAACACCTGAGCCGGGCCCGCGAGGTCGAGCAGGTGCAGGCCCGGTGTGAGGAGGAAGACGACGGTGGTCACGATCCGGTCAGTGTAGCTGCCTCCTCCGTGATCTCGGCGACCGTGCGCACCCGCGCGAAGCGGCCCGCGAGCGCGTACACGGTCCGCTGGACGACGGCGTCGGGGAGCAGCGTGGCGGGGTCGGCGAGGACCTCGCGCAGCGGACGCCCGGCGGGGGACCCCGGGGCCTCGATCGGCTCGGTGGCGGTGGCGTCGACCGCGAACGTCACCCGGTAGCCGAGGTCGGAGGCGACCCGGGCGGTGGTCTCGCAGCACTGCTCGGTGCGCACGCCGCAGACGGTGACCTCGTCCACGCCCCGCTCGGTCAGGTATCCGTGCAGGTCGGCCCCGGTCATCGCGTTGTGCACGGTCTTGGTGCGGACCGGCTCGCCGTCACGCGGCACGAGCCCGTCCATGAGCTCGACGAAGCCGCGTTCGGGATCGAAGACGGTGCCGCTGCCGGGCTCGACGTGCAGGACCCAGACCACCAGGTCGCCCCGGTCGCGGGCGTGGTCGACCAGTGCGGAGATCCGGTCGGCCACGTTCGGGTCGGAGGCGGCGGTCCAGCTCTCGCGCTGGAGGAAGGACTTCTGGGCGTCGATGACGAGGAGTGCGTGTGCCATGCGTCGATCGTGTCAGCCGGACCCGGACCGCGACAGACACGATCGGGGCCGTGGCCGGACCGATCCGGTCACAGTCGCAGCACCCAGGTCTGGCCGACGAGGTCCTTCCCGAACAGGTCGTGCGGCTCCTGGTCGACCAGCACGAACCCGGCGGCCTCGTAGACGCGCCGCGCGCTGGTGAGGACGTCGTTGGTCCACAGCGACACGCGCTCGTACCCCGACGCGCGGGCCCACTCCACGCACCGGTCGACCAGGCGGGCCCCGAGCCCGTGGCCGCGCGCGTGGGGGAGCACCAGCAGGACGCGGAGCTTGGCGGTGCCCTCCTCGTCCCCGGGGACGCAGAAGACGCAGCCCGCGCGCTCGCCGTCGGCCTCGGCGATCCACGCGCCGCCCGTCTCCGGGTCGTGGTCGGCCGCGATCCGCGCGACGAGGGCCTCGAAGTCGCGGCCCCAGCCGAACTGCGCGGCGTAGGCCTCGCCGTGCGCCATGACGACCCAGCCCAGGTCCCCGGGGCGGCCGAGGGGACGGATCTCGCTGCTCATGGAACCTCCATGCTACTGACACAAGTGTTTCAGTGACTTTAGTCTAGGACCGTGAACAGCACAGAACCAACCCCCTCGCCGCGTCAGGTGGAGTTGCTCGAGGCCGCCTACCGGTACGCGCTGGAGCACGGACTGGCCGATCTGTCGCTGCGCCCGCTGGCCGCCGCCGTCGGCTCCAGCCCCCGGGTGCTCCTGTACCTCTTCGGCAGCAAGGACGGGCTGATCCGCGCCCTGCTGGAACGGGCGCGCGCCGACGAACTGGACATGCTGGCGCGCGTGCGCGCGGCCGACCTGGACACGGCCGCGTTGAGCGTGTGGGAGTGGCTGGCCGCGGAGGAGCACCGCGCGCTGCTCACGCTGTGGGTCGAGGGCTACGCCCGCTCGCTCGTCGACGCGACCGGCCCGTGGGCGGAGTTCGCCGAGGCGACCGTCCGGGACTGGCTCTCCCTTCTGGCTGGCGCGCAGTCCGACGACGAGCGGGACACGCCGGTCGGGGAGGCCCGCCGTACGCGCGCCCTCGCGGTCCTGCGCGGCGGTCTGCTCGACCTGCTCGCCACCGGGGACGCCGACCGCGTCGGCGCGGCCGTGCGCGGGCACTTCGCGGCGGGCGGCGGGCCGCCGCCCGCGCTCACCGTCAGCCCAGGAGCTTCTTGAACCCGACGTGCGAGGGCGCGTACCCCAGGCGCTCGTAGAACCGGTGGGCGTCCTGGCGCGAGGCGTCCGAGGTCAGCTGGAGCAGCGCGCACCCGCGTCGGCGCGCCTCCTGCTCGGCCCAGGCCATGAGGTCGGCGCCGACGCCGTCGCCGCGCTCGTCGGCGTGCACCCGGACGGCCTCGATCTGGGCGCGCGTCGCCCCGCCCCGGGACAGGCCGGGGACGAAGGAGAGCTGGAACGTGGCGACCACCCGTCCGTCGCGGCGGCCGACCATGAGCAGTTCGCCGGGGTCCCCGTCGATGGCCTCGAACGCGGCCAGGTAGGGGGCCAGGTCGTCGCCGTGTTCGCGTCCGGCCCCCAGGGGGTCGTCCGTGAGCAGGGCGAGGATCGCCGGGACGTCCTCGGCGCGGGCGGGGGTGAAGGTGACGCGTTCGGGCACGGGTCCTCCTCGTCTCGGGTGGTGCAAAAGTAGCGAAACGCCCGAATTCGGTGCGCCGCGCCCCGCTCCTCACACCAGGAGCCTGGCGGCCTCCCGCAGGTCCGCCACCACCACGGTGGCCTCCGCCAGTTCCCCGACGGTGTGGGTCGAGGCCACCGCCACCACGGGCATCCCGGCCGCCCGACCGGCGCTGACCCCGGCCGGGGAGTCCTCCACCGCCACGCAGCACCCGGGGTCGACCCCCATGCGCTCGGCGCCGAGCAGATACGGCTCGGGGTCCGGTTTGCCCTCCGCCACCTGGTCCGCGGTCACCAGGACGTCCGGAACCGGCAGCCGCGACGCCTCCAGACGGGCGTGCGCGATCAGGTCGCCGCCGGACGTCACGATCCCCCACGCCCGGCCGCGCCCGTCGAGCGCCGCGAGCAGCTCCCGGGCGTGCGGCATCGCCGTGACGTCCTCGGCCCGCGCCACCTCGTGGGCCTGGATCCGATGGGCCTCCGTCTCCGGATCCAGGTGCGGGGCCACGAGGCGGGCCAGGCCGAGGTCGGTGCGCCCCGAGTGGTACCGCAGCACCTCGTCCACGTCCAGGCCGCGCTCCTCGGCCCACGCGGTGAGCCCGCCGACGATGCTCGCCCCCGAGTCGACCAGGACCCCGTCCAGGTCGAACAGCACGGTCGCCCCGCCGTATCCGCCCACACGTCCCTCCGCCCCGTCGCCGCGCACGCGCGGAACCCTACCGCCCCGCGGGCAGCGACACCTCGGCGAGCACGGCCCGGTGGTCCGTGCCGTCCACGTCCAGCACCTCGACCTCCGCGACCCCCGCGCTCGCGTCCACGAGCACGTGGTCGATGGCGACCCTGGGCACCGGGCCGTCGGCCGGCCAGGTGCCGGTCAACCCGGCCCCGGCCACGCGTGCGGCGCTGACGTACCCGGTGTCCAGGACCGCGCGCATCCGCGCGTGGTCGAGTGTGGCGTTGAAGTCCCCCGCCAGGATCCGCACGGTCCCGGCCCCCCGCGCCTCCGGCAGCGCCGCCAGCCCCGCCAGCCACCGCGGCACGGTGTCCGGCCTGAGCGGTGGCACCGGGTGCACCGACACCACCTCCACGTCCGCGTCGAAGCCCGGCACCGCCGCCCCCGCGTGCGCCATGTTGAACCCGCCGGACTCCCGCCCGGGGTCGCCCAGGTCGGACAGCGGGAAGGCCGCGTGGACGCTGCTTCCCGACACGTCGTAGGAGGAGTGGTCGACGGCGTGCGGCAGGAGTGCGTCCAGACCGGCCGCGGTCAGGCCGTCGACGAGCGCGGGGGTCGTCTCCTGCAGGGCCAGGACGTCCACGTCGCGGTCGCGCACGAGCGCCACCACGTCGGCGGGGTCGACGTTGCCCGCCAGTGTGTTGAGCGTCAGCACCCGCAGCGCTGGCCCGCCCGCTCCGGTGGTCCCGAAGGGCACCGCGCGCGGCGCCACCGCCGCCGCCAGCACGGCCACCGCCAGGAGCAGCACCGCGCACGGCGCCCACCTGCGGAGCAGACCCGCGCCGACCGCCGCCGCGAGCCCGGCCGCCAGCACGTAGGGCGTGAAGGCCAGCATCGGCACGAGCGGATACCCGCGCTCCCACCCGAACAGCCGGACCGCGGCGAACAGCGCGAAGAGCGCCGCGACGACCGCCACCGCCGCGGTCACGGCCGCGCTCCCGCGCTGCTCGGAGGCCCCGCGCACCGCCATCGGGCCGGGTCCCCCCGTCCGCGCACCGTCCATCGCCCCGTCCTCCCCGTGGTCCCGTGGGGACTGTCACCCCTCGACGCCCATGGGATCACACCGGGCCCGCGAAGGTTCGCCCCCGCGCGGCGCGGAGCACGGCGGTGCACTCCGCTCTCAGGGGACCCATCGGAAAACCTATGACCTTCCCAGGCATTTCTATTGGTCATGTGATCAGAGAGCGGTCTACTGTGGGCGGGTGCGCGACCTCGGCCGCGTACGTCGGAATGCCAGGTCAGAGGTAAGAGGAAGCACCATGTCCGTCACCAGCAGGGAAGTCCGTCTCGTCGCGCGCCCGGTCGGCGAGCCCAAGCCCGGGGACTTCTCCCTGGCCGAGACCACCGTCGCCGACCCCGGACCGGGCCAGGTGTTGGTCCGCAACGACTGGATGTCCGTCGACCCCTACATGCGCGGGAGGATGAACGACGCCGAGTCCTACGTGCCCCCCTTCCGTCTGGGAGAGGCGATGGAGGGCGGCGCGATCGGCACCGTGACGGCCTCGGGCAGCGACGCCGTCCCCGTCGGCGCGACCGTCCTGCACATGGGCGGCTGGCGCGAGTACGCCCTGCTCGACGCGGACGCGGTGCGCGTGGTCGACGCCGACCGGGCGCCCGCCGAGGCCTACCTGGGCGTTCTGGGCATGACCGGTCTCACCGCGTACGCGGGTCTGACCCGGATCGCCCCGGTCGAGGAGGGCGACGTCGTGTTCGTCTCGGGCGCGGCGGGCGCGGTCGGCAGCCTCGCCGGACAGATCGCGCGCCGGCTCGGCGCCTCCAGGGTCGTCGGCTCGGCGGGCGGACCGGAGAAGAAGCGCCGCCTGCTGGAGGAGTTCGGCTACGACGCCGCGATCGACTACCGCGAGGGCGACCTGGAGGGCCAGCTGGCCGAGGCCGCCCCGGACGGGATCGACGTCTACTTCGACAACGTCGGCGGCGACCACCTGCGCGCCGCCGTCGGCGCCATGCGCACCCACGGGCGGATCGCGCTGTGCGGGGCCATCTCCATGTACAACGCGACCGAGCCGGTGCCCGGTCCCGACAACCTCTTCCTCGCGGTGGGCAAGCGGCTCACGCTGCGCGGGTTCATCGTCGGCGACCACTACGACCTGTTCGGCGAGTACGCCCAGCGCGCCGCGGCCTGGCTGGCCGAGGGCTCCCTGCGCGCCGAGCAGACGGTCGTCGAGGGGATCGACCACGCCGTCGACGGCTTCCTGGACATGATGCGCGGCGCCAACACCGGCAAGATGCTGGTGCGCCTGGGATCCTGACCGCGACGGCCGGGTCCGGGCCCCGGGCCCGACCGTCCCGCACCGCACCCACGAGAGGCACACATGCGCAACGTCACGCTGAACGACGGCCACACCATGCCGCAACTCGGTTTCGGCGTCTGGCAGGTCTCCGACGACGACGCCCAGAAGGCCGTCGCCACCGCGCTGGAGGCCGGATACCGCTCGATCGACACCGCCAAGCTCTACGCCAACGAGGCGGGCGTGGGCCGGGCCGTCGCGCAGGCGGGCCTGCCCCGCGAGGACCTGTTCCTCACCACGAAGCTGTGGAACGACGACCAGGGCTTCGACCGGGCCCTGCGCGCCTTCGACGCCAGCCTCGACCGGCTCGGCACGGAGTACGTCGACCTGTACCTGATCCACTGGCCGACCCCGGCACGGGGCCTGTACACCGAGACCTGGAGGGCGCTGGAGCGGATCCGGTCCGAGGGGCGCGCCCGGTCGATCGGCGTCTCCAACTTCACGGCCGACCACCTGGACCGGTTGGCCGCCGAGGCCGACGTCGTCCCGGCGGTCAACCAGATCGAGCTGCACCCCTACCTCGCCCAGAACGCGATGCGCGCCGCCAACGCCGCGCACGGCGTCCTCACCGAGGCCTGGAGCCCGCTGGGCCAGGGCAGGGGGCTGCTGGAGGACCCCGTCCTGACCGCGCTGGCGGACAGGCACGGCAAGAGCGCCGCGCAGGTCGTTCTGCGCTGGCACCTCCAGCTCGGCAACGCCGTGATCCCCAAGTCCGTGACGCCGGAGCGCATCCGCGAGAACATCGACGTCTTCGACTTCGAGCTCGGCGCCGACGACATGGCGGCGGTCTCCTCGCTCGACCGCGACGGCCGGATCGGCCCGGACCCGGCCACGTTCAACCGGGCCTGACGGGGCCCGCGCGTCCCGCCGCCCGTCGCCCTCCACCGCGACGGCCGTCGCGCCGCGAAGGACAGGGCCTGTCCGGAGAAATCATCCCAGAAATAGATGATTTCTCCGGAAACAGGCCCTCGTGCGAAAAGGGCGGGAGATTTCCCCGTGTGTCTTTCGGTGGGTCGGGAAAGAACGCACGCGACGCCGGAGCGTCGGAACGGTGCCGGTCCCCTTTTCCCCCGTCCGTTGTATCGTGCGAGGTCGGAGCGGCAGGCGAAATCCGCTCCGGCGCGGTGGAGCGGGCCACGGACACCAGAGAGCACAGAATGATCGAAAAAGTGACAGCGCGGCTGGGGCTGCGGACGGACCCCGTCATCTTCGCCGTCTCCGCCGCGCTGGCCATCCTGTTCGTGGTGTCCGCGATCGTCTTCACCGACGCCGTCGACAGGGCGTTCGGCGCGGTGTCCGACTGGATTCTCACCAACCTCGGATGGCTCTACATCCTGGGCGTCACGACGTTTCTCGTCTTCCTCATCGGGATCGCGCTCAGCCGGTACGGACACGTCCGGCTCGGGCCCCAGGACAGCGAGCCGGAGTACGGCGACTTCATCTGGTTCTGCATGCTGTTCGCGGCGGGGATCGGGAGCATCCTCATGTTCTGGGCCGTCGCCGAGCCGATCAGCCACTACGCGGACCCGCCCCGCGGGGACGTGGCCCCCGAGTCGGTGGAGGCGGCCCGGCAGGCCATGGGCTTCACGCTCTACCACTTCGGCCTGCACACCTGGACGATCTTCTGCCTGCCCGCGCTCGCCTTCGCCTACTTCGTGTACCGGAAGGGCCTGCCGTTCCGGGTCAGCTCGGTCCTGCACCCCTTCATCGGCGACGGCATCCACGGACCCGTCGGGCGGACCGTGGACATCGTCGCCGTCCTGGGCACCCTGTTCGGGGTGGCGGTCACCATCGGTCTGGGCACGATGCAGATCAACAGCGGGTTGAACGAGCTGTTCGGGATCCCGGAGACCCGGCTGACCCAGGTCGTGCTCATCGGTGTCGTCACGTGCATCGCCGTGGCGTCGGTGGCCTCCGGTCTGGACATCGGCATCAAGTGGCTGTCGACCCTCAACATCGTCCTGGCTGTGACGCTGCTCGTCTACGTCTTCGTGATGGGTTCACCGGTGTTCCTCGCCCGCGGGATCATCGAGACCACGGGCGTGTACCTGGAGGCGCTCGTCCCGCTGTCGTTCTGGAACGACACCTTCGGCGACACGGGATGGCAGGGCTCCTGGACCGTCTTCTACTGGGCCTGGACGATCACCTGGTCGCCGTTCGTGGGCATCTTCATCGCCCGCGTCTCCAAGGGGCGCACGATCCGCGAGTTCGTGGTCGGGGTCCTGTTCATCCCGACCGCGTTCAGCATCGTGTGGTTCAGCGTGTTCGGGCTGTCCGCGTTCGACATCGAGATGCACGGCGGCGGAGGACTCGTCCAGGCGGTGGTCGTCGAGCAGGACCTGCCCGGGGCCCTGTTCGCCTTCCTGGAGCACTATCCGCTCACGGTGTTCCTGTCGGCGGCGTCGATCGTCATCGTGGTCATCTTCTTCACCACCTCCTCCGACTCGGCGTCCCTGGTGGTGGACATGCTGTGCTCGGGGACGGCGCGGAACCCCACGCGGCAGCGCGTCTTCTGGGGCGTGGCCGAGGGGGTGGTGGCCGCCACCGTGCTCACCGCCTCCGGCGTCGGCGGACTGGACGCCCTGCAACAGACGATCATCGTGTTCGGGCTGCCGTTCTTCGTCATCGCCTTCGTCATGATGGCGGCCCTTCTCCGCTCCCTCAGACGGGAGACCGTGGCGGGTTCGGCGAGGGTGCGCCCGCTGTCGGTGCGGCGGCGGCGACGGCCCGGCGGCGAGGGCCCGCCCTGACGGACCCGTGGCGGACACCGGCGCGCGCCCGCCGTGTTCACCGCCTTGCCGCCTTGACTCCGGTGAGCCCGACGCGTGAGCCTGGAAGGAAGAGGACATGAGGTCACTACGACACGCTTCAGGATCTTGGAGGTCGTCATGATGCTCATGCGTACCGACCCGTTCCAGGAGTTCGACCGGATCACCCAGCGTCTCCTCGGTGACGTGATGCACCCGGCCGTCATGCCGATCGACGCCTACCGCGAGGGCGACGAGTTCGTCGTGCACTTCGACCTGCCCGGCGTCCGCGCCGACTCCATCGACCTGGAGATCGAGCGGAACGTCCTGACCTGCAGGGCGGAGCGCCGGTTGTCGATCCCGGAGGGCAGCGACGCGGTCGTGGCCGAGCGGCCCGCGGGGAACTTCTCGCGGCAGCTCTACCTCGGCGAGGAGCTGGACACGGAGAACCTGTCGGCCGACTACGCGGACGGCGTCCTCACCGTGCGCGTTCCGGTGGCGGAGCAGGCCAAGCCGCGCAGGATCAGCATCACCGGCGGTGCGGGGGCACGGCAGATCAAGGGTTGAGCGCCACGCCCGCCAGGGGCCGGACCCGACCGTCCGGCCCCGCGTGCGCGGCCAGGTCCCGGAGGCCCGCTGGACGACCTCGAAGGCCCGCGGCCCGCCACCGGTCGCGGCGGGCTTCGCCGCGTCCCCGCCGCCGGGGGCGAGCGGGTCACCCCTCGGCCGGGACCCGCGCCTCGTCGGTGGCGCCGTCCCGCGTACGGCGACGCCAGGAGCTCGTCATGACCAGCGTCAGCACTCCGGCGAGCAGCCCCCAGAAGGCCGATCCCACCCCGAGCAGCGTGAACCCCGACGCGGTCGCCAGGAAGGTCACCACCGCCGCCTCGCGGGACCGCTCGTCCCCGACCGCCGAGGCCAGCGAGCCGCCGATCGTGACCAGCAGGCCGAGCCCCGCGGTCGCCAGGACCAGCGTCGACGGCAGGGCCGCCAGCAGCGTCGCGACGGTGGCGCCGAACACCCCCACGCACAGGTAGGCCACCCCGGCCCACACGCCCGCCAGATAGCGCCGCTCCGGATCCGGGTGTGCCTGCGGCCCCGTGCACATCGCCGCGGTGATCGCGGCCAGGTTCATCCCGTAGCACCCGAACGGCGCCAGCAGCATGTTCGCCGCACCGGTCCACCCGACGACGGACGAGACCGGCACCCGGTAACCGTCCCCCCGCAGCACCGCCACCCCCGGCAGGTTCTGCGACGCCATCGTCACCACGAACAGCGGCAGGCCCACGCCCACGAGAACCTGCCACGAGAACTCCGGCGTCACGAACACGGGCCGCGCCACCTCCAGGCGCACCCCGCCGAGGTCCAGCGTTCCCTCCACCGCCGCCACCGTTCCGCCCGCCGCCAGGGACAGGATGACCGCGTACCGGGGCAGCCACCGGCGGCACGCCAGGTAGGCCGCGAACATCGCGACCACGACGGTGACGTCGCCCTCCATGCTGGTGAACAACCCGACGCCGAACTGCAACAGCACGCCCGCGAGCAGCCCCGACGCCAGCGGGACCGGGATGCGGTCCATCACCCGCTCGAACCACCGCGTCACACCGCTCAGCGCGATCAGCGCCCCCGAGAACAGGAAGGCGCCGATCGCCTGGGGCATCGTCACCCCGTCCAGACCCACCACCAGCAGGGCGGCGCCCGGCGTGGACCACGCGGTCACGATCGGGGCCCGGTGCCGCAGCGACAGCCCGACACACGTGACCGCCATGCCCACGCCCAGCGCCAGCATCCACGACGCGAGTTCCGCGGAGGTGGCTCCGGCGGTCTCGGCGGCGGTGAACACGATCGCCGCGGAACTGCTCACCCCGACCATGACCGAGATCAGACCGGCCGAGACGGCGGACAGCGGCGCGACCGACCGGACGCGGCGGACAAGGTTCCTCATGACGGACCATCCTGACGTGCGGTCCGCCACGGCGTTCGCCCGGGTCCGGCCGTCGGGCTCCGGCCCCGGGCGAACGGGCGGTCAGGCCGTGCCGGGAACCCGCTGGACGACCTCGAAGCCCCACAGCTCGCTACCGGTCGCGGCGGGCTTCGCCGCGCCCTCGCCGCCGTGCCCGTGCCCGTGCCCGGTCTGTCCGGACTCCCGGGCGGCCTGGGCGTGTCCGCGCCTGAAGTCCTGGCTGTTCACCCAGTTCTGGAAGTCCTCCTCCGACCGCCAGCGGGTGTAGACCAGGTACCGGTCGGTGCCCTCGACCGGCCGGAGCAGCTGGAACTCCTCGAATCCGGGCTGGTTCTCCACGAGCCCGGCCCGTTGGGCGAAGCGCTCCTCCAGGGTGGCTCCCGCCCCCTCGGGGACGGTCAGGACGTTGAACTTGACGACACTGCTCATGGGCGACCTCCACGGTGACTCGGTCCGTACCGCCCAACCTAGGGCAGCCCGCGGGGAACGCGCGGCCGGGGCGCGCGTCCGCCGCACGCACCGCGCGGCTCAGCCGAAGACGACGTCGCCGTTCTCGTCGATCCGCCACCCCGGGTTGTGCGCGATCTCCCACACCACCCCGTTCGGGTCCTTCACGTGGGCGTGGAAGACGCCGCCGAACTCTCCGCGCTGGGGGCGCTTGAGCACCGTCCCGCCCGCGGCGAGCATCAGCGCCACGGTCTCCTCCACCTCCTCGGGGCCGTCGACGTTGTGCGCCAGCGTCACCCCCGACGCGCCGGTCGTCCCGGTCACGCCCGCCGCGCCGCCGAGGTCGCGGTCGAACTTCTCGGCGTCGAACAGCCCCAGCACCACGCCCGGCGCGATCTGGAAGAAGACGATCTCGCCCGGCACGTCCAGCAGTCGCTGCCAGCCGAGGCCGTCGCAGTAGAAGGACCGGGCCGCGTCGAGGTCGGCGGTGGCGAGGGTGATGAAGTGGACCTGCTGCTTCACGGTGGACTCCCCGGGTGGCTGTGGGTGGCCCCCACATCCTGCCGGAGACCGCGGACGCCCCCGGGGACCCCGACGCCCGTGTCAGAGCCCGTGCTTGCGCGCGACCATCCGCAGCACCACCGAACGCGGGAACAGCCGCCGCAGGGCGAACACCAGCGCGGCGTTGCTGCCCACGGCGTAGAACGGGCGCGGCGCGTCGGCCTCGACCGCGCGCACGATCGTACGGGCCACCGAGTCCGCCGGGATCCCCCGCGCCTCGTTGGCATTGAGCGCGCCCAGCATCGTCCGGTACTCGTCGGCGAACGGCGAGGCCGCCCCCACGTACTCGGTGCGCCGCTCGCTGATGCCCGTGTTGATCGACCCCGGCTCCACCGTGCTCACGCCGACCCCGTACGGCGACACCTCCCGGCGCAGGGCGTCGGCGAACCCCTTGAGCGCCGCCTTGGACGCCACGTACGACGACCGGAACGCCAGCGGGAAGCTCGCCAACATGGACCCCACCATCACCACGCGCCCGTACCGCCGCTCCCGCATCCCGGGCAGGACCAGCTGGGTCAGTCGCACCGCACCGAACACGTTGATCCGGAACAGCCGCTCCACGGCGTCCGCCGGCAGCTCCTCCAGGGGGCCGCTCTGGCTCTCCCCGGCATTGTTGACGAGCACGTCGACCGGGCCGGCGGCGGTCGCGCACGCCTCGATCGAGGCAGGGTCGGTCAGGTCCAGGGCCAGGTACTCGACGCCGGGGACCGGGTCGGTGACCGTCCCGGGCTCGCGGCTGGTCCCGTACACGCGGTACCCGCGCTGGACCAGGGCGGCGGCGACGGCCGCGCCGATACCCGACGACGCGCCGGTCACGAGCGCTGTCCTGGCGGGGCTGGCGGGGCTGGTGGGGGTCATCGGGGCTCTCCTCGGGGTCGGGGGGTGGCGGCCGGTGCGCACCGCCTCCATTCCTACCGTCCGGTAGCCAGGCGCGCGGTACCCGGGAAGGCCGTTTCCCGCCCGTCCACGCGGGCACTGCTCCACCACGGGTGTCGATCACCAAGGGGAGTCGTGTCATGACAGCAGGTGCGGGCGGGGTGCTCGTCGTCGGCGCGGGCGTCGCCGGTCTCAACGTCGCCCACCAGTTGCGCCGCCGCGGGATCGACGTGGCGGTCGTGGAGTCCCGCCATCCGGGCGCGGGCGCCTCCCACGGCAACGCGGGCTGGGTCAACCCCGCCCAGGCCGGTCCGGTCCCCGACCCCGTCCTGCTCGGCGACGCCCTGCGCGCCTTCCGCGACCCCGACGCCCCGCTGCGCATCGCCCCCGACGCCCTGCCCCTCCTCACCCCCTGGTTCCTGCGGTTCCTGCGCAACTGCACCCCCGCCCGCCACGCCCGCGGCGCCCGCGCCCTGGCCATGCTGGGCAGACGCACCTTCCCCCTGCTGGACCAGCTCGCCGAGGACGGCGTGGAGTTCACCCACACCCGCACGGACTTCCTCGCCGTCGCCCACGACCCGCGCGCGGTCGAGGCCTACCTCGGCTCCCTCGACCCCCTGCGCCAGGCGGGATTCGACCTGCCCACCAGCGTGCTGGACGGCGACGAGCTGCGCGAGGTCGAACCGGCGCTGTCCGTCCGCGTGCGCGCCGGGGTGCGCCTGCGCGACCACGTCCAGACCGAGCCGGACAGCCTCGTCGCCGGTCTGACCGCGCACCTGCGCGCCGGGGGCGTCCCGGTCGACGAGGGTGTGGCGGTGACGGGGATCAGCGCGCGCGGCGGGGTGGTGGAGGCGGTCACGACCACGGCGGGCGAGCGACGCGTCGGCGCCCTCGTCATCGCCACCGGCGCCAAGGCCGCCGCGCTCGCCGCCCGGCTCGGCCGGCGCGTCCCGGTGGTCGGCGGCCGGGGGTACAGCTTCGACGTGCCCGCCGAGCGGCTGCCGCGCGCATCCACCCTGCTGCTCGACGCGCACGTGGCGTGCGCGCCCATGGGCGGCAGGTTGCGCGTGTCGGGCGGCATGGACTTCGGCCGGGGGCCCGCACGGCCGGTTCCGGAACGGATCGACGCCATCACGCGCGGCGCGGCGCCCATGGTCGTCGGAGTGGACTGGACGGACCGGCGGCACGCGTGGGCGGGGGACCGCCCCCTGGCGCCGGACGGCCTGCCCGTGGTCGACCGGCTGCCCGGGTACGCCAACGCCTACCTGGCCACCGGCTACTCCATGCTCGGCCTGACGCTGTCGGGCCCGGCGGCCGAGGCGCTCGCGACCTTCCTGGTCGACGGGGTCCGCCCCGCCGTCCTGGAACCCTTCCGCGCCGACCGCTTCGGCCCCAGGCGGCACTGAGGCCGGGCTCGCGGGGCGCCGGGCCCGGTCATCGCCCGATGTAGCGCAGCACGGCCAGCACCCGGCGGCTGTAGCCCGCGGTGTCGCCCGGGCCGGGCTCGTCGAAGACCGCGTTGGCGTGCTTCTCGACCGCGCTCCGGGAGAGGAACAGCCGCTGGGCGATCGCCGCGTTGATGTGCCCCTGGGCCATCAGGTCCAGCACGTCGCGCTCGCGTTCGGTGAGCCGGTCCGGCGTCGCGTACCGCCGCTCCACGTACTGCGACAGCACCAGCACCCCCACACGGGGCAGCTCCGCCCGGATCCGCGCGCGACGCGATGCGCGCGTACCGACACCCGGAGTGACGGATGTGGTGCAATGCGGGTGTACGGGAGGACGGGGGAGCCATGCCCAAGCAGGTCGACCACCAGCAGCGGCGGGTCCAGATCGCGGAGGCGGTGTGCGCGCTCGTCTCGGCCCGGGGGCTGGAGGCGGCGAGCCTGCGGGACGTCGCGGCCCAGGCGGGGGTGTCGATGGGCCGGGTGCAGCACTACTTCCGGACCAAGGGCGAGATGCTCGCCTTCACGCTGGAGTACGCGGGCGAGCGCCACATGGCCCGGGTGCGCGCGTCGCTGGAGGAACGGCCCGGCCCCCTCTCCCCCAGGGAGGTGGTGCGCCTCATCCTCGGCGGGCTGCTCGGCGAGGACGCGCGGCGGGTGGACGGCCTGAGGGTCGGGGTGGCCTTCCAGGCGCGCGCCCTCGTCGACCCCGAGCTGGCCCGACGCGTGCACCGCGCCTACACCGGTGTCCGGGAGACGCTGGAGTACCTCATCCGCCGGGGGGCCGACGAGGGCCGGACCGGGACCGAACCGGACCCCGGTCTGGAGGCGGCCGCCCTGCTCGCGCTGGTGGAGGGGATGCGCGCCCAACGGCTCCTGGGACAGGTGACCGGGGAGGAGGCCGCGCGGGTGCTGGACTCGCGGCTGGACGCGCTGTTCGTCGACTGAGCGGAGCGGAACCGGACCGGCGGGAAGGGCGTGGCCGCCCGTGTTCCGCGGATCCCGCTCACGCGGTCGCCCGAACGCCGGACGTCAGGTCGGCCGTTCCCCCGGCCCCGGCCGCGGTCCCACCGGGATGAGCCGGTGGGTGGGCGGTGGTGCGCTCTCGTCCGCCTCCGCCCGGAACTCCCGGCCGTCGTCGCGGCACACGAACTGCATCACGTGCCGACCGGCGGCGGCGGCGCGGATCAGCCCGCCGGTGGTCGCCCACACCCCGGACATGTAGAACCCGTCGAGCCCCGGCAGTCCGGGGCCGTACTTCCTCACCAGCTCCTCCAACGTCTCGCCGCCCTCCGCGAACGGCTGCCAGCCGAGCACCGTCCCGTCCAGGTTGCCGGTGTAGCGCACCTGGGTCAGCGGCGTGGCGACGTCGCGCACCCTGACCGCGTCCCGCAGCCCCGGATGGCGGCGGTCGATCGTCTCCACCAGGGCGTCGGCCGCCCGGCGCTTGGCGCGGACGTACTCCCGGCCGCGTCGTACCGGCAGCGTGTGCACCTCCTCGCCCCGGTGCGCGCGGCTCGACCGCTCGGGTCCGGTGCTCAGCTCACGCCAGGGGCCGATGTCGCAGAAGTACGTCGCGTACACCACCGCCGTCCCCGGCGGCGACAGCTCCGGATAGTGGGCGCTGCGGAACTGGACGTTGACGCTCGGGTGCCGGATCCCGAGCAGGGGCGCGGCCTCCTCCTCCGTCAGCAGGTGGGTCGTGCACGGATCCGCGTGGGGGAACTCCCCGTTCAGGCCCAGGAAGACCGAGAAGTACCCGGGGAAGACCGTCTCCGGCTCGCGGATGGTCCGCGTGTAGAGGCGGCGGTACTCCCCGTTGAGGTAGCGGCCCCTCAGCAGACCGTGCATGGTCGTGTACCCGTCGCACGCCGCCACCACGATGTCCGCGCGGTGCTCGCTCCCGTCGCTGAGCCGTACGCCCACCGCCCGGCCGTCCTCCACCAGGATCTCCTCGACCCGGGCGTTGCAGGCGATCTCGCCGCCCAGCCGCCGGTAGCGGTCCTCGATCGAGCGCGCCAGGCCGAGCGAGCCGCCCTCGGGGACCCCCGCCGCACGGTCGGCGTGCGCCGCGAGCTGGAAGTAGAACGGCAGCACCGGGAAGTTGGGGTGCTTCTCGTAGAGGATGTGGTTGAACGCGTCCCTGAGCAGCGGGTCGGCGAACCGCTGGGAGTAGTCGCGCATCAGCACCGTGATCGACCCGCGGATGACGTTGAGGTACGGGACGAACCTTGACATCATGCGCGTCCGCTCCAGGGGGCCCATCAGCCCCACCGGTTTCAGGAACGGGTAGACGCGCAGGCACCGGATGAACCGACGCAACCCCCGGCAGAAGTCGCGGATGACGCGGGCGTCGGCGGGGGACAGGTCGAGCAGGTGCGCCTCCAGCCGGTCCGGATCCGAGTAGAAGTACACCTTCCGTCCGTCCCGCCCGCGCACGACGTTGAACACGTCGAAGTGGCGCATCTCCTTGCCCTGCAGCGCCCCCAGCTCCAACCAGATCCGGTGCATCTCGCTTCCCGGTCCGCTGCCGAGCAGCCAGCTCACACACCAGTCGAAGGTGAAGTCGCCCCTGTCCCAGGCCGTGCAGCACCCCCCGGGGATCTCGTGCATCTCGAAGATCCGCGTCCGGTACCCGTTCATCCGCGCGTACACGCCGGTGGACAGCCCGCCCACCCCGCCGCCGACGATGACCATCGACTCCCGGGGCCGCGCGGCGGCCCCGCCGCGCGGCGCGCGCCGGCGCCGACCCCTCATCGTGCCCGCGCCCGCCGCTCGTCCCGCGCGTCCAGCCGGGGGTCGCCACCGCCGAACCGCGGCCCGCCCGTGCCGCCCCCCGCGACGCGTACCCGGGGCGCGGTCTCAGACGGCGCCATGGTCGGCCTCCTCGGCGAGGACCTCGCGTACCAGCCCCGCGTTGAACCCCAGGTGCTCCTCGTCGAGCATGTCGGCGTGCTCGCCGGACCCGGCCACCACCACGGTGGCCGTGGACGAGGCGCCGTGCCAGGACCCCTCCTCGCCCTCCGCGAACAGGTCCGCCCTCTTCTCGTCGGCCACGACGGTGATCCGCGCCGCCACGGTCCCCGTGTTGGGTGTGCGGGAACAGAAGCCGATGTACTCCCGCGCCTGCTCCAGCGTCTCGGCGGCCACCACCTCGGACCCGGTGTGCCTGCGCAGGTGCTCGCCGAGTTCGAGCTCGAACACCGCCAGGTGCTCCTCGCCGGGCTCGAACTCCTCGCGGACCCGGTAGGCGTCCATGGCGACCACGTCCCGCACCCTGCGCCCGCGGCCCTCCAGCTCCTTGGCCACCTCGAAGGCCAGGTTCCCGCCGAGGGAGTACCCGAACAGCCGGCAGGGCCCCTCGGGCTGGACGGACTCGACGAGGTCGGCGTAGCGGGCCGCCTTGTCGTCGCCCGGCAGGTGGTTGAACGCCACCAGGTGGTGGTCGGGCAGGTACTCGGCCAGCCGCCGGTACACGAGCCCGTGGCCCCCGGCGGGCGGGAAGCAGAACACGTGCGGCTTGGCCCCGCCCCGGTTGAAGTCCAGGTAGGGTCCGGCCCCGTCGATCCGCCCCGTGACCACCCCCTCCAGGGTGGCCGCCATCCCGTGCAGGGTGGTGGCCCGGAACAGGTGGCCGACCAGGAGCGTGGCGTTGAACTCGTGCTGGAGGCGGTGGACCAGCTCGATCAGCAGGACCGAACCGCCGCCGAGCTCGAAGAAGTCGTCGCGCAGCCCGACCTCCCCGGCGCCCAGCAGCTCCCGCCAGTGCTCGGCCATCCGGGTCTCGTAGAGGGTGGCGGGCGGTTCGTGCGCCCGGGCGCGGGTCTCGGGCGCCGGAGCGGGCAGTGCGGCCGTGTCCACCTTCCCGTTGGCGGTCACCGGCAGCTCGGCCGTCTCCACGAAGGCCGCGGGGATCATGAAGGTCGGCAGTGCGGAGGCCAGGTGGCGGCGCAGTTCCCGCACGTCGAGGACGGTTCCCGGCGCCGGGACGCAGTACGCGCACAGGCGGGCGTTCCCGGCCGTGTCCGGGCGTACCGTGACCACCGCCTGCTCCAGTCCGGGCCAGGCGGCCAGCCGCGACTCGATCTCACCGGTCTCGACCCGGTGACCGCGCACCTTGACCTGGGAGTCGGCCCGGCCCACCAGGTGCAGGACCCCTGTGGCGTCCCAGCGGGCGAGGTCGCCGGTCCGGTACAGGTGCACCCGCCCCTCCTCCGCGCCGAGCGCCCGGGTGACGAACCGCTCCCGCGTCAGCTCCGCGTCGCCCGCGTACCCCTGGGCGACGCCGGTCCCCCCGACCCACAGCTCACCGGTCACACCGGGCGGCACGGGTGCGCCGCCCGCGTCCAGCACGTAGACCGCGCTACCGGGGAAGGGCCGTCCGATCGGCACCGTCCGGCCGGGATCGGCGGCGTCCACCGACCCCTCGAACCACGTGGTGTCGACGGTCGCCTCGCTCAGCCCGTAGGAGTTGACCACCCGCGTGTCGCGCCCGCACAGCGCCCGCAGCCGCAGGTACTCCTCGTTCCTCCACACGTCCGAGCCGACCACCACCAGCCGCAGGAAGTCCAGGGAGCGGCCGTCGCGCTCGCAGTGCGCCATCAGGCCGCGCACCACCGAGGGAACGAACTCCCCGCAGTCCACCCGCTCGCGGACCATCGTGTCGTACAGCAGCGCCGAGTTGAGCAGCAGCTCCCGCGAGGCGAGCACCAGCGTCCCTCCCGAGCACAGCGCCCGGACCAGGTCGCCGGTGAACACGTCGAACGCCGGGCCCGCCGTCTGGAGGTGGACGCGCACATCCTCCTCCAGGCGGTAGGCGTCGCGCCAGCCCGCGTAGGCCGCGGCCAGGTTGGCGTGGCCGACGCGGACCAGCTTCGGCCGACCCGTGGAGCCCGAGGTCGCCACCAGGTAGGCGGTGGGGTCCTCGGCGTCCGCGTCGGGTGCCGGGTCCGCGCCCGCTCCGCCGGCGGCGCGCGCCTCGGCCGTGAGGGCGAGGTCGGCCGCCGACACCACCGCGACCGGGACCCCGGCCAGCCGCTCCGCGCCCCGGCCGTCGGTCACGAGCAGCCGCGCCCCGGCCGCGTCGACCAGGGCCGAGAGCCGGTCCACCGGGTACTCCGGGTCCAGCGGGAGGTAGGCGGCCCCCGCCCGGAGCACCGCCAGCACCAGGGTCACCAGCTCCGGCGACTTCTCCAGGCACAGCGCCACGACCGACCCCGCGCCCACGCCCGTGCCGCGCAGGTGGGCGGCGAGGAGGGCCGACCGCTCGTCCAGCTCCCCGTAGGTGAGCGCGCGCGTGTCACCCGACTCGGTCGGGACCGAGACCGCGACCGCGTGCGGGGCGGCGGCCGCCGCCCGTCCGAACAGGACGTGGACGGGCTCGGTGGGCGCGGCGGGCACGCGTCGCCCGCTCCAGCGGTCGAGGATGAGCTCCCGCTCCGCGGCCTCCAGCATCGGCAGGCGCGACACCGGCAGATCGACGGGGCCCCGCGTCAGACCCCGGAGCAGGTTCACGTAGTGCGACAGCATCCGCCGCACGGTGTCGGCGTCGAACAGGTCGGTGTTGTACTTGAACACGCAGTGGAAGAGGCCGTCGGCCGCCTCCTCGTGGGCGGAGAGCGTGAGGTCGAACTGGCCCTCCTCCTCCGGCAGCTCGACGTACTCCAGCCGGTACCCGTGCCGCTCCGTGGACACGTTGTGCGTGAGCAGGATGAACATCGCCTGGAAGACCGCGGACCGGCTGGGGTCGTGTTGCAGGCCGAGTTCGTCCACCAGCAGCACGAACGGGTACTCCTGGTGGTCCAGGCCGCCCAGCACGCTCGTGCGCACCCGGTCGAGCAGCTCGGCCGCGGTGGGGTCGCCCGACAGGTCGGTGCGCAGGGGCAGCGGGTTGACGAAGTACCCGTACACCGACGCGAACTCGGGGCCGGTCCGACCGGTCACCGGACTGCCGACGACCAGGTCGTCCTGGCCGGAGTAGCGCTGGAGGAACAGGTAGTAGGCGCTGAGCAGGACCACGAACACCGTGACGCCGCGCTCCTCGGCCAGCGCGCGCACGCGTGCGCTCAGGTCGGCGTCGAGCGTGAAGAACTCCGAGGCTCCGTTGTCGGTCCGCACCAGAGGGCGCGGCCGGTCCGTGGGCAGGTCGAGCGCGGGTACCTCCCCGGACAGGCGGCCGATCCAGTACTCGCGCGTCCGCGCCGCGTCGGGACCGGCGAGGAACCGGTTCTGGTGGTTGAGGAAGTCCAGGTAGGTGGCCGCGTGACCGGGCAGCTCGACCGGACGCCCCGACCGCAGGCCCTCGTAGAGCGCGAACAGCTCCTCGATGAACGTGAACGTGGAGACCGCGTCCGAGACGATGTGGTGCACCGCCTTCACGACCACCCAGTGGTCGTCGGCCCGGCGGTAGAGCCGGAACCGCACCAGCGGGTCGCGCTCCAGGTCGTAGGGCTCGCGGTAGGCGTCCACGATGAGCCGGTGGATCTCCTCCCACGGCCGTCCCCCGACGTCGACGAGCGCGTGGTCGAACACCGCCTCCCCGACGGGGCGGACGCGCTGCACGGGGCGGCCGTCGCGCGTGACCACGTTGGTCCGCAGGCTCGGGTGGCGCTCCACGACCGCGCGGAAGGCGGCGAACAGGGCGTCGGGGTCGAGGACGGCGCGCACCTGGACGGCGCCGCCGATGTTGTAGGCGAACCCGTCCGGGTTGAGCCGGGTGAGGAACCACAGAGCCTTCTGGTTCTGCGTCAGCGGGTACTCGGCGGGGTCGGTGAACGGCTCGACCGCGCCCGCTCCGTCGTCCGCGTCGTCGGCGACCAGCTCCGACAGCCGGCCGCCCAGCTCCTCCACCAGGGCTCCGACCGATCCGGCGCCCAGGAGGGCGACCACCGGCACGGTCACCCCGATCTCGGCCTGGACACCGGAGCGGAGCTCCATCGCCAGCAGTGAGTCCATCCCCAGGGAGTTCAGCGTCGCGGCCGGGTCCACGCGGTCCTCCGGCAGGCGCAGGACCCGCGCCACGACCCCCGTGAACCGCTCGGCGAGCAGGTCCCCCTGGGACTCGGCGGGCGTGGCCGCGTAGACCTCGGGGAAGGAGGCCGCCGCGCCCGTCGCGTCGTCGGACGCCGCCGCCGTCTCGGCCAGGTGCGACACCAGGGGAGGCGGCGGCGAGTACCAGGCCAGGAAGGCCGGCCAGTCGGCCACGGGGCAGACCAGGAGCTGGGCGCGGTCCTGCTCGATGACGCGTTCGAGCACGGCCGTGCCCGCCTCGGGGGACAGCGGGCTCATCCCGCGCGCGGTGCGGT
This sequence comes from Nocardiopsis sp. NPDC050513, assembly GCF_044457925.1. Lineage (NCBI taxonomy): Bacteria > Bacillati > Actinomycetota > Actinomycetes > Streptosporangiales > Nocardiopsidaceae > Nocardiopsis > Nocardiopsis sp. NPDC050513. The sequence continues at coordinate 66,259 of NZ_JBITHK010000001.1, read as the reverse complement.
AGTGCTCGACCAGGCCGAGTTCCTCGATCATGCCGGTCGCCCACGGTCCCCAGTCCAGGCTGAGCGCGGGCAGCCCCCGTGCCCGGCGGTGGTGGGCCAGGGCGTCCAGGAGGGCGTTGCCAGCCGCGTAACCGGTCTGGCCCGCCGTGGTGAGCAGCCCGGCCACGGACGAGAACAGGACGAAGTGCTCCAGCGGCTCGTCGGCCAGGAGGCGGTGCAGCAGACGGGCGCCGGTGGCCTTGGGAGCGAACACCGTGTCGAACGCGGTGCGGTCCATGGCGGGCAGCAGGGTGTCGTCGACGTGTCCGGCCAGGTGGAACACCCCGCGCAGCGGCGGCGGATCCTGCGCGCGCCGGGCGGCGAGCCAGGCGGAGAGGGCGTCGGCGTCGGTCAGGTCCAGGCAGACCGGTTCGACGTGGGCGCCCAGCCGCTCCAGGTCGCGGACGAGGCGGACGTCGCGGCCCGCACGGGTGCCGGGGTCGGTCGCCCGCCACTCCGCTCGGTCGGGCAGGGGCGTGCGGCCGACCAGGACGAGGCGGCGCGCCCCCCGTCGGACGAGGGTGCGGCACAGCGGACGGCCGAGCGCGCCGAACGCGCCGGTGACCAGGTAGGCGCCGTCGGCACGCAGCCGCAGCGGCAGCGGGCGGGGCAGGTCGGTGACCGGCAGCAGGCGGCTGACGTACCGCCCTCCGTCGCGCAGGGCGACCTCGTCGTCGCCGGTGTCGGCGGTCAGCTCGGCGAACAGGGCGGCGGCCTCCGTGCCGTGGTCGTCCGGCCGGGGGCCGAGGTCGACCAGGACGCCCCGGTGGTCGGTCAGCTCCTGCTGCCACAGGACACGGCCGACGCCCCAGGCCGGGGCGCCGAGGGGTTCGACCTCCCCGCCGGGGAGGACCCCCTGCGCCTGGCGGGTCACCACGTGCAGGGCGCCGCCGACCCCGCGTTCGCCCAGGGCCTGGGCCAACGCCACCAGGGAGTAGGCGCCGGTGGTCTGGAAGGCGTCGGCCTCGGCGTCGCCGGTCCCGTCGAACGGCGGTGCGTCCAGGTTCCACAGGTGGACGACGCCCGTCAGGGCGCCGACGCGCTCCCCCAGGTCGTCCAGAAGGCGGCGGAAGTCCCCGGCCGAGTCCGGCCGGACCTCGAAGGCCAGGCCGTGTTCCTCCACCCGGAATCCGTCGCCCGGCCGGACCAGGCGGCACCGGCCTCCGTGCTCGGCCACCCGGGCCGCGAAGGCGTCGGCCAGACCAGAGGCGTCGGCCAGGACGAGCCACTCGCCGCCCGGTCGGCCGGTGCTCCGAACGGTCTCGCTCGCCACGCCGGTCTCGTGAGTCCCGGCAGGCGCGTCCTTCGCTGTGGTCGCGTACGCCTCCACGGGTGCGACGCGGGGCGCGGGCACCCATGCCACGTCCGAGAGCCAGCCGTCGATCGTGCCCGTGCCCACGGACGTCGACGCCCGTTCCACGTCCACCGCGCGCAGGCCGGTGACCGTCCCCAGCGGTGTCCCGTCCTCCGTGTACAGCCGGATGTCCCCGGTCAGCCCGTCCTCGTCCTCGTCCGCGACCGTCGCGTGCGCCCACACCGGCCGGTCGCCGACCGGCTCGATCAGCGCCTCGGCCGCCGACACCGGCAGGCGGATCCCCGTACCGCCCTCCCCGGCCAGCCGGGTCGCCAACAGGGTCTGGAAGCAGGAGTCCAGGACCACCGGGTGGACGTGGTGGCCGGCGGCCTCTCCCCGAACCGGTGCGGTCGGCCGGACGAGCGCGAGCGCCTCGTCCGCGCCCGTCCACACCCGTTCGATGCCCCGGAACGCGGGCCCGTAGTGGTACCCCCGCTCGCCCAGCGCCGCGTAACACGCGTCGGCGTCGAGGACGCGGGCGGCACGCCCCCGGACCGCGTCGACGTCCAGGGCCGGGCCGAGGCGGCGGGGCTGGCCGCCGCGCACCGTCCCGACCGCGTGCACCGACCGGTCGTCGGCGGACCCGGTGGTGACGGTGAAGGTCGCGTCGTGCGGCGCGAAGGACACCCTGGCCCGGGTGACCGAGCCCGCGGGCAGGAACAGCGCCCGGCGGAACTCGACGTCCGCCAGCCCCGCGCGCTCACCGCCGGTCAGCGCCCGCGCCGCCTGGATCGCCATCCCCAGGTATCCGGCGGCGGGGAACACGGCCTTGTCCTGGATGCGGTGGTCGGCCAGGTAGGGCATGGCCTCGGTGTCCAGCGACGCCTCCCAAGCCGGATCGGCGCCGGGCAGCCGTCGGCCCAGCAACGGGTGGTCGACCCGGCCCAGCCGGACCCGCGCCACGTTCTCGGGCTCGGCCCAGTACCGGTCCCGTCGCCACGGATAGGGCGGCAGCGGGACGGGCGCGCCCTCCGGGTGCAGGGCGCTCCAGTCGACCTCGAAGCCCAGTCCGTGCAGGGCCGCCAGGGACGCGGCCATGCGTTCGGGCTCGTCCTCCCCGCGTCGGATCGAGGGCAGGCACCGGCCCCGCGCGCCGCGGGCGTCGAGGCACTCCCGGATCGCGTGGCCCAGGACGGGGTGCGGTCCGATCTCCAGGAACACGCCGTGGCCGTCCCCGGCCAACCGGTCGACCGCCGCTCGGAACCGAACGGTGCCGCGGACGTTGTCCCACCAGTAGCGGGCGTCCAGCTCCGGCCCGTCGGCCCGGCCCTCGCGCCCGGTCAGGTACAGCGGCGCCTCGGCGGGCTTGGGACGCAGGTCGGCGAGGGAGGCGAGCAGTTCGTCCCGGATGGCGTCCATGCGGGCACTGTGGTAGGGCACGGGCACGTCGAGGAAACGGTGGAAGGTCCCCTCGTCCGCGAGCCGGGCGGCCAGCTCCTCCAGTGCGTCGGCGTCGCCCGCGAGCGTCACGCTCGCCGGGGCGTTGACGGCGGCCACGGAGACGCGGTCGCCGAACGGCCGAACGCGCCGTTCCGCCTCCTCCCGGGCCAGACCCGCCGCCAGCATCGTGCCGGTGCCGACCAGGGTCTGCTGGAGCCTGCTGCGGTGGACGACCACCGAGACCGCCTCCTCCAGCGTGTACACCCCGGCCTCGTGGAAGGCGGCGACCTCTCCGGTGCTGTGCCCGACCACGGCGTCCGGGCGCACCCCCCACGACCGCCACAGCGCGGCCAGCCCCACCTGGACGGCGAAGTTGGCGGGCTGGGCGAGCCATGTCCGGTCCATCCGCGAGGCGTCCTCGTCGGCGGACATCTCCTCGACCAGCGACCAGCCGGCGTGCCGGGCGATCTCACGGTCGCACCTCTCGACCGCCGCGCGGTACACGGGCTCGGTCTCGAACAGCTGGCGGCCCATCGCCGCCCACTGCGGCCCCATCCCGGTGAAGACCCACACCAGCCGCCTGTCGGCGCTCTCCAGGACACGGCCGTCGACCGCGCGCGGGTGGCTCTCGCCCCGGGCGCGGGCGTCCAGCGCCTCGACCAGGGACGCGCGGGAGGAGTACACGACCGACAGACGCGACTCCAGGTGCTCGCGGCGGTGCGCGAGGGTGTGCGCGACGTCGGCGAGCGCGGCGCCCCCGGAGGCCAGCTCGTCCCGGATGCCCGCCGCGATCTCCGGCAGGGCCCTGGGGTCGCGCGCGCTCAGCGGGAGGACCGCGTACCCGTGGGAGCGGCGCGGCCGAACGGCCGGGGCGGGGGAGTCACGTCGCGGGGGCGCCTCCTCCAGCAGCACGTGCGCGTTGGTGCCGCCGAACCCGAACGAGTTGACCCCGGCGCGGGCCGGGCCGTCGTGCCGGGGCCAGGGCGTCGCCTCGGTGGGGATCGTGTAGGGCAGGGATCCGGCGTCGATCCCGGGGTGGAGCTCGTCCAGGTTGATCTGCGGTGCGATGACTCCGTGCTTGAGGCTCATCACGGTCTTGATCAGCCCGGCCACCCCGGCCGCGGACTCGGTGTGCCCGATGTTGGCCTTGACCGACCCCACGTAGCAGGGCGCCCCCGCGGCCCTGCCCACGGCCAGCGCCCGGCCGAGCGCACCGGCCTCGACCGGGTCGCCGACCGGCGTGGACGTGCCGTGCGCCTCCACGTACTGGAGGTCGCCGGGGGTGATGCCCGCCTCGGCGCACACACGCTCGACCAGACGCACCTGGGCGTCCGGGTTCGGCACGGTGATCCCGTCGGTGCGCCCGTCCTGGTTGACACCGGTCGCGGTGATCACCGCGTGCACCGGGTCGCCGTCGCCCAGGGCGCGCGACAGGCGCTTGAGCGCGACCATCCCCACGCCCTCCGCGCGGACGTAGCCGTCGGCGGAGGCGTCGAAGGTCCGCGACCGGCCGTCGGCGGACAGGAACCCGCCCTTGGTCTCGGCGATGGTGTACTGCGGGGTCATGTGCAGCAGCGCGCCGCCCGCCAGGGCCACGGTGCTCTCCCCCCGCCGCAGGCTCTGGCAGGCCATGTGCACGGCCACCAGGGACGAACTGCACGCGGTGTCGAGGGACACGCTGGGCCCCCGGAAGTCGAAGCAGTGCGAGATGCGGTTGGAGACCATCGTCATCATGGTCCCGGTCGCGGTGTGCGCCGTCAGGGTGTCGAAGTCCAGGTCGGCGAACTGGAGGATCTGGTAGTCGAGGGTGAAGGCTCCGACGAAGACCCCGACGTCGGTTCCGGCGAGGCCGAACGGCTTCTGGCCGCCGTCCTCCAGCGCCTCCCAGGCCACCTCCAGCAGTTTGCGCTGCTGCGGGTCCATGTGCTCGGCCTCGCGCGGGCTGATGCCGAAGAACTCCGGCTCGAACCGGTCGAACCCGTCGATGTACCCGCCGCGCCCGCCTGCCAGCCGTCCCGGCCTGGCCCGGTCCCGGCTGCCGAGGGTGGCGACGTCGTACCGGTCGGCCGGTGTGGGGACCAGGCAGTCGCGGCCGTCGACGAGGTTCCTCCAGAAGGTGCGGTAGTCGGACGCGCCGCCGGGGAGGCGGCACCCCATGCCGATGATCGCGATCCTGTCGTCGGTGAAGGATGATCCGGGGTCGGTCAGCATCGTTTCCTTCTGGATTCTCGGGTGCGTGCCACATCCGCCCTTTCCCGGCACGGCACGCGTTTTCGGGCGCGCCGGTGCCGCGGAGAAGTCCGATTCCAGCGAAATGGCGTGCTCGTGTCGCGCGCTGCTTCCCCGGGTTCTGTCCTTGGTCGGCGGGACGTGGGCCCGGGTGCGCTCCGGCGGCCGTTCGGGACGCGGAGCGGCGGTGGAGCGCGTGGTTCGTGCGGGCTGGACGCGGGTCGCCGGTGCGGGCCGCGCCGGGACCCGCGGATTTCGTCGCGGCCATTCGAAAAGTACCAGACCGACCCCCGGCGCGCCCGTAGTCGGAATTCGTTTCGTCCTGATCTGCTGGATATGTGGACATGCACAACGGCGGTCCTGGGGGAATGCGGGTGTTATGTCATCACTTAACGGCCAGGATTCCCAAGGGTATGTACTCGCCCGGATCGCGTACGGTTCCGCGGGCCTCAGCGGGGCGGTTCCAGCCGCACCGCGCCGAGCAGGGCGTCGAAGGCCCGGGAGACCTCAGCGACCAGGAGCGCGCGGTCGTCGGTCGGCTCGTGGCCGGTCCGGTCGCGCCGGTGGCGCAGCCAGTTCTTGGTGCCGTAGCGGATCGCGGACAGCGCCATGTCGCCGAGGAGGCGGAGCCGCACGTCCTCACGGCCGTCGACGCCGAACTCGTCCTCCATCAGGCGGACGAGGCGGGCCTGGAGCTCCTGGCTCGTCCCCGAGTGGTGTGCCCGGAGCGCGGGCGTGCGGGCGGCGAGGCCGCGTGTGGCCGCGTAGCGCTCCGTCCAGTCCCGGGGCAGGCTCCGGACGGCGGCGGCGTAGCGGTCCCGCAGGTGCTCGCGGACGGGTCCGGTGACGGCGCACCGCTCCACCTCGACGGCGTAGGCCTCCCAGAGTTCGCCCTCCGCCGCCAACGCGACGTCCTCCTTGGAGGGGAAGTAGCGGAAGAACGTTCGCACGGAGACCTCGACCTCGCCCACCAGGTCCTCCAGCGTGGTCTCCTCGAAGCCCCGGTCGAGGAACAGGCGCAGCGCGGTGTCGGCGAGCGCGCGCCGCGTGCGCAGCTTCTTGCGCTCGCGGAGCGACGGTGCGGAGTTCTCGGCCGTGGGCACCGGGCCAGCATAACCACGGCCCGGGGGGCGGAGGAAAAGCCGTTGCCGTTCCGCGCCAGTGATGGAATAGTGCCAGTGACTGGCATTTTGTGCGCACCCATCCGACCACGTCTCCCGGAGGCCCCCATGGCACGACAGCACTCCGAGTCCGCCGAAGCCGACCGCACCGTCCTCCTGGGCGAGCAACTCGTCAGGATCCACGACCTGCTCCGGGGACAACTCGCCGAACTGCGTCGGGACCTCGCGGCGGCGAAGCCGTCGGGCCCGCCGGTTCTGGAGGACGAGCTCCGCAGGAAGTGCCTGTCGTTCTGCTTGTTCCTGCACGGGCACCACACGGCGGAGGACGACCACATGCTTCCCGGACTGGCCGCCAGCCACCCCGCGCTCGCCCCCGTGCTCGAACGCTTGACCAGGGAACACGCCGTGATCAGCGATCGGCTGGACCGCATCCAGGAGTTGGCGGACAAGGGCGACCCGGTCTCGGTCCGCGCCGACGTGGAGAGGCTGGCCGCCGAGGTCGAGGCGCATCTGGACTGGGAGGAGGCCCAGATCGTCGACGCGCTCGACTCCTACGGGCCCACGGTGATCCCGGCAGGGGGCCCCGACCGGGACTGAGGCGCCGGAACACGGGAGGCCGCCCTGAGGAGGGCGTACCCCAGGGCGGCCCGCGTCCGCGCGTGTTCCGCCGGGCGTCAGTGTCCGCCGGACAGCGTGCCCGTCAGCTCCCTGTGCAGTCGCTGGCTGGGCTGGTTGAGCCCGGTGATCTCGACCTCGACGCCGTGCTTGCGGAAGTGCTCGGCGACGTGGTCCAGGGCGGCCACGGCGGAGGAGTCCCACACGTGCGCCTCGGACATGTCCACGACCACCTTGGTCAGGCCCTCCTCCTGGTAGTCGAACCGGCCGACGAGCTGGTTGGTGGAGGCGAAGAACAGCTCGCCGTGCACCGTGTACACCCGTGTGCCGCCCTCGGGGTCCAGCACACTGGTCACGTCGGCCTGGGTGGCCGCCTTCTGCGCGAACAGCACCATCGACACGATCACCCCGACGATCACGCCCAGGGCCAGGTTGTGGGTGTAGACCACGACCGCGACCGTGACCACCATGACCAGGGTCTCGGTCCACGGCATCCTGCGGACCGTGGCCGGGGCGACGCTGTGCCAGTCGAACGTGACGACGGACACGAAGACCATCACCGCGACCAGGGCCGCCATGGGGATCATGCCGACGACGTCGCCGAGTCCCACGCACAGGATGAGCAGGAACACGCCGGCCAGGAACGTGGAGATGCGGGTGCGGGCGCCGGAGGAGACGTTGATCATCGTCTGGCCGATCATCGCGCATCCGGCCATCCCGCCGAAGAAGCCGACGATGACGTTGGCGACGCCCTGGCCGCGCGCCTCACGGGAGTGGTCGGAGGAGGTCTCGGTCTGCTCGTCGACGACCTTGGCGGTCATGAGCGACTCCATCAGACCCACCAGGGCGAGGGTGAGGGAGTAGGGGGCGATGAGGGTGAGGGTGTCCCACGTGAACGGCACGTCCGGCAGGAACGGCACCGGCACGCTGTCGGGCAGCTGGCCCATGTCGCCGACGGTCCGGGCCTGCAGGCCCAGCGCGACGGAGGCGACCGTCAGCACCACGATCGCCACCAGCGGCGCGGGCACGGCCCTGGTCAGGCGGGGCAGGCCGAAGATGATCGCCAGGCCGACGCCGACCATGACGTAGACCGGCACGCCCACGTCCACCAGATGCGGCATCTGGGCCAGGAAGATGAGGATGGCCAGGGCGTTGATGAACCCGGTCATCACCGACGGGGGGACGAACCGCATCAGCTTGGCCACCCCGAGCAGGCCCAGCACGACCTGGAACAGGCCGGCCAGGATCGTGGCGGCCAACAGGTGGTCGACCCCGTGCTCCATCGACAGCGGGGCCGCGACCAGGGCCATGGCGCCGGTCGCGGCGGAGATCATCGCGGGACGGCCGCCGAGGAACGCGATGGAGACGGCCATGACGAAGGACGCGTACAGGCCGACGCGGGGGTCGACCCCCGCGATGATGGAGAAGGCGATGGCCTCGGGGATCAGGGCCAGCGCGACGACCAGCCCGGCGAGCACGTCGGCGCGGATCTGGGCCGCGCTGGGGACGCGCGACTTCCACGTTCGGGAGGAGGTCTTCAACGGCAGATTCATGGAACCGATCCGGGGTCGGGCAGCCCACAGCCGGGGCCGCGGTGTTCGGGTCTGGTGGTGCGGTGAGGCGCGCGCGGCGGCCCGCACCCGTGTGGGTGCGGGGTGGCCCTGGTGTTCCGGCGCGGGTCGGTGCGCCGGAGCGCGGCTGCGTCGCCGCGTGCCCGACCGTGGTCTCCGGGGAGCGTGTCGCCGGGAGGGTCGGGAAGTCGTCGGTGGGTCAGCGGAGGATGCGTGGGCCCAACGAGACCGACTCTACCGTTACGTGAGGTTTTGCGTCACTGTGCGCGATTGAGACAACCCTCACAGCTGCGCGCCGCCAGGCGCCGTTCCCGCTGGCGGGGCGGGGATCGGGGGCGCGTTCCCCGTTCCGGACGCGTTGACCCGGTGTGACGATCGGTGAGGCGGGGCGGGGACGTTCACACCGTCGGGTCGGCGTCGCGGCCCGCGCGCCGCTCGCGCAGGCGCTCGGCGAACTCCTCGGCCATGTCCAGCTGGCGGCGCAGGGTGACGCAGCGGTCGGCGATGGCCGCCTCGAAGGCGTCCAGGCGCTCGGCCAGCGCGGCGCGCTCGTCCTTCCCGGTGCCGGGCGCGTTCAGGCCGTCGACGGCGGTGAGCAGGTCGCGGGTCTCCTCCAGGCTGAAGCCGAGCGGTTTCATCCGCTTGATCAGCTGGAGGCGGTCGACGTCGCTCTCGGTGTAGAGCCGGAAACCGCCGCGGGAACGCGCGGAGGGGACGACCAGGTCGACCTCGCCGTAGTAGCGGATCGTGCGCAGGGACAGCCCCGTGCGCTCGGCCACCTCGCCGATCCGCAGGTGGTGTTCCACGCTGTTCCCCCTCCCGCCGGTGTTCACCTCACGTTAGCGGTGGATTTCCGGCGCCCGGTCACACGGGCCGCTGAGGAGCGGGAGGTCGCGCCCCGCGAACGCGGGTGCGGGGTCACCCGGTCGCCACGGCGGCCTCCGCCAGGGTGAGCGCCGCTCCGGTTCCGTCCTCGGCGCGGGCCGCCTCGCCCAGGGTCCGGGCCCGGTCGGCCAGGAGCGGATCGCGGACCGCGCGGGACAGGGCCCGCGCCAGCGCGTCCTCCGTCAGGTCCTGGCCGCGCAGCGGGGCGGTGCCGACCCCGGACGCGTGCACGCGGCGCGCCCAGAACGGCTGGTCGCCCCAGAAGGGACACACCACCTGGGGGCGCCCCGCCGCGAGCGCCGCTCCGATGGTCCCCGCCCCGCCGTGGTGGACGACGGCCGCGCACCGCGGGAACAGGAGCGCGTGCGGCGCCCGGTCGATGACCAGCACGTCGTCCCCGGCCTCGGCGGCGATCCCGCCCCAGCCCGACGCGACGACGGCGCGCACCCCCGCCCGCCGGGCGGCGCCGACCACGAGGCGGCCCAGGGCTTCGGGCTCCGCGGTGGGCATGCTGCTGAACCCGACGAACACCGGCGGATCGCCCGCGCCGAGGAAGGCGTCCAGGTCGGGGGAGAGGATCTCCTCCGGGGCGGGCGGCAGGTACCAGAAGCCCGTGGTGTGGACGTGGGGCGGGTAACCGGTGCCCGGCGGCAGCAGGTGTCGGCTGAACGGCTGGAGGAGAGGGGCCCGGCCGCCGTCCGGACGGAGCAGGGGATCGTGCGGAACGGTTCCGGAGGGCAGGCGCAGCCGTCGGCCGCGGAAGTCCTCGACGACCGAGCGCTGGCCGCGCAGGGCCAGGGCGGCCAGCCGGTAGGAGAGGGGGTTGAGCGCGTCGGGCGTCCAGGCGGGCCAGGGGACGCCGGGCGCGGGGAAGGCGTTGGTGGGGACCCAGGACGGTTGCAGGGCGACGGGCAGGTTGGGCGCCCCCAGCGCCGCGGCGATGTCGCGGCCCGGCATGCCCGCGATGTGGACGACGAGGTCCGCTCCGGCCTCGGCGGCGTCGGCCATGTCGTCGAACACGCGGCGCAGCAGCGGCCGGATCCTCCGGACGAGGGACGCTCCCTGGGCGACGCCGCGCAGCCCCCGCAGTTCGGGGACGCCCCCTCCGGAGTCGCGCACCTCGTCCAGGAGGCGGTTGGGGCCCTCGTCGACGGGGTGGAAGTCGATCCCGGCGGCCTCTGCCAGGGACGCCGAGGAGGAGGGCCCGGCGAGCAGGGCGGTGTGCCCGGCTCCCGTCAGGGCGAGGGCGAGCGCGACGAAGGGCTGGACGTCGCCGCGGGTTCCGTGGGTGAGGAGGAGGACGCGCACGGACTGTCAGTCCTTCCGGGACGTGAGGGCCGTGGCCACCGCGTCGACGAGGAGGTCGAGCACCTCGTCGGCCCGGTCGGGGTCGGCCAGGTGGTGGCGGTAGGTGGGGAACATGAGGACCGACTGCAGGGCGCCGAGGATCACGGGGACGTCGGCGTCGATGACCGCTCCCTCGTCGCGCCGTGCCGTGACGAACGATGTCAGCGCGGTGGCGGGGTTGTCCTCCGAGGTGATCGCCACCGCCTCCGGCGTGACCTTGCGCGCGACCATCTCCATCTCCTCCGGGTGGGACATGAGTCGCCCGTAGAGGGGGTTGGTGGTCAGCTCGCGCACGGTCGCCGAGAGGAAGCGGCGCAGGGCCTCGCGGGTGTCGTGGGGGCTGGTCAGCAGCGCTCCGTCGACCAGACGCCGCCGGACGTCGGCCGTCTGCCGCCGCATCAGCTCCAGGTAGAGCGCCTCCTTGGAGCCGAAGAAGACGTAGAAGCTGCTCTTGGCGATCCCGGCGGGCGCGACGAGTTCCTCGAGCGAGGTCTTGCGCAGGCCGCGCGTGGTGAACAGGTCGCGGCCGGACTCCAGCAGGATCTCGGTGATCCGTGCCTTCTCCTCGGCCGAGAACGCGGGTGGCATGACGGGTCCCCTCTCGTCCGCGGTGGTGTAGAAAACATACAAACAGAATGTTCGGGCGTTTTCAATGGGGGGCCGGTCCCGGACCGCTCCGGGGCCCGGTGCGACCGCCGGACGGCGACCGGAGCGGTCGCCGTCCGGCGGGAGCGGGCACCGCTCAGCGGCCGTCCAGCATCGGGCGGGTCGGGTCCCAGCCCTGCCCCCTGCGGCGGGCGGCGATGCCCGACAGCGCCTCCAGGACCACCCGGTTGCCCAGCATCGCGGTGATGTCCGCGTGGTCGTGGTCCGGCGACACCTCCACGATGTCCACGCCGACGACGGGCAGCTCCACGCAGATGCGGCGCACGGCGTCCAGCAGCTGGCGCGAGGTGAGGCCGCCCGGTTCCGGGGTCCCGGTGCCCGGGGCCATCCCCGGGTCGACGACGTCCACGTCGACCGACAGGAACACGCCCTCGCACTCGTCCGTGGCCAGGGCGAAGGCCTCGTCCAGACAGGTGTCGAGGCCGCGCGCGTCCATCTCGCTCATCTCGTAGCAGCGCATGCCCTGTCGGGCCATCCAGGACAGCGTCTCCTCCTCGGGCCAGTACCCGCGCAGCCCCATCTGGATGAACCGGTCACCGCGCACGGCGCCCGACTCGATCAGCCTGCGCATGGGCAGCCCGTGGCCCAGCAGCGACCCGAAGTCGATGTCGCCGGTGTCCGCGTGCGCGTCGAAGTGGATCACCGACACACGCCCCCACCCGTGGTGGCTGGCCACGCCCTGCACGTCGGGCAGGGCGATGGTGTGGTCGCCGCCCAGCATGACGGGGATCTTCCCGGCCGCCGCGATCTTGGTCACCGCCTCGCGGACGTTCTCGACCATCCCCTCGATGTCGCCGTTGAAGCAGTCGACGTCGCCCGCGTCCCTGACGTTGAGCTCGACCAGGCCGTCGGCGCGGACCGCCAGGTGCGGCCGGCGGCCGTCGTGCGGCAGGTAGTCGGTCCCCCGGAGCGCGCGCGGGCCGAAGCGGGTGCCCGCGCGGTAGGACGTGCCCCCGTCGAAGGGCACCCCCATGATGACCGCCTCGGAGTCGGCCCAGGTGGCGGGTGTGTCGAGGTCGCACCGCCCGATGCCGAGGAACGTGGTGTCGGGGCCGAACAGCGGGTCGAAGCGGGTCATGGACGGTCTCCTTCGATGGTGGACGCGGCGGTGTTCGCGCCCGGGTCGGTGGGCGGGCCCACCCGGCCCCGGACGAGCAGGTAGTAGACGGCTCCGGCGACGGGGCCGCCCAGCAGGGACAGGTCCCCGCCGACGGCCGCGGCCAGCGGGCCGAGCCACAGTTCGGAGTCGGCGGCCAGCGCCGAGAACCCGGTGCCGACCGCGAGCGCGATCAGGCCCGAGCGGTGGAACCCGCGGGTGTAGCGGTAGGGGCCGCCGTGGAGGTCGTGCAGCCCGGCGGCGTCGTAGCGGGCGCGGCGCAGGGCGGCGTCGGTGAGGAACACCCCGGCCCAGGGAGCGAAGACCACGACCATGACCGAGAGCAGGGACAGGACGGCCGCGGTGAAGTCGACGACGAACAGGGCGACCGCCGACCCCGTGGTGACCAGGAAGACCTGGATCAGCACGGTCCGGGCGCGCTTGAGCGGCACGCCGAGCACCTGGAGGTTCAGCCCGGAGGAGTAGAGGGTCAGGATCGTGTTGGTGACCGATCCGCCCACCACGACCAGCAGGAACGGAACCTGGAACCAGACCGGCAGCAGGCCCGCGACGGCCTCGACGGGATCGGTGTCCGTGCCGGCGCCGACCCTGGTGGCCGCGGCGATGCCGATGACGCCCAGCGCCGCGGAGGGCAGCATCGCGCCCAGACCGGTGGCGAGGGTGATCCCGCGCGCGCGGCTCTCGGCGGGCAGGTAGCGGGCGAAGTCGGCGCAGATGGCGATGTAGGACAGCGCGCCGCCGGAGACGGCGACGACCAGGCCCAGGCTCCACGCCCACAGGCGGGGCTCGGCCGGGGCGGTGGCGGACAGGTCGGCCTGGGGCAGAACGAGGGCGCCGAGGACGACCGTGCACACGACCAGGCCCACGCCCAGCCAGCGCTGCATGACCTCGACGGTGGCGTGTCCCCAGACGGCGACGCTGGCGGTGCACACGATCATCAGGACCAGGGCGGCGAGGCGGACCGCCGCCCCGTCTCCCAGCCCGGCGGCGTCGGCCAGGACGGTCAGGGCGAGGACCCCGACCACCGTGTTCAGGACGATGTAGCCGATGCTGACGAGCCAGTTGAGCACGGCCACCGGGTAGTTGCCCCAGCGCCCGAACGAGGCGCGGGAGACGACGAGGGTGGGCGAGCCGGTGCGGGCGCCGGTGACCGACGCCGCCCCGACCGCGAAGAAGGCCAGGTTGCCGATGAGGAAGATCGCGGTCGCCTCCCAGAAGGAGAGGCCGAAGCCGACCACGAGGGCGCCGTTGATGACGAAGGTGAAGGTCAGGTTGGCGCCGAACCACACCCAGAACAGCTCACGCGGGCCGCCGTGGCGGTCGCTGAGCGGGATGCGGTCGGCGCCGTGCGCCTCGACCCGGAAGACCTCGTCCGTGGCCACTCCCGTGGACGGCCGGCGGATGCCGTGGGGGTCTGGCATGTGCGCTCCTCTGGTCCTGACTTTAAAATCAATGTGGCTGATCTTAAAGTCAGAGTGAGCTGCGACACAAGCGTCCGATGGTAAAGAATGGCGCCATGACCTCCAGCGACAGCCGCACCCGCATCCTCGACGCCGCCGTCGAGCTGATCGCCCGGGACGGATACGACGGTGTGCGCCTGGCCGAGATCGCCCGGCGCGCACGGTCCTCCACGGCACTGATCCACTACCACTTCGCCACCCGCACGCAGCTGCTGGCCGCGGCCATCGCGCACTCCCTCGACCGCGAGCACGCGCGGTTCGCCGACCTGGCCGAGGGCGTCGGTCGCACCTCGCCGCCCGAGCGCGTCGCCGATCTGGTCGACTTCTGGCTTCCGCTCACCCCCGACGACGTGCGGGAGTGGATGCTGTGGTCGGAACTGGAGAGCCGCGCCGTCCGCTCCGCCGACCTGGCGAACGCGCTCACGGGTCTCTACGCGCGGATGCGCGAACCCTTCGTCTCGGCGGTCCGCGACGGCGTCTCCTCGGGCGACTTCGGCCCCTGCGACCCCGAGGAGGCCGCCGCCACGTCCCACGCCCTCCTGAGCGGACTGGCCGTGCGCCTCCTGGCCCGCGACCCGGTGCTGACCGTTCCGGCGGCGCGCGGACTGGCCGGGCGGCACGTCGCCCTGGCCGTCGGTTACGCGGGAACCCTGCCCTTCGCCGATCGCGCGATCCCCGAGCACGTGCCCGACCCCGGCATCGAGCCCGCCCCGCCGCGCCGCAGGGCGACGCGCGCGTAGGGGGCCCGTCCGCGGTCAGGGCAGACGGCGCGGGTTGCTCGGGTCGCTCTCGTGGTGCAGGCGGTCGAGCGCGGTCACGAAGTACGTGTGCGCGCCGCCGCCCGGCACGGTCAGCACCGTCTCCCTGCCGTCGGACGCGCGCACGGTGGTGACCAGCGAGCGCGGGTCCTCGAACCGGCACGGCGTCGGCCGGAGCCCGTCATGGCCCTCGAACGCGTACACCGCGTAGTAGGCCGGTACCAGGCCCTGTCCGGCGCGGACCGTCAGCCGGACGCCGCCGTCCGCCGCCTCGGCCCCGACCACCACCGGCCGCCCGGGCGCCGCGCCGCCCCGGTCCGGCGTCACCGGCACGAGGGCGGGGTGGGCGTAGTGCTCGCGGGCCAGGATCGCCATGGCGTCGGCCGCGTTGGTGCGCAGGGACGTGGCGCTGAAGTACACCTCGCCGTGCACGCCGGGGCGGGCGCGGTCCATCTCCACGTGTCGGGCGAGCTCACGGGGCTCGGACCAGGCGCCGTCGTTGCCCACCTTGTAGGCGGCCTGCCCGATGTACAGGTGCGTTCCCGTGCCCGCGGTGACCTCCTCCCACCAGGGGACCAGCACCGCGTAGTCGGCCACCGGAAGGCCGATCTCCCAGTAGACCTGCGGGTTGACGTAGTCCAGCCACCCCTCGCGGACCCATCGTCGGCTGTCGGCGTAGATGCTGTCGTAGGACTGGAAGCCCCGGGTGTCGGAGCCGTTCGGGTCGCTGGACGCGTTCCGCCAGATCCCGAACGGGCTGATCCCGAACCGCACGTGCGGCTTCTGCGCGTGCACCGCCGCGCTCATCTCCCGCACCAGGCGGTTGACGTTGTCGCGGCGCCAGTCGCCGATGTCGTCGAACGCGCCGCCGTACCGCGCGAAGGTGTCCCGGTCGGGGATCGCCTGACCGGACGAGGGATAGGGGTAGAAGTAGTCGTCGAAGTGCACGCCGTCGAGGTCGTAGTTCTCGACCGCGTGCATCATCGCCTCGATCACGAACGCGCGCACCTCGGGGACGCCCGGGTCGTAGTAGAGGCGGCCGCCGTACGCGAACGCCCAGTCCGGGTTCCGCCGGGCCGGGTGGCCCTCGACGAGCCGGCCCGGGTCGTCGTGCATGGCCACCCGGTAGGGGTTGAACCACCCGTGGAACTCCAGGTTGCGGGCGTGGGCCTCCTCGACCGCGAACTCCAGGGGGTCGTAGCCGGGGTCGCGGCCCTGCTGGCCGGTGAGCCACTCCGACCACGGTTCGTGCGGTGAGGGCCAGAAGGCGTCGGCGGTGGGGCGGATCTGCACGAACACGGCGTTGAGGCCGTTGGCCCTGGCCTCGTCGTAGAGGTCGACCAGCTCGGCGCGCTGTTCGTCCGCGGTCAGCCCCCGCTCACTCGGCCAGTCGATGTTGACCACGCTCGCGATCCACTCCGCGCGCATCTCGCGTTTGGGCGGGGCGAGCGGGTCGGCCTCGCACTCCGCGGCTTCGCGCCGGTACCCGCCCGGCTCCGCGGCGGCGGGCGGCGCGTGGAGCGGGGACGCGGTGAGCGCGGCGGCGAGCGCGCCGCTCACGAGGACGGCTCTGCGCCCGCGGCCCCGGGCCGTCGCGGCCGCGGGGGCGGGCTGGTTCCGGTTCGGTCGCGCCAACGTGGCTCCTTCCGGCTTCCTCCTGGAAGCGGCAGTACGTGGGTCAGACACCACATGGAGTCTCATCGTAACTTTTCTGATACGAAGAGTGACGAAGTGCGGAGGTTCTGTGAAAAACCTTCATGAACCTGGCGAAGAACGCAAGAGTTCTCCGGCAGGTTGACAACGGAGTTGCGGACGGGGGAGATGAGGCCCCGGACCCGGAGGGGCCCGTGGTCGCCCTCCGCGTGTGCGGCGGCATCCGCGGGCGGCTAGCGTGCATGTCGACCCCGGCGTGACCCGACCGGTCCGCCGCGGGGTCCCCCGCGACCGAAGAGACCCTCGACCCGCGCGCGCCGGCGGGCGAGCACAGATGGGACACCCGTGAACAACAGTCGAACCCAGGAACTGCGTCTGATCGTGACCGGAGGCGGGACGGGCGGGCACACCTATCCCGCCCTGACGGTCGTCAACACGCTGCGCGAGCGGCTGGAGGCCGACGGGGGAACCCTGAAGGTGCTGTGGGTGGGCGCCGCCGACAGCCTGGAGCAGAGGGTGGCCGGGTCCAACGGGATCGCGTTCGACGCGGTGGAGGTCGGCAAGATCCGCCGTGCGGCCA
Source organism: Nocardiopsis sp. NPDC050513 (assembly GCF_044457925.1). Classification (NCBI taxonomy): domain Bacteria; kingdom Bacillati; phylum Actinomycetota; class Actinomycetes; order Streptosporangiales; family Nocardiopsidaceae; genus Nocardiopsis; species Nocardiopsis sp. NPDC050513. The sequence goes on along the minus strand of NZ_JBITHK010000001.1, from coordinate 49,484 downwards.
ACCCGCTGAGGATGCTCTCCAGGGACAACCTCCGCGACATGGCCAACGTGCCGCGCGGCGTGCTCCAGGCGCGGCGGATCATCACCGACTTCGCGCCGGACGTCGTCCTGGCCACCGGCGGCTACGTCGCGGTCCCCGTCGGCGTGGGCGCGGCGATGTGCCGCCGCCCCCTCGTCGTGCACGAGCAGACCGTGCGCCTCGGGTTGGCCAACAAGGTGCTCGCCCGCCGCGCCGCACGGGTCGCGGTGTCCTCGCCGTCGAGCACGGAGCTGCTGCCCGACGACGTCCGCGACCGCGCGGTCATCACCGGCAACCCGGTCCGCCCCGAGGTGCTGCGCGGGCGGGCCGACCGGGCCGCCGAGGGGCTCGGGTTCGAGGGGCACGACCCGTCGCTGCCCACGGTGTACGTGACCGGAGGGGCGCAGGGGTCGGCCCAGATCAACGGCACCGTCCGCGACCTGCTGCCGTGGCTGCTCACGCGTGCCAACGTCGTACACCAGTGCGGCGCGGCCAACCTGGACCCGCTGCGCGAGGCCACCCGCGACCTCGCCCCCGGGCTGCTCGTCCGCTACCACCTGACGGATTTCGTCGGCCCGGAACTGCCGGACGTGCTGGCGCTGGCCGACGTCGTGGTCTCGCGCAGCGGCGCGGGGACGATCGCCGAGCTCACCGCGCTGGGCAAGGCCGCCGCGCTGATCCCGCTCGCTACGTCCGCCGGTGACGAGCAGCGGCACAACGCCCGGCACCTCCAGGAGTCGGGCGCGGCGGTCGCACTGCTGGACGAGGTCGGCGCCGACCGCCTGCGGGAGGCGGTCGAGCCGCTGCTGGCGGACCCCGAGCTCCGCCGCCGGATCGAGGAGAACGCCCGCGCGCTCGGTCGCCCGGACGCGGCCGACCGCCTGGTGGACGTGGTCCTGTCCGCGGCCCGGGCCTGACCGTCGCTTCCGACGCCCGCGCGTGACGGCCGTCCGCTCCTGGCCGCCCCCGGGCGGTCGCGCGCCCCCGGGCGCCGCGACCGCCCGGTGTGCCTGGTCCGACGCCCGTCTTGCATGATCATTCATTTTCGCGCATACTTATTGCCATGTCCAAGGTACTCACCTCTCTCCCTGTCGGTGAACGTGTCGGCATCGCCTTCTCCGGCGGTCTCGACACCTCGGTCGCGGTCGCGTGGATGCGCGAGAAGGGCGCCGTCCCGTGCGCCTACACCGCCGACATCGGCCAGTACGACGAACCCGACATCGCCTCGGTGCCGGGGCGTGCCGCCGACTACGGGGCGGAGGTCGCCCGCCTGGTCGACGGCCGCGCCGCCCTGGTGGAGGAGGGGCTCGCGGCTCTCGCCTGCGGGGCGTTCCACATCCGGACCGGTGGCCGGGCCTACTTCAACACCACCCCGCTCGGGCGGGCGGTGACGGGCACCCTGCTCGTGCGCGCGATGCTCGAGGACGGCGTGCAGATCTGGGGCGACGGCTCCACGTTCAAGGGCAACGACATCGAGCGGTTCTACCGCTACGGTCTGCTGGCCAACCCCGCCCTGCGCATCTACAAGCCCTGGCTGGACGCCGACTTCGTCAACGAGCTCGGCGGCCGCAAGGAGATGTCCGAGTGGCTGACCGAACGCGGTCTGCCCTACCGGGACAGCGCGGAGAAGGCCTACTCCACCGACGCCAACATCTGGGGCGCCACACACGAGGCCAAGGCCCTGGAGCACCTCGACACCGGCGTGGAGATCGTCGACCCGATCATGGGCGTGCGGTTCTGGGACCCGGAGGTCGAGATCCCCGCCGAGGACGTCACCGTCGGATTCGAGCAGGGCCGACCGGTGAGCGTCAACGGCAGGACCTTCCCCACCGCCGTCGACCTGGTGCTGGAGGCCAACACCGTCGGCGGCCGCCACGGCCTTGGCATGTCCGACCAGATCGAGAACCGCGTCATCGAGGCCAAGAGCCGGGGCATCTACGAGGCGCCGGGCATGGCGCTCCTGCACGCGGCCTACGAGCGGCTGGTCAACGCGATCCACAACGAGGACACCGTCGCCGCCTACCACAACGAGGGGCGGCGGCTCGGCCGGCTGATGTACGAGGGCCGCTGGCTGGAGCCGCAGGCCCTGATGCTGCGCGAGTCGCTGCAGCGCTGGGTGGGCACGGCCGTCACCGGCGAGGTGACGCTGCGACTGCGCCGCGGCGAGGACTACTCGATCATGGACACGCGCGGTCCCTCGTTCAGCTACCACCCGGACAAGCTGTCCATGGAGCGCACGGAGGACTCCGCGTTCGGTCCGGTCGACCGGATCGGCCAGCTGACCATGCGCAACCTGGACATCGCCGACTCCCGCGCCAAGCTGGAGGAGTACGCCAGCATCGGCATGGTCGGCGAGAGCGCCCACCCGACCACCATCGGCGCGGCCCAGGCCGCCGCGACCGGGCTGATCGGCGCGATGCCCGAGGGCGGCGCCGAGACGATCGCGTCCCGCGGCGAGGGCTCCGGCGACGGCGACCTGCTCGACCACGCGGCCATCGAGTCCGGCAACGACTGACCGGCGACGCACCGACGTCCACGCGCGGCCCGCCCCACCCGGCACCTCCGGGAGGGGCGGGCCGCGGTGTTTCCGTGCCCGACGGCCTGGTCGCGCACGTCCCTTCCGGATCGCTGGTCAGGGGCCGTGTCGCCGCTCCCGGAAGCGAGCGGCCCCGCGCCACAGCGGAATCTCTACATCATTTGACTTACTCCAGAAAAGCGACCAGACTGAGGGCCATGCCAAGCCCTTCGGATTTCGAGCGAATGCTGCGCGAGTCCGCTCTGCGGGTGACGGGCCCCCGGCTCGCCGTCCTCTCCACCGTTCACGAGAACCCGCACTCGGACACGGAGTCGATCATCGGCCTCGTGCGCGGCAGCCTCGGCACAGTGTCCGACCAGGCCGTCTACGACGTGCTCAAAGCGCTGACCAGCGCTGGTCTGGTGCGGCGCATCCAGCCGCAGGGCTCCGTGGCCCGTTACGAGACCCGGGTCGGGGACAACCACCACCACATCGTGTGCCGGTCGTGCGGAGCGATCGCCGACGTCGACTGCGCCGTCGGCCACGCGCCGTGCCTGACCGCCTCCGACGACCACGGCTTCTCGGTCGACGAGGCCGAGGTCGTCTACTGGGGGCTCTGCCCCGACTGCTCCAGCACGCGCAGTTCCTGAACCAACGTTTCAGCTCTCTCCCACAGGCGGAAGGATCTCCATGTCTGACAGTCACGAAGCGGCCAAGGCCGGCGGCTGCCCCGTCGCCCACGACCGTGCGCCGCACCCCACCGAGGGCGGCGGCAACCGGGGCTGGTGGCCGAACCAGCTCAACCTGAAGATCCTGGCCAAGAACCCGGCCGTGGCGAACCCGCTCGGCGAGGAGTTCGACTACGCCGAGGCGTTCGAGGCCCTCGACCTGGACGCCGTGAAGGCGGACATCGCCGAGGTGCTGACCACCTCCCAGGACTGGTGGCCGGCCGACTTCGGGCACTACGGACCGCTCATCATCCGCATGGCCTGGCACAGCGCGGGCACCTACCGCTCCCACGACGGCCGCGGTGGCGGCAGCGCGGGTCAGCAGCGCTTCGCGCCGCTGAACAGCTGGCCGGACAACGTCAACCTGGACAAGGCCCGCCGCCTGCTCTGGCCGGTCAAGAAGAAGTACGGCCAGAACATCTCCTGGGCCGACCTGATGATCCTCGCCGGCAACGTCGCGCTCGAGTCGATGGGCTTCGAGACCTTCGGCTTCGGCGGCGGACGCGCGGACGTCTGGGAGCCCGACGAGGACGTGTACTGGGGCCCCGAGACCACCTGGCTCGACGACCAGCGCTACACGGGCGACCGCGACCTGGAGAAGCCGCTGGCCGCCGTCCAGATGGGTCTGATCTACGTCAACCCGGAGGGCCCGAACGGCAACCCGGACCCGATCGCCGCGGCGCGCGACATCCGCGAGACCTTCGGCCGCATGGGGATGAACGACGAGGAGACCGTCGCCCTCATCGCCGGCGGCCACACCTTCGGCAAGACCCACGGCGCCGCCCCGGACAGCAACCTGGAGGCCGACCCCGAGGCCGCCGGCCTGGAGATGCAGGGCCTGGGCTGGAAGAACAACCACGGCACCGGCAAGGGCGGCGACACCATCACCTCGGGCCTGGAGGTCACCTGGACCACCACGCCCGCGCAGTGGAGCCAGGGCTTCTTCAAGAACCTCTTCGAGTTCGAGTACGAGCTCACGGAGAGCCCGGCAGGCGCGAAGCAGTGGATCGCCAAGGACGCCGAGGAGATCATCCCCGACGCCCACGACGCCGCCAAGAAGCACAAGCCGACCATGCTCACCACGGACCTGTCGCTGCGCTTCGACCCGGTCTACGAGCGGATCTCGCGCCGCTTCCACGAGAACCCCGAGGAGTTCGCGGACGCGTTCGCGCGTGCGTGGTTCAAGCTGACCCACCGCGACATGGGCCCGAAGGTGCGCTACCTCGGCCCGGAGGTCCCGGAGGAGACGCTGATCTGGCAGGACCCGCTCCCCGCGTGGGAGGGCGAGGTCGTCGGCGCGGCGGAGATCGCCGCGCTCAAGGCCAAGGTCGCCGAGTCCGGCCTGTCCGTCGCGCAGCTGGTGTCCACGGCGTGGGCCTCGGCGTCGACCTACCGCGACAGCGACAAGCGCGGCGGCGCCAACGGCGCGCGCGTCCGCCTGGAGCCGCAGGTCGACTGGAAGGTCAACAACCCGACCGAGCTGCGCGAGGTGCTCGGCGCGCTCGAGGAGATCGCCAAGGAGTTCAACGCCTCCTCGGACGCCAAGGTCTCGCTCGCCGACCTGATCGTGCTCGCCGGAGGCGTCGGCGTCGAGCAGGCCGCCAGGGCCGCCGGCCAGGACGTCGTCGTGCCCTTCACCCCGGGTCGCGTGGACGCCACGGCCGAGCAGACGGACTCCGGATCGTTCGCCTACCTCGAGCCGGTCGCCGACGGCTTCCGCAACTACTACGGCGAGGGCAACCGCCTCCCCGCCGAGTACCTGTTGCTGGACAAGGCGAACCTGCTCGGCGTGAGCGCGCCCGAGATGACGGTCCTGGTCGGCGGCCTGCGTGTGCTGGGCGCCAACTACGACAACTCCGATCTGGGCGTCCTCACCGACCGGCCGGGCACGCTGACGAACGACTTCTTCGTCAACCTGCTCGACCTGGGCATCGCGTGGGCCCCGACCGGTGAGACCTCCCAGACCTCGCAGACGTTCGAGGCCAAGGACGGGTCCGGCGCCGTGAGGTGGACCGGCAGCCGTGTCGACCTGGTGTTCGGCTCCAACTCCGAGCTGCGCGCCCTCGCCGAGGTGTACGCCTCCGACGACGCGAAGCAGAAGTTCGTCGCGGACTTCGTCGCCGCGTGGACCAAGGTGATGAACGCGGACCGGTTCGACCTCGTCTGATCCGGTCCCCCGGGTGCGTGACACCCCCGGAGCCGGCTCGGCCCCCGCGGCCGAGCCGGCGTCCGCGCGGACGTCAGCGGCCCTCCCGGTCCTCCGGGCCCGGGTATCCGTGCTCGCCGTGCAGACGCACGAAACGGGCGCGCGTCATCGAGGCGCGCGTCCGCAGACCCTCGGCGGTGCGCTCGAACAGCACCACGTCCTCGTCGCCTCCCTCGCCGATCGGCTGCACCAGGCGCCCGCCCACGGTCAGCTGGTCGATGAGCGGCGGGGGCACGCTCGGGTGGGCGGCCGAGACCAGGACCGCGTCGAACGGCGCCTCGTCGGGCGCCCCGAGCGTCCCGTCGCCGACGCGCAGCACGACGTTGGCCACCCCCATGGCGTCGAGCGTCTCCCGGACCCGCCCGACCAGGTCGGGCCACAGGTCGACGCTCACCACCCGAGCCGCGAGCCGGGCCAGCAGGGCGGTCTGGAAGCCGTAGCCCGTCCCGACCTCCAGCACGTGTTCGTCCCCGGTCAACCGCAGGGCCTGGAGCATCGTCCCCGACAGGGAGGGCTGCGTCGTCACCTGCCCGTGCCCGATGGGGAGCGGCCGGTCCTCGTAGGCCGCCGACCGGTGGGCACGCGGAACGAACCGGGCGCGCGGGACCTCCCGGAGCGCGGCGAGCACCCGCTCGTCGTGCACGCCCGTCACACGGGCGGCGCGCACCAGGTCCTCCGGCGTGGCGTTCCACCTCACCTGTGCCCTCCCCCGTCCAGGCGGTCGGCGGCGCGGTACCGCGACACGGAGCCCTCCCGGGGGCGGGGCCCTTGGCGTCGACGGCCGCGTACCGGAAGCTGGCACCGGGCCGACACGACGGACGGGGAGTCCGACCATGCCAATCCCAGAAGCGACGGACGCCTGCCGTGCGGGTCGCGACCGCCTGCCGGAGCGGTTCGAGCCCGGAGAGGGCTCGCTGGTCGTCTACGGTGACATGTTCCCGCGCCACCCCTGCGACACACGGCCGGGGCCCGGGACCGGCGAGACGGCACGGCCGAGGCCCGACCCACCCGCGACACGGCGCGGACCCCGTCGCGGCGCGACGCGAAGGTGCGGCGGTGGACCTGTTCGGCGATGACCCGACGGAGCGGCCCCTGACCTACCCGGGCCGGATCCCCGACACGTCGGGGGTGTTCCTCGGCGACGCCTACGTCCCGCTCCGACCTCGCCGGGGGCGGTCTGCGGAGGCGTGGTACGCGGAGTTCGCCGGCGAGCCCGCGACACTGGCGGGCGTCCTGTCCCGCCTGCGCCGGGCCGACCTGGCGGACCGGCACCCCGTGGTGGCGGTGGGTTCGAACGCGGCGCCCGGTCAGATGCGGCGCAAGTTCCTCGCCCGACGCGTCAGACCGGTCGTCCCGATGACGTTGGCCGACGTGCTCGGCATCGCTCCGGGCGTGTCCGCGCACGTGAACCGTTGGGGCTACGTTCCGGCGGCTCCCGTCGAAGCGCCCGGGCCGACCGGCCGCCTGTTCGTCCTGTGGTTGGACGACGCGGAACGCGACGCGCTCGACGCCACGGAACCCAACTACCGGCGGCGGCTCCTGCCGGAGGACCGCCACCCGGTCACGCTCGCATCCGGTGTGCGGCTCCCACCCTGCTCCGTCTACGTGAGTCGACACGGCTGCCTGGTGGACGGTGAGGGACGGCCGCGGAGGCTGACCGACCAGCCCACGCTGATCCGGGCCCTGCTGGCGGAGTCGGCCGGACTCCGCCGCCTGTGCGGCACCACGCCCGAGTCGTTCGTCGACCGGGTCAGGGATCCGTCCGTGCGGGATGCGGTGCGCCGACTCCTCCGAGCGGAAGGGCGTGTGGCCGCCCAGCCCGGGCTGGCGCGGTGACCGCGAGGGACGGTCGCACGCAGCCGCCGATCTCGCAGATCGCCTCGGGGAAGGGCGACGCCTTCAGGTCGTCGTACCAGATGTGGCTGTCGTTGGCCGGCGCGAACCCCTCCGTGGAGCCGCCGAAGAAGGACGAGAAGTAGGCCTTGTCCACCAGGTCGTCGTTGGAGACCAGACGCAGGCCGGTGACCGCGGCCGCGGGCGCGCCGTTGTAGAGGACCTCGATCTCGCCGTCGGGGTTGGCCCGGCCGCCGGTCACGGTGTTCACCCTGAGCCGCTGCACGATGTTCACCCACTCTCCCCGGGGGTAGTGGACGTCGGCGCCGTCGACGCGCAGGAACGCCTGGTCGCCGAAGGTGCCCTTCTTGTCCATGTGGTAGTAGTACACGGCCGCCAGGCCGTCACGGCGCCAGATCATGCGCGAGCTGAAACCGTTCTCGCCGTCGCAGACCCGACCGCCCGAACACGCGCCGCCTCCCGCCAGGCCAAGGCCCAGCTTCCCGCCGAACGAGGTGGTGCCCCAGCTGAAGTCCTCGCTGAACCGCACCCAGAAGGACACGTGGTACTCGCGGGCGGGGGTGAGCCTGAACGGAGCCTGCGCGCCGGACTCGCGCGGACCGATCCTCCCCTCCGGATAGGACACGCGCAGGGACCGTCCGCCCGCGTGGGCGGGGACCCCGTCGTCGATCAGGGTGCGCTCGTCCATCCCCCGGGCCCGGGGGGCGTACCACCCGTCCTTCGCCCATTCCGACAGGGGATAGGCGCGGCCCGCGGCCGCTCGCTCGAAGGTGTTGAGCTGGAACGCGGCCGATGCGTCCGCGGCCGCGGGGACGGCGTTCACCACGGCCACCAGGACCGTGGACGCGAGCGCGGAGGCGAGCAGGGCGCGGGCGACCGTCATACGGTGTCTCCGTTTCACAGCGGCGGCGTCGCAGCCATCCTCGTCGTCGGGCCGCGCTCAGCCGGTGTACGACACGGGGACCAGCCGCGTGCGTTCGACGGGGCGCCCGCCCGTCACCGCCGTCCGGCGCTCCCGCCGCCCTCCGCCGTCAGCCAGTCGCCCTGTTCGAAGGCGAGGTCCTCGGCGTTCTGGTAACTGCGGGCCGAGCGGACGACCCCGTCCGCCGTCTGCTCGAAGGCCTGGGCCAGAGCGACGCCGAACTCGTCCAGCAGGTCGAGCATGGGGGTGAGGTCGCCGCGGACGGACTCGGCGGTCTCGTCGGTGCCCGCGCCCCACGGCGGCCCCAGCGCCGCGCGCTGGGAGCGCAGGCGCTCGAAGGACTCGCGCAGGAGGCGGGAGGGTTCGCGCAGCTCGCGCCCGGCCCGGGCCAGTTCCTCCGGGCTGACGCTGAGGCGGTCGTTCGTCGGCATCGGTGATCTCCTTGTCCTGGTGTGCCGGACCCGGTCAGGTGGCCGGTCCCGACGCGGGTGTCAGGGTCGCGGTGAAGTCGTGGATCAGCTGGTCCTGGCGGCTCCGTCCCCGCGGCGGGCCCGAGGCGGCCGTGGCCGGCGGGGGCGGCCACGCGCGACCGCGGGCCGCGGCCAGCGCCCGCTCCAGCCCGCGCAGCGCCCGTTCGCGGTCCGCGGCGGCCCGCTCCATGAGCCGCACCTGTGCCCGGTACCGGTCGCGGAATCCGTCGCCGGCCCCGTCGCGCGTGCCGACCAGCTCCAGGAGCGGCAGGCGGGCGGCCATGTAGGCCGCGTCGGCCTCGGCGAAGGCCTCCTCCGCCTTGAGCAGGCCGTCGATCTCGGGGGTGTCGGTGCGCAGGTTCCATTCCCTGGCCCTGGTCTCGGAGATCCACAGCGTGACGGAGGCCTCCGCCTGGACGGGGTGGCGCTGGTCGGCGGGGGAGCCCGCGGGCGCGCTCCACGCCAGCCACACGGCGGGCACCCGGACGAGGAACTGGCGGGCGGTACCCGGGCCCTCGGCGACCGCGCCGGTCCGGCTGGAGGAGGACCGGCCCTGCCCCGACCGCGCGTTGCCCGCCAGGTCCACTCCGGCCGGGCTCGTGCGGAGCCGGTCCTGCGGGCGGGCGTCGGTCAGGACCTGGCCGGCGACCTCGAGGGCGTTCGCGCTGGACTCCGTCTGCGCGGCGGAGACCCCGTGCTGCCCGTGTTCGGATCCCCGGGCCCGGCTGTCCCCGCTCGCCGACACGATCGCGGCGCGGGTGGGGTCGACGAGTGCCTTGAGGCCCACCGTCGTGCCGTTCACGTCCGACAGCTCCACGCCGTCGGCGCGCCGCAGGGCCTCGGGCGCGAGCCCGCGGAGCACGAGTTCGCCCGCCACCGAGCTGATCGGGTTGATGCCCGTCCTCCCGCCCGCGTTGGCGTCCAGGTACTCGTGTGCGGAGCCGCCGCCGTCCCTGGGGCGCCACCCCTTGTCCCGGGCGGCCGACTCGATCGCGGCGTCGAACACGCTCCGACCGCCGCCCTGCACCGCGACGGGGGCGTCGGTGCCGCCCCCGCTCCGGAGGGAGACGTAGCCGAGGCGCGCCTGCCGGGCGGTCCAGGCCGTGACGGCGTCGGTCGCGGGGGCGCCGTCCGCGACCGTGCCGGGTGCGGTCGTCGGCCCGTCCGCTCGGCCCGCGGGTGCGGGGCCCGTGTCGCCTGCGGCCGGGGCGGTGCCGGGGCCGTCGTCCGCGGGCCGGGTCCGGGCCAGGCGCGCGTCCCTGACCTGCTGGTCGAGCCGGTCCGCCCTCCGCTGGTGGTCGGCGGCCTCGAAGCGGGCGTCGCGCACGGTCGTTCGGTTGGCGTCGATACCGGCCAGGGTGCTCCTGAACTGCTTGTTCAGCCCGTCCAGGCGCCTCCGGGCCCGGGTGGCGTCGTCCTCCGCCCTCCCCAGCCGGGTTTCGAGGTCGCGGATGCCGTTCCGGAGCGACTCCGCCTGCTCGGCGGCCGCGTCGAGGTGCCCCCTCGCGGCGTCCGCGTACATGCCGATCATGGCGGCGCTCCGCCGCGCGTCCCAGCGGGCCCCGTCCGCGCGGTCGGCCGCGTCCTGCCACCGGCTCGCGCGGTCACCGAGCGCCCGGATCCGTTCCTCCGCGCCGGAGTCCTCGTCCTCGTCCTCGCGCGCGGCGTCGCGAGCGGCTGTGATGGCCCTGACCCTCTCCGCGGCCTGATTCCTCCGGGCCTCGGCGGCGTCGGCGACCGCCTGCTCCCGATCCTGCCGGTGCCTGAACCGGACGGCCCGGTCGGCTTGGGTCCGCGCGGCCCTCTCGACCTCCGTGATCTCCTCCTCGGCCCGGCGGATCCGGTTCCTGAGCCGGTCCCGCGTCTGCTCGGCGGCATCGCGGTTCGCCTGGACACGCGGGATGGCGTTCTCACGCAGGTGCTGGGCATCCCGTTCCAGCCAGTCGAGGTTCGCCCTGGCTCTGCGGGCCTCCTCCAGAAGCTTCGTGACCTCCGCCCGGTGGTCCCGGGCCCGCCTGGACAGGTCCGCGATCCCGGCGTCGTCGGGTTCCGTGCCCGGGGCGTCCCCGTCGACGGTGAGGTAGGACACCGGTTGGATGGTCTCCACCGTGCCGCTGGGTCCCGTCCCCGTGAAGACGCGCCCCCCGACCTCCACCGTCAGGGTCAGCGTGGTGTCCGTCGAGACCACTCCGTACGGGCCGAACCCCACCCGCTCGTAGGTGCGTTCCACCGACACGCTGTCGGACCCGGAGTTCTCCTGACCCGCCTGGCGCCGGACGACGACGTCCCCGCCGGACTGGAGGGCGGCGACCGATCCCGTGCCGCCCTCGATCGGGCCCCGTGCCTCGATCAGCCCGGAGACCGACCAGCCGGACGTCTCCAGCGTTCCCCTGTCGGCGCTGCGGACCACGACCACGCGCTCCACGAACTCCATCATTCCGCCGAACTGCCGGGTGCGGCTGGCCCCGCGCCCCACCTCCAGGTTGAGCGTCGCGCCGTGCGAGAAGCCCTTCGACCGGACGCGCACCCGCGTCGGCGGGACATGGTCCAGGTCGCGGGCCATGTGCGTCGACAGCTGGTGGATCAGGTCCTCACGGCTGGTGCCGGTGAGTTCGTAGCCGCCCGCGGACAGTTGCGCGACGAGGTCGTCGAGCGCCGCCCCGGGGTCCAGGGGCCGGGACTGGTAGCCCTTGTCGGCGAACCCGTCCATGGGTCGGACCGCTGCCCGCGGGGCGGCGGGCGGCGGATGCGGACCGACGGTGAGCGCGCCGTCGGGCGCCCAGTCGACCCGGTCCCGCACCAGGCCGTCCATGTAGGCCCACAGGGCGGGGACCACCCCCTTCTGCGCCTGCGCGATCGGCGCCGTCCACGCCGCGTGGTCCGACTCCCCCGGAGTGCGGGGGATCGTCAGGCCCAGGCTGAAGTCGTGCTTGACCTCGAACGCCTGGGCGACCACGCCGTCGGCCACGAACTCGAACGAGGGACCCCGCAGCTTGACCTCGGTCCGCGAGCGCAGGATCCGCGACGTCGAGGCGGTGTCCCCCCGCCCGAGGAACTGGTAGCGGGCTTCCAGACCGGGGCCGATGATCGGGTCCATCGCGGTCGGCGGGGGAGGGCCCCCGGGCGCGCCACCGCGGTTGGTGTTGAGTCCGCCCCGGCCGAAGACGCCGAAGAACAGACCGCGGGTGGTCACCCTCGCGGTCCCGATCTGGCTCTCCTTGGTGTGGGAGGCCTCCACGGAGGCTGACGGCCGGGGAGCCAGCGACTCCACCCTGGTGGTCAGGAACCAGGTGGCGACGGTCGTGCGGTTGCGCGTGGGCGGGAGCTTGTTGTCGGTCTGGAAACGCAGGCGGCTGCCGTGCCCGGACGCCAACGCCGGTGTGGCGGCGAGCTGCTGGGGCGACATGTGGTTGCCGAGGATCTGTCCGATGCCCGACGCGGACTCCAGCTTGTCCGGGAACCTGCGCAGCATCCGGTTCAACTCGTCGAAGCCGCGGGTGAGCACGCTGGTGGGGAGATCGCCGCCCCGGGTGACGGCGGGGTCGAAGACCTGCACGACGTGGAAGGTGTTCGACAGGATCTCGGCGGCCCGCGTGCGCGAGACCGGCGGCGCGTCGCCGCCGGTTCGCGTCGTGGTCAGCGTCGCCGGTGCGCCGTCGCGGAACAGGTCGCGGGCCTGTGCCGCCGGGAGACGGCGGAAGGACCCTGGCGGCCGTGCGGGCGGCGGATCGAGCGGAATCGCCCTGCCCGGCCGCGGCGCGTGGAGTTCGATGCGGCCGCGTACGCGGTCCCGCCCGTCCGTGAACAGGCCGCGTGAGGTGAGCGGCGGCGGTCGGTCGATCCGGGCGGAGCGGGGAACGAGATTGTCACCGGGGCCGATCCAGGCGCCGAACTCGACCTCGGCGAAGTACAGCTGCGTTCCGCCCTTGTCCTTGACGTTGTCCTCCGCGGTGACCGAACGGCCCGACCCGCGCTGGTTCACGGAGCGGCGCTCACCCGTCAGCCGGGCCCCGCCGCCCCCGGAGAACAGCGGGACGTCACCGGAGTCGACGACGTCCACGCCTCGCCAGGTGGCGGCCGCACGGAGCTCCACCTGGTGCGACCTCCACGTGGCGTCGCGGTGGCGCAGACCGGCCGACGCCCCCGACGTGCTGCCGGTGTGCGAGTCCTTCAGCTGCGGTCCGGGCACGGGGGCGCCCACGTCGGCGGTCACCCACAGCGAGATGTGGTCGGGGACGGTGATCCGGAACTCGCCCGCCTCGTTGCCCCCCGGAAGCAGCTTGGTCTCGGTCAGCTTGATCTCCAACCCCTGCCCGGTCCAGTCGCCGTGCTGGAAGCGGAAGGACTGGAGGTTGACGGCGCTCAGCACCTTGACCGTGTTCCCGACCGCGGTGTCGCGGTTGCGCCGGTGGTTCCACCCGGCGTGGGACCGTCCGGGCCGGGCGGCGCCCGGTAGCGCCATGGGCGGTAGGACCAGGCCCGGATACCTGGCGTCGATCCGCGTCAGCAGCCGGTGGGCGAACTCGCCGAAGACGGTCACGAGCCGGTTCTCCGCGTCGCTCCGTACCTCCGCGCCGTCCGGGAAGGTGACGTCCCGGACCTGGGAGTCGCCGAAGTGGGTGAGGCGGGGGCGGTTCAGGAAGGGGTCACGCGGAGCGGGGCCGCCGGGCAGGGGGGCGTTGGCCGAGGGGTCGTCCAGGGTCCGGGCCTCGTGCGCGGTGACGGCCTCGACGGAGGCGACGTCGAACAGGGTCGGGGCGGCGTCGTCGTCCACCCACACGGCGACGCGCCGTCGGACCCGGTAGACGGCGGTGTCCGTGCTGTGGAACAGGTGTGATTCCCAGGCGGCCGACTGCCGGGCGCGGTGGAACGCCGTCTCCCGCGAGTACCCGTACTCCAGCAGCGGTATCTCGAGACGGACCGCGTCCCCGGGCAGCCGCTCCATCAGACCGAAACCGGGGCGCACGGTGAAACCGGTGCTCCGGTGGGCCGCGGTGGTGCTCCCCCGGGCGAACCTGTCGGTGTGCTTGAGGTTGAAGGACTCGGGGATGTCCGGGACGTTGGTCATGCGCAGCGGGAAGGACCACACGGTGACCGGCGTCGGGCGCCCCTCGGAGTCGGTGAAGGTCAGGACGACCGCCTCGCCCGTCATCACGGGCAGGTTCCTGGCCAGGGAGTCGGGCCGGAACGTGCCCGTGACGAGGTCGAGCGCCCGCATGCGCCGCCGCTCCGCCCACGGGCTCCGGGCCGCGCCCTCCCCCGGCGTGTACAGGCGTCGGAGCGGGTTCCACCGCGCCGGCCGGACGGGCGTGGACAGGCCCAGCCGGTCGGCGATCCACTCCGCGATCCCCTGGTCCGTGGTGCGCGTCCCGGCGGGGACGCCGCCGGTGACGGGGACCTCCTCGGCGGAGAGCGGGTGGCTGTTGGACAGGTAGCCGCCGATCCTGGCGGGCGCCGGTGTCCGCGGCGGCCGGGGCCCGAGCGGGTCGGGGAAGGCGATGGTGTCCGGCAGGTCGCTTCGCCGCGGCGCCAGGCCGCCCATGAGCGTGAGCTCCACCCCCCGCCGCACGACGGCGGGCACGCCGTCCCGTCCGGCCGCGTCCAGCCCGACCAGGAGGTCGGCCGAGTACTCCGCCCCCGTGCCGGTCATCTCCGTGGTGCGCGTCCGCGTCTGCCCGGTCTCGCCGGAATGCTGCCAGGAACTCGACCCGATCCCGAGGTTCCCGCGGAAGCTGGGCAGCGGAACCATGCCTCCGGTGGCGAGCAGGTGGCCGGTGAACTGGATCCCGACGCGCTTGACCGCGCCGGACGAGTCCGAGAGCGACTGCCCGGTCTGCTCCTGGATGTCGTCGAGCCCCTTGAACCCGGCCCGCGCCGGTCCGCCGACGGTCGTGGGGCTCGGGCGCCAGTCGTCCTCGGCCGCGAGGTTGAGCCGGTAGGCGCGGCCGTCCTGGCCCTGGACGGGCACGCCGCCCGGGCGGAAGAACGGGCGCACGTCCTGGGAGAGCTGTTCCGCGAACCGGTCGCGCACGTCGTCGGGGAGCGGGGGCCGCACGGCGGAGAGCACGGCGTCGGGGTCCACGCGCACGCCGTAGGCCTCGATCCACCCCGTGGTGATCAGGTAGTTCAGGCGGACGGTCGGGTCCTGGGCGGGTGTGGGCGGCGCCGGTCCGGTCGGGGCGGGCGGAGCGGGTCCGCTGGGCGGTGGGGGCAGGGGTGAGACGTCCTGCGGCTGGGGTGGGGCGTCGGTGTTCGTGGGGCTGCCGGTGGTGTCGACGGGGTCGGCGCCGTCTCGGAGCCCGGGATCGGTGGACGTCTGGGGGGTGCTGGTTCGCGCTGCGGCTGGGGTGGTGTTCTCGGGCGTGGCCGCGTCGGTCGTCTGGGGTGGTGACTGGGTGGCGTCGCGGGGGTCGGTGCGGGTCGTGCCGCCGTGGGTGGCTTCGGGACTGTCGTTCCGGGAAGCGGGAGTGGCTGCTGGTGGTCGTCGCGGGGTGTCGTGGCGCTGGTCGGCCGCGTTCTGGCCCGCGGTGGCTCCGGTGGCACCGGGATCGGCGGGCACGGGGGCGGTCGAGGAGCCGAAGCCGACGGGAGCGGGGACGCCGGACAGCCCGGGGGCGTCCGGCGCGGACGTCTCCGACACCGCGGTGCTCTCCTGTGCGTTCATGCCTCCGACACCGACGACGGACGGGGCACCCGGGGAGGACGACGAACCAGGACGCGACGAGGGCAGCGGGACCTCTTCGGGGGACGGGTCAGCGGACGACCGACCTCCGTCGGCGGCGGGGACGTGCGCGTCCGGCACATTCCTGGAGAGCGCGGACACGGCCGGGTGCGGCGTGTCCCGGGGCTCCGTCCGGGCGTCGCCCGTCGCGGGGGAGTCGACGCCTGTCCGCAGCTCCGCCTGGAACAGGTCCGCGAGGTCGCGGGCGTCGGCCTCCACCGGCGACGTCTCTCCGTCGACCGTCGCGTCGCCGTCGCGGGCGGGGGAGGGGATCCCCCCGGAATCCGAGGTGGTGTCGCTCTCCCCCTCGGGGACCGACCTGAGGCGTGTGTCCGGGGCGCGTGAGAGGGAGGGCGCGTCGGTGTCGGCCGGGGAGTCCCCCGGCACGCCGTCCGAGGGCGCTCCCGAGACGTCGTCCCCTGTCCCGGTGTCCGAATCCTCCGAGTCCCCCTCCCGGACGGGATCGCTCTCGCCGGACGACGCGGGGCCCTCGGCCGAGCGCGGTGGATCGGCTCCCCGGGTGGCGGAATCGGAGTCCGTCGCGGGCGGGGCGGTGTCCGGTGCCGCGATCCTCAGATCGCGCAGGCCGTCGATCGCCGCGACCCCGCCCCAGGTGGCCAGCTGCTGCACCGTCGAGGTCGTCGCGCCCGCGACGGCGGACATCCCCGACGCCTTCCATTCCCGCTCCGGGGAGAACAGGAGGTTGGTGAACCCCTCCCCAAGGTACCCCTCCAAGGCTCCCGAACCGGCGCCGACGCCGAGGTTGAGCAGGCGGTCCCACCACGTGGTGCCGAACTCGCCCAGGGTCCGCGTGAGCGCCTCGGGAACGTCGTGGGCGAGGTGGTCGCGGGTCGCCCTCGGCAGCGGCACCGAAGAGAGCAGGTCGTCGAGCGCGGGTCGGAGGTCGGGTGTGTCCCAGTTCCCGAGGAAGGTGTCGGCGTAGTCGCGGCCGAGGTCGCGGGCGGCGTTCCCGCCCAGCACCGGACCGAGGTCGCGCTCGAAGGTCCTGGCCGCGTCGTCGCGGAACCGCTGTGCCGCTCCAGGCGCCTTCCACCCACCGCCGGGGATCTGCTCGGGTCTGAGGAAGGCGAAGGAGTTGCGGCTGAACAGGTGGGACAGGTCCCGCCCGAACCGGGGTGTCACGTCGCCGTCGCCGGGCGCGCCGGTGCTGTCGGTGTCGCCCGGCCGATCGCCGTCGCCGGGCCCGTCGAGGTCGTCCGGCCGGTCGGCGGGCGCCGGGGCGCCGTCGCGGGCCGACCCTCGGGGCGGGGAAGGGTCCCGAGGGGGTGCCGTCGGGTCCGGCGTTGGGTCCGGGTCGAGCGACCGCGGAGGCGGGGTGGCGGCGTCGGCGGACACGTCGCCGACGCTGTCGCCGAGGGCGCCGGACAGCCGCTTGGACAGGAACACGTCGGCGCCGAAGGACAGCCCGGCGCTGAGCAGCCCCTCCACGAACGCCCCGGCGGAGGCCATCCGGGTCAGTTCCCTGTCCCACTCGTCCCGGTTGCCCTCGTCCCTCTGGATCCGCTGGATGAGCAGGTCCATCGTCACCCCGAACAGCTGGGCGACGAACAGGTGGCTCAGCAGGTTCCACACCAGCCAGTTGAGGATGCGGCGGATCATCTCCTGACGGACGAACGTGAACAGCGTGATCCAGGACAGCGACGCGCCGAACGTCCAGTAGGACATGGCGATCGCCCAGGCGATCTCCAGGGCCAGCTGGACGAGCTGTCCGATGATCATCCACTTGGCGTACTCCACCTGGTTGGCGGCCTCGCGCGCGTACTCCTTGATCTCCTCCGCGAGCCGCCCCGCCTCACCCAGGTAGTCGCGCTCGCCCGCGGTGAACTGGGCCAGGGAGCGCTCGAAGTAGTCGGTGGTCCGGCCGTCGAAGGTCAGGCTGACCTTGCGCCGCAGCAGGAGCACCAGTTCGGGCAGTTCGGTGTCGAGGATGTACTGGACGGTCTCGTACATGTCGGACAGGTCGCGCAGCCGATCCTCGTCCACGTCCGGCCACTTGGTCCCGGTGAGCCCGTAGAAGAGGTTGACGAGTCCGTCCGGAATCTGCATCCCCATCGGATGCCCCCCACCTCACCTCACACAGAACCGCAGACGCGCAAGCGCAAGCCAACATATCCGCGATTTATCGAGGATCGGTGTTCGGATCCGTTGTTCATGATCTGTTCGGCCGACAGCGGTCGGACGGTGAACGACCGATGCTCTTCCGATGGGATCGGGAGTTTCCTTTCGCCTGTCCCCTCCTGTCCGAGGTCGACCCTGAGGGGTGCTGAACAGGGTCGATGCGGGTCAGAACGGACCCTCGGGCACCGGCTCCGCAGCGTCGTCGCGATGCCGCCGCCGAATGCCGCGCGATGTGGTTTTCTGTGGTGAATTACCATTCCGTACACCTGTCGTCGTGGTGGAAGAAACCGTGGGGAAAGAAACACGTGCGGACCGCCTCGCGGCCACGCGTCCGGACGCGGAAGCGGTGCAGCGCGGGTGTGGTCCAGGCGGCGCGGGCGCGGGGGTGACCCCGCCGCCATGGTCGGACATGGGTCGTCCCACGTCGCCGCCGCCCGGGGAGGGCGTGGGGGCGCCCCGGAGTCCGGGGCGCGGGTGGGAGCGATTCCACGGTCGCACCGGACCCTCTTGTCCCGAGGCGGCGGTAAATGTAAGGTTTGTTTTCCCTTCAATCTGTGACGGTGCTGCCCCGAAGTGTCACGATCAGGGGTCGCACGCGTCCACCCCACCCTCCATCGAGTCGGACCGGTCCGTGCGCGGCCCCCGCTCCGCGGGCCGCCGCCGGAGCCGGGCACGCAGTTCGGAGATGTCAGATGAGCCCGACCGCCCCCCACCGCACCCCCCGATTCCTCCGCCCCTCGCGACCCCGGGCGCCGCACCGCCGCAGGCGGGGCGCCCTCGCCCTGGCCGCGACCGCCGTCCTGATGGTCGCGGGTCCGACCGCGGCGCAGAGCGCGGCCACGGCCGGCGCGCAGGCGTCCCCCGTCCCAGGGGCGGCGCAGGCTCCGCGGGTCGCGTCCGCGGCCGCACCCGGCGACCTGGTCTGGGCCGACGAGTTCGACGGACCCGCTGGGAGCGCTCCCGACCCCGCCCGATGGCGCCACGAGACCGGTGACCACGGCTGGGGCAACGCCGAACTGCAGAACTACACCACCAGCCGGGCCAACTCCGCGCTCGACGGGAACGGCAACCTCGTCATCACCGCACGGCGTGAGAGCGACGGTTCCTACACCTCCGCCCGGATGACCACCCAGGACCGGTTCGAACGCGCCTACGGCCGCTTCGAGGCACGCATCCGCATCCCGCGCGGCCAGGGCGTCTGGCCCGCCTTCTGGATGCTCGGGGACACGTTCCCCGGCACCCCCTGGCCGGACTCCGGCGAGATCGACGTCATGGAGAACATCGGCCGCGAACCCCACCTCGTGCACGGCAGCCTGCACGGCCCCGGCTACTCGGGCGGGCAGGGCGTCACAGGGTCCTACACGCATCCCCAGGGATGGTCGTTCGCCGACGACTTCCACACCTTCGCGATCGACTGGACCCCCGGCGCCATCACGTGGTCGGTGGACGGCGCGGCCTACCAGACCTTCACCCCCGACGACGTGCGCGGCAACCCCTGGGTCTACGACCACCCGTTCTTCATGATCCTCAACGTCGCCGTCGGCGGCCACTGGCCCGGCTACCCGGACGCGACCACCCAGTTCCCTCAGCGGATGGTCGTGGACTACGTGCGGGTCTACGACACCGGCACCGGCTCCGGGGGCGGGACCGGAACCATCACCGCGCCCACCGGCATCTGCGTGGACGTGGCGGGTGCGGCCACCGCCAACGGAACGCCCGTCCAGGTCGCGCACTGCAACGGCAACCAGGCACAGCAGTGGACCATGGCGGCCGACGGCACCGTTCGGGCCTTCGGCATGTGCATGGACGTCGCGGGCGGCGGCACCGCCGCGGGAACCGACGTGCAGCTGTGGGAGTGCAACGGCACCGGGGCGCAGACGTGGACCTACTCCTCCGCGACGCGGGCGCTGCGCAACCCGCAGTCGGGGATGTGCCTGGACGCCCGCGGCGGGAGCCTGGCCGACGGCACCCGGTTGCAGATCTGGACCTGCCACGGCGGCCAGAACCAGCAGTGGACCGTGCCCGCCTGACCGGCCGGACACCGTTCCCCGGGGACCGGCCCGCGCGGCCGGTCCCCGGCCGTCGCCGGACGCGTCGCCTAACGCCAGGTCTCCCGCCGCCGTTCGAGGCCGTCGAGGATCAGGTCGAGTCCGACGTCGAACTCCTCGGCGTACGCGTAACCGGGTCTGAGGGCGCGGTCGGCGATCATCTCCGCGAGATGCGGGAACGCGCCGCCGGGGATCCGTTCCAGCATGGAGCCCGCCACGTCCTCCAGGTCCGCCGATGACGTGAAGGGCAGGCTGAGCTCCTGGAGCGTGAACCCGTAGACGTATCCGTCCAGTACGGACAGCGCGTGCGCCGCTCCGGAGATCGAGAAGCCCCCCGCGCGCAGGCAGCCGATGACCGCGTCGTGGTGGCGCAGGGTCGCCAGGCCGGGGCTGGTCCGTGAGTCCATCAGGCTGATCGCCCACGGGTGCCGGGTCAGTGCGTCGCGCATCGAGACCGCCCGGCGCCGCATCGCCGTCCGCCAGCCGGCGTCGCCCGAGGGGAGGGCGATCTCGCCGAAGACGAGGTCGACCATGCCGTCGAGGATCGCTTCCTTGTTCCGGAAGTGGTGGTAGAGCGACATGGCCTCGATGCCGAGCCGCCTGGCGAGACCGCGCATGCTCGGCGCGCCCGTGCCGGCCTCGTCCGCCAGTTCCACCGCCGCGCGGAGCACCGTCTCCTTGCTCAGCGGGTCGCGGCGAGGCGTGTCGGTCGGCTCCGTGCTCACGGGGTCC
The DNA here is from genome assembly GCF_044457925.1 of Nocardiopsis sp. NPDC050513. Taxonomy (NCBI): domain Bacteria; kingdom Bacillati; phylum Actinomycetota; class Actinomycetes; order Streptosporangiales; family Nocardiopsidaceae; genus Nocardiopsis; species Nocardiopsis sp. NPDC050513. Next base: position 29,131 of record NZ_JBITHK010000001.1, on the reverse strand, counting down.
TCCTGTCGGGGCTGTCTGGACACTTGACAACCTTACACTGCAAGGCTGTACCTTACACCGTAAGAGGCAAGCGGCGAGTGAAGGAGAGGGACATGGAACCGGCCGGTGCGGACGCAGTCGGGAAGTCGGGAGCGGGGAGGAGGGTGTGCGTCGTCGGCGCGTCGGGCAAGCTCGGGCGCCACATGGTGCGGCACGCCCTGGACCGCGGATACGAGGTCGTGGGTGTGTGCCGGGAGCGGAGCGTGGACAAGCTCGCCGGTTTCGGGGGCCGGATCACCGTGATCCCCGGGATGACCGACGACCGCGAGGCCATCGCGCGGGCGGTGGACGGGTGCGACGCCGTGCTCACGGTCCTGGTGCCGTGGGGGGTGAACCACTACGCCACCGGTACGGCCCAGGCCGTGCTCGACCACGCGCGTCCGGGCGCCCGGCTGGTGTTCTCCTGCGGCTGGCACATCACGCGCGACGGAAAGGACGTGTACAGCCGGAGGTTCAGGCTGTACGCGGCCGTGTTCGGCCGGCTGGCCAAGCTGGCGCGCGTCGTCGACGTGGACGACCAGGTGGAGGCGTGCCGGCGGATCTTCGCCAGTGACACCAGCTGGACGGTCGTGCGGGGCAGCGACCTGGAGGAGGGCGAGAGCCAGGGCCTGCCGGTGTGGAGCCGGCACGTGGGCGACCCCGTCCTGGCGAGCAACCTGACCCGGCGCGTGGACTACGCCCGGTTCATGGTCGAGGCGGTGGACGACGACGCCCTCGTCCGCGAGGCCCCGGCCATCGTCGGCCGACTGACCCCGTCGGCCCTCGCCCACGCCGGCGGCCCGGCGTGAACGGCGTGCGCCTGAGGCGCCGACCCCGCCGGGTGCGGCCGACCGACAACGCGAACCCGGGGAGGGCCGCACTGTGACGGAACCGAAGAAGCTCGCGAGGGTCGCGGGGTTCCTGTACCTGCTCGTCGCCGTGTTCACCATCTTCGCCGGAGTGGTGAACACGCGCGTCGCCGAGTCGGGAGAGGCGGGGGCCACGGCCGACGCCGTCGCCGCCTCGGCCACGCTCTACCGCGTCGGATTCGTCAGCGAGCTGGTCGGGGCCACGGCCTTCCTCATGACGGCCATGGCCCTGTACGCGCTGCTCAGGCACGTCCACCCGCTGGTCGCCGCCGCGATGGTCACGTTCGTGGCGGTCAGCGTCGCGATCCAGAGCCTGAACCTGCTCAACCAGATGACGGCGCTGAACGTCGCCACCGGCGAGGACTACGCGGGCGCCTTCGGCACGGCGGGTTCCGACCGGCTGGTCATGCTGTTCGCCGACATGCGCCACGACGGATACCTCATCGCCCAGACCTACTTCGGCCTGTGGCTCCTGCCGCTGGGCTACCTCGTCATCAGGTCGGGCTACTTCCCCAGGGCGCTGGGGGTCCTGTTGGTGATCGGATGCCTCGGCCACCTCACGGACGTGCTCGCGCGCTTCCTCGCCCCCGATCTCGGCGCGAGCATCTCGCCGTTCGTCATGACCCCTCCGGCGATCGCGGAGGTGTCGTTCATCCTGTGGCTGCTGGTGAGGTCCGTGCGGGATCCCGACCCGGGCGCCCGGGCTCCCGCCGCGGCCCGCCCCGCCGTCTGACGGCCGGCCGCCGCGTGCCGCCTCCGAGGTCGGAGGCGGCACGCGATCTCGTGTGACACGGAGCGATGTTCTGGCTGCGCGGAGTTCCACGTGGGAGGCTCTGGAGCGTCGCCGATGTCCTGGAGGGACCGCCGTGAACCTGCCGCTGATGAACATGCCCCTGGTGAACTCGTGCGAGGCGCACGCCTGCGCGTACAACACCGACCACTCCTGCCACGCCCTCGCCATCACCGTGGGCAACGAGCCCCGCGCCCACTGCGACACCTTCTTCGGCGACGGCAGCAGTGGAGGCGACCCCGTCCAGACCGGGCACGTCGGCGCCTGCAAGATGTCCGACTGCGAGCACAACGTCCACCTCGAATGCCAGGCCCCGGGCATCAACGTGGGCTTCGTGGAGAACCAGGTGGACTGCCTCACCTACGCGCCCGCCTGACCCCGGCCGGTCGGGCCCCGACCCGCCGCGACGCCTTGCCCGCGGCGCCGCGCGGGTAGACCGTAGGCACAAGGCTCCACCACGCGCCCCCGCCCGTGCGGGTGCGAGGCGCGACGCCGGAGGTGAACCACCGGTGCCCGACCACATCGAGATCGAGACCACCTACTCCGTCGACACGCACGCGCGACTGCCGGACCTGGCCGACCTCGCCCCCGGCGGGATCGAGGAGCGGGCACACGAGCTGGACGCCACGTACTACGACACCGACGACCTGCGCCTGGCCGCGCGCCGCATCACGCTGCGCCGACGCACCGGCGGCACGGACGCGGGCTGGCATCTGAAGATCCCGTGGGGCACGGACGCCAAGCGCGAGTTCCACGCTCCGCTGGGCGGGGACACCGGCACGGTCCCGCCCGAACTGGCGCGGCTCGCCGCCTCGGCCGCCCGGGGCGGGTCGCTGCACCCGGTCGCCCGGATCGGCACCCGGCGCACCGAGTACGAGCTGCGCGACGCCGCGGGCGAGCCGCTCGCCCTGGTCGCCGACGACACGGTCACCGGCGAGACCACCGCCACCGTCGCGTGGCGGGAGGTCGAGATCGAACTCGCCGGGGGCGGCCGCGCACTGCAGCGCGACATCGGTCGACGCCTGACCTCGGCCGGGGCCGCACCCTCCGCGACCGGCACCAAGCTCCTCACCCTGCTCGGCGACCGGGTCGCGCGCCCCGTGCCCCGCCCCGCGGGCGGCACCGCGGGCGACGTGGTCCTGTCCTACCTGTGGGACCAGGTGGAGCACCTGCTGGAACACGACCCGAAGGTCCGCCTCGACGAACCCGACGCCGTGCACCAGATGCGGGTGGCCACCCGCAGGATCCGCGCCGTGCTCCAGGTGTTCCCCTCCGTCCTGGACCGGAGGTCCACGCGGCCGGTCGCGGACGAGCTCCGCCGCCTGGCACGCGTACTGGGGCTGGCACGGGACCTGGAGGTCCTCCGGGAGAGGTGCGCGCGGTGGATCGGCGACCTCCCCGACCGCGCGGTCGGGAACCGGCTCACGGACGTCTGGCTCCACGCGATCGACGACCACCGCGCCGCCGAGATGCGGCGGATCACCGAGGAGCTGTCGGGTCCGCGCTACTTCGCGCTGCTGGACGCCCTGGACCGCCTGCGCGCCGACCCGCCGCTGACCGGGGCGGCCGACCGGAAGCCGGGTCCCGTCCTGGCACGCGACCTCGGACGGGCCTGCCGCCGGATGTCCGCCGCGCACGACCGGGCGGAGGCCGCCGAGGACGCCGACACGCGGCTGACCGCCTGGCACGAGGTGCGCAAGGCCGCCAAACGCACCCGCTACGCCGCCACGCTCGCCGGTCCCGTCCTGGGCAAGCGCGCCGAACGCGTACGCACCTGGTCGTCCCGCCTCCAGGACGTGCTCGGCGAGCACCAGGACGGCGTGGCCCTGCGGACCTACCTCGACGAGCACGCACCGGCCCTGCTGGAGGCGGTGGACGCGGACGCGGTCCTGGTGACCCTCGGCGCGGTGGCCGGGGCCGAGGCCGTGCGGGGGGAGGCGCTCATCGACGAGGCCGCGCGCGTGTGGCGGTCGGGTCCGAAGAGACGCGACGGGTTCACCTGAGGCGCATGTGCCGCGCGCCGGGTGTGCCAGGATCGTCGCCGTGCCGCGCCGACGCGGCGCACCCGCCCGCGCCCGTGGCGCCTGGACCGACGCCGGAGGCCGACTTGTGGACGACCTGGACACCTTCGCGTCCGCGCTCCGGGACGGCGGCGAGACGCTGAACGGCCTCGTCGGGCCGCGCGACATCGTCCGCACCGCCCCCGGGTTGCGCAGCGTGGCCGTCGTCGAGTCCGGGACCGGTGGCACGCAGACGCTCAGGATCGCCTTCGTCAGCGAGACCGGTCCCGGCTCGTTCGACGTGAGGACGCGGATACCCGGCTCGTTCCCGGTGCGCCACGTGAGCGACGACGGCGAACGCTTCACCCTCACCAGCGACGACGGTCGGTCCGTGCTCGGGACCCCGCGGCAGTTCAGGAGCCTGGCCGAGGTCAGGATCCTCAACCGGGAGTACAACCCCTCGTACGAGCGGCACGCCGAGGAGGCCTTCCTGGCGACCCACCTCCTCCCGGACGGCCGGTCGCTGCCGCCTCGCCTGCGCACGGACGCGGTCCTCGGTGAGATCCGCCTCCACGACGCCCTCCGGGAGTACGAGTCGACCGTTCGGGTCGGCGGGGGCGAGACGCGGTGGGCCTTCGACAGCGCCGGACCGGAACGGGTCGCCGCGCTGCTGCCCCGGGTCCGCGCGCTCGTCGCTTCGTTCGACCGTGTCCTCCACGACGGGTTGGAGTTCCTCTGGACGTGGGGCGCGGACGGTGCCGGACCCGAGGAGGAGGCGGAGGAGAGGTCCCGCTTCCTCGAGGAGACGGCGCCGCCCAGCGACGTGGTCGTCTACCGCTCGGGAGACTTCGAAGTCCACTTCGGAGGGGCCGGCGGCGGCCGCTCCTTCATGGACGGCTACTGGCCGGCCGTCCACTTCCGGTCCGACACGACCCCCGTCGGCGTCTCGGTGCAGGCCTGACGGCGAACTCCAGGACGCCGTCGTCGACCCGTGTCCGGCGCGTGTCCGTCACCGCTCACCTCCGGACACGAGCGTGCCCTCGACCCGGCGGTCCAGGTTCCAGGGGTTCGCTTCCTGCAGAGCGGGCGGAAGGAGTTCGTCCGGAGCGTTCTGGTAGCTGACCGGGCGCAGGAAGCGGTCGATGGCCAGACTGCCGACGGACGTGCCGCGCGGGTCCGACGTGGCGGGGAAGGGGCCGCCGTGCACCATGGCGTGGGTCACCTCCACCCCGGTCGGCCATCCCCCGAAGACGATCCGCCCGACCCTGCGTTCCAGCACCGGGAGGAGGGCCCGGGCAGCCGCGGTGTCCTCGGCGCTCGCCGTGTCCGCGTGCAGGGTGGCGGTGAGCTGCCCCTCCATCGACTCCAGCGCCCCGGTGAGCTCGTCGGTCGAGGAGTAGCGGATCACGAGTCCGGCCGCCCCGAAGATCTCCTCCTGGAGCCCGGGGTCGGCCGTGAAGGCGGCGATGTCCGTGCCGAACAGGACCGGAGCGGGTCCGTGGGGGCCGCGGCCCCGCGTTCCGCGCGCCAGGACCGCCACCCCGGGACTGGCCGCCAGCCCCTCCACACCGCTCTCGAAGGCCCTGTGGATCGGGCCCGTGAGCATGGTCTGCCCCGTCGCCGCCGCGACCCGCTCCCGCGCGGCGTCGACGAACGCGTCACCGCCGGGGGTGGCGGGCACGAACACCAGGCCCGGATTGGTGCAGAACTGACCCGAACCCAGGGTCAGGGAACCGACGTACTCCGCCGCGAGCGCGCGGGCGGCGTCCTCGCGCAGGGCCCCGGGCAGCACCACCACGGGGTTGGTCGAGGACATCTCCGCGAAGACCGGTATCGGTTCCGGTCGAGCCGCCGCAGTGCGCATCAGGGCCGTCCCCCCGGCGCGCGAGCCGGTGAACGCGGCGGCGCGGATGTTCGGGTCGGCCACCAGCGCCTGGCCGATCGCGGTGCCCTCTCCGAAGAGCTGGGAGAACACTCCTCCCGGCAGCCCACTGTCCTTGACGGCGCGGGCGACCGCCTGGCCGACCAGCTCGGCGGTGCCGGGGTGGGCGTTGTGGGCCTTGACCACGACCGGGCACCCCGCCGCGAGCGCCGAGGCGGTGTCGCCCCCGGCGGTGGAGAAGGCGAGGGGGAAGTTGCTCGCCCCGAAGACCGCGACCGGGCCGAGGGGGACGCGGGTCAGGCGCAGGTCAGGACGCGGCGCGGGTCGCCGGTCGGGGAGGGCCGGGTCGATGCGGGCTCCGAGCGCGTCGCCCCGGGCGACGACGTCGGCGAACATCCGCAGCTGACCGGTGGTCCGGGCGCGCTCGTTCTCCAGACGCGCCGTGGTCAGTCCGGTCTCACGGGACGCCCGCGCGGTCAGCTCCGGGCCGATCTCCTCGATGTTGTCGGCGATCCCGCGCAGGAACGCCGCGCGCTCGTCCGGAGGCTGGGCCCGGAAGGTGTCGAACGCGTCGTGTGCGGCGCGTGCGGCCTCCCGGACCGTGCTGTCGTCGACCATGCCGAAGTCGGGGCCGAACTCCGCGCCCGTCGCCGGGTCGACCGCGCGACGGGTTCCTGCTCCTCCCTCGACGGGCTCTCCGGCCACGAGCGATCGTCCGTCAACGGACACGGCTTCTCCTTGCGGGTGTGGGGTGGCGAGGGCTGTCTGTCGGGCGTGGTCGGCCCGTCAGGCGATCTTCCGGACGAGGGCGGCCAGTTCGGCGCGTTCAGCCTCGTCCAGTCCGGTCAACGGAGGGCGGACCGGACCGCCGTGGCGACCGGCGGCGTCCAGACCCGCCTTGACGATGGACACCGCGTACCCCCGTGTCCGGTCGCGGATGTCCAGATAGGGGAGGACGAACTCGTCGAGCTTGCGGTGGACGGCCGCCCGGTCGCGGGCCCGTACCGCGGCGAAGAAGTCGAGGGCGAACTCGGGCGCGAAGTTGTACAGCGCCGAGGAGTAGGTGGTCACCCCCAGTTCGAGCAGCGGCAGCGCGTAGGTCTCGGCGGTGGGCTGGCCGCCGATGTAGACGAGCCGGTCGCCGACCCTGGCGCGGACGCGGGTCAGCGACTCGATGTCGCCGATGCCGTCCTTGAGGCCGATGAGGTTCGGGTTCCGGTCGGCCAGAGCGGCCACGGTCCGCGCCGTGTACACCGCGTTGGCGCGGCTGTAGGCGATGACGCCGAGGTCGGTGGCCGCGCAGACCGCGCTCACGTGCTCGACCAGCCCGGCCTGCGGGGCCTCGGTGAGGTAGGGCGGCAGCAGCAGGATCCCGTCGGCTCCCGCCTCCTGCGCCGCACGGGCCTGGGCCGCCGCGGAGGCGGTACCGCCCGTGGCGGGCGCCAGCACCGGCACGGTGCCGCCGACCTCGTCGACGGCCACCCGCACCACCTGGTCGATCTCCGCGGGGGTCAGCGAGAATCCCTCGCCGGTGCCGCCCGCGGCGAACAGCGCGGCCACCCCGTGGCTCGCCTGCCAGGCGAGGTGCTCACGGTAGCGGTCCTCGTCCACGGCGAGGTCCTCGCGAAAGTGCGTGACGGGGAAGGAAAGGAGGCCGGAGCCGAGCCGGGCGGCCAGATCGGCGGGGGGCATCGGGTTCACGTGACGTCCTTTCGGCGGTGGCGGGATCGCCCTGACCGGGGCCCGATCAGTTCCTTCCGCCACCGTAAGGAGTGCGTTTCGATGCTGTCCAAGACTAGTTGTGCATCAATCGATGCCCGTCCGGTATCAGTGGGGCGTGTCCTCCGGGGTCGGCCACGTCTCCAGGGCCCGGCGGAGGGCGGGGTTGTCGGAGTCGCGCGGCCAGATGAGGTGGAGTTCGACCGGGTCCTCGGGGAGTCCGTCGAGCTCCACGTAGGTCACCCCCGCGATCCCCAGCCCGGTCGCCGAGGCGGGCACGAACGCGACCCCGCGCCCGGCCGCCACCAGCCAGACCATGGTCAGCACCTGGCTGACCGTGTGGACCACGTTCTGGTGGGCGATCGGGAGCAGACCCACCACCAGGTCGTAGAAGTACCGCGCCCTCGTCGGCGAGTGCATGATCAGCGGGACGTCGACCAGGTCGGCGGCGCCGACGGCGCCGCCGGCGCGGGCCAGCGGGTGCCCGGTCGGCACGGCGAGCAGAAGGCGCTCGCGGTGCTGCGGCCGTGAGGCGAAGACCTCGGTGTCGAAGGGCGGTCGGGCCAATCCCAGATCGAGTTCGCCGTTGAGCAGCGCCGCCACCTGTTCCCGGGTGACCATCTCGAACAGTTCGACGTCGACCTCCGGGAACTCCTCCTCCAGCGTGGCCAGCATCGCGCCCAGGACCCCGTAGGAGGCGACCGCGGTGAACCCGATCCTGAGTCTGCCCCGCGATCCCGCGGAGATCCGCCGTGCGAGGTCCGGCGCGCTGTCGGCGAGGGCGAGCAGTCGGCGCGCCTCGGTCAGGAACGCCTGGCCCGCGGGGGTCAGGGCGACCCGGCGGCGATCCCGGTCCAGCAGTCGCGCACCGACCGCGCGTTCGAGTTTCTGGATCTGCCGGCTCAGGGGCGGTTGCGTCATGGACAGCCGTTCGGCGGCGCGTCCGAAGTGCAGTTCCTCGGCGACGGCGACGAAGCCGCGCAGTTGGTCGAAGGAGAACGCGATGTCCATGGGGTATCGACTGACGCCTGTTCGAGCTCGGATGTGCACAGAGGGGCCATCCTAGGCCGCCGACGCCCGCCCCCGGCGTCAGGCGCCGGAGGGGGTTGGAGTCTCCTCCTCGCCCCGCGCGCCCAAGCCCGCCTCGACCATCGCCTGGACCTTGGCCAGATGCGCCCGCATGTGGCGCTCGGCGTCGTCCGGGGCGTGCGCGGCGATCGCCGCGGCGATCCGGACGTGCTGGGCGGCGCACTCCGAGGAGTTGTCCACCTCGGGCGCGTCCCGTCGGCGCAGCGTGGTGACCAGGTCCAGGTAGTCCGTGACCAGGTGGGCCAGCGGCCGGTTTCCGGACGCGGCGGCGATGGCCGCGTGCAGCCGCTGGTCGTGGGCGCGGAAACCGGCCAGATCGGCGGCCTCGGCGGACGCGCGCGACGCCTCGGCCAGGCGGGTGATCTCCGCGGCCTCGTCGTCGGTCCGCCGCTGCGCGGCCAACCGCGCGGTCTGCGTCTCCAGCGCGGCGCGGACCTCGTAGGCCGACCGGATGGACTCCGCCGAGGGGACGGGCACCCGCAGGCCGCGCCGACCCTCCGGCTCCACGAACCCGACGTGGGCGAGCCGTACGAGGGCTTCGCGGACCGGGGTCTTGCTGACGCCGAGCCGCTCGGCGAGCTTGGCCTCGGTGACCTGCTCGCCGGGCGCGATGCGACTGGTGACGATCGCCTCCCGGATGCGCGCGTACACGGTCTCGGTCAGCCCCGCGGGGCGGCTCGGAATCGGTTCCAAGGCGTCCGTCATCTCCTCGCTCCACCTTCTCTCCGCGGCGGTTCCGAGCCTGGCGGGCCGTTGACCCCAGCAGATCTCCTGTGCCAGACTCCGGTATTCCATACACGATATCCGTATACGAGATATGATCGAAAGGCGCACGGATGACGCGATCGGTCGCGTTGGTCACCGCGGGCAGTCGGGGTCTCGGCTATGCCTGCGCACGCGAACTCCTCCGACGAGGCCACCGGGTGGCGATCGCCGCCCGCTCCGCCGAGGGCGTCGACACCGCCGTCGCACAGCTCCGCGCGCACGGTACAGCCGAAGGGTTCGTCGCCGACATCGGTGACCAGGACGCCCTGGCCGGGGTCGTGGAGCGGACCCGGTCACAGCTCGGCCCGATCGAGGTCCTGGTCGCCAACGCGGGCGGCCCCAGAGCAGGCGGGTTCTTCGACCTCGACGACGCCGACTGGGACGCCGCCTACCGGCTCACCCTGCTCAGCGTGGTCACCTCGGTCAGCCTGGTCGTCCCCGACATGCGGCGTGCGGGGGGCGGTCGCGTCGTCGTCACCGGATCCTCCAGCGTCCGTCGCCCCCTGGAGGGGCTCACCCTGTCCAACGCCTTCCGTCCGGCGGTCAACGGCCTGGTCAAGGACCTCGCCGTGGAGCTGGCGCCCCACCGGATCACCGTGAACATGGTCTCCGCCGGGCGCATCGACACCGACCGCGTGCGCCAGCTCGACCTCGTCCGGGCCCAGCGGAGCGGATCCGACCCCGAGAGGGTCCGGGCCGGTTCGGAGGCCTCCATCCCCACGGGCCGGTACGGCACGCCCGAGGAGTTCGCCGCCGCCGTCGGATTCCTCGCCTCCGCCGAAGCCGCCTACGTCACCGGCCAGAACATCCTGGTCGACGGCGGACTCGTTCCCACACTTCCCTAGGCGAACGCCGTGATCGTCACCGAGGTCGGCGCCCGCCATCCGTGTGACGTCCCCGTGCGGCCTCCTGCGACGGGAGCGCGGCGCCTCCGGCGGCTCGTGGATACGGGCCGCCGGAGGGCCGTCGGCGCCGGAGCCGGTGCGCCCGATCAGACGCGGTCGACCAGGAGCTGCCCGTCGGTGGCCTGCTGGCCGGTCAGCCCGCCGCCGTAGTTGGCCTCGACCCGCGAGCGCTCGGAGGCGTTGGGGTAGGGGTTGGTGCAGCTCACGCCGCCGGTCGAGCCCGACATCAGCGACGAGCACGGGCCGGGCTTGACGTCGGGCAGGCCCAGGCTGTGGCCGAGCTCGTGCGCGGCGATGCGCACGGCGTCGTAGCCCGCGGCGGTGCCCTGGCGGCCCATCCAGACCGTGACCTGCCCGCCCGGGCGCACCGGGCCCAGGTGGGCGCGCGGCCAGCCGTTGTCGGCGATGACGCGGATCTCGGCGCGCCGTCCGGCGGGGACCGGCTCCAGACGGACGTTGGTGACGCTGTGGTTCCACACGAGCACGGCCGAGGAGACGGCGGAGGTGTACTCCGCGGCCTGGCTGGCGTCGTAGTACAGGACGGTCTGGCGCAGCGGCTGGGACTGCTCCGCGGGAGCCGCGGCGGCCGGCGCGGAGCTCACCAGCGTCAGCGCCAACGCGCTCAGCGCGATCAGGAGGGGTGTGAGGACACGTCTCAGCATGGGGGTCTCCCTGAGGGGTGAGAGTGCTGGTCCTTCGGTGACCCGGTGGGGTCGGCCTGATGCTATGTGTAGTGACGTATCACCACAAGGTGTGCAAAACGACTTTCCCACCCGTCGATGAAGAGGTCGGGTTCCTCGATCGGGAGGACAACCCCCGTACGGGCGGCGCGCCGAGGAGGTCTTCCCGGCGGCCCGCCTCCACAGCACGCTCGTCCCGGGCCGCGTGGGCGACGGGCGCGGACACCCGTGGTCGGAGCGCCGACCGCGGTGCCGGACGCCGACACCGTCAGCCCGAGGCCCGGGAGTCCGCCCCCCGGGGCGCGGCCGTGGTTCCCCGGACGACCAGCCGGGGGGCGATGACGGTCTCCGTGTCGGGCGCCTCCTCGCCCTCCAGGCGGGCGACGGCCAGGCCGACCGCGAGCTCGGCCATCCGGGTGATGTCCTGGCCGACCGTGGTGAGGTCGACGTGCGCCAGTCTGGCCAGGCGGCTGTCGTCGAAGCCGACGACCGAGATCTCGTCGGGGACCGCGACGCCGGAGCGGAGGAACGCGTCCAGGACGCCGGTGGCGCAGCGGTCGTTGAAGGCCAGCACGGCGGTGGGCCGCGGGCGGGCGGCCAGCAGAGCGCGGGCGGCCGCCGCGCCGTCCTCCTCGGTCAGGCCGCCGGGCAGGACGTGGACCTGGTCGGCCAGGCCGTGCCGCCTCATGGCGGCGCGGTAGCCGCGGCGCCGGTCGGCGGAGCCCGGGGCCCGGCCGCCGTCGATGTGCGCGATGGCCCGGTGGCCCAGCGCGGCGAGGTGGTCCACGGCCTGGCGGGCCCCCACGTCGTCGGCGGTCCGCACCACGAGGACCCCCGGAGCGGTCGGGCGCGGCCGACGGGCCACCGAGACGACCGGCAGCCGCTCGGCGAGTTCGGCCAGCCGTGCGGCGGGGGCGTGCGGACCGAGCAGGACCAGCGCCTCGCAGCGGTCGGCGAGCAGGCTCTCCACGGCGCGCCGCTCGTCGCGGTGGGCGCCCACGGCGCTCAGCACGACCTGGTACCCGGCGGGTTCGGCGGCCGCGTAGACAGCCTCCACCAGGTCGGTGTGGAACGGCTGCTGGAGGCCGAACTGCACGCCGAGCAGGTGGGAGCGGTGGCTGCGGAGCAGCCGCGCCCGGGAGTCGGGCCGGTAGTCGATCTCCCGGGCGGCCGCGAGGACCCGTTCGCGGGTGGCGTCGCTGGCGCCCTTGGCGCCGCGCATCACGATGGAGACCAGTGCCGTGGACACGCCCGCCCGCGCCGCCACGTCGGCGAGGGTGGGCCGTTTCCCGCGGGGGTCCGTCGGCGTCGGTGGCACCGCTTGGCCTTCCTGGTCGGGGACGTCTCCTGAGCGACGATCGTAGGCCACACGGGGCGAGCCGCTCCCCGGATTCTATAACGTTCTAGTACTGCTGGCCCGGTGGTCTTGACGGGGCGGCGGTGCTGCCTGTGTACTTCCTCGCAGGAACTAGAACGTTCTAGTTCGCGGAAGGGAGAACACGGCGATGTACACGTTGGCCGTCTGCGCCGAGATGGTCTTCCTCGACCAGCCGATCGAGGAGCGGGCGCGGCGCATCCACGACCTCGGTTTCCAGGTCGAGATCTGGGACTGGACCCGGCACGACCTCGCCGCGCTGGAGCGCACCGGGGCGGCGTTCTCCTCCATGACCGGGTACGTCCGGGGCAGCCTGACCGACCCCGACGGCGCGGCGGAGCTGGTGCGCACCGCCGAGGAGTCGGTTCGGGTCGCCCAACGGCTCGGCTGCCCCCGGCTGAACCTGCACGGCACCGGACTGGACGGCGAGGGTCTGCCCGTGCGACCGGTCACCGGACCGGCCACCGGACCGATGTGGATCGCCGCCCACCGCACGCTCACCCGCCTCGCCGAGCTGGGCGAACGCACGGGCACCACCTTCACCCTGGAGAACCTCAACACCGCCGTCGACCACCCGGGGGTGCCGTTCGCGACCGCCGCCGACACCATGGCCCTGGTCGCCGCCGTGGACCGCCCCGGGCTGCGGATGAACCTCGACCTGTACCACGCACAGATCGGCGAGGGGAACCTGATCGACCTCGTCCGCCGCGCGCACGGCCAGGGCCTGATCGGTGAGATCCAGGTCGCGGACGTCCCCGGCCGCCGTGAGCCGGGCACCGGCGAGATCGACCACCCGGCCGTCGCCCGCGCCCTCGCCGGCCTCGGCTACGACGGCACGGTCGCGATGGAGGCCTGGGCCTCCGGCGACAGCGCCCTGGCGCTGGAACGCTTCCGCTCCGCCTTCACCCCGTGACGGGCGCGCACACCCCTGACCAGACCACCGACCCCGGAGACCACCATGACCACGCACTCCTCCGAACCCCTCGCCGTCGGACTCGTCGGCGCCGGACGGATGGGCTCCTTCCACGCCGAGACGCTCGCCCGCCGCCTCCCGGACGCCCGGCTCGCCGCCGTCGCCGACCCCGTCCCGGGCGTCGCGCGCCGCCTCGCCGACCGCCTCGACTGCCCCATCGCGCTCACCGACATCGACGAGCTGCTCGCCGACCCCGGGATCGGGGCGGTGGTGGTCTCCACCCCCGCCCGCACCCACGCCGACCTGGTGGTGGCCGCGGCCCGCGCGGGCAAGGCGGTCTACTGCGAGAAGCCCATGGCCACCACCCTCCCCGACGCCGACCGCGCCATCGACGCCGCCCGAACGGCCGGCGTCCCCCTCCAGGTCGGCTTCAACCGCCGCTACGACGCGGGCTTCCGCGCCGCCCACGACGGGATCGCCGCCGGTGACATCGGCACCCCGCAGCTGCTGCGCTCACTCACCCGTGACCCCGGACTGGCCGACCCGGCGCCCATCCCGCCGTGGACGATCTTCCTGGAGACGCTGATCCACGACTTCGACACGCTGCGCTACCTCAACCCCGGAGCCGCACCGGTCGAGGTCTCCGCCATGGCCGACGCGCTGGTCCGCCCGGACTTCAAGGACCGCGGCCTGCTCGACACCGCCGTGGTCACCATCCGCTTCGACAACGGCGCCATCGCCGTCGCCGAGGCCAGCTTCCAGGCCGTCTACGGCTACGACGTGCGCGGCGAGGTGTTCGGCTCGGGCGGCATGTTCACCATGGGCGACGTCCGCCGCACCCACCTGACCCGGTACGGGCCCCCGGGCGTCACCGCCGACTGCGCCACCTACGACCAGGACCTCTTCCGCGACGCCTACGTCGCCGAGCTGGCCGACTTCGTCGACAGCGTCCGGACCGGCCGGACTCCCGCCGTCACCGGCGAGGACGCCCGCGCGGCCCTGGCCGTCGCCCTGGCCGCGATCCGGTCGGTCGGGACCGGGGCCCCGGCGCGCGTCGACGGGGCCGAGTGACCGTCCGGGCCCGGCACCGGTTCCCGAGCCCGGCGGGGGCCGGAGGCCGCTCCCGCCGGGCTCCGCCGCCGACGGAACCGTGGTCCCGGTCCTTCGTGCGCCGATCACGAGCCCGGACGGATGGCGCTCCCGACCATCTCGATCCTCACCTGGGACAGTCCGCTCAGATCGAGCCCCGGGTTGTTCTCCCTGCGCACGGTGAACTGCCACTGCGTGAACGGGTTCGGCTGCATGAGCAGCTTGCCGAACTCCTCCTCGATGGTCCCGTCGATCACGATCTCGGGCTTGTCCCTCCCGGGCTTGTACTCGAAGGCGCGCTCGGCGGGAAGGGAGGAGAACCGGAACTCCTTCCTCCTGAAACGGTCCTGGTACAAGCCGGAGCTGTGGATTCCCACCGTGATGCTCTGTCCGTCCCTGGGCTTGGCCCCGACGAGGTAGACCCGGATGGTCTTCAGCCTGACGCGCTCCAGCTTCGTGAACACGGGGTGGTCGAGGGTGATCGGCACCTCCAGGACCTCTTCGTCCCTGATGCTCCCGAGGCCCTCGGTGATCGCGAAGTCCTTCACCATCGTCTGCGGCGGCGGTCGGAACCCGTTCAGCGCCCTGGCGTACTCCGCCGCGATCTCGGCGATCTGTTTGGCGATGTGGGCCGCGTCACCCGCCATCGTGGGTGTCACGCTCGGCTCGGCCAGCGCCCAGTAGCGGTAGGCGCGCCCGTAGTTCTCCAGGGCCACGAACAGCCACCGCTTCTGGTCCAGGTACCCCTGGTAGAACGCCTGGGCCGCCGCGTCGCTCAGCGCCTCACCCCTCTCCAGGTCCGCGATGTAGCCCTCCAACCGGTCGACCGACCGCCGGGTGAGCCCCTCCTGGAGGGTCGCGCGGATCAACCGCTGAGCGGCCTGCACGTACCCCGCCTGGGCGGCGACGAAGGCGCGCCCGTAGATCGACAGCCCCTCCAGGGCGGTCTGGTACTCGGCGCCCACGCCCGCCTTGGCGACCATGTGTCCGAACATCGCGCGGACGACGACCTGGAATTCCTCCCACTTCGCGCTGGAGTTGACCGCCCCGCTGTCCGCCGTCTCCCTCAGAAGCCTGTCGATCTCCTTGACCGGCAGCTTCGACAGGTCGGCGGCGTTCTTGCCCATCTGGGCCTCGAGCTTGCGCAGCTGGTCCAGGAGCCGCAGCGCGGCCTGCAGGTCCTTCATGATCTGGTCGATCTTTCCCGCGGCCTCGACGATGCTCTTGGCCGTGTCGATCGTCTTGACGAGCTGGCCGATCGCGTTGGGCGCGCTGAAGGCCCCCATCGCTCCGGAGGCCACGGCGAGTCCCAGGCTGAGGACGGCGAGGCCGCCGTTGACGACCGCGGCCTCGATCTGCTTCTGCCTGAACCTCTCCATCTCCCCCTGGAAGCCGATCTCCGCCAGCTTGACCCGGTCCCTCTGGTTCTCGAGGTTGCGCCGCGACTGGGCCAGCGTCTCCGCCGCGGCGTCGGCGTTCGCGTGGGCCTGGCGGGCGAGCTGCGTGTGGTAGGTGTGGGTGTCCCTGAGGCTCGCCAGGAGCAGCTTGGCCGCCTCGACGCGTTCCTTGGCCCCGGTGGTCTTGTTCCGCAGGACCACGTAGCCGTTCTCGTAGGCCGCGACCGCGTCCTTGTAGGCCTCGACCAGGGTGCCGTAGACACTGCGGTCCAGGCGGGGCACGTACCGCCCGTGGAGACGGTCGCTGTCGTGGAGCGTCACCAGGCTGCTCGCCTGTGCGAACACCTCGCGAAGGTCGGTGCTCTGGCTCGCCAGGTGCACCACCCACCGCAACTGTGCGACCGCCTTGTCCCGTTCCGAGGCCCACACCTGGGTGGCGACCTGGAAGAGCAGTGTCAGGGAGAGCCCGAGTTGGACGGGCCCGCCGGAGACGGGCAGGGGCACCGTGTTCTGGGCCGTGACGGTCAGCGCGTCGTCGTCGACCTCCAGGTTGATGCCGGGCCTGCCCTCCAGGGTGGGATGGCGGTCCTGCCACGTGCCGTTCTTCCCGGGGATGCGCACGTACAGGGCTCCGGGCGTGTCCGGGTTGGTGATCCGGCCCGTGTAGAGGGTGAGCTGTGTCCCGTTGTCCATCGTCAGCGGGGCCGCGGCGGAGGCCGTGACCTCCCGGGCGATCACCTGCCAGCCGGAACCCCGTTTCAGGGACACGGCAGGGTCGCCCGACACGGTGACGGTGTCGGCGTACAGGTAGACGACGCGCACGTCGGGATGCTTGGCGAGTTCCCTGGCCACCGCGGCGGTGTCGAGGTCCCGGCCGTGGAAGACCGCGTTCCTCCCGTCGATGACCGGGCTGGTGAGCGCGGGAACGCCGAGGGCTTCGGGAAGGCTCTGCGGGGCATCGCCCAGGAGCACGGTGTCAGCGGTCATGGTTGCCTCCATGTGCTGGTCGACGAAGGGTTCCGGGTGAGGGGGCGTCCGGGCGCGCGGGAGGAGCGGCGGACGCCGCGGTGTACGTGGAGGCGGCCACCCGGAGAGCCGTTCGCTCACGAGTCCTGGGGGCCGCCTCGTCGCCGTCCTCCCACCCCGTCCGGTCGTCGGCGCCCTCGCCGCCGGTGAACGGGTGGGAGCGGGCGCGTCAGGCGTAGGCCAGTTCCGGGGTGGTCGTCTGTACCTTGATGTAGGCGTTCTGCGCGTAGTCCTGGGCCTGGCCCGCGACGTTCTCCCAGTCGTTGATGGCCTGCTTGACCTGGAGCTTCACCAGACTCTCCGCCTTCCTGATGTCCTCGTCCACCAGCTTGGCGATGTCCTTCAGGTTCCGCTCGATCGATTCCCAGCCGCCACGCATCTTGCCCAGGGTGTGCAGGGCCCGGTCTGTCAGGCCCTTGGTCTCGGTCACCGAGCCCTGCGCCACCTTGACCGACATCCTGATGTGGGCGTTCCGGTTCAGCTGCCCCTTGAGGACTCCGAGCTTGTTCTCGATCTCGTCGATCCTGCTCTTGAGTTCCGCCGCCTTCTTCCCGTAGATGCCGGCCACCGTGACCGCGGCGATGAACCCGAAGACCGTGCACCAGGCGTACGTGGGCGTGGTGCCGGCCACCACGCACGCGTGGTTGTAGTCGTCCCTGAGCGCGGTCAGTTCGTTCTCCATGTCCTTGATCTCCTTGTCCACCTTCTTCCACGCCTCGTTCTCGTGGTCGTACTCCTTGTCGTACTTCTCCTTGAGCTTGCCCATCCTGACGGCGTCTTCGGAGGTCTGCTGGTGGAATTTCCGCACCCCCTCGGTGACCGCTGTCGCCTCCGCGGCGTACTTCTTCGCCTCTGCGGCGCGGTTGTCCACGATCTCCAGGAACTCCTTCTTGCGCTGGGGGTCGCTGAGGCCCTGGGTCGCCAGATCGAGGAGTTCGCCGTAGTAGGTCTTCGCATTGCGCCCGTAGTTGTTGATCCCGGTGGCGAGCCCCACGCTCTTGGTGACGACGGCGTCCCAGCCGTGTACGTGCTCGTACATCGCCTTGTACTGGTCCCGCATGTCGCTGAACTTGGCGACGTCGTCGTCCGGAAGGAGTTCGAGCTTGAGCTTGATCTCGTTGTCGCTGATCGGGAGTTTCTTCACGGCGGCGCAGTAGGTCTGGACGCTGTACCATTCCGCCTCGCTCAGGAGGAAGCGCCGCTTGTCGTCCCTCTTGGTGTCGCGAAACTGATCGGCCTGGTCCTTCAGTTCGATCTGCTTGGGGTCGGTCATGGCAATTCGCCTCTTCTTTTCGGTCTGGGGTGCTTGGGTCCGGAATGATCCACGGAAACGACGTGCACCCGCTCCAGGAGAGCCGCCCGTACGGGCGCACTCTTCCTATCAAAGTCCTGGTGGGAAAACCAGAGGCGCCATCGCCCGCTGCGATGGTTTCGAACCGCGTCTGGAAATGCTCGCCTAAGGGATAAGGCAAACAAAGATTGCAAGAGGCCCATATCCCCGGAGGGGATTCCGGCGTATGGGGCGATACGCCGCCCTGCGCATATCTCCAGGGCCGGCCCGGGGGAACGCCGGAGAGAGTTCCGGGCGGCGCCGGGCCCCCGGGTCTTTCCGCGGACCGCACGATTTCCATTACCGGGCCGACCGGATCTTGTGATTCGGAAATGCAGTTACCATTCGGGGGCCTGGCGGCGCCGACCCGTCGCGGCCGTGGCCCCCTCCTCGGGCCGTCGGCCGAGGACGGTCGCTACAGGCGACCGGCGCCGGCCAGCCTCGGCACGGCGCGGACGGAGTGGACCGAGCCCACCCGCTCGACGTACGTGGGGGTCCACGTCCGCTCTGTGCCCAGCGGCCGGTCGGGGTTGGCGGCGTTGTACTCCGCCACGAGGTCGACGGGGCGCAGTCGGCCGCGCCCGCCGTCCATCGTCGCGTTCCCGAACTCCACCACGTCGGTGCCGCCCCAGTTCGCGAGGATCTCACCGGCGCCGACGCCGCCGTACAGGTCGAAGATGTTGCTCTCCGCGTACAGGTGCGACTCGAACCCGGCGCCCAGGCTGTACTGGTAGTGGTCCCCGCGCACGCTGTAGTAGTTGTTGTAGACGTGCGTCCGGCCGTAGCGGACGCGGGGCGCCCGCTGGCCGAGTCCGTCGAAGTGGTTGTGGTGGTAGGTGACCCGCAGGCGCCCGCGGTCGGTGGTGCGGCCGTCGCTGTTGCCCAGGAGCATGGCCTTGTCGCGGTCGGCGAAGCGGTTCCAGGAGACCGTGATCAGGTCGGACTCGCGCACGATGTCGAGCAGGGCGTCGTGCACCTCGTACTTGCGCCCGAAGTACTCGGGGAGCTCGCTGCCCGGATTGTCCCCGTCGTCGAAGGTGTTGTGGTCCACCCAGACGTTGGTGGCGCCGGAGATCTCCACCTGGTCGTACTCGGAGTTCCAGTTGCCGGAGCCGCCGTCACCGGGATCCCAGCCCGGGAAGCAGTCGTGGGCGTCGGAGATGGTCAGGTTCCGCAGGATGACGTTGTCCGCGCCGATGATCCGCAGACTCATCCCGGTGATGGCGGCGTCGTCGTCCGCGCCCACGATGGTGGTGTTGGACCCGACGCTCACCCTGACCCGCTCGGCCTGGCGGGCGGACGACGCCAGCCGCGCCTCCTCCAGCGGCCCCTCGGGGTCCTCCCAGCCCCAGACCTCGGGATCGTAGGCGGCGAGGTACTCCTCCTGCGTGTAGCCGTCGACGGCGTAGTCCGCGCACGAGAGGGGGGTTCCGTCGGGGGCGGTGTTGCCGTCGATGGTGCCCTCCACGTAGACGATCCTCGGGGCGTCGCCCTCGCGTTCCCCGACCGCCTCGCGGAACTCCTCCAGAGTGGACACGCGGAGGACGTCCTCGGGGACCGCCCCGGCCCCGCCGGTCGTCCCGGCTCCGGCGGCGCCCCATCCGTCGTCGTCGGACAGGACCTCGCGGCCGAGGTCGGCGGAGCCTCCGGAGGCGGTGGCGCTGACCAGCGTGGCGGAGGGGGACCCGTCGGGGCGAGGGGGCGCGGTGAGGGCGACCGCGCCCGCGGCCGTCAACGCGACCGCCAGGGTCAGGGGAAGTACGGGCCTGCGTCGTGACATACGTCCGTCCTGAGGGGGATAGGAGCGGCTGTGGCCGCCCGGAATACAAACGTTTGCATGACCATCCCCCGAACAGCGCCGCGGAGTCAACCCTCCCGGCACGCGTTCGACACGGAGGACCCAGGGGAACCCGGTAGTGGCGCTGTCAGCGGTGTAGGCGGGGCGCGCACCGCCGGTGGCTGCGGACAGCAACCGTTTGCCGTAGTCTCTGGGCATGCGACCCGGCGAGGAGGGGAGGCCGACCGTGGCCGTCACGATCCGGGACGTGGCGCGCGAGAGCGGCGTGCACGTCTCCACCGTCTCGCGGACCTTCTCCGCGCCGCACCTGGTCCACGCCCGGACGCGGACGCGGGTCCTGGCCGCCGCCGACGCCCTCGGCTACCGGCCCAACCGCGCCGCCCGGGCGCTGTCCACCCGGCGTACGGGGAACCTCGGACTGATCGTCGCCGACATCGCCAACCCGTTCTTCCCGCCTCTGATCAAGTCCGCCCAGGCCCAGGCGCGGACGCGGGACTACCACGTGTTCGTCGCCGACACCGACGAGCGGGCCGAGGTGGAGGAGGAGCTGATCCGCTCCATGGCCAAGCAGGTGGACGGCGCGCTCCTCGTCGCACCGAGGCTGAGCAACCGGGTGATCGAGGAACTGGGCCGCGACGTTCCGTTCGTCGTGGTGAACCGGAGGGTCCGCGGCCTGCCCGCGGTGCTCATGGACGTCGCCTCGGGCGCCCGGCAGACCGTCGACCACCTGGTCGGGCTCGGCCACCGCGACATCGCGGTCCTCACCGGCCCACGCGCCTCCTGGACGAGCCAGGAGATCGGCCGGGCGGCCCGGGAGCGGGCGGCCGAGCACGGGGTGCGCGCGTACGAGGTGGGCCCCAACCCGCCCACCGAGGAGGGCGGTTCCTCGGCCGCCGGAAGCGTCGTCGCCAGCGGCGCCACCGCCGCCCTGGCCTACAACGACCTGGTGGCCCTGGGCCTGGTGCGCGGGCTGGAGGAGTCCGGCAGGTCCGTGCCGCGCGACCTGAGCGTCGTCGGCGTGGACAACACCCGTATCGCGCGCCACTGCCGCCCCGCGCTCACCACCGTGGACATGCCGGTGGCGGCGGCCGGACGCGGGGCCATCGACCTCCTCATCCAGGCGGTCACGACCGGGGAGCCCCCGGGGACCGTCTCCCTGGACACCGAACTGGTGGTCCGGGACTCCACGGCCCCGGCCCTCACCCCGTTTCCCGGCCCTTGACGTTCTGGGCCGTGCGGGTGGCCGCGGGCTTCCTCCCGCCGCGCCGCGTGCTCAGCTCGTAGACCGCCACCGTCACCAACCACAACGCGGTGAGCGGAATGACGAACCACAGCATCGCGGCGCTGAAGGGCCGCAGTGCCGCGTGTCCGGTGGCCTCCACGACCAGATAGGCGATGTAGGCGACGTAGAAGCCGACGAGCAGCGCACCCTCCCAGCGGGCCACTTCCAACCTGGTCAGGGCGATCGGCAGCAGCACCAGGGCCACCGCCGCCATGATCGGCAGATCGAACCGCAGAGCCGACGGCGCGATGGCGATTCCCCCGGGTGAGACGATGGCGGTCAGTCCGAGCACCGCGCCGATGTTGAACACGTTGCTGCCCACGATGTTGCCCACCGCCATGTCGCGCTCGCCGCGCACCACAGCGACGACACAGGTCACCAACTCGGGCAGCGACGTGCCGACCGCCACCACGGTCAGCCCGATGAGCAGGTCGCTCACCCCGAGCGTCGTCGCGATCGCGCTGGCCCCGTACACCAGCAGCCGCGCCCCCGCGACCAGCAGGGCCGTGCCCAGGACCACGAGCACCACGTCCACCAGGACCGGCCTCGTCCGCGGGGTGTCGCGGACCGGGCCGTCCGCGCCCGGGCCGGCGTTCACGCGCACGGAACCCGAACCGAGCGCGGCCCGCCGCCGGGAGACGAGCACCGTGACCGTGACGTAGACCACCAGGATCACGAACAGCGCGGCGCCCTCGAAGCGGCCGAGGTTCCCGTCCAGGGCCATCAGGAGCACCACCACGGACAGTGCCGCCATCACCGGGATGTCGGCGCGCACGACCTGCGAGTGCGCCGCCAGGGGAACGAACAGCGCCGACGTCCCGAGCACCAGCAGGATGTTGGCGATGTTGCTGCCCACGACGTTGCCCACGGCCAGACCCGGGTACCCGGAGAGGGCGGCGTCGGTACTGACCGCCAGCTCGGGCGCCGACGTCGTGAACGACACCACGGTCAGGCCCACGACCAGTGAGGACATCCCCAGAGTCCGTGCCAGGGAGCCGGCGCCCCGTACGAGCGTCTCGCCTCCGGCCACCAACAGAACGAACCCCGCCACCAGGGCGAGGACCACCAGTACGTTCACACGAACCCTTCGATCGTCCCACCCTGCCGTGCTCGGCATACCCCTTCGCCGCAGGGCTCTTCCATGCAAACTACGCGGTTTCCGCCGACCCGGCCCGCATCGGCCCCGTCGTGGCCGACGGCGACGGTGTTCCTTCACACGAACTTCACACCGGGTTCGCGTGCGGCCTCCCCGTACCGGACGCGGCCCTCACCGCGGTTCCGGTTCCCCGTCGCCTGGTTGCCTCTCCCCTTGGGGGAGGGGCCACAGTGGAACCATGCTTCCCATCAGTTCATTCAGTGAACTCACCGGCCTCTCGCGCAAGGCGCTGCACCACTACCACTCCCTGGGCCTGCTGGTCCCGGACCGCGTGGACGAGGACACGCAGTTCCGCTGGTACACCGTCGACCAGATCGAGCGTGCCGGCTGGATCGTCGCCCTGCGCCGCGCGGGGATGGGTCTGGACTCGGTCCGGCGCGTGGTGGACGACCCCGGCCTGGCGCCCGAGATGCTCCGGCGGCACGCCGAGGAGTTGCGGCGCGAGCGCCAGGAGCAGGACCGCGCGCTGGCGGAGGCCTCCACGGCCCTGGAGTGGGAGCCGCGTGTGGAGGTCCGGGCCCGGCGGGCCCGCACCGCCCTCTCGGGGCTGACCGCGGAGGAGGGTGAGGACTTCGACCTGGGCCGGTCGCGGGCCGAGGTGCGGGCCCTGGCCGAGCGGCTCGGTGGTCTGGCCCGGGAGCGCGGGTGGCGCGCCGACGGCCGCTGGTGGAAGGCGCTGGAGCCGGCACCGGGGGGTGGAGCGGCGTACCGGGTGTGCGTACCGGTCGCGGCGGCGGCCCCGTCGTCGCCGTTGCCCGCGGACGTGGAGGTGGTGGAGTACGGGGAGGGGACCGAGGTCTGGCTGGCGGCGCCCGGCCCCGAGAGCCTGGGCGGAGTCACCGTCGCGCTGTCCCGTCTGTTCGAGCACGAGGTGGAGGGCATGTTCGCCGACGTGAGCACTCTCCGCCAGTCGGAGTACGGGGGCTTCGTGGAGTTCGCCGCGGAGCTGCGCCCCGTGGCGGAGGCGCCGGAGTAGCGGCGAGCGCCCGCGGGCGGGGCGCCGGTGTGTCGGGACCCGTGTTCCCTGCGGGATCTCGGCCGTGCCGCCCGCGCAGGGCTCAGTTCGGCGTCGGGGCCACCTCGACGCCGATGTTCCACTGGTCGCCCTCGACCCCGGTGAACGTGACCGTGGTGTCGAACTCCGCGCCGGTGGCGTCGGTCATCGTGCAGTCGACCGTCCTGCCGTTGAACGGGTTGATGTCGAGATCCCCGCAGTCGACGACGGGGCGTTCACCGAGCTGGGGCTCCAGCGCGTCCGCGGCCGCGGCCTCGACGGCGGTCACCGCGACCCTGTCGACCGCGCCGCCCGAGCCGGCCTGGTCGCCGGGGTTCTCGGAGGCCGCGGCGGGGTCCGGCTCGGCCTGGTCGGTCTCCTCCGCGCTCTGCCCCCGCGGCTCCGAGGCCACCTCGACGCCGATGTTCCACTGGTCGCCCTCGACCCCGGTGAACGTGACGGCGGCGTCGTACTCCTCGCCGGTGCCGGGGTCGGTCACCACGCAGTCGACTTCCTGGCCCTCGGTGGCGATGACGCTGTCGTCGGGGCAGGCGACGTCAGGACGCTCACCGGTCTGCTGTTCGAGCGCGTCCGCGGCCGCCTCCGCGAGCGCCTCGCCGGACACCGTCAGGCCGGCCTGGAAGCTGCATGCCGAGAGGGCGAGGGCCGCGCACGTCAGCGGCAGGGCAAGTCGGAGGGGACGCACTGTCTGGCCTTTCCATGGGAGGAGTTGCGGGCCGATGCTCGGCCGAGGCGGTCGTTGACCGACTTGGATCGTAGACGCCTCCCGCACGGATCGTGCACGGCTCGTCCGTGCACGACCGGACCGCTCCGCGCGGGGGGCGCGGACTATCCCTGGTCCGTGCGGTTCCCCGGGACGGCGGCGCCCGTGCCGGCGTACAGGGTTCGCGCCTCGTCCCGGTACCGGCGGGCGGTCTCCGCGTCGCCGTCGGCGAGCGCGATGCGGGCGAGGACCGACAGGGAAGCCGCCTCGCCGGGCCGGTGCCCGGTCTGCCCGCAGACCCGCAGCGCCCGGTTCGCCCGCTCCGCGGCGCCGCTGAGTCGCCCCGCCTCCACATCGATCTCAGCGAGCTGGTTGAGCGCCTGGCCCTCCAGGAACCGGTAGTCGCCCTCCTGGGCGGTCCGGAGCGCGCGCACCGCTTCGGCTTCGGCGTGGTCGAAATCGCCCTGGCGGTACAGCGCCCGCGACTTTCCCACCATCGCCTCGACCCGGTGGAGCATGGTGCTGCCCTGCTCGGTCGCGGCCAGCACGCGATCGTAGTGCGCGACCGCCTCGCCGTGCTCGCCCGCGGCGTCGTAGGCCGCTGCCACCGTGACCATGGCGGACGTCCTGATCCGGTAGTCGGCGGCGTCCGTCCGGGCCTCGACCACCCGCTTCGCGTGCGCCAACGCCTCCTCGACGCGTCCGGCGGCCAGCCGGAGCCTCGCGGTCGCCCCCTCGATGTCGCCGGACCGGTCGAAACCGAGGCCGCCGCGCTCCAGTTCGGCCGCCTCGTCCAGATGGGCGCTGGCCAGATCGAGTCGCCCGCGGAAGAGCTGGATCTCGGCCATATGGGTCAGCAGCACCGCCTTGACCGACGCGGTTCCCGCCTCCCTGGCGAGTTCCAGCGCCTGCTCGAAGTACCCGATTCCGGTGTCGAGCCGGTCCACGAGGGAGTGCAGGATTCCCAGCCAGTGCAGATTGGTGCATTCGGCCCGGCGTTCGCCGAGCGCCCGATTGAGGCTCAGCGCCGTACGGGCGTGCCCCAGCCCTTCACGCATCCGACCCGCGTAGAAGGCCCCGGACGCCAGATTTCCCTCGGCCGAGGCCTCGCCCGCGGCCCAGCCGGTCCGCCTCGCGAGGGCGGCGGCGGTACGGCCGTGCTCCATCGCCTCGCCCACGCGGTTGCAGCGGATCAGGGCGCAGGCCATGCCGAGCTCCGCGGAGGCCTGGCCGAGGGGGTCGCCGGCGCGGGTCGCCGCCGCCAGCGCGGCCCGACTGACGCGCAGGCCGTCGCTGCCGAGCATGCCCAGCCAGACGTACCCGCGCAGCGCGTCGGCCAGACGCCAGGCGTACTCGGGCGATCCGTGCCCGGCGGCGTGTTCGACGGCGGCGACGAGATTGGTCCACTCGGACTTCATCCACCGGGCGGCTTCGGCCTCCGTCCGCGGGAGGTCTCCGGCATCCCCCTTCGGCACCGGCAGCCGCGCGAACTCGAACTCCGGGTAGAGGAGCGACCGGCAGGCGTCGGCGGTGTGCAGATACCAGTCGAGCAGCCGGGCCGAGGCCGCTGACCGCTCGTGTTCCGATTCCTCCGCCTCGACGAGCTCGGCCGCGTACAGGCGGAGCAGGTCGTGGAGCCGGTAGCGCCCCGGACGGCCGTGCTCGACCATGTGCGCCTCCGTCAGCTGGCGCAGCGCCCGCGCGGTCTCCTCCCGGGTGCCTCCGTGCAGACGGGTCGCGCTGTCGATGCCGAAGTCGGGACCGGGAACGGTGCCGAGGAGGCGGAACATCCTGGCCGTGTCGGCTTCGAGGGAACGGTAGGACCAGGAGAACACCGCCCGAAGGTCCACGGACTCATCGTCACCCGCCAGGGCGTCCAGGCGTGAGGTCTCCAGCTCGTCGGCGGTGGCGCTCAGCGGATGGTCGGGCCGTGTCGCGGCCTTGGCGGCGGCTATCGCGAGGGCCAGGGGCACCCCCGCGCAGGCGGTCAGGATCCGCTCCACGGACTCGGGCTCCGCCGCGAGGCGACGTGCGCCCAGTTGCCCTTCGAGCAGGGCCGCGGCCTCGTGCCGCGGGAACGCCCCGACCTCGACGATCCTGGCCCCGTGGGAGACGGCGAGGCCGACCAGTTGGCGGCGGCTGGTCACCACCGTGTGGACACGCGAGGAGTTCGGCAGCAGCGGTCGTATCTGCGCCGCGTCGCGTGCGTTGTCGAGGATGAGCAGTCGGCGCCCGTCGCCGACGACGCAGCGGTAGAGCGCGATCAGGGCGTCGGGATCGGCCGGGATCCTGCGCGGTTCCACGCCCATCGAACCGAGCAGGAGACGGGCCGCCTCGTAGGGCTCCATCATGGTCCCCACCGGGGTGAAGCCGCGCAGGTCGATGTAGATCCTCCCTCCGGGGAACCGGTGGGCGGACCGGTGGCCCCAGTGCAGGGCCAGCATCGTCTTGCCGACGCCTCCGGCGCCGGTCAGGACGACGAGGGGGACCGAGGGCGCGTCCGCCGACTCCTCCAGCGCCGCCAGGCCCTCGTTCCTGCCGGCGAAGGCGGCCGTTCCCGCGGGGAGCGTCACCGGCGCGACCGCCGCGGGCTCCTCCGGCGTCCCGACATCCAGGTCCGGGTCCTCGCGCAGGATGGCGGTGTGCAGATCACGCAGCGGTCTGCCCGGGTCGGCGCCCAGCTCGGCGGCCAGCCGGTCGCGGACGTCGGTGTAGACGCGGAGGGCCTCCGGGGCGAGCCCGCAGCGGTAGAGCGCCAGCATCAGCTGTTCCGTGAAGCGCTGGCGATGGGGGTGTTCGAGGCTCAGCTTCCGCAGCTCGTTCACCAGCAGCTCCTGGCGGCCGAGGCGCAGCCCGACGTCGATGCGCTCCTCGGTCAGTGTGAGCCGGTAATCGTCGAGTCTCCGTGCCGCCGCCTCGAGGATCGTCCCGGACAGACCGGTCAGGGACGGGCCGCGCCATTCGGACAGCGCGTCGTCGAGCGCCCGCTCGGCCTCGGCGAGTCTCCCCGCCGCCCGGTGCCGCAGCGCCGAGGACTCGCTTCGTTCGCAGCGCAGCACGTCGAGCTCGTCCACGCCGACATCGATCCGGTAGCCCGTCCCCACCTTCCGCAGCCGTTCTCCGGCCGCTCCGAGCTGGCGTCGAAGGGCCGCCGCGATGTTCTGCACCTGCCTGACGGCGGTCGCGGGAGGCCGGTCGTCCCAGAGCCCCTCCACCAGCCGTTCCATGGGGACCACGTGGTTCGCCTGGTCGAGCAGTACCGCCAGCAACCTCGGGTGGTGGCGCCCGCTGATCTCGACGGGCCCGTCGGGTGTTCGGACTTCGAGCAACCCCAGAATGCCGAAACCCATCATGGCCGCACCCTCCTCCGTCACCCGGCCCCGGACCGCGGGCTCAACCTGACGATGCTCTCCGCAGCAGTGTAAGGGTGGCCTGACATGACCGTTCGGGAATGGTGGGCGGGGAACGGGCCGTGTCAGCCCTGTCCCGAGGGCCGTTCCCCGTCGGAGGGATGGGCCCACCGTCCGCGGGTCTGGCTGATGTGGTCGCGCATGATCCGCTCCACGGCGTCGGGGTCGCGGCTCTCCAGCGCGTCGATGATCCCGAAGTGCTCGCGGGCCACCCCTTCCAACTCCCCCTGTTCGAGCAGGGAGGTCAGTCCGAACAGCCGCGTGTGGGCGCGCAGGTCGGAGACGAGGTTGAGAATCCTGCCGTTGTCGGCGTAGGAGAGCAGGCGCAGGTGGAAGAGGCGGTCGGCCTCGGTGTAGGAGACCAGGTCCCCGGCGACCGCCCCGTCCACGATGTCCTGGGCCAGCGCCCGCAGTTCGGGGAAGTCCTCGTCCGGGATGATCGCCGTGACCTTGCGGACCACCGGGGGCTCCAGCAGCAGGCGCACCTCGGTGATCTCGTCCAGGTCGCTCTCCTTGATCTCGGTGACCCGGAACCCCTTGTTCGGGACGATCTCGACGAGGCCCTCGCGGACCAGGTCGAGCATGGCCTCGCGGACCGGGGTGGCCGAGACCCCGAACTTGACGCCCAGCGAGGGCGCGGAGTGGACGACCCCGGGCTCCATCTGGCCGGAGACGATGGCGGCGCGCAGCGCGCGGGCGATGCGGTCGCGCGCCGAGACCTTCTCCAGCGGGGAGATACTGCCGAACGTCAAGGGAGTCACCTCGTCTGTCACCTCACCCACCTTATGCCATGTGATGTAGTACTGGCCGTCGGGTGCTGGCGGGGGTCGGGGAGTGACCCCTTGCCATCCTCAGTGCAATGTCACATTATATTAGAACTGACACCGCACTTCGAGGAGAAGCATGCCCATCCCAAGCCAGACGCCGTGGCGCGGTCTGTACACCGCCACCGCCCTGCCGTTCGACGCCGACCTGCGCGTCGACTACGACGCCTACGCCGACCACGTGCGGTGGCTGGCCGACAGCGGCACTGACGGCGTGTGCCCCTCCGGATCCCTGGGGGAGTACCAGGCCCTGACCCCCGAGGAGCGGGCCCGCGTCGTCGAGACCGCCGTCCAGGCGTCCCCCGACGGGTTCGGCGTCATGCCCGGCGTGGCCGCCTACGGCGCGCTGGAGACCGTGCGCTGGGTCGAGCAGGCCGCCGAGGCCGGCGCCCAGTCGGTGCTGATGCTCCCGCCCAACATCTATCGCGCCGACCGTGAGGCGGTGGTGGCCCACTACCGCGCCGCCGCCAAGGTCGGTCTGCCGATCGTCGCCTACAACAACCCCTACGACACCAAGGTCGACCTGACGCCCGGGCTGCTGGCCGAACTGCACTCCGAGGGGCTGATCAGCGCGGTCAAGGAGTTCTCCGGGGACGTGCGCCGCGCCTACGAGATCCGGGAGCTGGCACCCGGCCTCGACCTGCTGGTCGGGACCGACGACGTCCTCGTCGAGCTCGGTCTGGCCGGTGCGGTCGGGTGGATCGCGGGCTACCCCAACGCCCTGCCCGAGGCGTGCGTGCGCCTGTACCGGCTGGCGGTCTCCGGCGATGTCGAGGACCTGCGGGCGGCCATGCCGCTCTACCGCGACCTGCACCCCCTGCTGCGATGGGACTCGCGCACCGAGTTCGTGCAGGCCATCAAGCTGTCCATGGACATCGTGGGTCGACGGGGCGGCGCGTGCCGTCCGCCCCGTCTGCCGCTCTCTCCCGAGCACGCCCAGACCGTGCGGCGCGCCACCGAGGACGCGCTGGCCAAGGGCCACCGCTGACCCGCCGGGGGGGGGGGGGGGGGGGGGGGGGGGGGGGGGCCGGCCCCCCCCCCCCCCCCCCCCCCCCCCCCCCCCGCGCCCGGCGGGGGCGGGGCGCCCCGGGGCCGC